>JAQGOG010000197.1 GCA_028293765.1 Gammaproteobacteria bacterium
CACGAATGGTACCTGGCGCCTTGCCCTTCTCGACCCAGTCGATCAGTGGGGTCATGGCATCGAAGCGGTCGGTGCCGATGCCGCCGCCACAATGGCCCATGCCGGGCACCATGAAAAGCCGGAAAAAATCCGCGGTATTGGGGCCATTGCGGGCGACCTGCTGCTCATAGTAGTTAACGCCATCAGCGGTTGCAGGATCGTGTCGGCCCAGCCATAGGTCATCAACAACTTACCGCCCTTGTGCCTGAACCGGGACAGATCGGTGGCGGTGGCGTCGGCCTTCCGGCCCCACTGCGCCAACATGCCGATGTCGTGGTCGAAATCGAAGGTGCGGTAGTCGTACTGCGGCTGGGGCGGCGTGTGCCCCATGTACTGCATGATGCCTTCCGCCAGGTTGAAGTCGGCGGGCTTACGGTCGGGTTGCGCCGGCACGATGATACCCATCCAGCCGCTCACGTTCGTGGCGCCCCCGACCACCGACGCGACGACGGCCTCGCTGCCGAACATGAATCCCGGAAAGAAGGGTTTGCCGTTGCTGACGGGGCCGTTGTAGACCTTCATGACCGCTTCGGCCTGGGAGGCTGTCAGGCAGGCATCGCCGTCCGCCCCGGCTGCGCAAGCCGGCACATCCACCTTTGCATCGAACTTGCACTGGCGCGGGTCGTCGATCAGTCCGTCCTTCAGGCCGTCGGCGGCATCGCACTTCTCCATGACCGCCTTGCCGATCAGCACCATTTTCGCTGCCGTCAGGCCGGCCGTGCCGACAGCCCGCTGGTTCCACAGCGCGCCGATCGTGAATCCCGTTTGGTCCACCCAGGGCGAGTTTACGAGGGCACCGTCGAAGTCCTGCGGATAGCGCTGCGCCTCGATCAGGCCCTGGCGTCCCCCGTTCGAGCATGAGTTCCAGTAGGAGCGCGCGACTGCCTTGCCGTAGTAGCTCCGGGTAAGCGCCTTTGCAGTCACGGCAGTCAGGTTCACTGCCCGATAGGCGTAGTCGAGCGCCTTCTGCGGATTGCTCATGACGAAGGAGTATCCCGGCTCCTTACGCCCATCGTGGCCGGTGTTGGTCTGCGCAAAAGCGAAGCCGACCTGCAGTGCGCTGTCGCGCTGCGCGACCCTACCCGGGTCTTCCAACGACTCGGCGGCGGGCCCCCCGTTGCCGATCATGTAGAAGCGGCCGTTCCAGCGCTCGGGAAGCGCTATTTCGAATGCGATCTCGGGCGCGAGCACGCCGGTGACGCGGCAGAACGCCGGCGCGGTTGCGGCGGCGGCAATCCGCTCGGCGTGGACTTCGAGCAAGTCCCTGCTCTTGTACCGGCGATGGACTCGCAACTGCGGCGCGGCGCGAGATCCGCCTTCGAATAGTCCACCGATGCGCTTTTAGCATCGCTGAAGACTTGCGCCGGGGCGGCCCCCGGGATCGATGACAAAACGGCCGCCAACACCGCTGAAAGTGCCAACGGCGGGCCGCTACGGTGAAAACTCCGACGGTGTCGCATGGTGCCCGCCTTCCAACGGAGACTACACCGTTCGCGCAGTCGTCTTTACCCGGGCTACCCAGCTACCCGTTAGGTGGACGCGGCTCGACCGTGCCGGGCTGGGCTACTTCGGAATCTCCTTCGCAGCGTCCTTGGCCGCCTTGGCATGATGATGCGCCTTGGCCTTGTGCACCTGGGCTTTCGCCTTGTCGACAGACTTATTAGGCTCGGAGGACACCGCCGCCTTCGTTTCGTCGCCAGCCTGCTTCGCCTTTTCGGCCGTCGCCTTGGCCCCTTCCTTCACCGTGGTGCCCACTTGCGCCATGGATACGCTACAAATCGCTGCTGTCGCGAGCGCTAAGAGGATCTTTTTCATAAATGACCTCACTGCTTGATTGCCCCAGCATCATCGCTCTTCCTCCGCGTCTAAACAACTCGGGACAGGCGCCGGGCTGTTGGTGGCCAACCGCATCCACAGGGTGGGGGAACCCGAGATCGTCCGACCCTGCCGCAGGGTTTTGTACGATCGCGCTCGTGGAAATCAAGCTGACGCGTTCCGACCAGCTCAAGGCTCAACCAGGGGGAATTCTGCTGTGAAACGACCAATCTCGATCGCTTTCGGGCTGCTGCTGCTGACTTCCCACGGACACGCCCAGGAGGCCGTAACGCCTGCTGCGGATGCCGACGCCCTGTTCCATAGTGCGGATCCGAAGCTCAACGCCAACAAGCAGGTGGCGTACATGATCATAAAAGACCTGCTCGAGTGTTCGAGCCCGTCGCCAAACTCTCGAAGCGCTGGCAACGTTAGAGATTGAAAATCAGGAATCGCCATAAATCGAGTGCCCCTTGCCTTTGATTTCATAGTCCGCGTATACAGGCGTATTATCAGAGTCGTTCCGAGCGCGCCCGTCCATTCGCTCGATCGTGTCCGGGCCTATAAACCAAGTAGCGACACGCGTCACCGCCGCACTCCTGTCGAGAATTCCGGCTGGAACTCTCGCGCTTTGCATGTTGTTCGAGGGATTCCCTGAAACCGTGGCTTCCCAGTGCTCGCCACGTTCTACTTCATCGAACGCCTTACCTGCGCTGATAAGGACCTTTCCGATCGCAGTCGCCGACGTCAGGCTCGTGAGGATAGCGTGGAAAAACCGCTAAATGTCGGTCGTTCAACGGTGATCTTGGCGCCCTACCGACGGTGCACCTTTGAGCTTCCAAACGCTGATCGAAACGTTGCCATCCGGGCGTGAGATGATCACCGAGGAAAATGTCGACTGGGAATTGAGAACCCGATCGACATACGGTTCAATCCGCGCCAAGCCTCGATAAGCGACCACTGTCGGCGGTGGGATGTTCACCGAATGGACGTTGTACGCCGAGCCGTCCCTCTCTCACAGTCGCCACGCGCATACGAGTCGTTTTCATAATGGGGCGCTCTTTGGGATGTCTGGCAGATTCCAGCGCTGAACTTATAGGAGAGCGGTTGGGCCCGAGCGTAGAACAATGACCGGAGCTTCTGTTGCCATTCGCCATCACGACAGACCGCTGTAACTTACCTTCCCGTCGACAACGGCTATCACCCCGCGCGATTTGAGCTGGCTGACGAGGACATCAAGCTCCTGTTCGAGCATCTCCTTCCCGAAAAGAGCGTGAATGGTGCTTCGCAGGGTCTCGAGCGTCCGGGGCTTGCCGGCTTTCCGTTTTGCGAGATTGACCACGATGGCGTCGATCATTTGTTCTGTCGAGAGCTGTTTCGACGGCTTCACAGACGTAATGTCGGTGACGGAGGCAGACCTGCGGCAGTGGATCCCTCGCGTTTTCAGATGCCTGACGAGCGGGTCGAACCCAGTGTCCTTTGAAACGATCTGAAATGAGGCTCCGGGATTCTCCGAGGCGAGACGGCCAATGTAGTACGCAATGTGGAAATCAAGAGCGTTCTTTCCGTTGCCATCAATCTGGATGTATTCGACATCCGACCCGAACCGCTGGAGGGCACGTGCCATCTCTAACGGGACACTACTTTGGTGCTCGCCCAAAAAGACTTTGACCTTAAATGGGCCGCCGTTCAGCACGGCGATGCTGATGCGCTGAATGTTCTCGAAATCCACGAGCACAAATGTCGTCAAGACGCTCTCCGCGAAGTGGCGCGCGAGTGCTCGGCAGCTGCTGCCGGCTCTGTCGTTGCACCGCTTACCTGGGATGCGAAATGCGTCAAGAGTTGCGCCTTAATAGATGCCTCATCCGGTATCGCTTTGGCTGGCCAGCGAATGATATGAATGCCGGCGGCCGCGAGCGCCCTATCCTTTTTCGCGTCCGCGGCTCTTCGATCGTCACGGTTATGCGAAGCGTCGTCCAGCTCAATCACTGCGACAATGTTCGAGTCTTTGCCGCAGACGACGAAGTCCGCGCTCATCCGGTTGATGCGGTTGTTCCACGCGTGAAAGCTGCTGCCCTTCTTGACCCCAAGCAAGCGCGACAAGCCGACCTGCGCCAGGACAATGTGTTGAGGAAGCGCGCGGCTGAGACGGAAGTAAAGAATCTGCTCGGGGACGCTCAGCGGCTTCTTCGCATAATAGGGCCATGCGCCCTCTTCCGAAGCTCTTGCTGTCTTGGCCTGCAAGCCTGCGATGAGAACCCCTGCAATCGCAAGGACAACAACCAAAGCGACAACCCCGGACATCGGCCTTCTCCCTCGCCTTACGGCTCTGCCTTCGCTTCACCCCAAACGTTCCGGAATCGCAAATGCGTGTCACAGCGCGTCCGGTGCCGAATCAATACCACCGGGCCCAGAGGGATCGCTGTGAATTGGCGCACGCCGGGCCGAATTTTGGGGCGCGGTGGCGCTGGATGTGCGTCAAACGCCGACCGTCTAGCTTTGTGAGCCTCTGTTAACCGAGTGCTGGTGGCATCGAACTGCGATCCAGGTTGCCAGTCCGCGCGCCATCCGCCAGGCCCTCGGCATGACCACGCGCCAGCTCGCCAAGGCGGTCGGCGTCACACAACCTGCTGTTTCCGAGACCGAGCGGACGGAGGCTCGTGGTGATATTACGCTCGCCACTCTGCAACGTTACGCAGCCGCCCTTGATTGCAAAGTCTTTACGCGCTAGTCCCGAAGCGTCCCTTGGAGGACATGATCGAGGAACGCGCAGACCGAATCGCACGCGATCAGGTCGGCCGCGTCAGACACTCGATGGCGCTGGAAGACCAGTCCACGAACAAGAAGCACTTGGAGCGCGAAGTCGCTGACATGCGGCCGCGACTGCTCGAAGGCAAGCGCTCCCGGCTCTGGCAATGAAGTTGGAGTATCCGCCCGGCGCCACGCCCATCGATCCGGACGAGCGCCGCCGGGCTCATTCCCGCGCATATGCGGTTGCAGGCCGAGCTCAACGAAATACGAGGAAGCCAATATTCTCGCGGCAACCGAGTGGGCATTCAGCCGTCGACGCGGCGATCCGCTCGAGGACCGATTCGTTCACACCATACACCGCCCCAGGTTCGACAAGACCTGGAAGTGGGCCGGAACGCCCCGTCGCTCAGACAAGAATATCGGCGTGCTATGGCCTGAAATCCATACCCGCCTCCGTCAGAGGCTAGGCGACACACGAGCACAGATTGAGCATTCGGCCTACCCGCCGCCGAAATCCTGCCCGCTATCATCATCGCCTCGTCGCAGTCCACGTTTACCCCAACGGCAATGGTCGCCACGCTCGCCTGATGGCCCACTTGCTCCTCACTCAACTGACAGGCAAACGGTTCGAATGGGGTCGCGGTTCGCTGATCGCCGCGAGTGAACTTCGAACCGTAACATTGCTGCCCTTCGAGCCGCCGATGGCGGTGATGCCGCCGCCCGCTGCTTGCATTCCTACAAGTGTGACGGCGAGCCAGCTGACAGTCATCCCCAGAACGCCAAGGACTAGACACCGTACCCCCAGCGACGCGCGGACAACGTACCAGCGACTCACATTTGCAACCGCGGAGGTGTCCGGTGAGCTATTTGGTGACTATCAGCGCATTCGTGTCCCAGCTCCCAGCCTGGTTTTCGATTCTGGCGGTTGGGATTTGCATGCTCGTACTCGATTCGGTACCCAGACTCTGTTGTAGTGAGACCAGGGCACTGCAGGAGGTGGCAGGGAGTCCCTTTGGGCACTCAGTCGGCCACCGGCCAGACCAAATCGGTCGGTATGGGCTAGAAGCGCGCCGCTCGCGCTCCGTGCCTCTGAGAAACGGACAACATATGACCGCATCAAAGAAGCGCACACAACGTATCAGCGGTTCCCCCAGCGCCCAGCTCGGGCCCCGGCGGGAGCCGCTTGCGCACGAACTGCAGCTCTTGATAGCCGGCGCTTGAGAGTCGCCGCCCGAAGGCGGCGCTCTTCCTTCCGGTCTCCGGCTCACCCTGACTGCGTCCTCCTCCGATCGAAATTCGCCACCCTGTCCCTCTGCAGCTCCGCCGGCGGAACATCGAGCCGTTCTGCGATGGTGCAGAACACCGTCAGCGTCGGCGTCCGCAGTCCACGTTCGAGCAGCGAACGTGCGGTCGAGTGCGGTCGAGCCCCGCGCGGTATGCAAACTCCTCCCGGCATATTTAGGCGTCACGATGCTCCCGAAGCGCGGTCCCGAACGCGCGCGCCATTCGCCGGCGTTTAACTTGAGTCGCGGCGCTCATGGCAGCACCTTCAGCCGCTCAGCTCAGCGCCCGCCCCAACCGGCAGCGCGTTAAGATCCACCCGATTGGCTTCGCCTCGCTATGCAGCAGTCCTTGGTGACGCTTCAGGCACGCCAGGAAACCTATTCGATTCACTCAGTTCATGATTGGCGCCGCCTTGGAGCCCCTCCTCCCTTGTGGCGCCCTTTATGGCCGGTCATTCCGCATCACCCATGACCTACTCCGCAGCGCGCCCCAAGACGCTGCGGCGGTCCACGGGACCCTGGGCTGCCAACAATCCGCCCGTGCTCCCATTGTGACCGGTTCTAATTCTCACGCCGTATGGAGCTAACCCGACCATGAAAATCCCCCACTTAGTGGCGGATTTTCATGGTAAGAGTCGATCCATGATCGAGCGCTCCCAGCTTCTGACCCAAATCCGCCAGGCACTGCGGCGCAGCCGCGTGGTCGCTCTGATCGGTCCGCGCCAGTGTGGCAAGACGACCCTCGCTCGACAAATCGAGCCGGCCCGTTCGGCCAACTACTTTGACCTCGAAGACCCCGCCAGTCTTGCGCGCCTCGAGCAACCGATGACTGCCCTGGAGAGTCTACGCGGCACCGTGGTGATCGATGAGATACAGCACCGACCGAAACTTTTCCCCCTCTTGCGTGTTCTGAGACGCGCACGCGAATCCGCTTTGCGCCATCGAACGCGCATCTGATAACCCTGATTCTCTTATGGCCTAGGCCGGCCGGCAAATACGTGGGCCGCCTGACAACTGTT
>JAQGOG010000201.1 GCA_028293765.1 Gammaproteobacteria bacterium
GCGGCGAAGTACGCTTCATGGGCGGCGCTTTCAAGGGCAAGGCGGGACTGCGCCGCCTCTACTGCGAACGCTTTCGCCAGCGCTTCACCGGTGGGCACAACGGCCCGGTATATGGCTTTCTGCTCGATCACCTGCAGTTGCAGGACATCGTCGATGTCGCCGCCGATCGGCAGTCCGCACGTGGCCGCTTCCGCTGCTTCATGCAGGCGGGTAGCCACGAGACCAAGAAGGACGCTCCTCCCAACATGCCCTCGCAATGGTGGGAGGGCGGAGTCTACGAGAACGATTATGTTCGCGAGCATGGCGTGTGGAAAATCCAGCTCCTGAACTACACCGCCGTCTACCACGGACTCTATGAAAAGGGCTGGGCCCACACGCCGCCCAGCTTCGTGCCGTTCTTTACCGAAACGTATCCGCACAACCCAGGCGGTCCCGACTCGCTCATCGAGCCGCAGCCCGTGATCTGGCCGGACACCGCCGTGGTGCCGTTTCACTACGTGCATCCGGTGACCGGGAAAAAGTGGCAACCGGCCCAGGCGTCCGGCCCCCAAGGTCAAGGAACGTGAGCATGCCGAACTCATTCCCGAATTCCATGGACTTCACCGGCTTCAATGCGCCTTCGCGCATCGAGTGCGACATCTTCGATCTCGTGGTCGCAGGCAAGTTGCCGGCGGACATCAACGGCTCGTGGTACCAGACGGTGCCCGACCCGCAGTTTCCGCCGATGCTCGGGAAGGACACCTACCTGAGCGGTGACGGCATGATGCGCCTGTTCCGCTTCGAGAACGGTCATGTGGACTTCAAGCAGCGCTACATCCAGACCGAGCGCTTCAAGAACGAGCGCCGCGCCCGCCGCTCGCTTCATGGGCTCTACCGTAATCCCTACACCGACGATCCGAGTGTGCGCGGCAAGCCGCGTGGCGTGAACAACACGACACCGATTTTTCATGGTGGCCGACTTCTCGCTCTGAAGGAGGATAGCCGGGCGATGGAGGTCCATCCGCGTACCCTCGAGACCCTCGGCGAGTGGAATTACCAGGGCAAGCTGCGCAGCCAGACGATGACTGCGCACACCCGCCCCGATCCGGAGACCGGGGAGTTATATTTCTTCGGCTACGAAGCTAACGGACTCGCTACGCGCGATGTCGCTTACTGCGTGGCGAACAAGGACGGCGAGCTGATCCGTGAGGAATGGTTCGAGGCGCCTTATTGCGCGATGATGCACGACTTCGCGGTGACCAAAGAGCACGCGATCTTCCCGGTGTTTCCGACGACGTCGGACCTTGGGCGGCTCAGGGCGGGTGGCGCGCACTGGATCTGGGAGCCGACCAAAGACAGTTTCATCGGGATCATGCCCCGCGATGGCAGCGTGAAGGATCTGCGCTGGTTCCGCGGACCGGCGACGTCCGCCTATCACTTCATGAATGCCTACACCGAAGGCACTCGAGTCCATTTGGACTTCGGCTGCGGCAAGGTGAATCCGTTTCCATTCATTCAAGAGGCCTCGGGCATCCAGGTGCATCCGCAGGATATGGCCGGTAGTTTCGTTCGCTGGACGTTCGATCTGTCCAAGCCGGGCGAGAGGTTCGAGGCAACCGTTCTCGGGCCGGGCGGCGATATGCCGCGTGCCGCCGAGAAGGACGCGATGAAGGATTACGAGATCGGCTACTACCAGACCTTCGATCCGACGCTCGGGCCGCCGCTCATCGCGGGTCCGGTCGGAGCGGGGTTCAACACGATCCTGCGCCTGGAGGTGCGCTCGGGGAAACTCAAGAGCTTCCATCCGGACGGGCAATCGACGGTGCAGGAGCATTTCCACATTCCGTCGCAGACCCCGGGGCACGAGGGCTATCTCGGCTTCATCGTCGATCGGCACGCCGAGAGTCTGTCGGAGCTTTTCATTCTCGACGCGCAGCACTTGGACAAAGGCCCGCTCGCGCGCGTCAAGGTACCGTTGCGTTTACGTGTCGGCGTGCACGGCAACTGGATTCCCGCCGCGGCCCTGTAACTGCGCTACGGCGCCGAAGGGTGCCTTCAGCCCGCGACGTTGTGCCGTCGGTACTCGCGAGGGGTGGTGCCGTAGCGGGCGCGGAAGACGCGGCCGAAATGTGTCGGGCTGTTGAAGCCGAAATCGAAGGCGATCGAAGTGACGGTGCGGCCGCGCTGCGACGCGATCGTGAGCGCTCGCGAGCACTCCTCGAGGCGGCGCCGCAGGATGTAGCGCGCGACCGTCTCCTCTTCCTCAGAGAAGAGGTGATGGAGATAGCGCGGGGTCATCTTGCATGCCTCGGCGACACGCATCGGCGTGAGGTCAGGATCGCCGAGGTGGGCCTCGATATAGTTCACGATCCGGATCCGGTGTGAGGTCGCGAGCGAGGAGCGATCCGACTGCGCCTGGGGCAGCGTCGTATACGCACTCGCCATGAGATCGAGAATGGCGCGGCTGATACGCGGGACCACGATCGGGTCGAAGTCGTCGCGGCAGCGCGTCCAGAAGTCCCGCAGGAATTGCGACAACAGCCCGGAAAGCCCCGAGCTGCCGGACATAGGAACGGCGACCACGCTTTCGGGAGAACCCAGATGGCGCCGCAGCAGCGTGTCAGGGATGCCAAGCACGAACATCCGGTTGGATTCCTCGAACTGCATCTCGTACGGGCGCATCGTGTCGCACAGGGTGAAGTCGCCAGGTCCGAGCTTCGCTTCGCGACCGTCCTGCCGGTTGATGCTGTCGCCCTCGAGTTGCATCTGCAGGAAGAACATCGCGGCCCGGGTGCGCGCTACGTGGGCGCGTTGGTGTCGCACGGTCTGCGCATCGGAGTAGACCTCGGCGAGCCGCATGTCCCCGAACTTGGTGCGGGTGAGGCGGCCGTTGAAGTTCCGGATGTCGACGGGGTCGGAAACGATGGGGGTGAACGAGGTGCAGGCCGTGTCGTTCCAGAATTCGATTTTGCGGCGCGGCTCCAGACC
>JAQGOG010000025.1 GCA_028293765.1 Gammaproteobacteria bacterium
GGAGGTTCTCGAACTGTCGGAGTAGAAAAACACCCTGGTCTGTGCTCTTGGCGTATCGTCGTCGCTCACGGCGCGGTACGGTGAAATCCTTTAGTTGGTCTGCCAACGGCGACGCGTCGAGCCAGCCAAAGCGAACTGCCCAGTCATAGAAGCGCAGAACACCGCGCACCCGTTGGTTGATCGTTGCAATCGCATATGACCGACCCGTATGGGGCTCGACTGACTGAGCATGCGGTTGCGGTAAGCGACGAGGTCGGCGCCATCGGCGTCGTCCCAGGCAATCGAGCTCTGCTCCAACGTGTCGAACCAATCAAAAAGGATCTCCGCATAGGTCCGAACCGTGTCGGCGGTGTGAGCGCGTTGAATAGCGTGCTCGTGAAGAAAGGCCACTACGGGCTCGATGATCTCCATCGAGTCCGTGAAGAAGAGCGGAAACCCCTCAGGTCTCGGCTCTCGCAAGGAGTTCTTCGCGCCGCCATGATCCACCGCCGTTGTGCAGACGCCACGCGTCACGCAATCATCTTGCAAAAGCTTGTGGTTGGAAAGCCAAGACACCGACGATGAGGCCGGTGGTTATCCCGTAGCGGATTTTCATTTGATTTCTCCCTTCGGGCCGATGAATGACTGTGGGGTTGACAGCAATTGAGACCGGCGCCGGCCATACCGATGCGCGTGCTGAGTGATGTGCTAGTAGCTTCCCTTGAAGGCGCGAGTGCTCGCGTCAGTTGCACCCTTGTGCGCGCGACTATAGCCCTCGCGCGGCCATCCAGGCGAGAGTATTTTGTCCGGTGGGTTGTGTCATGTTGCACCGCCACACCGGTGAGCCACCTCCCCACAAGTGATGAAGCAGACGCTGGATCACCCTGACGTAACCGCGCGAGTGCCCAGCAGCATCCCCGTCCGCAATTCCGAGGTTGCAGTGCGGAGCCTTCCGGAAACCATTACTGTTAGCTTCAAGCGCTCGGCGGGAGCCATCCAATGACTTCGAAAGCTCACTAGCTCACCACCATCCCGGAATCTCCTTCCCTGGAGAGACATTCTCCGAACAATCTGGACCCGGGGCGATGGCACCTGCGGGGTCAGCTACAGCTTAGACGGTGGCGAGCACTGGAGCGACAGTACGACTCCGAATGGTTTCACTCGGGGGGCCTCCTTTGGCGGGTCCGCGCGCGAGTATTGGCAAGCCGGAGGCGACACCGCGGTCGCGTGGGATACGAAGGGTAACGCCTATCTTCAGTGCCAGCTCTTTATGCGCGGTCCGGGCACCACCAACAATCCCGACCAGTCCAGCGCGGTGTATGTCTTCCGCTCGACGCAGAACAGCGGTGCCTCGTGGAACTTCCCTGCCCGGCCTGTCGTGGAGGCTAGCACCTCGACGGGCGCCCCGTTTGAGGACAAACCGTACATGACGGTGGACGACCACCTGGGCAGCCCTTTCCAAGACCGCGTCTACGTGACCTGGACCGAGTTTGCGGCAGATGGCAGCGCCTATATCTGGGAGAGTCATTCGAACGACTACGGCGAGCACTTCAGTCCCCAGGTGCTGGTTAGCAGCCAGAACTCGTCGCTTTGTACAGTCACATTCGGAGCCGGGACGCCGCACGGTACCTGCAACGAGAATCAGTACTCGCAGCCATTCACCGGTTCCAATGGCGCGCTGTACGTGGTGTTTGCCAACTTCAACAACACCGTCACCGGCTCCGACAATCGCAATCAAATCCTGCTGGTCAAGTCCACCAATGGCGGGGCGACCTTCAGCGCACCGGTCAAAGTAGCTGACTATTACGATCTGCCGGACTGCGCCACTTACCAGGCGGGTCAGGACGCGGGGCGGGCCTGTGTCCCCGAGAAGGGAACTGCCCAGAATTCGGTCTTCCGGGCCTCGAACTATCCTAGTGGTGCGGTCAGTCCGAAGAACTCGAATGTGATTGCCGTCACCATTGGCTCGTACATCAACAAGAACTCCAATGAGTCCACCGGAACCGGCTGCACCCCAGCGGGATTCAGCGGGTCTACCGGGATCAATCTTTTCACCGGGACGAAGCTGAATTGCAGCAATCAGATTCTGCTGAGCGTGTCGGCTGACGGCGGCGCGACGTTCACCGGCGGTACTACCGATCCGCGATCGCTTCCGGTGGTCAGCGTGCAGCGGAGGGTGGCCGATGCGTTCTGGCAATGGGTAGCTTTTACCCGATGGGGGGCGCTGACGGTGGCTTACTACGATCGGAGCTACGGAAACGATGATACGACCGGCTCGCTTGACTTCAGTGCCTCCTCGTCATTCGACGGGATTCACTTCAAATCAACACGTGCCACCTCCTCGTCGATGCCTTTGCCGACCGAGTTCCCGGACGCTAGTTGCAATAGCCTCTTCTTTGGCGACTACGCGGGCCTCTCCGCGCTTGACGCGATCCATCCGTTTTGGATGGATACCCGAAACAATGACGTGTTTCTCTGTCCTGGCACTGGGGCACCGGGAGTGCCGCCACAGGTCTGCGGAGCAATTGAACCCAACGGCCTGAAGGCAAACGATCAGGACGTCTTCACGACCACTATTGAGCTGGGCAACTGACGGCGCGTGAAGAGGTCCAAGGCTCCTCGGCTTCCGGTCGAGAGTCCGTTGACCGACAAGGAAGGGGCTTCCCACTGCGGGGCCCCTTCTGTGTTTGTGGCTGCCGCCCGGCGAGGGCACGTGGAGTGCTCCGGCGGTCGTGCCGACGCCTTAAGGGCAATGGCGCTTACTTAAGCCGCAGCGCTGTTGATGAGTAAGGCTAAGGTATTGAAGTAGAAGAGGAAGGCTGACCGGGATTGGTAGGATGTCGTTGCTACACATCCACCCGGCCAACCCCGGAGCCCAGCCTTGAGAGATCGTAATGTGGGTTTCCAGTCCCGGCAACAGCGCGATGATATTCACCGGCAGAGCACTCGGGCCGGCGCAGTGGATTTATTCAACCTTCTTACCGGGCCGGAACTGCTGAAGATGACCGAGACGTACCAGCCCGAGCACCGCGAGCGGCTGTATCCACCCACCGTCACGTTGTCGATGTTCATAAAGCAGGCGCTGGAAAGCGATCGCTCCTGCCAGCGAGCCGCCCGGCGGAGGTGGCTTTGGACGCGTCTGGGCCGACGATGACGATCTATCCCGCCTCGACCCGCGCGCAGTACGCCTCGATGGTCCGCTTCCACGCGGGCCGAGCCAGGCATCGATCCCGATACGACGCGATTCCCGGATACGGCGCGATCAATCCCGCGTCCTTGATGCCCGACGAGAGCACGTGCGCCATCAGGATGTCGGCGACGGTGAAACCCTCTGTTGCGACGAAGTCGCGGTCAGCGAGCCAGCGCTCCAGATTCGTCAGCACCCGATTCACCCAGCCGACCAGGAACGCGCGGTGCTTACCGCAGCTGCCATCCGCCGTCCAGTCGAGCACCATCAGGCTGAGCAGAGGCGGCTCGACCGAGTTCATCGCGGCGAAGCACCAGCGTATCACCTGCGCCTCGTCGGCGCGGTCGCCGGGGATCAGGCGGCCGGACTTCTTCGCCAGGTAGACGAGGATGGCGGCGGATTCGGACAGCACCAACCCGTCGTCGTCGATCGAGGGGATCTGTTCGAAGGGGCTGAGCCGGCGATAGGTTTCGGTGTTCAGGTCGTGCGCGGGGTGGTCCATGCCAGCCAGCTCGAACGGCAGTTGCATCTCTTCGAGCGCCCACAACACGCGCAGGTCGCGAGTATGGTCGCGCGCGACAGCGTTGACCTTCGAAAAGCCGTAGACCTTGAGCATGGTGACATTCCCTGGTTGAAGCTGCCCTGCTGCGAAGAGTACCAAAACCCTAACGCCGGCGCACTACGCCCCTGACGAGGTGGCCTCGTCGCGCGCATAGCAGAGATGCGTGGCGTGCGGTGGCCGGCGATGAGCGCGCGAGGCTAAGCGGTTGAAAGGTATGAGGTAGGTTGACCGGGATTGGTACGATGTTTGTTACCAAGCATCCACCGAATCCAACCCCGAGGCCAACCTTGAGAGAGCGTAATGCCGCGTTTCATTCAAAGCAACACCGACAGCAGATTAGCCGACGCGCGCAGCGGGTCGATGCGGTCGGCGTTTTTTCAATCTGCTTACCGGCCCAGAGTTGCTCGGCGTGACGGAGTCGCACCTGCCGGAGCATCGGGAGTGGCTGTACCCGCCGACGGTGACGCTGTCGATGTTCACGCGGCAGGCGTTGGATGCCGATGGTTCGTGCCAGAAGGCGGTCAACAGTTGGGCGGCGCAATGCCGTGCGGAAGGCTTAAGCGTGCAGAGCGTTCGCACCGGCGGATACTGCGACTTTATGGGCAACTTGCCATGCACCTTCATGAGACCCCTTAAGGCGAATGGCACTTACATAAGCCTGTAGCACTACAAATGTCCATATCTACGCACTCTCTCACGAGATTCTGCCCGCGGCATTTTCAGCCACGGATAAGGCTTGGGTCGACGTTTGCGGGCACGCGGCTCTATTCGTCCGCCTCTCAGTCGAAGTTTTTGAGCGCTTCCCGGCAACTCAACGCACTCAGTCGGGTGCGATTCAGCCGCACATATCTCTTTATTTCAGCGCCGTCAGTCCAGGCGTGCTGACGCAGCGCCCAGCCTATCGCCTTCTGCAGGAAGAATTCCCGCGATCCGAGCGACGGTTCGATGCAGGCATACAATAGCTCCAGATCGGTTTCTGCCTTGAATCCGAGCTGGCATATTATCGCGGTGCGCCGCTTCCACAGATTGCTCGACTTGCTCCAGGACAGCATCTTGCGTCGCATTGGCTCGGGATAGTCCCTTAGGATCGGCCCGACGCGGTGCGATGCAATGTCGTCCACGTAGTCCCACCACGCGCCGGTGACGATCAACTCGTCATACATCTTCATTGCGGATAATGTCTGAAAAGGCCTCCCGCGTTTGTCACCTGCCAGATACAAGGCTGCGTAGCGCTCCTCACGGAAACGCGCGCCGCGCCATAAATGCAGCACCTGTGCCTGCCAATGCGACGCCGTCGCAAATCGCAAGTCTGCAAACGTCGACTTACATACCTGGCGCAGTAATGGCGTTGGCACGCCGTGATACGGCATCGCAGACTTCATGTACGCTTGCATCGCTGGCGCTCTGACCGGATCACTAGCTTGCTGCAATGCTTTGCGCAACTTTGGCAACAACATCGATGATTCCTTTTATGTATGCTGGCTCTACCACGCCGGCTCGTCGCGACTGACCTTCGCGGCACGGAGGCTCTGGATGTCTGCCTCACGGAATATAGACGACCGCTTCGTGGAAACGTGACAGGCAGCTCAGGGTCGAGAGCGCCATTTCGTCACCTGGGCGTGATTGCCAACGTTGGGTGGAGGTTGGTCAGACGGGCCCGATCGCCGCCCATCGGGCGCTCTCGGCAAAAAGCAGGGCGGGTCTGATGGATGGCTAATGGAAGTGCCGGCAACGAAGGTCATAGTAGCGAGCGCCTAGGACGCGCAGCCGGTCGCGAAGCCGTTCTCCTTCGGGCGATCCGTACCCCTCCCGCATTCGAGCATTGATCAAATTTTTCTGCTGTTCAATCCAGTCACATTCGGATCGCGCCGAATCCACTACCGGCTCCTGAGTATTGGCTCGCTCGGATCGCGATCGTGCGAGTACCGCATCAGGGCTCGATAGAATGCTCGTGTCCTGTGCATCCATACGATTTGGAGCTTGAATCGGACGCTCGTCGGCCTTCGATCCGCAGCGTTGATCACTGAAGATGCGTTGACCGCTTACGCGACACTCGAACACGGTTGCGATGCTGGCGTCGGCGGGTCGCGCGGGGCTGGCCTGTGGCGTTGGCCTCGGCACGTCGATCGCATCTTTGGCGGGAAGGGGTGCGGACATGGCGGTCTCAACGGTTGAGGTCTTGATTGAGCTCGGGCCGGATGCGCCAAAGGCGTGAAGCGCCGCCACGATCGCGACCACGAGCGCGCTCGTGATGATCCAGAACCATCCTTCCCGGTCACGATCCGTGTCCACGACGGGCCACCTGTAGGCGCTGCTTCGACATCGCACGCTATCGCAGTGTGAGCGCAGTCTGCCTATAAGCAGTTCTCAGTATCATGGCCTTGCGAATGGGACGTGACACGCGCTCGGCGCTGTGCGCCAAGAATTGGGGCGTTCGGCCGTGGCGAGAGTCGGTGCGCGCGCTAGTCGGGATCGGAGCTCCGCTCCGCCCATCCGGGGAGGACGCAGTGCGGAGAGTGGGATCTTGACCGGCAAGAATCGGCCAATTCCTGACGTTCGGACATGAGATGAAAGTTTCCCAATAAACATTCGCCGCCATCGCTTGCTGTCATAGTGAGTTTACGACCGCCATACGAGCTGGACGCCGGCTTCAGCCGGCCCTTCTCTGGGCGCTGCAACAACTGCGCGAGACTGTCGGGTACGAAGATAGATACGAATTCCTGATTCACGGTCGCGACAGCATCTTCGCAAGCCACCTCGACGAGTCGATCCGAGCGCTCGGGATCAGGGTATTAAAGTCAGCGCCGCACACTCCAAAGATGAACGCCATTTGTGAACGGGTGATTGGGACGATCCGCCGGGAATGCCTGGACTGGTTGATCCCGCTGTCTGAATCCACTGCATCACGAATATTCGCCGGCGCCTGCCGGCGTGTGATCGTGTCATTGCGGACTACACCCGCATTTCTCGGCCAACGGGCCTCCGGAGAGCTTGGGGGATTGGGCGACGACTTAGGGGCGTCTGCGTGTTTTGGTCGCGAGAGCACGAACCGCCCATCGCTGATCTCGTTCTTAAAGATGCCCTGGCTGATGGCTTGAGCCAAGGCTTGATCAAGCCGCTGCAGCAACTCGAGCGCGGTCTGGTTTGGCCTGCGCGTCCTCGACATTGCCGGACATCTTTGGACATTTCGCGGCAACGCGCGCGCTTGCTGTTGCGTGCGTCAAGCCGCATGTCTACCTTCCGACAGGGTGGCGAGTCTTTCAACGAACCGCTCAGGTACTCCCTGCGCCAAGAAAGCGGCGCGCATCGGGGTCACCCAAGGGTTGCACGCCCCAACACTGGGTAGCTTCGCCGAGACATAAATTTTGAGGAAGCAAATTCCCGGAACCCGGTTTCTCACCTAAATGAAAGGAGCAAAGAACATGCAACAACTACGTCTTCCCGCTTCCTTCAGGCTCATCGTGACTGTGGGGTCCGTCGCCTTGCTGAGTCCTCCGAACGCCACTGCGGATCCCGAAGAGTCCCACAATGGCGCAACCTATCTCACCACCGTTAAAGATTCGAGTGGAAACTTTACCACCCGCACGGTACT
>JAQGOG010000057.1 GCA_028293765.1 Gammaproteobacteria bacterium
ACGCTCTGGGCGTGATGTGGGCGACTGCCGTCTCCCCGCCCGCGAGAGCGTAGTTGCTTGCGAGCCCTCCGTTGGTGCCGTTGCTCAGCGTGATGCTATTGACCGTAACGAGATTGGCATTAGCGACGTCCTTGCTATTGAACGTGGCCGTCCCGATCACGCCGAGAGTTTCGCTACCAGCAAGCCCTGTGAACCCGCCCAAGGTGGCACTCGCCGTAGTGTTGCCGTCGTAGACTTTGTCCTGTGCATTGGCCGTTGCGGTCAATGCTCTGGGCGTGATGTGGGCGGCTGCCGTCTCCCCGCTCGCGAGAGCGTAGTTGCTTGCGAGCCCACCGTTGGTGCCGTCGCTCAGCGTGATGCTATTGACAGTAACGAGATTGGCATATACGACGTCCTTACTATTGAAGTTGCCCGTCCCGCTCACTCCGACAGTTTCGCTACCGATCAGCCCGGTGAGCCCGCCCAAGGTGGCGCTCGCCGTGGTGTTGCCGTTGTAGACCTTGTCCTGTGCAGTGGCCGTGGCCGTCAGCGCTTTGGGCCTGATGTGGGCGACTGCCGTCTGTCCGCTCGCAAGAGCGTAGTTGCTTGCGAGCCCACCGTTAGTGCCATCGCTCAGCGTGACGCTGTTGACCGTAACGAGACTGGCATTGGCGACGTCCTTGCTATTGAATGTGGCGGTCCCGCTCACCCCGACCGCTTCGCTACCGACCAGTCCCGCGAGGCCGCCCAAGGTGGCGCTCGCCGTCGTGTTGCCGTCGTAGATCTTGTCCTGTGCAGTGGCCGTTGCCGTCAGCGCTTTGGGCGTGATGTCCGCCGTTTGCGTTCCGCCCGTGAAAATGTAATTGCTGGCCATCCCGGTGCCGTCACCGAGAGCGAGCGTCCCGAGCGACACTGTCTTTCCTGTGCCCGCATTCTTGTCCACCACGGTACCGGTACCCGCGAGAGTCAGCGTTTCACCATTCGCGAGCGCGCCGAGCGTCAAGTAGCTCGCGGCTACGACGTTGGTGCCATCGTATGCGCGGCTACCTGTAAGGCTCACGGAATACGGGTTGATCGTCAACGTACCAGCCGCGAAGCTGATCATGTAGCCGAGCTGGTTCGAGTAAAGCCCGCTGGGCGTCAATGAGTAAGTGCCAACGTTTGTTCCACCTCCGGCGAACGCGACTGATCCAAACACATTACTCATGTTCGGCGTGGTTGAGTAACTCACCCCCGGCGTGCCGCTATACGCCTGCCCGCTGTATGTGCCGGCGACATTGTTCGCCGTCACCGTCAGTGGCGTCAGGAACGCGCGCAGCAGTGGCGTGGTGCTGCCTTCATACATATACCAGACGTTGGTGAAGTCCCATTGGCCTGCCCCGGCACCGGCCGGAGTAAAGCTCCCTTGCGTCTTCATCGCCGCACTCGACAGGCCAGTGAAGCCGGTCGAGCTGCCAGTTCTCACCCCCACGCTATAGTTCGACGAGTTCCAAAAGCTGTTGGTGACGGTCCCGCCGCCCACATAGCCGATGAATCCGCCGGTTCCGAAGGTGGCCGTCGATCCATACGGCGTTCCGGTGGAATAGCTATTCTCCACCGTGCCGGCATCCATGCCGCCGACGAGGCCCCCGACCTCGAGGTAACTGCCCGCATTGACGCCGGAATAGGTATTGCGAATCGCGCCGGCATTGTTGTTATAGCCGACAAGGCCGCCAGAGAAGAACGTCGCGCCGACGTTGCCAGTGCCGGTGGCGCTGGTATCTATCGTACCTACGTTGGTGCCAACCAGACCGCCGGCATTGCGTCCGCCGTTGACGGACAAGGACGTGCTGTAGGCATTCGCGACTGCGCCTTGATTATAGCCGACCAAGCTGCCCGCGTTGCTGTGAGTGCCGTTGTAGATATTCGCGCCGGTAAGAATAACGTTCCGGATCGTGCCCGCGACGCCGTTTACGCCAAACAGTCCGGCGTTGTCTGCGTTCAGGTTGACCGACAAGCCTGCAATGTTATGCCGCAGGCCGTCGAAGGTTCCCGTAAATGCCGTCGTGCTGTTGCCCACCGGCACGAAGTTCCAGACGCCAGTAGCACTGGCGTCGATGTCGTTGCCGAGCGCGTAGGCGCCTGCGAGATTTGAGTTCATCCTCTGCAGCTGGTCGAGGCTGAGGACGATTTTGTAATAGGTGTTGCTCGTGTCCGTGGAAATCAGCACCGGGCCTGGATTGTGGAGCAGATATGGTGTCGTCTGGTTGCCGGAATTGCCCCAGAACGCCGACGAGAAGCCTGTCGGAAGCGCCGCCTCGAGCTGCGCGGTGGTGAGACCAACGCCAGAGGAACTGCCGGTCTGGCCGGAGGTCGTGATGTCCCAGTAGCTGTTGTTCGCGACAGCACCGTTCGCCTGCGACCCCGTCAAGCCGCCCGGGCTGTGCCCGTACGTATTCAAGTGCACCGCGGCGATAGAGTAGCCGCTGTTGATAGTGCCGCCGTTGAAGAACCCGACGAGTCCGCCGGAGTTGGCTGCGGTCACTGAGCCCGCGGCGTAACTGTTGTTGATGGTGCCGAAATAGTTGTACGCAATCAACCCGCCACCGGAGGTGTCGTAGTTCGGGCCCGTCGTCACTGTCACATTTGCATAGGTGTTCGTGATGGTGCCGACGGAGTTGTAGCCGACCAGGCCACCGACGAAATCGGCGCCAGTCGTCACTCCGGTGGCATAGCTGTTGCTGATGGTGCCGTAGTTGAACCCGACGAGCGCGGCGACGTCATAGACGCCGGTGACGTTTGCGTTCAGCAATCCGACGTTCTTGATCGTTGCGGCGGAGGCAGTACCGGAAAACATCCCGATGAAGTTGTTGCTGGGCTTGCTGATGGTGAGATTGCTGATCGTATGCCCGAGACCGTCGAACGATCCGGAGAACTCATGGGCAGTATCGTTATAGGCGGTGATGGGTCCGAGAGGCGCAAACCCCGAGACACCGGTCGCATCCAGGTCACTTCCCAGTGCGTAGTTCCCCGCCAGATTGCTGTTGATCGCCTGCAACCCGGTCATATCGTTGATGACGGCGTAGTTGACGGGGGCGCCGTCCGAGCCAAGCGTCTCGCTGAGATTGTTCCCGGTCGGAAGATTGACCGGCGCATTCACATTGACCGCGGCGGAATTGCCGGCTGCGGGTGCGCCCTGACCGTACTTTAGTGCGAGGCTCGCGGTCCCGGAGCCAGTCAGGGTGGCGTTGATGTTGATGTCGTGGCTGGCAGAAAGAGTGAGCTGGTTTGCAGACCAGGATACTTTGTCGTTGACGTTGATGTCGCCATTGGCGCCGGAAGCGCCCGAGCCACTCTGAATCGTGACATTGCTCGAGCCGAGGTTCGTGCTCAGCTGTGCGCCTGTCATATCGCCGCCGCTGGTTGCAACGGTGAAATCAACGGGATCGATCAACCAATTGCCCGCCGCACCGTGGGCTGCAGCCGCGGTAACGATGGAGGCCGGGTCGATTTTGACGTGCGCCGCCGAAGTTTCAATGAAGCCGCCGTCACCCCCATTCGGTGCGCTGGCATCGAGGGTACCGCCGGCATTCACGGTGCCCGACTGCATGTCGCCCAGCAACTTGATGGAGCCGTTGCGATTTTCGATCGTCTGCGCCTCGATCGTGCCGGAGTTATTTACCGCAGCCAGTAGCAATCCGCTTGCACTCTGCGCGGTCAGAAGCACCTGGCCGCCATCGGCCTGAATCAGTCCGCCGTTCTGGACCAGCGCATCTACAGCACCTGCGTCCACTGAGACATTCAGCAGCCCGTCGCCAGCCACGTCGAGCGTGATGGCATTCCCGGCCGCGAGCGCTACCGTGCCGAGCTTTGCGGAAATGACACCCTGGTTACTGACACTCGCGCCCAGCAAGGCGACGTAGCCGCCGGCGGCTTGAATCGACCCCTGATTCACGACGCTGCCGTGGCCATCGCCGCTGAATTTGTAGTGACCCGCCAGGAAATCGCTCACGGAGATGTCGCGGGTGGAGGCCACCAGTGCGCCCACCGTGACCTGCGCCCCAGTGCCAAACAGGATGCCGTTGGGGTTGACGAGGAAAACCTTGCCGTTCGCCGACAGACTGCCCAGGATGCTCGAGGGATCAGTTCCCAAAACGCGATTGAGCGCCACCGACTGCCCGTTCGGCTGAACGAAGCGCACCGATTCTCCGGTTCCGATGTTGAAGCTCTGCCAGTTGAGCACTGCGTTCTGGCTGGTCTGGTTTATCGTCGTGTTTTTTGCGGCGTTGGAGATCGTGGCACTGCCTGCCACTACGGCTCCGCCGGCAGGCGACGCGTGACTGACCGGCGAGAGCACGAGGGCCGCGGCAACCGCCAGGGAATTCAGGGCCCATGCGGGCCTGCCTGGCTGCCTGCCGCCGACGGCTCTCTTACCGCCACCCCCGGCGTATTCGGAAACGGTTACGACGGCGCCGGTGCGTTCGTTGTAGATTGAACAATAGATGTGATTCATGGTGAGGTCTGCTTCGATCTGAAAGGGGGCACGCGAGCCGATCCGGTTGCGCGCTCAGAAATAGGTCGCCGCGTTTAGCCAGAAGCGGCCATCCTTGTCCGGCGCCGAGGTCGCGACGGCGGCCCCGATCTTGTGGGCGTAGTAGGCTTTTGCGGCGAACCGCTGGCCCGCGATCCAATTGAGACCGACTCCGCCACCGCTCAGGGTGCGGCGATTCGTTTCGGCGTCCCACCGATTCCTGTTGGTCTGGCCCGTGCCGGTGTCGAGGAAGCCCACCAACTGCAGTTGGCCGGCAGTAGGCACAGAAAATTTTGGCAGCGCCAGGTGTGCTTCCAGATTCAGCACGTAGCCCTCATCGACGTAGGCCTCACCTTCCGGATAAGCGCGTACCGCCTCGGCGCCACCTAGTCCCATTTTTTCTGAGACGTCCAGGTTCTTCGATGCCCACTGCCCCTGGAGCGAAGCGTACAGGGAGAAAGGTCCACTCACGCTTTGCAGTCGCGTGACGTTGGCTCCGAGCTTGTCGTAGTGCCCGTCGCTTCGCGCCGTTGTGGCATCCGTCGCCGAGGCCACGGCACTTTGGATGTCGAGGCTGCCGGAGTTCCAGGTGATGGTGTAGGTGCTCAGGCCACCGCCCCCGAACGCGTCCCGATGATCGCCAACCAGGCTCAGCATCGTGACCCTGGCTTTCTTGTCGCTGACTACCGCAGGATCGACAGCGTCGACAGCGTCGCGGAAGGCTTTTGCATCGAAGTCGAGCTGCACGTACAGATTGCTCTTGCGCGAGCGCAGCAGTGGATAGCGGCCGTAGACGCTCGCGATCATTGCGGTGCCATGGGCCTTCAGGCTGTCGAATTCCTTGCCCAGGCGATAGTCCATGGCGGTGTAGGCAAGCCCTACATCGGCCTTGCCGAACTGCATCTGGTAGGCGGCGCGCCCATAGTCCAGCCCGTCGAACGACGAGAGGGCGCGTAGCGTCGCCAGGTCTCCTTTGCCGAGGGGATTGTTGACATTGAGTGTCGCGCCAACTCGCTCAGCACCGGTATAGCGGTTGCCGGAGTTGTCGGCATTGATACTGCCGCTGACTCGCCGACCGGGAGCAACGTCCACGATGAGGTCGGATGCACCGACTGAGGCCCCGGGCACCAAAGTGGACTTGATCTCCACACCCGGCAGATCGGCTAACTGCAATAGGCGGCTTTCGAGTGGCGCGATCGTGACCGCGTCACCGCTATTGAGGCCGTCGAGCAGTTGCTGCGCCACTGCGTCGGAGAGTCTGCTGTGATTGCGCAGGACTACCTTGCCGTAGTGGCCCTCGATGACAGCGATTTTTACCGCGCCGTCGACAACGTCCTGTGCCGGCAAGCTCGCCCGCGCGAGAAAGTAGCCGTGGCTGTGGTAGTAGTCCGCAATCTTCGCTGCGAGAGCGCGCAATGCCGACAAGGTCAGCTCGCTCCCGGCTTTGAATCCCGTGGCGGCAATCAACTCGGATTCGGCGAACGCCTTGGCATTGACGACATGCAGGCTTCTGACGACGATGCTGGCATCGTCGTCAGGCCTCACTGGCGGGGCGTTTCCCTGCTCGATGCGTAGCTCCGGTGTGGCCTTTTCGGCGGCCGCAGCGGCGGGAATCTGTTGGATCTGGCTTCCGGCGGAGGGTGGCACCGCGGCCACGGCGCTCTGGCTTGCTGCTAGCAGCGCAAGCGCGACGAATTCGTTCTTCAAAAGTGGTCTCGCTCAATCCCTGTGGGTTGCAAATTCGCGCTGCACTCCATCGTCTCGATGTCGGGCAGGTGGTGCGACGCGTGTCGACCGAGACCTTAGCCTTGCTGGACTTTGTTAACCGAGACTTCCGTCTTGAAAACTCCAATCACATTTCACGACTGTGATAATCGTTCGCTGTGTGGCGAACGGCAGAAGTGTGACGATGATACGGGCGCGGATCGCTGACTCGTAGTACCCGCTGCGCTCGCGGCCGAAAACATTCCGAGCCAGCCGACGATGGCACAGGCTACACAATCCGCATTGTCAGCCCGGGACGCATCCACGGGTTAGCCAACGTGTTGGACCACGGGCTCTTCGAGGAGATACACGCCGTGCGCGGCTTCCGCAATACGATCGTCCATACCCATGGGTTTGCCGTGATCTTCCCGGCGCTCCTCGCGCCGCACGTAACTTCTACCCCGGCGGCCACACGACGCCGATCGCCAACAGCACGATCAACGCCAGCCAGTTGGTGATCAGCTCGCCCCGTTCCGCCAACAGCGATTTCAGTTTCATGAGCCTGAGCTTTCGGTAGTGGTCCGTACGGGAGCATTTCGCCAGCGCGGTATCGCCCGATCGGGAAGCCAAAAGGGCAAGGCGCGTAAGAATTGTGGCCAAAAATGGCAGTGGCGGATCGGGCCGGCGCCTTTGTCGCCCGGCGGCGCCGGAGCGCAGAATTCGCAGCGCCAAGTGCGATAGGGATGCTTTAACCCGCGGCGCGCAGGCTGTAGCCTGTGCAGCTATGAAACGCCAAGTTGCCATCGTCGAAGACGAGCCCGCGATCCGCGATAACTACGCTGCGGCATTTACCCGCGAGGGGTACGTCGTCCGTGCCTACGGCAATCGCGTCCAGGCCATGTCCGCCTTCGCGGCGCGCCTGCCGGACCTAGCCGTCATCGACATCTCGCTCGAAGATGAGCCGGAAGGTGGCTTCGAGCTCTGCCGGCAACTGCGGGCGCTGTCCGCCGAGCTACCGATCATTTTTCTTACCGCGCGCGACAGTGAGCTCGACGCCGTGTCGGGGTTGCGGCTGGGCGCAGATGACTTCCTGACGAAGGACCTGAGCCTCGCGCACCTCATCGCACGCGTGAACGCGCTCTTCCGCCGGGTCGATGCGCTACGCAAGCCGGCTGAGACATCGCAGGTGGTTCGACGCGGACCACTCACGCTCGATGGTGAACGCATGCAAGTGGAGTGGGAAGGACAGGTCGTCCTGCTATCCCTCACCGAGTTCTGGATCGTCCACGCACTCGCGCGCAACCCGGGTCACGTCAAGAACCGGCAGCAGCTGATGGACGCAGCCAACGTAGTGCTCGACGACAACACCATCACCTCGCACATCAAACGCGTCCGGCGCAAGTTTCAAAGCATCGACCCGACGTTCGACGCCGTACAAACCGTGTACGGCATGGGCTATCGCTGGGTCGAGTGACTGGGGAGTCTGTCTTGTTTACGTTCGCCCGCCGTCGCCGCGCCTGCGTCGCACCCGTGAGCCGGGACGACCGTAGGAGCCTGTGAATGTCATGCTCGCCTACTGCGGTCGCCCGCTGCGTGCGCCCTCGCTCTGGCGATCCTTAGTCACACAGGCCTCAGCTAAATGTCCCTGCGCTTAAAGCTGCTGCTCCTCGGCCTGGCAACTCTCGTGCTGCCCTGGGGTGGCTGTCGTTACGCACGCGAGATGGAGTCCGCTCTGCGCGAGGGCGAAGAGAATTCGCTGCAGGCGGTCGCGCAGACGATCGCCTCGTCGCTGCAGGGGCGTAGCGATCTGCTTTATCGCGAAGGCAAGGCGCATGTAGCCGCGGCAGCCGGCCCCTACGACCTGCAACCGATCGTGCTCACCGCGCAGCCCTTCTTGGATGGCTATGCCGGCGAATGGCCGCGCGCGCCCGCAGCCTGGGCCTGGTTTGCGAAGGGCCGGCATCGATTCGGGATTCTCACGGGCGTGTTCGAACGCATGCTCTACATCCAGCTCGACGTGCAGGACGACCATCTCGTCTTCGACGCCGCCGGCGCGAATCCGCTCGAATCCAGCGCGGTCGGAGATCGAGTCTGGCTCGGCATGCAGGATCCCGACGGCCTCGAGCGACAGGTTTTCATCGCCGCGACCGGACCAGGCTCCGTCACCGCACGACGCATCGGGACAGGCGAATATGGACAACAGCAGGCTGTAGATGAACCGCGCATCGTCGGCGCCTGGCAACCAAGCCCGCAAGGATACCGACTCGAGGTACGCATACCGCTATCGATGATCGGTCCGCGCTTTGGTGTATTGATCGACGATCGTGACGAACGCGGCGCGACGCCCGTGAGCTACGGCACTCTGCGTAGCGACGACCTGCATACGGTTGGGCGCCTCATCGTGGCTGCTCCCGAACTCACGGGCTACCTCGCTCAGTTCATGCAACCGGGCTTACGGCTCTCGGTCGCGACGCCATCGGGGCGCTCGCTGGCCCAAGCCGACGCGCTCGCCCAAGTGACCGAGCTCGGCCCAGAGCGCGGAGTTCTCGCTCGCTTCTACCGCCGCTTCGTCGATCGTCCCGGCGAGCGAAAGCTGATCGAGTCCGCGGCGCCCATCTATGATCGAGAACACCGCGACGTCATCGGCAACCTGCAGGTCACGCAAACCGCGGATCGCTGGCTGGGCTTGCGAGATCGTGCGCTGACGCAAATGCTCAATTTCACGCTTATCACGAGCGCCGTGGCGGTCATCGCGATGTTTGCCTTCGCCGCGCGGCTCGCCGTGCGCCTTTCGCGATTACGCCGAGCGAGCGAATCGGCGTTGACCCGCGAAGGACTCGTCACGACGTTCCCGGAAACGGCCGCTCCGGACGAGCTTGGCGATGTGGCCCGAGGCTTCTCGACGCTCCTCGGCCGTCTCAACGAATACACGGGTTATCTGCGAACACTCGCGGGCAAGCTGGCGCACGAAATCCGGACCCCGCTCACGATCGTGCGCTCGTCGCTCGAGAATCTGGAAACCGAAGAGGTCCCGGCGACGGCACGCGTGTATCTCGACCGGGCCCGTCAGGGCAGCGAGCGCCTCAACGCCATTCTGATCGCCATGGGAGCCGCCACTCGCGTTGAAGAGGCCATCGGCAACTCCGAACGCTCGAGATTCGACCTGGTGCCGGTGATCGCCTCCGCCGCCGGCGCCTACGGCGCCGCTTTTCCGGAGCGTGCGTTTTCGACCAAATTGCCCGACGAACCCATCATGATCGACGGCGCTCCAGACCTGATCGTGCAGATGCTCGACAAGCTGATCGACAACGCAGTGGATTTCAGTCCACCCGCGGCCATGATCGTCATCCGGCTTGCCCTCGAACCGCATTTTGCAGTGATGGAGGTAGACAACCCCGGTCCACCCCTCGCAGCCGAAACGCGTGCGCGGCTTTTTGAGTCCCTGTGGCAATCCCGAGGCGGCGGCGATAGTGACAGCCGCCCGCACTTCGGCCTTGGCTTATACATTGTGCGACTGATCGCCGAATTCCACGGCGGTAGCGCCTCTGCCACGAACCTGCCGGAAGAGACGGGAGCGCGCTTTTCGGTGAGGCTCGCCAGGTAGCCTCTTTCGGGTTCCCCTTGGACCTGCCGCGATTTTTCGCGCGCCAAGTTCGGTCTCCATGGGGCAAGCGCCATGCCCGCAATCAGACATTGCACCGCAAATTGCAATGTCGGTAAAATACTACATGGCAATTTGGCCTGGAATCAGTACACTTTGGTGCAGAGGATCGATGCCGTCGGTTGCAAGTCCCGGTTTCTTATCGATATACCAAAGACTGGCACCCGACTTGCTTAGGTTTCTGGCGAGGCACCGAATTCCCGCTGTGCGTACCAGCCAACAGCCGGAACGAGATTGGGGAGGGAGCGAATAGCACAAGAAACTCGGGTGATCGACGCGGGCACGGGTAACGGCAGTTGCTAACTTGCTGCGGCTGTCAGGAACGAACGTCGCGTGCAGTGACACGCGGGCCTCGCAATTGAGGCCGGAGCCACGGACTCCAGCGTTTCAGCCGAAAGACATAGATGCCCGTGATGGCGCGACCCGCCGTGCGTACTCAGACGTTGAGTGACGCCTGCGCCGGCTGGAGCTGACAGCGGTCCACTGGGACGTCGATGAGTTGGAAGATTTAAGCCCCGCCGCACGGCGGGGCTTTTTTATTGGCTGAAAGCGCCTGTGGCGCTTTCAGCGAGCGCGCCCAGGGAACTGTCGGGCTCGCGAGCAAAAGGCGTGGCTTTTGCTCGCGAAAAGCATGCCGGTTCGGGTGGCGGGACGTCTTGAGAAGTGCTCGTTCGCGCGGCGGGCGGGCGGTCACGGTGCCAACACACCGTTGGCACAACGGCCTGACTCAACCCAGCCCGAGATACCCGAGAATTCCCTTGGCTGCTTCGCGCCCTTCAAACACGGCAGTCACGACGAGATCGGAGCCGCGCACCATGTCGCCGCCGGCGAAGACTTTCGAGTTGGTTGTCTGAAACGGCGTCTCGCGCGCCGCCGTAACACGCACCCGGCCGTTGGGATGCAGCCGGATAGCATGCTTTTCGAACCACTCCGGCGGCGACGGCAGGAAGCCGAAGGCGATGATCACGGCATCCGCGGGCACCACCTGCTCCGATCCGGGGATCGGCTCCGGGATGCGGCGCCCGCGCGCGTCCGGCGCGCCGAGCCGCGTTTCCACGACCTTCACGCCCTCCACATGCTCGGAGCCGACGATCTCGATCGGCTGCCGGTTGAAGAGAAACTCGACGCCCTCTTCCTTGCTGTTCTTGTAGTCGCGCCGCGAGCCCGGCATGTTGTGCTCGTCGCGCCGATAAGTGCAGGTGACGGACTCGGCGCCCTGCCGGATCGCCGTGCGATTGCAGTCCATGCCGGTATCACCGCCGCCCAACACGACCACGCGCTTGCCGCGCATGCTGAGGAGCGCCTCCGCGCTGCCGGGCACTCCGAGCTCATGATTGATGTTTGAAATGAGATAGGGCAGCGCCTCGTGCACACCCGGCAGATCCTCGCCCGGAAACCCGCCTTTCACATAGCGGTACGTGCCCATCCCGAGAAATACGGCGTCGTATTCGGCGACGAGACTGTCGAACGAGACGTCCGCGCCCACCTCGACACCCAGGCGGAACTCGACACCCATGCCCTCCATGATCTCGCGCCGCTTCTCGACGACTGCCTTCTCGAGCTTGAAGGGCGGAATCCCGAACGTGAGCAGCCCGCCGATACGCGTGTAGCGATCGAATACGACAGGAGTGACGCCATTGCGCACCAGGATGTCCGCGCACCCGAGGCCCGCCGGGCCCGCGCCTACGATGGCAACGCGCTTGCCGTTCGGCTGCACGTTCGACATGTCGGGTTTCCAGCCGCGCTTGAACGCCTCGTCGGTGATGTACTTCTCGATCGAGCCGATCGTCACCGCGCCCAGCCCGTCGTTCAGCGTGCAAGCGCCCTCGCACAAACGATCCTGCGGACAGATGCGCCCGCAGACTTCGGGCAGCGAGTTGGTCTTGTGGGACAGCTCGGCCGCTTCGAACAGGTTGCCTTCCTGGATGAGCTTCAGCCAGTTGGGAATGTAGTTGTGGACCGGACACTTCCACTCGCAGAACGGGTTGCCGCACGCGAGACAGCGGCCCGCCTGACTGGCAGCGCCCTGCGGCTCGAAATGCGCGTAGATCTCGTTGAAGTTGCTGACGCGCACTTCCACGGCGGTCTTCGCGGGATCCGCGCGCGGGATGTCCAGAAACTGAAGGTTCTTGTCTGCCATGAAATGATTATCCGTAGCCGCGTTACGCGGCGCGCCGCAGGTTCTCGATCAGCGAGTCGATCGACGCCGCTTTTGGCTTCACGACCCAGAACTTGCCGATGTATGAACGCAGGTCGTTCACGATCTCTTCGGCCCAGCTGCTGGCAGTCTCCGCGACATGCTCTTCGAGAAGGTTTTGCAGGTGCTGCAGGTGGGATTGCATCGACTCCGCGTGGATGCGGCTGATGTCGATGAGCTCGTGGTTGTAGCGATCGACGAAATCGCGCTCGAGGTCGAGCACATAGGCGAAGCCGCCGGTAAAGCCAGCTCCGAAGTTGACACCGGTACGCCCCAGTACGCACACGACACCGCCGGTCATGTACTCACAACAATGGTCCCCCGCGCCTTCGATGACCGCGATTGCGCCGGAATTACGCACGGCAAAGCGCTCGCCGGCGACGCCGGCGGCGTACAAGTGCCCGCCCGTAGCGCCGTAGAGACACGTGTTCCCCATGATGATCGTTTCTTTCGCGACGTAGCGGGCATTGCGTGGGGGGCGCAGGACAATCTTCCCGCCCGCCATTCCCTTCCCTACGTAATCGTTGGCATCGCCTTCGAGGTACAGATGCAGACCGCCGGCATTCCAGACACCGAAGCTCTGCCCAACGTTGCCGCTGAGGCGTACCGCCAGCGGCGCCTCCTCCATTCCGTAGTTGCCCCATCGCTTGGCGATTTCGCCAGAGAGACGCGCGCCCACCGAACGGTTGAAGTTCTTGACTTCGTAGCGCCACTCGCCCCCGGTCTTGCCTTCGATGGCAGGCAGCATGTCGCGCACCATGCGCTCTGCGAGCTCGCCTTTGTCGAATGGGGCATTGGAGGGAGTCGCGCAGAACTGCGGCACATCCTGCGCCAGGCCCGCAGTCGACAGAATCGGACTCAGATCCAGCTTGCGCTGTTTCGGTGTCTCCCCTTCCAGGATCTCCAGGTACTGCGTCTGGCCGATGAGATCCTGGATGCGGCGCACGCCCAGGCTCGCGAGAATTTCCCGGACCTCCTGCGCCACGAACTGGAAGTAGTTCACGACCATTTCCGGCAGACCGACGAAGAACTTCTTACGCAGGACGCTGTGCTGCGTAGCCACTCCGGTGGCGCAGTTGTTGAGATGACAGATGCGCAGATATTTGCAGCCCAGGGCCACCATCGGCGCGGTGCCGAACCCGAAGCTCTCGGCGCCAATGATGGCGGCCTTGATGACATCGAGGCCGGTCTTGAGCCCGCCGTCGGTCTGCAAACGCACGCGGTGACGCAGGTCATTCAGACGCAGCGTCTGATGTGTCTCCGCCAGCCCGAGCTCCCACGGCGTGCCGGCGTACTTGATGGAGGAAAGCGGGCTCGCGCCCGTGCCACCGTCATAGCCGGAGATCGTGATGAGGTCGGCGTAAGCCTTGCAAACACCCGCCGCCACCGTGCCGACGCCGGGCTCGGCGACGAGCTTCACGGACACGAGCGCCTGCGGATTGACCTGCTTCAGATCGAAGATCAGTTGCGAAAGGTCCTCGATCGAGTAGATATCATGATGGGGCGGCGGCGAGATGAGCCCCACCCCGGGGCGCGCGAAGCGCAACGAGGCGATCATGTCGTTGACCTTGTGCCCGGGGAGCTGTCCGCCTTCGCCGGGCTTGGCTCCCTGCGCGACCTTGATCTGCAACACCTCGGCGTTGATGAGGTATTCCGGTGTCACACCAAAGCGGCCCGAAGCCACCTGTTTGATCTTCGAGTTCTTCTCGGTGCGGTAGCGCGCCGGATCCTCCCCGCCCTCCCCGGAGTTGGAGCGCGCTCCGAGCCGGTTCATCGCGATGGCGAGCGCCTCATGAGCTTCGGGCGACAGCGCGCCGAGCGACATGCCCGCGCTGTCAAAGCGCGAGAGAACGGCCTCGACGGACTCGACTTCCTCGAGGGGAATCGATTTCGTGCCGAGCTTGAGCGCCAGCAGGTCGCGCAGCGTGGCGACCGGCCTCTCATTCACCAGCCGCGAGAACAGCTTGTAGTGTGCGTAATCGCCGGAAATCACGGCCGCCTGTAGTGCGGCGACCACGTCCGGGTTGTACATGTGGTACTCACCGCCATGCATGTACTTGAGCAGGCCGCCCTGGTCCATGGCCTCGCGCGGATTCCAGGCACGCGCGGCCAAGAGCTTCAGGTCTGCCTCGAGATCGTCGAAGTCCGCGCCCTGGATACGGCTCTCGGTGCCCACGAAGCACCGATCGACGATCTCATCGGACAGGCCGACGATCTCGAACAGCTGCGAGCTGCGGTAGCTGCTGATCGTCGAGATGCCCATCTTCGACATGATCTTGAACAGGCCTTTCCTGACACCCGCGCGGTAGCTGCGTCCGAGCTCGAGGCGCGTCGCGAAGTCGAGCTTCACCCGGCCTTTGCGCATCATCTCGAAGAGCACCTGGTAGGCCATGTAGGGATACACGGCCGTCGCGCCATAACCGATGAGACACGCGAAGTGGTGGGGGTCGCGCGCCGTGCCGGTCTCGATGAGCAGGTTGCACTTGCAGCGCAGGCCCGTCTTCACGAGGTGGTGATGGACAGCGCCCGTCACGAGCAAAGCGTGGGCCGGCAGCTTCCCTTTGACGAGATAGCGGTCCGACAGCAGCAGCACGAGCTTGCCTTCGCGAACCGCGCTCTCCGCCTGCTCGCACATCCGCAGGACGGCGGCCTTCAAACCCTCCGTGGGGTCATACTGGAGGTCGATGAATTCGTGCGTGACCTCCTTGAGCCCCAGGATCTGCCGCAGCTTCCGCTGCGACAGGATGGGCGAGCCCAGAACGATCTGCCGTGCATGCTCCGGCGCGGGCACGAAGATATTGCACTCCGGGCCGATCTGGGTCTGCAGCGACATCACGATCGATTCGCGCAAGGGGTCAATGGGTGGGTTGGTCACCTGTGCGAACTGCTGACGGAAGTAGTCGTACAGCGAGCGCACCTTGTGGGATAGCACGGGCATCGGCGTGTCATCGCCCATCGAGCCCACCGCTTCGCTCTCATCCTCGGCGAGCACGCGGATGATCTCGTCCCGCTCTTCCGAGCTGACGTTGAACATCTTCTGATAGAGCGACAGCGTGTCGCGATCCATCGGCTCAGCCGCAAGCCGCGGATCCACGAGATCGCTCTCGAGATAGCGCACGCCCTTCTTGAGCCACGTCTTATAAGGGTGGCGCGACTTCAGCATCTGATCGATATCTGCCGACTCGAGCAGTGTGCCGGTCTGAAGATCGAGCGCGATCATGTCGCCGGGCCCGAGCTTACCCTTGCGCACCACGTCCTCAGGCGCGTAGTCCCATACGCCCGTCTCGGAAGCGATGGTCAGAAAGCGGTTGCGGGTGATCACGAAGCGCGCCGGCCGCAGCCCGTTGCGATCGAGTGTGCAAGCCGCGTAACGACCATCGGTGAGCACGATGCCCGCCGGGCCGTCCCAGGGCTCCATGTGCACCGAGTAATACTCGTAGAACGCGCGCAGGTCCGAGTCGATCGAGTCGAGCCCGTGCCAGGCCGGCGGAATGAGCAGCCGCATGGCATGCAGGGCGTCGAGGCCGCCCATCAACAGCACCTCGAGCATGTTGTCGAGGCTCTGCGAGTCCGAGCCGGTCAGGGAAACAAGCGGCAGCGTCTCCTGCAGCTCGGGAAGCAGCGGCGAGCGGAACAGGGGTCCGCGTGCCAGGGCCCAGTTGCGGTTGCCCTGGACGGTGTTGATCTCGCCGTTGTGGGCCAGGTAACGATACGGGTGTGCCAGCCGCCACTGCGGCATGGTGTTCGTCGAGAAGCGTTGATGGAACACGGCAACCGACGCCTCCAGGCGTTCATCCTGGAGGTCGGGATAGAACTGCGTGAGGTACTGCGGCATCACCATGCCTTTGAAGACGATGGTGGTCGCGGACAGGCTCGGCACGTAAAAAACGGGGTCTGTGGCCTGCACCGCCTTCTCCGCCAGCCGGCGGGCGATGTAGAGCTTGCGGTTGAACGACGCCTCGTCGATGTCGGAGAGGCGGCAGTTCACGAACAGCTGCTCGATATGTGGCAGCGTCTTCAGGGCCTGCGTACCGCAGGCGTCCGGGTTCACGGGCATCGCGCGCCAGCCAGCGACCTCGAGTCCCTGGCGCTTCAGTTGGGCCTCCACAGCCACCCTCGCGGCCTGGGCGAGTGCCGGGTCGCGGTTGAGGAAAATGACCCCGGAGGCGAATTTCTCGGCCAGCTCGATGCCGGCCTCGGCGGCCACGGCACGCAGGAACCCCTCGGGCCTCTTCAGCAGCAGGCCGCAGCCGTCACCGGTCTTCCCATCGCCGGCGATCGCCCCGCGATGCGTCAGGCGATTTAGAGAGGTAATAGCCGTACGGACGAGCCAATGGCTCGGCTGATCGTCGAGGTTGGCAATCAGGCCGAACCCGCAACTATCGCGTTCGTAGGCTTCGTTATAGAGTCCCTGGGTGGCAGCGCGCATCTGTGGCCTCGATTTTCTAGCAGCGCCCGGTTCGAAGGCGCACGTCGCCGTCGGCCGCAGGCACTACGCCTGAAACGGCTCGATCGGCAATTCTTGCGGTCAGGAGACCCGCGGGGCTTCAATGCCGCGGGATAAAGCAGTCGAGATCGCCGGGGTACGAGGCCTTGTAGCCCGCGCGTTGGTCGCCTGTCTACACCGTCACTATGTACCCGATAATACCGGCCCGAGAGACGCTTTCAAGTGCGCTCTTTAATTGTCTGAAAGTGCCCCGCGGGCCTTTCAGCAGCCAACCTGCCGATTACTTCGCCATCGGCGCTGGGCGCCCCCGGCAAAAGGCGCGGCTTTTGCCGGGGGCGGCCCAGCCCCGCAAGCAAGCGGGTTCACTCTTTATAGCCGCCGCTTAGCCTCTGGCGATGCGACGGTGACCGATTCCAGGGCAGGCGCGATGACCAGATCCATGTCCTGCAGGGCAATGCCGCCGACCAAGACTTCGTCCGCCAGCGCGAAGGCACCGCCGAAGGAGTGGCGCCTACCGAACGAGATCTGCAGCGGGCCGACATAAGACACGCGGTGCCTGTTGCCATCCGCCAGCGTCACCCCTCGCTTCTCGACCTCCTTGAGCTCGTGTTCGACAGCGAGCGTCGGCGGGATGCAAAGGCGTGTTCGCGCCCGTATCGACGAGCGCACGAATGACGACCGACGCGAGCTCGTGCTTGCGCGGATTGCGGCGAGTGAAGTTGCTGTAAACGAGCCCCAGAGCGCCGCATTCTGGAGTGAGTGCAAGCGCGCAGGCGCGCTGCGTCGCATTTTCTTTTCCAATCTATTGCATCGAGCGACTTCGTCCCTCAACATTCGCGCGCGTTGCGAGGTGTGGTGCCGCTCGTGACGTCCAGAAATGGTCGTCCGGACTTGTGGGTGCGACGCATGCGTCGCACGGGTTGACCCGCGAGGGGCAACCTTGGATTGCGAGCAGGCGAATGCCTGCGGAGAGGTGTTGGCTACGTAAATGAAGAAACTGAAAGTGTCGACCGACAGCGACTCTGGGCCCCGCCTGCAAGGCGTCAACCAGTATTTGGAGAAGAATTTCCCCGATTTCTTCGCCGAAGCCCGTTTCCAGGTCGGGGACGACGATTACTTTCTCTACGCCCGCTTCGGGCAGTATCTCGCTCGCACCATCGAGCAGAACCGCGCCTCTCGAGAAAAGATCAACCGCGGCTTCACCGTCCTGAACAAGATGGCGCGCGTCTCCGCCCGCCACCCCCGCATCCGGCAGATGCTCGTCTCCGGACCGCTGGAATACATTGTCGATGCTCCAAAAGCCCGCGCGCTCGCGCGCAAGCGACTATCCCCTGTCGCACAGGGCTATATGGAAAGTCTTTGCGAGTAACTGGCCGCCAGCGCAACTAGGAATGACCACCCGCGCAAGCGCGCGAGGGGGTGTTGCATAACATCGCGCGCGATCTCAGCGCGGCTCGCGCGGCGTGAGCTCGACGCTGAGGCTCTGGGTGCGCCGGACTATGTGAAGCGTGAGCGAGGATCCCACGGACCACCTGCTAAGGTGTCGGTGGAGCGCATCGATCCCGTTCACCGGCCTCTCGTTCACACCGACGATCAAATCACCGGGACGTAAGTCTGAGTCGGCCGCAGGCCCTGCCTCATCGCGCGATGTGATCTCCACGGCGCGCGTAACGGATAAGCCAAGCGCCCGGACCAGGCGCAGGTCAATAGGCCGGTCCCGAACGGCAACACCGAGATACGCACGGCGCACTCGCCCCTGCGTGAGAATCTCAGTGAGAACCCACTGCGCCGTTGCCGCAGGCACCGCGAAGCCGATTCCCTGCGCTTGCGCAATGATGGCCGTGTTGATACCCACGACCCGGCCCTGCGCATCCACCAACGGGCCACCCGAGTTGCCGGGGTTCAGGGCCGCTGTGTGCTGAATGATGCCTTCAATGAGACGGCCCTGCCGACTACGCAAGGAGCGCCCGAGCGCGCTGACCACGCCCGCCGAAACGGTGGACTCGAAGCCGAGCGGGTTCCCGACAGCTACAGCGAGTTGTCCCACTCGCACCTGCCGCGCGGTAGCCAGCCGAGCATAGGGAAGCGCCGCCGTTTGGGCGCGAAGCACGGCGAGGTCGGTCGCGGGATCGCGACCCACGACTACCGCAGAAACGCTGCGCCCATCAATGAAGGCGACACGCGCTTCCTCTACATGCTGCACGACATGCTCGTTAGTCAACACATAGCCGTCCGGCGTTACGACCACGCCCGACCCAGCGCCGCCGCGCGCACGCGCCGCTTCACCCGCATCGCCGCCAACGTAAATACTTACGACCGCCGGGCCAACGTGCTCTACCGCGCCAACGACGGCCGTCGAGTAAGCATCGAGCGCGTCGTCCGAAGCAGCGGCGGCCCAAGAATCGTCGACCGATGGGTTCTCTTCCAGCATGACCACAGGCATGGGGACCCGCCGCGGCAAACTCAAGAGCGCCGATTCCTGCCAGAATCGCGGCTACGCAGGTTGCGCCGGCGACCCGGCCGCCTCATGTCGTCGAACCCGAAGGTGACCCGCGGAGCCCTATGATTTCACTCGCCCAGACCGCCGTCCTGCTGGCCGCCGCCGTGCTGGCCGTATCGCTCTTCCGGCTCCTCAGGCTCAGCTCGATTCTCGGTTACGTCGCCGCGGGCCTCGTCATCGGGCCCTGGGGCTTGCGGCTCATCGGCAACATCGAGAGCGTCGCCAAGGTCGCGGAGTTCGGCGTGGTGCTGCTGCTGTTCATCATCGGTCTCGAACTGCAGCCAACCCGCCTGTGGGTGATGAGGCGAATCGTGTTCGGACTCGGCTCGGCCCAGGTCCTGCTGTGCACGCTGCTCCTCGGGAGCGCCGCTTATCTCGCAGGCCTGCCGCCGACGGCGGCCTCCATCGTCGGATTCGGACTTTCGCTGTCGTCCACTCCGCTCGTCCTCCAGGTGCTCGCCGAGCGGGGCCAGCTGAAAACGCAGCACGGCAGATCGGCGTTCGGCATCCTGTTGTTCCAGGACCTCGCGGTGCTGCCGGTGCTGGCAGTCATACCTCTGATATCGCCGGTAGCCACGACGCAGGCAACCGGCGGCATCTGGTGGCTGATGCTCTTCAAACTGCTTGCGGTGATGGCGGTCGTGGTGGTCGGCGGCCGACTGCTGTTAAGGCCAGCATTGCGCGTCGTAGCACGCGTCCGCATAACCGAAGTATTTACCGCTGCGGCGCTCCTTACAGTCATCGCCACGGCGCTGCTCGCCAATCTGGCCGGCCTGTCGATGTCGCTGGGAGCATTCCTGGCCGGCGTGCTGCTGGCCGACAGCGAGTTCCGGCACGAGCTCGAAGCCGACATCGAGCCCTTCAAGGGTCTGCTGCTCGGTCTGTTCTTCATCGTCGTGGGAATGTCGGCCAACCTGGGTTTGCTGCTGTCGCAGCCGCTCACATTACTGGCGATCACGGCCGGGTTGCTGGCGATCAAGCTCATCGCGGTAGCTGTGCTCGCGCGTCTCACGAACCACGCCGGACAATCGGCGTGGCGCCTTGGGTTCACGCTGCCGGCCGGAGGCGAGTTCGCATTCGTGCTGTTCACACTCGCGACACAGCAGCAAATCCTCGATACCCACACCTCCGACTTGCTCATCCTCGCGGTCACCCTGTCCATGATGATGGGCCCCCTGCTTCTGATGTTCCACGATGCTGTCGCGAGCCGCTGGCTCGAAGGGCCCGCGCAACCCTTCGATGACATCGATGAACGCGACATTCCGGTCATCATCGCGGGATTCGGCCGCTTCGGGCAGATCGTGGCCCGTATCCTGCGGCTGCGGCGGATCCCGTTCACGGCACTCGACAGCAACCAGACCCATGTCGACTTCGTGCGCCGGTTCGGAAATAAGATTTACTACGGGGATGCGTCACGCCTTGACCTCCTGCGCGCCGCGGGCGCGGAAACTGCGAAAATCTTCGTGCTGGCGATCGACGACGTCGACGCCTCCATCCGCACGGCACAACTGGTACGCGCCCAGTTCCCGAAGCTGAAAATCTTCGCCCGGGCGCGCAATCGCCAACACGCGTTTGCGCTCATGGATCTGGGGGTGACAAACATCATTCGCGAGACCTACCTGTCGAGTATCGGCCTCGCCGGATCGGTGCTGGAAGCGTTGGGCGAGACTACGGCAGCCGCTCGCGATGTCATGCGCAAATTCAGGCAACACGACGAGACGACGCTAGCCGCGCAGTATGCGGTCAAGGATGACGAGACGAAGTTCCTGGCCACCTCGGTCGAGGCCGCTCAACAGCTGGAGAAGCTATTCGACGCGGACGAGGCGAAATCCGAGTAGGGCGGGCTCCTGCTATCCTGCAGACCATGGATGAGGCACGTCAGGTCCGGGACTTCTGGTTCGGCAAGCTGCCGATGACCTCGCAGGCCTTGAACCAGCGTCTGAAACTCTGGTTCGGCGAAGAGGCGCGCGCGGAAGTACAGCGGGACCGTGATGAAACTATTCGCGCGCGTTTCGGCGGCCTCGTCGAGCGAGCGGCGCAAGGCCAGCTCGCGAGCTGGGCTGACAGCCCGCGACGATGCCTGAGCCTCATTCTCCTCCTCGACCAGTTTCCGCGGAATATTTTCCGGGGAACTGCTCGCGCATTCGCCTACGACGCGCAGGCGCTCGGGCTCACGCTATCCGGCATGCAATCCGCCGCGGACGGCGCGCTCAACGTCGTGGAGCGAATTTTCTTTTATATGCCGCTTCAGCACTGCGAAGTCCGCGAGGTGCAGGACGAATCGGTCGTGGCGTATCGCCGCCTCCTCACGGAAGCCCCGCAGGAGCTGCACGACGCCTTCGACGCCTCTTTGAAGGCGGCGGAGCACCACCGGTCGATCATCGATCGGTTCGGGCGTTTTCCCCACCGCAATAAGGTGCTCGAGCGCGTCAGCTCGCCCGAGGAGGAAATCTGGTTGAAGACGGGTGACGCAACAATGGGGCAATGAGCCAGCTGGGCGTTGGGGCCGATTTCACTCGTGAATGAGTCGCTCGAGTCTGCGGAGGCGTCGCTCGAGATGATGCTGCTCTTCGAGCAGCTCGACTGCGAGGGCGGCACCGCTCGCATTCACACCCAGATCACGCATTAACCTTCCAACGGTGAGCAGGCGCGGCAGCGCCGTGGCCGGAAACTGCCAGTGCTCAGGGCCGTAGCCCCGCGGAGAAACGACACCGAGATCGGCGAGCTCCACCACCGCGGTAAGCTCGATTCGGCAAATCTGACAGATTTCGGTCGCGCCGATCCAATCTCCCTCACCGAGCAAGTGGGCTTCGAGAAGATCCATCGGATCGGTCATACGCGTCACCTAGCAAGATCGGCTCGCGGATCGAATGCGAGCGTCCGGCGCATCTCCTCGTATAACGCCTGTGCCTCCGGCGAGTTTGCCGGCGGGAGTACAACTTTGAGCTGCACGTATTGATCCCCTGGCGGCTGACCCGGAAGTCCACGCCCGCGCAGGCGCATCTTCTGACCAGACTGCGCGCCGGCCGGGATGTTCATTTCTACTGCGCCGGCCAGGGTGGGTACATTCACCGGCCCGCCGAGTGCCGCCTCCCAGGGAGCGACCGGCAAGGTGAGCGTGACGTCGCGGCCATCAAGCTGAAACAGCCGGTGTGGCCGGATATGCACTTCCAGGTAGAGGTCGCCCGGGCGCCCACCGCCGGGGCCGGGCTCACCCTGGCCGGCGAGCCGGATCGGCTGCCCTTCCGTCACACCGGCGGGAATGGTCACGCGTACCGTGTGAGGCCGTACCTCGAGCGTGCCGTCGGGCTTGAGGTGCGGACGCTTTAGCTCGAGAGTGCGCGTCGTGCCGCTGAAGGCCTCTTCGAGATCGATATCGACGGTGGCGTGATGATCCCGGCCCGGCCCGGGGCGACGCCGGCCCGCAGATCCGAACGGACTCTCAGCGCCACCGCCAAAGAGAGTGGAGAAGAAATCGCTGTAGCCCTCCTCCTCGAAGACATTTTCCTGGGCGCCCCGCTGGCCTGGCCCGCGCCGTCCAGCGCCAGGACGCGGCCCCCCGCGAAATTCGAAGCCATTGGCCCAATCCGGCGGTGGCCTGAACTGTTCGCCGGACTTCCATTCGCTGCCGAGCTGGTCGTAGGCAGCACGCTTTTCCGGATCCTTCAGGACCTCGTAGGATTCCTGCACTTCCTTGAACTTGGCTTCCGCATCCTTCTCCTTACTCACGTCCGGATGGAATTTGCGGGCCAGTCGCCGATAGGACTTCTTAATCTCGTCCGCGGTGGCCGTCCGTGCCACTCCCAGAATCTTGTAGTAGTCCCGGTATTCCATAGTCCTCGAGTCATGCGGTTCGTGGGCACGCCAGGGTGAGCACGTTACCCGCGCCCCTGTTTGGCGTGCAAGATGGGGATGGTTTCCCGGCAAGCAAGAGCCTCCAAAGGAGGCGTTGAAACTTTGGCGGCCGGCCCCAGTTCTGTTCGAGGCCCTCTATTCGAGCAGCCCCATGAACACCGCTACCGCTCAGGATTCCATTGTCGCCGCCTGCCCGCAATGTCACGCGGTCGTGCGCGTGCCATCCGACCGATCGGGCGAGCATCCGAAATGTCCGCGCTGCAAATCGGAGCTCCTCGCGGGCAAGCCGGTGGCGCTGGACTCCACGAGTTTCACCACATACGTGGACCGTACGAGTCTCCCCGTGCTCGTGGATTTCTGGGCTCCGTGGTGCGGGCCGTGCCGAATGATGGCCCCCGTGCTCGAACGCACAGCCCAGGAGCGCGCCGCAAGTCTGCAGGTTGCAAAGATCAACACGGATGAGCAACAGGAGCTCGCCGGCCGCTTCAACATCCGTAGCATCCCGACGCTGATCCTCTTCCGTGACGGGCGCGAGATTTCGCGGCAATCCGGCGCGGTGGACGGTGGCGCGCTTGCACGCTGGCTCGACAGCTCGCTGGCTCACTAGATCCTCGCCTGCGCAATAGCCCTTTAGGGTCAGAGCGCCGCTGCGAATTGGACGCGACTCGCACATGACGATGACATGACACATGCGCCGACTCGGTGCGAGGACACGCATTGCGTACCCAAGACGATGCAACTCGAGCTGCTGACGACGTAGCAGTGTGAGCAGCTGCGCATTCCAGGCGCCCGAGGAAGAGGGGCACGGATTTTGCAACTCTGGCTCATGCTCGATACCGGTGCCAGCTCCTCTTCCATAATGCGGTTATCCCGACCTCCGCCCTTGAGGAACTTGCGGGCGTTCTGTGTCGCTGCGCGGCATCGCAGCTTCAAGTTCGCCGCCGATGAGCTGTTCCTGACACCGTCGGCGGTGAGCCACCAGATGAAAGAGCTCGAAGACTCTCTGGGTGTGCGCCTATTTGAACGCAAAACGCGCGCGCTCGAATTGACGACGGCCGGACACACGCTCCTCGATGAAGTCGAGCCGCTGCTCGATGCACTCGACCGGAGCCTTGCGCAGGTTGCACGCCGCAACGGGAGGCAAACGTTGCGCGTGCTGCTGCCCCCCTTCTTTGCGAGCGAGCTCTTCATTCCGCGCCTCACCAGTTTCTGCGCCGCCCATCCGGAGATCGATATGCAGATCGATACCCGCGATCCGCGGCCGTCCATACATCCGCCAACGGCGGACGTCTCGATCCTGCTCGCCGACTCGGAGCCGCAGGGGCTTACGAGCTGCCGCCTCTTCTCGCTCACTCTCACCGCCGTGTGCTCGAGGGAGCACGCCGCGACGGTGGCCCGCCTGGGAAGCGAGGTATTCAAACAGATGGCGTTGATCGTTCACAAGGCGCGACCGTTCGCGTGGACGAGCTGGGCGGACGAAGTCGGACTCGAAACGCCGGAACCGAAAAATGTGATCGAACTCGACACGATGTCCGCTGTCGTGCGTGCAGCGGAGCGCGGCATCGGCGTAGCACTCGTGCCGTCGGTGCTGTGCGAGGCATGGTTCCGCTCGGGCGCGCTCGTACGGATTTTTTCTGTGGAACTTGCGACGAACGACACATATTTTCTCGTGAGCCGGCCGAAAGACGCGGAAAAGCCCGAGGTGAAGGCGATCACGCACTGGGCCCGCGCGCAGTTCCGCAACCATCCGCAGAACTGATAGCAGTTATATGGATATGACTGCCGCTGCCGGCTACGTTCACGCCATCAACTCAAGTGAGCGCGAATCATTCATCGGCCCAATTCTTTTCGTTTGTACGAACCTGTCAGGTTTCTTATCGTGCAATCACTCGCTGTGCTTGTAGCGAGTCGCAAACAGAATCTGACAGGAGTTCGTCACAATGTCTTCATACAGCCGTAACAGTCGTAAGCCGCCCCAGGCTCTGCACCTGGCCTTCGCGGCCGCTCTGCTGGCCGGCTCGGCCGCGCACGCCGCCGATCAACAGCACTCCTTCGTGCTCACCGCCTTCAGCAATGGCGCGGCGGGCCAGAGCATCATGACCGGCGACTACGCCGCCGCGGTCAAACAGCTCGACACGAAGTCGCACGCGCTGCTGCTCGACGCCTCCTCCCTGAGCACGAACCGCTGCGTCGCCTACTCGGTGACGAAGCAGCTGGACGCGGCGCACAGCGCCTGCGATGCAGCCGTCAGAGAGGCTCAGCAGGAGATTGCGAACCTGCCCGTGTCGATGTCCTGGGCGCGCCGTCAATACCGCGACTACCTGGCGCTCGCCTATTCGAACCGCGCCGTATTCAACTGGCTGTCGAACAACTCGACCGCCGCGCAAGACGACCTCAACAGAGCGCGAGCCGTGGCCCCCACGGCCGACTTCGTCGCTCACAACCTGTCGGCCCTGCATAACCGCAATGCCGTAGCCCAGGTGTCGGTGGTCTCGAAGAGCTGAAGGAGCGGGAGACGGGGCGACTCTTGACCCCCTCGAGACGAGTCACGTCTCCCGCCTCCCTCTAGCGCGCGAGCAGCGCCTGGAGGGCTTACCCTTAGTCACCGTCTACGGACTAAGGGTACGAGTAGTGAAGAACAGCCGGCCCAAGGGCCGCAAGGTTGACTGGAGCGGGAGACGGAGTGTTACTTGACCCCCTCGAGGACACGCTTCGTCTCCCGCTTCCGGTCATGCCTCCAACTCCTCGATCGTGCGCGGCCAGTCCTCTTTGAGAAGCCGCGATAGCGAGCGATCCGCGAGAATCCGCCCGCCCGTCTGGCAGCGCGGACAATAGTTGGTTTCATTTTCCGCGTAGCGGATGCGCTGCACCGCCGTCCCACAAACGGGACAGGGCTTCCCGAACCGTCCGTGAACCGCCATCTCCGGCCGGAAGGCGCTGACCTTTTCCGGAAAGGCGTCGCGGGCGTCTGCCCGCAGACGCTCGGTCCATTCCGCCAATACGAGGCGAACCGCCTCGTATAGGTGCCGAATCGCTGTGGCGTCCAGTTTTTGGGTGAGCGTCACCGGCGACAGGCCGGCGCGATGCAGGATCTCATCCGAGTAGGCGTTGCCGATCCCGCTGAAAGTCCGTGGGTCCGTCAAGGAGCGCTTGAGCGTGTGATTCCCGGCGACGAGCCGGGCGCGAAACTCCTCGAACGAAGCATCCAGAACCTCGAGGCCGCCGGGGTCGTTGCTGGCTAATTGCGCGCCGGTTGCAAAGACATAGAGCGAGGCCCGCCGCTTCGTGCCCGCCTCGGTGAGCGTCAGGGTGCCCGTATCGAAAGAGAAATACGCCAGCGCCGCGCGACCCTTCTTGGGCACAGGCTGCGACAGCCAGTGCAGCCTGCCCGCGATCATCAGATGCACGAGGAGCCAGTAGTCGCCTTCGAACCCGATGGCGATGCGCTTTCCGACGCGCCTCAAGCCCACTACGCGCCGCCCGTGCAACGCACTGATTGGCGGGTCGAATGTCCGCAGCAGAAACGGATGGGTGAGACGCGTCGACTCGAGTCGCGCGCCCCGTAGCCGCTGTTCGAGAGCTTCGATGTAGACGGTGATGTCAGGCAGTTCGGGCATGGATGCGAAGGGACGCGCCTGCGCCGCTCAGGGAGCCAGCGACTCTGAGCCGAACTCTCAGCCACCTGCGACCGGAATGACCTCGGCCGGATCGAACGCCGGCTGCGTCAGGGTCATGTCGGTAATGGTTCCGTAGCCCTTCACCTGGTCGCGAATCTTTGCAGCGTCTCCGACGAGCACGATCGCGAGCGCGTCCGGGGTGGGGAAAGCCTCAGTGATGACTTCCCGCGCATCCTGCAGCGTGACTTTGCGCAATGTCGGACCGTAGTTATCGATGTAGTCCGGTCCAAGTCCGTACAGCTCGATCTCACCCATGGCCGCCGCCCAGTCGGTAGCCGTCTCAAAGCTGAGTGGATACTGGCCGAGCACATAGGCGCGCGCCGAGTCGAGCATTTCCGCAGTCACGCCCTCTCGTTTCAGCCGCGTGAGAGTCTGCAGGGACAGATCGATCGCCTGGGCGGTGTGTTCGGTCTGCGCGAAGGAGTGAATCGCAAATTCGCCCGGAACGGTACCGCGCGTGAAGCCGGAGCGGGCACCGTAGGAAAGGCCCGACTTGATCCGCAACTCGGTGTTGAGAAGCGATGTGAACCGGCCGCCGTAGAGGGTATTCACCAGATCGAGCGCGGCACGTTGCGGATAGCGCCGGTCCACCCCGACGTTGCCGATCCAAAAATAAGTCTGCACGGATCCCGGCGAATCGATGAGCAGTACACGGCGATCGCGCACCCGCGCGGGACGCAAAAGCTTCGCAGCAGGGACCGGCGCCCTCCTCCAGCCGGCAAACACCTTCGTCACCATGCGCTTCAGCCAGGCCGAGTCGACATCGCCCGCAAATACCAGTGTGAGGCGATCGGCGCCAAACTGCGAGGCGTAGTAGTCGAGCACGTCATGTTGCGCGATCGCGGCGAGCGAGGTCTCGCTGCCGATCACCGGCCGGCCGTAGGGATGATCCTGGAAGAGGAAGGCCCGTCCGTAGAGACCTATCAGCTCGGAGGGGTCTGAATCCTTCGCCGCCTTGATCATCTCGATGTGCCGCGAGCGCAGCGTCTCGAGCTCTTCGACCTCAAACCGGGGGCGCAGCAACGCATCTCCCAACAACTCGAGCATCAACTGCTGGTCGCGCGCGAGGAATTGCCCCCGGATGGTGATCGATTCCGCGCCGGCACCGGCATTGAAGCTTCCGCCAACACCTTCCACGGCGTCCGCGAAAGCGTACGCGTCGCGATTGCCCGCGCCCTTTTCCAGGAGCCCGGCGACCAGCGAGGCAACCCCCGGCTTTACCGGCGCGTCTCCAAGTCCACCACCGCGCAGAACCGCATTGAATGCGACAAGCGGTACATCACGGCGCGGCACGATAACGAGGGTGATGCCGTTGTCGAGTACGAACCGCTCATGTGTCGGCACATGCACGCCACCCCCGCTAGTCTGCGCCAACACCGAACCGGAACCACGCGGCGTGACCATCGAAGTCGCTGCGGCCATCTTGAGAAGGAAGCGAGCGATCATGCTTCTACGTCCTCGCTCACATCCAGGTCAGCGTCCTCGATATCGGCCTCGGCGCTCTCTTCCCCATCGTCGGACGTCGGCATCAGCACGCCCGCGGTACGCCTACGCCTTTCGAGGATGTCGCGTGCCACCGCGTGAATTTCCTCACGCGTAACCTTCTCGAATTGCCCCGGAGCAGCGAATAGTTTGGCCCAATTACCGTGAAACACTTCATATTCGCCAAGGAGCTGCGCCTTGCCGTCGATGGTCGCCAGCTTCTTCCAAAAACCCGCCGCGGTTAGATTTTTGGCGCGCGACAGCTCCGCAGCAGTCACTCCATTTTTAACCACGTCCGCGAGTTCGGCGTCGAGCACCGTCTGCACCTCTGCCGGATCCGATCCCTCGGGTAGCGTCAGGTACAACCACAGCAGGCCTGGGTCGAAGCCCTCCTGCCAGTGACCGCTGACTTCGATCGCAACCCGCTTGTCTTCGACCAGGGATCGATGCAGGCGTGACGCATCGCCGTCAACCAGAATCGACAACAGCAGGTTGACAGCGGGCCCGCGCGGATCCGCCGCAGCCGGCGCCTTGTAGGCGTATTGCAGCAAAGGAGTTTGCGCTTTGCGCCGGACGACGACGAGCCGCTCTCCTATCTGCTCCGGCTCCTGCGTGCGAACGGGGGCGGGCGCAGCCTGCCGCGGGAGCGGCTCGAAATACTTTCTGGCGAGCGCGAACACATGCTCCGGCACGAGGTCCCCTGCAAGCACGAGTGTCAGGTTGTTGGGCGCGTAATAGGTCTTGAAGAATTTCTGTAAATCCGACATCTGCCAGGACTGGATATCCGCAGGCCAGCCGATGGTCGGGTTCTGATACGGGTGCGCTACGAATGCCGTGGCCTGCACCTGTTCGCCGAGAAGACCCTGATTGTTGTCTTCCACACGCAGACGTCGCTCGGAATAGACGACGCCGCGCTCGCTCTCGATAACCTGCGGCACGAAGGCGAGATTGCCCACGCGGTCGGCCTCGAGGTCAAACACGAGGTCGAGGGCTCCGCGAGGAAACCAATCCTGGTAGACGGTAACGTCGTCGCTGGTGAAAGCGTTATTGGCGCCGCCCTGCGCTTCCATGAGGCGATCGAACTCGCCGAGCTGCCGGCGGGTCGTGCCGTTGAACATCATGTGCTCGAAGAAGTGCGCGAGCCCGGTAATGCCCGGAGCTTCATTGCGGCTACCGGCTCGCACCCAGTTGTAGAGCGCGACATTCGGGATGTCGTGGACCGGCCAGACGATGACCTTTAACCCGTTCGCCAGGGTCGTCTCCCGCACGGTGTCACGACCCGGCACGCCAGCCACCGGCATTGCAGCCGCTGCGCTCGGCGAGCCTAAGTTCATGAAAAGTGAGGTAAAACGATTTTTCATGGCGATTCAGTCTAAGGGCCAGGGGCTGACAATGGGTGCGCGCGCTACTCACTGCAAGGGCACGGGCGGCGCCCCCGGTCCTTTATGCACTGCTTAAGTTGCAGCACGGCACGAAAGGGCCCTGGGGGCTGAAAAGTTGAACGGAAGCCGATCGATTTGACATCTTCCAGTGCCCATATCGACCGCCCCTATCTCACCAGCACGCTACAGTCCCGGCATTCGGCGACCACGGTGTGGTCCTAACGCGCAGCCGCGAGCCGTCTGTAAAGACTAAGTCCAAGGATAGCGGGGTGCTGTAGTTTTCTCAGCTCGCCAGTTGAGTAAGGCAGGGGAAGTCACGTACAGTTCCTTCCTAACGGAACCCGGGCGCAACCGATACCTGACTTCGCGCCGACAACCTGACTTCACGCGGGATAACCTGACGTCGCACCGACGGTTTGGCTGCGCTGCTCGCAACCCCACGCTCGCTCTCAACATGTTTGTTTCCAGATGACTGACAACGCCAGTCTCCGGACGACTCACGCTCTTACGCAGCGGCCTCGAGGCGCAAGCGTGAAAACGCCCTATCCGCCTAACTGGCCTACTTTTCGCGGGCAAAAACCACGCTTTTTGCCCGCGGGCTCGACCGCTCCCTGGGTGCGCTCGCTGAAAGCGCCGCAGGCGTCTTTCAGCCCATAAAAAAAGCGCCGCGAGCGGGGGAAATCGCATCGCGGCGCTTGAGGTAGCGAACACCGGGGAAGTTGTTCGCAATTCGATTGCGGCGCTCATTGACTCACCGCACGCAGGAGCTAAAGCAAGGGCTGTGCCAAGCTTGCTAATCCTTGAAATACAATGACTTATGAGACTTCTGAGGCGTCCCGACAGGTGACAGGAATTGTCAGCTTTGGACGGAAGGACACGTGTCGGGTCAGTTAGGTGTCAGTGCGGCAGCACCGGCACACAGGCCTGCGATTGTTTCTTCAACGAATCGCAGATGGCGCGTGCGCGGGATTCGTCGGCGACCTGAGCCTGGAGACGGAAGAGGCGCCCAGTGGCTGTGTTGGCGGAAACGACGTGAGGCGCAAGTCCGCGCAGCTCGGTGCCGAATCGACCTGTAAGTTGCTGCCATTGGTTGGTGGCAGCGCTTTCGCTGCCGAACGCACCCAGCTGCACGCTGTAGCCACTGGGCGACCCGCCTTGCCCCGAGTTGTATCCCGCGGGGACTGCACGCGGGCCGGCCGGCGCCTCGGACGACGACGGAGACGCCCGTGTTGTCGATGAGGTCGAAGATGCGACGCGAGCTGCTGAGGCATTGGACGCCTCCGAGGAGGGCACGTTGGAACGCTGCGTCGGCACTGGCGACGCTGATTGCGCTAACGCTGTTGCGGTGGAGAACGCAGGCTGGCTTGCCGCTGGCGCTACCGCCGCCTCGCCTGGAAAGGCCCTCGCCGATGTCGCCTCAGCACCCGCGGACGGCCCCGCTGCTAGTTGCCCCGCCGGCGCTCTAAGCGGTCCAACTGACGCCGTTGCTGATGATTCCGCCGCAGTCGCGGCGCGCGCCCCCAGAACCGAGGTTTCGCTCACCGGCGACCCACCCAAGGAGAAATTCTCGATCCGGATGCGCGCTTCCTGCGCCCATTTCCCACTCGGATGTTGCGCGAGAAATTGCCGGTACGCATCCACCGTGTCCGCACTCCCGGCGCGCTGCCACTCGCGATCTTCCGAAAGCTGTGCGACGCGAGCGTGCGCCTGAGTCGCAAGCTCGCTTTCGGGGTGTCGCTCGAGGAATTGTCCATACCCCTCGACGGTGTCGGCGGCCTCCGCGGAGCGCCAGTCCTGCTGCTCGCGGCTGCACGCCGCAGCCAGGGACAGCAAGACCACGAGCACCGTAAGTTTTCCTGCGCGGAATGTGAGCATCATCGACATCCTGGGACCCGGGGCACCCGCTATTCTATGGCCACAGCGTAAAGTCGGCGCGCTTCCCGCCGCTACTTCATTTGTGGGGTGCGCCTCTCGCGGGCCGCTCCGAGCCGAAGCGCCCAGCGCAAGAGGACTGTCGATGAGCGATACACCGAAACGCCGCCTGGTCGATCAGATCGGCGTCTCCCCTACTTTCGTGGCCGAAGGCTGCCACTTCACGGGTGACATCGAAACGGGCGGCCCGCTGGTCGTTTGCGGCGCCATCCGCGGCGACGGACGGGTCGGCGGCGCGTTGAGCATGGCCGCAAAATCCCAGTGGGAAGGCGAGATCCATGCGCAGGCGGCGGTGATCGCGGGACGGATTTCCGGACGATTAGTCGTGCAAGAGAAGCTCGAGGTCGGCGCCACCGCCGTCATTCGCGCAGATATCGTTGCACGCAGTATCGCCGTCGCGAAAGGCGCCGTGATCGACGGCGAAGTAACCATCACGAGCGGCGAGCCGCTGGTGCGGTTCGAAGAGAAGCGCGGCGCGCGTTAGGAGCCTGTCTGGCTCCCAGGCTAACCGGGCTCGTTAACGGTCCAATGCGCGCGGACCCGGCCGCGCGCCGTTCGGTAGTGAGCGGCCGCCGCCACCGCCCGCTCCGGATTTAACTTCGCTGCCTGCGGCTCCCGCCAACAGCAACGTCCTTACTGTGCAGCGCAGCAGCCATTAATGCGACACAATGCCGACCACTGCACGCGTGCGGCGCCGCGCGCGTGATCCACGTCGGAATGAACACAGTGCGGCGGCAGATATCATGGCAGCGAAAGTCGCAGATCAGACCCCGGCAGTGGCACAGGGAACGTGCGCAGATGCCGTATGAATTCGGCGACGCTCGGGTTCGCATGAGAGCTTTTCGACTGTTACATATGGTGGCCCGGCGCGGGAACTCCCGCGACTTCCCGGAAAACACCCTTTCGGCGCTGCGCTCCGCCATAGCGCTCGGTGCGCGCTTCGTTGAGATCGATGTCCACCTCTCTTCCGACGGCGTGCCGATGGTCGTTTACGATCGGCAACTCGCGCGTGTTGCCGACTTCGCGGAGATGTCCGCGTCGCAGATCGGCTCACTCGATGTCAGTCAGTCGGATCGCTTCGGTGAGCGTTTCAGCGGAGCGCGGATCGCTTCACTTGCATCGACACTCGACGTGCTCGACGGCCGCCCCGAGATCACGGCCTTCATCGTGCTCGGCCAGACGAGCGTCATTCGATTCGGTCGCAATCGAGTGCTTTCCCAGGTCGTTCGCGCCCTTAAACCCGTCCGTTCCCGCTGTGTACTCGCCTCGGTTGATCTTCCGACAATACATGCGGCGCGGACCACATTCGGGTATCCGATAGCATGGATGCTGCCGAAATACGATGACCACACACGCCTGAAGTACGAGGCGTTGCAACCCGAGTACGTGTTCTGTGACCGCGCGCACCTGCCCGCTGAGAGCCCATTGTGGCGCGGACCGTGGCGTTGGGCTATCTATGAAGTTGACACACTTGGCACCGTGCTCGAGCTCGCTGCACGAGGCGCGGACTTTGTCGTCACCAAAGACGTGCGCTCGCTAAGCGAAGCAATGCGCAAGCACGCGGCGGCCCACGCGGTCGCCCGCATCGACGCCCGGGTAGCGAGCGTCACGCGCTCGTGAGTATGGAACCTACTTCGCCGTGCTCGCGCTCGGTATCGAGCTCCGCGACGATTCTTCGTTCGACCCAACTCGGCCCGGCAAGACGTTCGAGAAACCCGCAATGTCCCCCGAACCGGGTCACGGTGAGGTGCAGGCATGAGGGTCGTGCCAGGCGTTCGAGACTGTGCGCCGGGATGATCGGATCATCGAGCGCAGTGATGATGCTAGCGGGCACATCGAGGCGCGCCAGACGTCCTCCCGTGATCGAGTACCCGTTCAGATAGTCGTCGAGGCTGGGAAACTCCGTAAAGCGGCGCACCAGCTCGGCTGTCATACGCCGCAGATCGGCGATCCGCCCGAGCTCGCGGAAGTCGTAATCGCCCGGCCAGACCGCCTGCTTCTTCAGCAGCGACCGCATCCACTTGCGCACGAAATACAGCTGGTAGCCGGGCATCCCATGCTCGAGCGCGATCAGCGTCTCGCCGGGATCGAGCACCGGCGAAACGGCAATGACTTTAGCGACATTGAGGTTGGCCTCACCCGCCTGGGCAGCGACCCGCAACATGAAGTTGCCGCCGAGCGAGAAGCCGACGAGGTGCAGCGGTTTCCCAGGGAAGAGCCGCTGGAGGCTCCCGACCGCGCCGACGACTTCGGGCAGCCGGCAGGAGTGAAATAGCTCCCGATTGAGATGGTGCGTATCGCCGTGATCGCGCAGGTTGAGCCGCACCACCTCGAAACCGCGTTCGAAAAGCTGTTGTGCCAGGGACAGGATGTACAGCGACTGTGCGCTACCTTCCCAGCCGTGCAGGAGCACCGCGAGTTTCCCCGTACTGTGCTCGGGGCTCGAATAAAAGCATTGCAGACGAACGCCATCCCCGCAATCGAGGAGAATCTCCTTCTCCGCTGCGACCACAGGGGCCGCACGCCGCGCAATCGGACCGCGACGCGCGAACGTACTCGCCAGCATGGACTGCAAGTGCCGATTGCGGAGCCAGCGCGGCGGCTGGAAGTCGTCGTCAGAGGAATTCACGGCAAGGGGGCGATGGAACGCTCAGCGCACACGGATCTCAATGCGATTGTTGGCGCTGCCGGCGCGGTTCCATTCTCCGGCCGTGAGATCGTTGGAGAGCTGTGGGTACGGGACCGCGGTGATGGCGGGATCACCGAGGGACGATTGCACCTGAAGCGACCCGCGAGTGGAATGGCGGACATCACCCGCGAGATTGGCCAGCGCCAGCGGCGTGCGCTGAGCGGGTGAGAGAGCATCGTCAGAGGGATTAGCAACCACATCGCATTTTGCGAAAAGCGTCTCTTCCGGCGCAAGTGAGAAGCCATCGGCCGTGTTGCCGATGAGACAGAAGCGCCCTGCAAAGGTCTTGATCTCCACCACACCGGCCACGTTTTCCTTGGCGAGACGATACACAAGCTGGCGAACAGCTTCGAGCCGCGTGCCACCGAGAGCATCGGCCCCATAAGGAACCGGCACAACCGCGGGCTTTACCTCGGTCGGGGCGGATTTTCGCGCCCCCAATGCACCCACGACCGGCAGCGCCTGAGCCTCCGCGGACTCAGGTCGGGCTTGGGTACTGGCGATCCGGGCCGCGGCCGCCTCACCTTCGGGCTCGCTCAGGGCCGGTGCGACCGCTGGGCCCGCAGCCGTGGGGCGTCCAGCCATGGCGCTCCGAAGCTCCGCAAGCTCGACCGTTACCGTCTTGAGCTGGTTCACATCACGCCACCAAAGGAGGGTGCTGACCAGCGCTATCGCCAGAGCGACGCTGGCGACAACCCATCCCCAGGGCACTGGCGGAGGGGCCGCGGGAGCGGCCTCCGGAGACGGCGGCGGCAGGGCTTCGAGCAATAGAGCCCGTACCTCGGCGGTGATGCGGTCCGTTTGCGTGTCGATCCCCGCTACCAGCGCCCGCCGGAGCTCGGCGAACTGCTCCCGCAAGGCGGTTGCGGTCAGCGCCATAGGGGCGCCCGAATCGCCGCGGACAACCTGATCCTGCAGCAGGCCTTCGGGAGCCGGCACATTGACCGGCTTGAACGTCGTTTGCTCCGAGCGGCGGCGGTCCGCCACCAGATGCAGCTGGTACAGCACCTTCGAGACATCCGCGTGCTTGATCGTCTTCGGTAGCACGCCGACCGCCCCCAGCGCGCGGGCCTGCCCGAGGTACAGCTCACCTTCCTGGGAGGTGTACATCATGATGGGGATCGTGGCGGTGCGCGGATTGTTCTTGATGGCCTGCACGGCCTGAAAGCCGTCCATGCCCGGCATCATGTGATCCATGAAGATCACATCCGGCCTGTTGCTCGCCAGATACTCGATCGCGGATTCGGCGTTCTCCGCGCTATCGACGTCGAGCTCGTACTTCTCGAGGATCCGCGCCAGGAACAGGCGAGCGGACTTGGAGTCGTCGACAATCAACGCCCGCTTGGCCCCCATGCCCGCTCCAAACACCTGAGATTCCACTTTGGGGGAAAGTGTAGCGCAGAACGCCCCACGTTCCAGTGGTGTCGCAATCGTGCGACGAAGTGCGTCAGGCCGCTACGCGCGCGGCGCGCGGTGAAAGGCGGACGGCATCGTAGAGATCAGCCAGCCGCCGCGCCATTGATGCGGACGACCATGTCTTTGCGTACGCACGACCGCGTTCGCCGAGCTCTCTCTGCAAGCTCGCGTTCTGCAGTACTCGAACTACCGCGGTAGCGAACGCATCCCGATCCTCTTTGACCACGACCGCGCCGGAGTCGGGCTTGAGAATCGAGCGGGCACCGAGCTCAGCGGTCGAGACAACCGCAGACCCTTGCGCCATCGCCTCGAGAAGCACGAGCCCCTGCGTCTCGGTTCGGGATGCGAAAGCGAACACGTTCGCCGCGGCATAACAGTCGAGCAGCGCAGTGTTGCGATCGAGATAGCCCGCGAAGTGCACGTCGGCTGTCAGCTTCAGACTCGCGACGAGCTGCCGCAACGGCTCGCGCGCGGGCCCCTCGCCAGCAATGACTAGCATTGCGTTAGGGACCGACTGACGGACTTTCGTGAACACCTGTACGAGGAACTCGATGTTCTTCTCGTGTGCCACGCGCCCGATGTAGGTCATTAGAGGCCGATCGAGCGGCAGGCCCGCCTGCGCGCGAAACCGGTTGCCGTCACCGGCTCCAAAGCGATCCGCGGCGAGTCCGGTGGGCACCACATGAATGGGAGTCGATACGCCGTACTGCAGAAGGATGTCGCGCATGGGATCAGACGGGGCAATCAGCGCCTGTACATCGGCGCACTGCGACCGCGTAAAACCGCGCGCCAGGAATCGACCGATACTTCTCGGCATTGCCGGAACGTAATGGTGGAGGTATTCCTCGAAGAACGTGTGATAAGTGGCAACACAGGGAATGTTCGCCCGCTTTGCGAAGCGCGCGCCCGCGTAGTGCGCGATAAACGGTGTATGGATGTGAACGACGTCGAAGTCGTCACGCGGTAGACGGTCGAGTGTCCGTGTTAGAGCGCCCCAGCGCATCCGGCGATCTTCCGGATCGCGCGGGATTTTTCCCGACGGCACACGGATCAGTCCCGGTTCGTCGTCCTGGCTTTGAGAGTCGTAGTTTGGCGCTACCAGAGCGGTCTCTACCCCGCAATTGGCGAGGTCCTGCCGAAAGGTTCGGATCGACGTCGAAACGCCGTTGACCCGCGGGAAGTAGACGTCCGAAATGAAGAGAACGCGCACTCTTTTCAGACTATCGTGCAACCGAGTTCGGCAAGGGATGCGCCGATGGCGGCGCCTGCCAGCACATCGGTGGGATAGTGGAGGCCCAGCACGACTCGCGAGCCGGCGATCAACGCGGCCAGCGGCACCAGAACCCAGCCGAGCTCCGGAAAATGCATCGTGGCCTGCATTGCGAACGACACCGCGTGCAGCGTGTGGCCCGAGGGAAAGCTATACCGATCGAGCGGCGCCATGGCCAGATCGATCGTCGTATGTGTGATGAACGGCCGTTCGCGGACAAAGACGCGCTTGAGGCATTTGTAGATCGCCACCCCAAGAACGCCCGTGAGCGCCATGACGATCGCGGGCTTTACGGCTAACGCGCCGTAGAGCAGCGGCAGCAGCCCAAGCAACACATACCAGATGATGCCGTCACCGAGGCGGCTCGCGATCTGGAACAACCGCCGTGGAATCGCAAACGATGCACCACGATTCAGCTTCCGGCAGAGACTGTATTCGGCGGCGTCGACCCGCGCCATGAATGTGTTGAACCCGCTGGCTTTCATGTGGCCTCTCGAGCCACCGGCACTGAGACTGCACGGCGGCCACTGACACGCACAGCCTCGTCCCCGCCCACGTCAGGCGGGTGACGGAATTGTGACAGTTTCTTTGCGACAGGGGGTTGGGCGCAATTTTGTGTGTCCTGCCTCCAAAACGACCGGACCTGGGTGCCACACCTAGGGTTAGGGGCTCCGACAGGCCCCACCGGGGGCCTCGCCGCCATCCGGAACTCCAATGCTCGAATTGGACACCGGTTCCCGCTTCAGCCGCAAGACCCTCCATCCCACACACAGGTCGCTGGCGATCCAAGGTCGCCACGCTCGAATCAGCGGGTCAGGTCGCCAGCGCCGTGAGAATCGCGTTCGCGAACCTGTCTGCCGAGGTGGTCGCATAGGCGAAGAAGAGCGACGGCTCCGTCAACTCGATTTCGAGCACGCAGGGCGCCCCTTCAGCGTCGCGGATGAGATCGATACGGGCATACAGCGGCGCGCCGAACGGCAGAGCGGCCAGGATCCTGTCCGCTAGTTGCAACTCGTCGGTGCCAGGAGTGCGCGGCGTGATTTTCTCGGGGGCGAACAAGCCGATAGCAGGAGACGCCGTGGCGCCGGGCGGGAGCAACGGTCCCTTACGAATTGCATGGCTGAACTGGCCAGCGAAATACATCAGAGCGGTTTCGCCGTCCTCGTCCACACGCTCCAGATAAGGCTGCAGCAACACGCTCCGTTGCGCATCCAGGAGCCGCTTGGCATGGGCTAGTGCAGCCCCGTTTTCCCTGCGCGCATACCGCTGAGTGTCGCGCGATCCGGCACCCACGGAGGGCTTGACGACGAGCTCGGCGCAATCGTGGCGCGCCAGGAACGCGGTCAGTGCCTGCTCGGCATTCCCGCCGGGCTCGATGAAGCTGCTGGGCACGACGGCTACACCGGCTCGCGCGAGCTCCGCGAGGTAGTGCTTGTCGGTGTTCCAGCGGACGACGGGAGGCGGATTCAATAAGCCCGTGAGACTGGAAGCCGTCTCGACCCAAACCAGGAATTCCCGCAGTCTATCGGTGTAATCCCACGTCGAACGCAGGACAGCGAGATCGAACGACGCCCAATTGACTTCGGGGTCGTCCCAGTCGGTGACATGGACTTCGGCGCCGGCGGCGCCCAAGGCCACTTCCAGTGGCGGCAAATCTTCGTCGAGACCGCGGGCCGCGCGGGCGGTCACTAGCGCAATTACCGGCTTCACTCTCTGATACCGCTGCCTCGGTCCATCAGCATCACCGCCGTTACGAACAGCGCGAGTGCTGCCGCGATCATCAGCGTGAACGCGACCCAGACGTTGACGTCCGAGACGCCGAGAAAGCCGTACCGGAAGGCGTTGACCATATGAAGGATGGGATTCACGTAGGACAGTGTCTGTGCCCAGCCGGGCAACAGTGTGACCGAATAGAACACCCCGCCGAAGTAGGTGAGCGGTGTGAGCACGAACGTGGGGATCCAGTTCACCTGGTCGAAGTTTTTCGCGAATAGCGCATTGAGAAAACCACCGAGCGAGAACGTGACCGAAGTCAGTAACACCGCAGCCACGATGACCAGGGCATGCTGAACATGAAGGTGCGTAAACAGGAGCGATACGATCGTCACGCTCGAGCCGACGAGCAGACCGCGCAGCACGCCGCCCGCCACGTAGCCGGACACGATCACCCAGCTCGGTAACGGCGAGACCAGCATTTCCTCGAGGTGCTTGCCGAACTTCGCACCGAAGAACGAGGACACCACGTTCGCGTACGAGTTGGTGATGACCGCCATCATGATCAGGCCGGGCGCGATGTACTGCATGTAGTCGAAGCCCCCCATGGCGCCGACGCGCCGGCCGATGAGGCTGCCGAAAATCACGAAGTACAGCGTTGCCGTTACTGCGGACGGAACGATCGTCTGGCCCCAGATGCGGATAATCCGGCCATATTCACGGATGACGATCGTTTTGAAGCCGATCCAGCGGATGACGCCGAGGTCGATCGACGGGGCGAGGGCCTCCTGCGCTACGGAGCTCATCAGGGATGACCTCCCTGCCGCCGCGCTGCCGCCGCTGTGAGCGCGCCCGAATCGGCCCCGACGCCACCTCTGCCGTTAGCGTTGCCCTCTACCAGCCGCATGAAGATCTCTTCGAGCCGGTTCACCTTGTTGCGCATGCTCAGCACTTCGATACCGAGGGCAGACAGGACCGCGAACACATCGTTGAGGTTCTGCTCCTTGGCCATCTCGATCTCGAGGGTATGGTCGTCGACGAGCGTGGTCGTGCCATAGCCCTCGAGCTTTGGCGCGGCAGATAGCGAGTTGCGCAGGTTGAACACGAACGTCTCGGTGTTGAGCCTGCGCAGCAGGCTGCTCATGCGATCGCGCTCGACGATGAGCCCGCCGTTGATGATCGCGATATTGCGGCAGAGGGTCTCCGCCTCTTCGAGGTAATGGGTAGTCAGAATGATGGTGGTACCCCGCGCATTAATCTCGCGCAGGAAATCCCACATCGAACGCCGGATCTCGATGTCCACGCCAGCCGTCGGCTCGTCGAGAATGAGCAGCCGCGGCTCATGCATGAGGGCCCGGGCGATCATCAATCGGCGCTTCATGCCTCCAGACAGACCGCGCGACATCTTGTCCCGCTTATCCCACAGCTGCAGTTGCTTGAGATATCTCTCAGCGCGCTCGCGGGCCACCGGACGGGGGATACCGTAGAAACCGGCCTGATTGACGACGATCGTGTACGGCGTCTCGAACTGGTTGAAGTTGAGCTCTTGCGGCACCACGCCAATGCAGGCCTTGGCGGCCTCGAGCTCGCGATCGATGTCGTGACCGAATACGCTCGCGTGGCCCTCCGTCTTGTTGACGAGTGAGGTGACGATTCCGATCAGCGTCGTCTTGCCGGCCCCATTCGGGCCCAGCAGCGCGAAGAAATCGCCCTGCTCGACGTCGAGGTCGACGCCCTTCAGCGCCTGTACGCCGTTCTTGTAGGTCTTGGTGAGTCCGCGGACGGAAAGTGAGTTCATGGTTGTGAGGATCGGACGTCAGGCGGAGGCGCGCAAGTGAGCCCGCACCGCTCACGCGCAATTCGTCTATTCAACCGGATTCCACCCCACCCTGGTGGGTCGGACAATGCCTCAGTCGGGGGATTGACGCGTGCGGTGCCTGGCCTGGAGCCGGGGAATTCGAATGTCTCGTCGGGGGAGAGCGGAGGCATGAAAGTCTCCGCCGGAAAACTTGGGATTGCGACCGGTCGTCTCAGCCGAGGCTGATCTCGGGCTCCACGGTGTCCTGCGCCCCCTTGATGCGGGTGCGCCAGACCTCATAGGGATCCCAGCCGGCCGACCGCTGGACGCTGGCGGCGAACTCTTCGTTGGCGGCCTTCGACAGTGTCTGCGGATGGGCGAGCAGGCCTTCCACTTCTAATGATGTTTGCATGTCCGCACCCTTCATCTTGTCTTGTTCTGTCCACACCGCAACTCCGTTCGCGACGTGGGGGCGGGATTTTAGTCTCATCATTGTTAAATGGAAGTGACTCGGATCAGGTTTTTATGTCACCTCGCCAATCTGTGAGCTATTTCGCAAAATAGCGGGCGAGGTAGTCCTCGAACGAACCGCGATCGCTGGATTCGATCGCCTGCTGCTTGGCAATAGACTCTTCCGCTTCCTGGGCGAACTCGCTCAGCCGCGCCCCGTTCGGGGGGTACAGATCGAGAAAATAAGCCTTATGCGTCGCGGACATGCGCAGTGCCAGGTCAAAAAACGACTCGCCTGTCGTGGTGAGTTCCTCCATCAGCCGCGCCGAGGGCGTGAGGGCGACGTCGTCGAGCTTCGCGGCCTGCGTCGCGAGCGCCTGCGAGTACGGTCGTGAAGCGTCGCCCCGATCCAGGATTTCACATATGCCGGTCATGGAATCGAGCAGCTCACGCGCCCAGTCCCCCATCAGGACCGTCCGCCCGTCCCGCCAGAGACTCAGCCCGGGCTCACGTCCCCGCCGCGCCACGGTCCCGTGATTCTGATCCAGCGACTCCTGCTCGGACTCGCCGATCGGGGGACTCTCCTTCAGCAGGCACAGAGCCATGAAGGCCTCCAGGAACCGGAGCTTGCTCTGATTCACGCCCACCGGATCGAACGCACTCACATCGAGCGCCCGGACTTCGACGTACTCCACCCCGGCCCGCTGCAGAGCCTTGGTCGGCCGCTCTCCGGACCGGGCGACCCGCTTGGGACGGATGAAGCTGTAGTACTCGTTCTCGATCTGCAGGATGTTACCGTTAAGCTGCCGGTATTCGCCATCGACCTTCACGCCGAGCGCCTCGTAGGGTGGGTGCGGCGTCGTGATCGCGTGTGTCAGATCGCGCACGTACTCTTCGAGACTGTTCACGGACACGGCAAGCCCGGCCTGATTGCGGTTGCGGTAGCCGACATCGCTCATCCGCAGGCTCGTGGCGTAGGGTTCGTATGCCGTGTTGCTCGTGAACTCCGGGAGCTGGAAATCGCGGCCTTTCAGGAAGGACTTGCAGACCACCGGCGACACGCCGAACAGATACAACACGATCCAGCCGTAGCGCCGATAGTTGCGCAGCAGATCGAAATAAGAGGACGAGACGAACTGCGTGCCGTGGTCGTGCGACTGGCGCACGTCCGCGTAAACCTCCCAGAAGGGAAGCGGAAAGGAATAGTTGAAATGCACGCCGGAAATGGCCTGCATCATGCGGCCATAGCGTAGCCCCAGGCCCTTGCGGTAAATCGTCTTCATCTGCCCGATGTGCGCTTTGCCGAACTGCGCGATCGGAATGTCCTCATCGCGCTCGATGGCACCGGGCATGCTCGTCGCCCACAGCAATTCATCGCCCAGGTGGCGATACACGAACTGGTGCAGATCGAGCAGGTACTGCAGCAACTCCCAGCTGGTGGTAAACGCTGGCGTGACGAGCTCGATCAGGCTTTCCGAGTAGTCCGTTGTGATGTGCTCGTTCGTAAGAGCCGAACCGAGCAGCCGCGGATGCGGCGTCTGCGCGAGGGCGCCGCCGGGCACCACTCGCAGGGATTCCTTTTCCACGCCCTTGCGGCCGCCCTGCAGAAGTTCCGGCTGGCGGCCGTTGACGAACGAGGCGAGCCGTCGCTCGAAAACGCGATCGATTCCGAATCTGCTCATGTGTTCTCTATGGATGCGCCGGGAGCAAGTTGCGGCTGGTTGTCAGCGCAAGTGCCGCGCCGCAGCTGTGGCAGGCCGATAATGTTACCGCCCGGCCCGCGCCACTGACGTACATATTCAGGGGGATTGACAGAGTAGCCCACCAGGCGAGGTCCTCGAGGCGCGACCGGCCGCGACACGACGGATATTGTGCTCAATTGGGCCCCCTCATAAGACTTGTTGTTCCGCGCTCGTTTCAGGCATCTTGCCGCTTTGCGGGCCGCTCGCGCAATTATCGTAAGGAGAGAAACACCCATGATCGGGATCATCGGCGGAACCGGCCTGTACCGGATGGACGCCCTGCAGGTAACACGGGCTCAGGAGGTAAGCACTCCCTTCGGGGCGCCCTCCTCGCCCGTCATACTCGGCGTGCTGCAGGGGCGCGAGGTAGCCTTTCTCGCCAGGCATGGACTGCACCACGATCTGCTGCCGAGCGAGATCAATTTCCGCGCCAACATCTGGGCACTGAAAAGCATCGGCGTGCGCACCGTCATCGGGGTCTCAGCGGTCGGTAGCCTCCGGGAAGAGATCCGCCCCGGCGACATCTCCTTGCCGTCCCAGTATCTCGACTTCACCAAGGGACTTCGAGCCGCAAGCTTTTTTGGACGGGGCATCGTGGCGCACATCTCCACCGCGCAACCCGCGTGTCGCGCAACGGCTGCGCTCATCGCACGCGTCGCACGTTCCATCGGCACATCGGTCCACGAGGACAAAACCTACGCTTGTGTCGAGGGGCCTCGCCTGGGCACACGCGCCGAAAGCTTCTTTCTTCGCGGCGCAGGCGCAGACCTCGTCGGAATGACAAACGTGCCGGAAGCCTTCCTCGCCCTGGAGGCGCAGCTCGGCTATTGCACGATATCGCTCGCAACGGATTACGACTGTTGGCTGGACGACTCCACCCAACATGTCTCAGCGGAACAGGTGATCGGCCTCTTCCGCAGCAACCTCGGCCGTGTCCAACAGCTCATCGCCGGTGCGGTTGCGGAATATGTCGAGGATGAATCACGCCCTTGCCGACAGGCTCTGCGCTCAGCGATCGTCACTCCGCGGGAACAGATGACGGACGAGCAGCGCACGATCGTCGATTTCCTCTCCAGCTGAAGCAAGGTGTTGGCGGCGCGCGGCCGTTCAAAGCGCGCCGCGGCCTGAAGCCAGCTTAGAACCCGAGCCGAGCCCAGACCTTCCGGTGCGACTCTTCGGCGATGTTCGCCGACGCATCGGCCAGCAGTTCCCGGGAACGGCACGGGCGTCCCCAAAGCACGACGAAAGCCCGTGCAGCGCAGCCAGGCTGCCGAGGCGGTCGGGCCGGTGCGGATAGTCTCTCGTACCGAGCACCCAGCCGCTCGATAGACCGACGCGTTCATTGCGCGTTTATCGCAAGAGGATTAGCGTGTGGCTAGCGCTCTACGCACGGTTGCTTCCCATGAAACGCATCTTCTTCCTTCTGCTTCTGGCGGCGACCGCGGGCTCCGTGCACGCAGAGGCATTCCGTTGTGGTACCAAACTCGCCACCGAGGGTGACACGCGCGCCGAAGTCGCGAACAAGTGCGGCGACCCCACCGATGTCGACCACAGCACCATCCTGGTCCAACCGACCGTGTGGTTTCACGGACGGCCGGTAGCGCTCGGTAACGGTTTTGTCGAAGTGCCCGTCGAAGTGTGGCTCTACAATCTCGGCCCGCAGAAACTGATGCGCCGGGTACACTTCCAGGATGGGAAAGTCGTCTCCATCGAAACGCTCGGCTACGGCTACGTCAAAAGCGACAATTGATTGGATGGCGGTGGCGTGCGACGCCAATACGCAGCTAGTCCTTCCAATGAAAATCGGCTGACACTGGCAGGCAGCCCGCGCCACCCATTTTTGGCGGCACCGCTGCGGCACCACCTTAACGGCGATCCGCGAGCCCAGCCGTCGCTGTTCTTCCGTGAGCTTCGCTTCCAGCGCGCTGAGCTTTTCAGGCGCGAGCTGTGAATACCCGTTCCCGGCCGCAGCAAGCAGCCAGCCGACACCCGTGCGGCGCGGCACGCTAACACACCGCGACAAGCTAAGATTCCGAGATAACCACGCTGCTCCGCAGCGCCGAATCCGCGGGCAGAGTCTCGAGGCGATGCACGGCATACTCGTAACCTGCGGCGATCGCGCGGTCGAAGTCGTTCCAGTTCAGCATGTCGATCTGCGCCAGCGGCGGCTGGAGCAACAGGTCGGTTTTTTCGCGGTGGGCGGCGGTCATCGCGCTGCTGTTGACCATGCCTGCCCGCCACAGGATCTGGAAGATGTTGGGGCGGTGCTTCTTTTCCCGCATCCAGCGCATGAGCTGCCACGGGAGTGGGACATCGACTTCGTCGGTATCGGTGGTGAATGCACGGTCTGCACCGACATCGCATCCGATGACGGGGCCGCGCCCGAGGTCACGCATCGCATCGACGGGAAGGTTGTTCATCGTACCGCCGTCAACGAGTATTTCGCCTTTGTGAACGACGGGCGGCAAGACTCCCGGGATCGCGACGGAGGCACGCAGCCAACGCCACACCTCGCCACGCCGATGCACTTCAGAATGGCCGGTGGTGAGATTCGACGATACACAGAAGAAATCGAGCGGCAGATCCTCGATGGTCAGATCGCCGAACGCCTGTTGCAGAAGTCTCGTGACCTTGCGCCCGGAAACGAGTGAAACGAAGGGCAGCGTATAGTCGCGAAGCGGCTTCGCATCCACGAACGAGCGCCGGAAGCGATCGGTCAATTCCTCGATGCTCCAGCAATGCGCTACGCCAGCACCCAGGATGCCGCCCATACTCGTCCCCCCGACGAGATCGATGGGTATACCCGCCTCGCGGATCGCTTTGACGATGCCGATATGGGCAAAGCCCCGGGCGCCACCGCCGGAAAGCACAAGTCCAACACCACGGCCAGTGAGCATGCGCGCTATACGCGCCACATCCAATTTACTCGTGACGTGATGATGCGGCGCATTCGGGAGCTCTGCGAGCCACCGGGCGGCGGCACCCCGTACCAGATCTCCATCGTGCACGAGGACGAGCTCGGCGCGTTGCGGGGCCATGCTCGATTCGTGTGGTCCCGCAAGAGCCGCCCAGGGTCCGGCCCCGCTTTCCGCACGAGCGAGCAGCAATAGCGCATCCGCCTGCCGCACGCACAGGCTGCTCCAGCGTCCCGGGTCTGCGTCGGCAACGTAAACGACGAAGTCGTTGGCCGACTCGATCCTGTGGAACCAATGGCTCGTATGGGAGCCCGCCCGTACGTTCCACACGAGTTCAGCACGCCCGAATGCAGAGAGCGCCTTCACGAACTCGGCGGCGAAACCGCCAACATCGACTTCCACGCTTTGCGGGAGAAGGGTAAACGTACGCGCGGCGTGTGAACGCGTTCGAACGCGGGACTGAGACAATTCGAGCCGATCGACCGTCAGGCGTGCGATGCGCAGCATCGCTTCCGGGTGTTGGCGAAACACTCTGTTGAATGCTTCGCTTGAGAGCCGCGCGAGCTCTGTGTCGCGCAGCGCCACCACGTTAGCGTTCCGGGGCCTGCCGGAGATGAGGCCCATCTCTCCGACGGTATCGCCGGCTGCGATGCGCCCGACGAAGCCGCGGTTGCGCCGCTCATTGGGGGAGAACGCGCCGAGACACCCGCTCAAGACGACATACAGGGCGTCTGCGGGATCTCCGGCGGAAAACAGAGTGGCGCCGCCCGGCAACGACAGCCAGTCCGCTTCAGCGGCGATCTCGCGCAGAAATGCGAAGTCGAGACCTTTGAAGAGGGGCAGCTCATTGAACACGACGCTCAGATCGGAGCGCCGTACCGCGGTCTCCTCAGGAATGTCCCCCTCCATTCCCGGGCCTATCGCTGTGTTTCGTGAGTCAGGTCAGCGCTCCAGAATGGCAGTGACTCCCATTCCGCCGGCGGTGCAGGCGGAGATCAGTCCCCGCTTGGCACCTGGATCGCCCGCCAGGATCTTGGCGAGCGTACTAACGATCCGTGTCCCCGTGGCGGCGAAGGGATGTCCGATGGCAATGCTGCCACCCTTTACGTTCAACCTCGCGCGATCGATGCCGCCGAGGGGCGCCGAAAGTCCCAGCGCGTCACGACACCATTCGGGCGATTCCCACGCCTTCAGCGTGCAGAGCACCTGCGCCGCGAAGGCTTCATGAATTTCGTAGTAATCGAAGTCCTGCAGTGTGAGCCCCGCATCCGCGAGCATCGCGGGAACCGCATAGGCCGGCGCCATCAGCAGCCCCTCTTTGCCGCTCGCGAAGTCCACGCCCCACGCCTTGCCGTACCGCAGGTAAGCTAACACCGGCAGGTTGCGCTTCGCCGCCCACTCCTCCGACGCGAGCAACACCGCGCTCGCACCGTCCGTGAGAGGGGTGCTGTTGCCCGCGGTGATCGTACCGTTCGCATCGAAGCTCGGGCGCAGCTTCGCGAGCTTCTCGATCGAAGTGTCGGACCGCATGTTGTTGTCGACCTTGAGGCCCAGGTAGTCGACGACCAGATCGTCATAGAAACCGTCGCGCCAGGCAGCCGCGGCTTTCATGTGACTCTCGTAGGCGAGGCGATCCTGATCCTCGCGCGCGATCTGCCAGCGCTTCGCCATGCCTTCTGTGCTCTGCCCCATCGAGAGGCCCGTGCGCGGCTCGACGACAGCGGGCAAGACCGGCTTGAAGTGCTTCGGCCGCAAGCCGAACCACGGCGACAGGCGCTGATAGAACGTTCTGCCGCGGGCGCTCGCGAGCAACAGCTGCTGGTAGGAGCGGGGATACGAGATCGGCGCATCGCTGATCGAATCCGTGCCGCCTGCAAGACCCGAGTCGATCTGCCCGAGTGCGATCTTGTTGCCGATGAGGACCGCGGCCTCGAGGCTCGTGCCGCAGGCACGCTGCAGGTCGACGCCCGGCGTCTGGGGATCGAGGCCGGATGACAGTACGCACTCGCGCGTGAGGTTGTAGTCCTTCGTGTGCTTGATGACCGCGCCGGCGGCGGCATCGCCCAGGCGCTCGCCTTGCAACTTGAAGCGATCGACGACGCCGCGGAAGGCGGCGGTCAGCATTTCCTGGTTTCCAGTCCTCGCATAGGCCGTATGTGCCCTGGCGAAGGGAATACGGACGCCGCCGACGATGGCGACACGTCGCACTGCTGAGCCGACGAGCATGAAACCTCCAGTGAGAGACGCTAGAAAAGCGGCGTTACCCGCCGCCAAACGAGTCGGCTCCTGGTTACGGGTCCCGTGACAGGTTCGCGGCGTGTAAGGGGCTTTAGAATGCCACGGTCAAGCCACCGAAGCCATTGAACCGCCAGCTAAATGACCCCAAACCTGTCCTGTTGCGGCTTTCCCTTACGTAGGCCGGAACGGTATTCTTCCTCGTCCCCCGCACGGTTAAAGAGCACCCATGGGCGAATTCACAACGATCATGGCCCGGGACGGCCATGAGTTTCAGGCCTACCTTGCGGCGCCGACGGGCAAGCCGCGCGGCGCGCTCGTCGTCCTTCAGGAGATCTTCGGTGTCAACAGCCACATCCGTGGCGTGACCGACAGCTTCGCAAAGGAGGGCTATACGGTCATTGCGCCGTCGCTATTCGACCGCATCCGTCGAGGAATTCAGCTCGGCTATTCGCCACCGGAAAGGGACGAAGGCGTGGGCTACGTCCAACAGCTCAAGCCCGAAGAGACTTTGAAGGACATTGCGGCGGCCCTCGCGGTCGTCAAGCACTCCGGGCGCGTTGGCACGGTGGGCTACTGCTGGGGCGGGACCCTTTCTTACCTGGCGGCCTGCGACCTGCCTGTTGCCTGCGCCGTCGTGTACTACGGGAAGGTGGCGAATCATCTCGACAAGAAGCCGAAACGCCCGCTGATGTATCACTTCGGGACGCAAGACAAGAGCATTCCGCTGAGCGACGTCGAAAGGATCGAGGCGGCGCACCCCGAAGGCATCTTTCATATCTATGAAGGCGCCGGCCACGGATTCAATTGCGACCAGCGCCCGACCTACGACCCGCAGGCTGCCGCGCTCGCACGCCAGCGCAGCCTCGAATTCTTCGCCCGCTACATCGTGGGCAGCGACAGGAAGCAAGACTGAACCTGGAGTCGAAGCGCGATCATGAAACTGATAGATCCGAGCCTCCTGCGCATGCAGGGGTACATCGGCGGCAAATGGGAAAACGCCGCCGATAATGCCACTCACGCGGTCTTGAACCCGGCGACGCAGGAGAAACTCGGCACAGTGCCTGACATGGGCACTGCCGAAACACGCCGCGCGATCGAATCGGCCAGTGCCGCGTTTCCCGCGTGGGCCGCCAGGACCGCGAAGGAGCGCGCGGGCATCCTGCGGCGCTGGCATGACCTCATGATGGCGAACCAGGAGGATCTCGCGATTCTGATGACGGCCGAGCAGGGGAAGCCGCTCGCCGAATCCAAGGGCGAAATCGCCTATGCGGCATCGTTCCTCGAGTGGTTCGCGGAGGAAGGCAAGCGGGTCTACGGGGATGTGATTCCGGGGCACCAGCCTGACAAGCGCATTCTGGTTCTGCGCCAGCCGGTCGGCGTCGTTGCGGCGATCACTCCCTGGAATTTCCCCTCCGCGATGATCACGCGCAAAGCTGCCCCGGCGCTGGCTGCGGGCTGCACTTTCGTCTGCAAACCCGCGATCCAGACTCCCTACTCGGCGTTGGCCATGGCGGAGCTCAGCGCGCGGGCAGGCGTACCGCCCGGCGTGTTCAATGTCGTGACGGGAGCCGGCGCGGGCGGCATCGGCGGCGAGATGACTTCCAACCCAAGCGTGCGGAAGCTCACCTTCACGGGCTCCACGCCAGTGGGCAAGAAGCTGATGGCGCAGTGTTCGGACACGATGAAGAAAGTCTCGCTCGAGCTCGGGGGCAATGCGCCGTTCATCGTGTTCGAGGACGCGGATCTGGATGCGGCCGTTGCGGGCGCCATGGCCAGTAAGTATCGCAACACCGGCCAAACCTGTGTCTGCGCCAACCGCTTGTTGGTACAGAGCTCCGTGTATGACGCATTCACGCAAAAGCTGGTGGCGGCGGTGGCAAAACTGCGCATCGGCGACGGGTTGAAGGGCGCGACCGATCAGGGACCCTTGATCGATTCCAAGGCGTTGGCGAAAGTGGAGGAACACATCGCGGACGCCGTGTCGAAGGGTGCGCGGATCGCCCATGGCGGCAAGCGCCATGCGCTCGGCGGCACTTTTTTCCAACCGACCATCGTAACGAACGTGACGACGGACATGCTGATGGCGCGCGAAGAGACGTTCGGTCCGGTGGCGCCGCTGTTCCGCTTCGAGACCGAAGCCGAAGCGGTCCGCATGGCGAATGACACCGAATTCGGGCTCGCATCTTATTTCTACACACGGGATCTGGCGCGTTCCTGGCGGGTCGCAGAGGCGCTCGAGTACGGCATCGTCGGCCTCAATACCGGGCTCATCTCCACCGAAGTGGCTCCGTTCGGGGGCATCAAGGAGTCGGGAGTCGGTCGGGAGGGCTCGAAGTACGGCATTCTGGACTACACGGAGCTGAAGTATCTGTGCGTAGGGTTGTCCTGACAGACGTACCGCCCGGACGGCTCGGCCGGGCGCGGGAGTGCGCCGGGATGCGTGCTATCGTTCACGCGCCCGCGGCGTACCTGTGAGACGACAGGTAGTCCGGAGCGTCAGCCATACGGTATCTTGAGCTTATGCGATATATCAGCTCCCCCGATTTTCATCGCGACGGCGCCGAACGCATCGGCATTCTGCTCGTCAACTCGGGTACGCCGGCCTCGCCAGAGCCGCGTGAGGTACGCAAGTTCCTGGCGCGCTTTCTGAGCGACCCGCGCGTCATAGAGATACCGCGGCTGCTGTGGTTGCCCATCCTGTACGGGTTCATTCTGCCCTTCCGCCCGGCCCGCTCGGCCCGCAAGTACCGTAAGATCTGGTCGGCGCATGGCTCGCCGCTGCTCGATCTTTCCCAGCGGCTGTGCTCGGAGCTGACGGGTACGCTCGCGCAGAGCATCCTGGCGCCGCTGTCTGTCGAGCTCGGCATGTTGTACAGCAAGCCCGCGGTTACCGAGGCGCTTGGCCGGCTGCGCGAATCGGGTGCCCAGCGGATTCTCGTGTTGCCGATGTTTCCGCAGTACTGCGGCGCCACCACGGGCGCGGTCTACGACCAGGTCAACGAGGAACTGCGCCGCTGGCGTTGGCTGCCGGAGCTGCGCTTCGTAGCCGAATATCACGATGACCCCGCCTACGTCGATGCGCTGCGCGCAAGTGTTACGCAACACTGGGAAGCGCATGGCAAGAGCAAACACCTGCTCATGTCGTTCCACGGCATTCCCGAGCGTAGCTTCCATCAGGGCGACCCATACTTCTGCAAGTGTCAGAAGACCGCCCGGTTGCTCGCCGACGAGCTGATGCTCCGTGACACTGAATGGAGCGTAAGCTTTCAGTCTCGATTCGGGCCCTCGGGCTGGCTAAGGCCTTATACGAGTGCGGTGCTGACGGAGATGCCGGCACGCGGCATTCGCGAAGTGACGGTTGTATGTCCGGGCTTTGCCGTCGACTGCCTCGAAACTCTCGAAGAAATCGACATCGAGAACCGCGAGATCTTCATGCAGGCGGGCGGACAGCAGTATCAGTACGTTCCGGCGCTGAACGCACGCGCCGAGCATGCACGCTTCCTCTCTGAGTTGATCGCCAGGCATTGCCAGGGGTGGACGCACGTTGAGCTCGGCAGGCGGCCTGCTGGTGCTGCTCGCGGCACCTCCGTCTAAACCCCGCGGCCAGGAGCAGGGGAGCATGCTCGGACGTTTTCACGAGATCAGCATCGACACGGCCGACATTCTCGCCTCCGTCGAGTTTTACGAGCGTCTGGGCTTCATCCAAGCCGCCACGACGGATACGTGGCCGCACCCGTACGGAGTGCTGACCGATGGACGCCTGTTCCTCGGATTGCATCAGCGGCGCTCTCCTTCGCCTGCAGTCACTTTCGTGCGCGCCGGAATCGCGGAGCACGTTGCCGACTTCGAAAGCCTTGGCATCCGCCTCACGGTGTGCCGTACGGGAGCCGATATTTTCAACGAGATCGGCTTCCGCGACCCATTTGGGCAGTCGATAGCAGTGTTGGAGGCGCGCACTTACTCGCCGGCTTCAAGGCAGTCGTCAGAGCTCTCGCAGTGCGGTTACTTCGACGAACTGAGCATGCCGACCACGGACTTCGAGACGGCGAAGGCGTTCTGGGAGCCGCTGGGTTTCGTGGCGACCGACGAATCCGACGTTCCCTACGTACACCTGCCGCTTACCAGCGACTATCTCAACATCGCCTTCCACCGCCCCCGCACGCTCGACCGCCCGATGCTCGTCTTCAGCGATCCAGACATGCCCGCACGCATCGCGCGCCTACGTGAATCGGGCGTGGAATTTTCCGACGAACTCCCCCGCGGGCTTAACACGAGCGAAAACGGACTCCTCGAATCCCCCGAAGGCACACCGCTACTCTTGTTGCGAAGCGAAACCTAACGTCACCTGACGCCCGGCCGAGACCGCTACGCGGTGAACTGAGCGCGGGACGCGCCGAGGCGAGCCGGACGTGCGCCGTCGGGAAAGGACCGTGGGCTTCGAGCATAATGGGATAGAAATAGCCCTGGGACGCAACATGACCCTTTGCATAAGACTGCTCGCCTTCCTGATGCTCCTCACTGCTATCCCGGCCTTCAGCGACGAAGGCATGTGGACATACCATGATTTTCCGCGGGAGCTGGTCAAACAGAAGTACGGCACGGACGTCACCTCCGCATGGCTCGATCGGATACGCACTTCCACTGTGCGCCTGTCGGGCTGTACGGCGTCGTTCGTTTCCCCTGACGGCCTCATCCTCACGAACCACCATTGCGCCGCCGCCTGCCTCGACGAGAATTCGACGAGCGAGAAGAATCTGGTGAAGGACGGCTTTCTCGCGCGCACGCGGGAGCGAGAGCTCAGGTGCGGCACGCAGGTCGCCGATGTACTCATGGCGATGGAGAACGTAACGACTAAAGTCGAGGCCGCCACCCGCAATCTCGACGACAAGGCGGCGAACGATGCCCGCAAGAAGGCGCTCACACAACTCGAGCAATCCTGCGAACGGGAGAGCGCGCGGGCCAGGACCGGCCCGCTCAAGTGCGAGTCGGTCAATCTATATGCGGGCGGCCAGTATTGGCTCTACGAGTACAAGCGTTACACCGACGTGCGCCTGGTGTTCGCTCCGGAGGAAGACATCGCCGCGTTCGGCGGGGACCCTGACAATTTCCAGTTCCCGCGCTGGTGCCTCGACATGTCGGTACTGCGCGCCTACGACTCCAGCGGGAGGCCGGCCGCGACGCCCGCGTATCTGCGCGTGAGACCGGATGGCCCGAAAGTCGGCGAGCTCGTGTTCGTTTCCGGGCACCCGGGCTCGACGGACCGGCTCCTGACAGTGTCGCAGCTGGAACTCCTACGCGACGTGACTCTCCCGCAGTACCTGTTGCGTGCCTCCGAACTGCGCGGCCGTTATATTCAATACGGCAAGACCGGCCCCGAAGCCCACCGCATCGTGCAGACTCCGCTGCTCTACCTCGAAAACAGCCTCAAGGTCGAGCGCAAGCTGCTCGACGCTCTTCTGGATGACCGGCTGCTGCAGCGCAAGCGGGAAGAGGAGACGGCACTGCGCCAGAAACTCGCTTCCGAGCCGCAGCTTGCCGCCAGCACCGGCGATCCCTGGGGCGAAATCGCGAAAGCGGAGCAGATCGAGCGCGAGCTCTCGCTTCCCTACACGTTCCTCGAGGCCGGCGCGGGATTCAACAGCAAGCTCTTCGGCTACGCCCGGACGCTGGTCCGCGGCGCCGCCGAGCGTCAGAAATCCAACACGGACCGCCTGCGCGAGTACCGTGATACGGCCTTGCCGCGCATCGAGCAGCAATTGAAGGCCCCCATTCCCGTGCATCCCGACCTCGAGAAGCTCACGCTGTCTTTCGCTCTCGAGCGCATGCGCGAATGGCTCGGGCCGGACACCAACGTGGTGCGCCAATTACTCGCAAAAGACTCTCCCGATACGCTGGCCGCTCGCGTCATCGACGGCTCGAGTCTCGCCGACCCGCAGGTTCGCATGCGCTTGTGGGAGGGCGGCCAGAAAGCGATCGACGCATCGCACGATCCGATGATCGAGCTTGCACGCCGCGTCGATCCCCAGGCGCGCGCGGTTCGCAAGCGCTATGAGGACGAAGTCGAAGCGCCGGTGCGCTCGGCCTCGGAACGAATCGCGCGGGCGCGCTTTCGCGCGTACGGGACGAGCGTGCCGCCGGACGCGACGTTCACCCTACGGCTCAACTTCGGGACGGTCCAGGGATGGACGGAAGGCGGTCGCCAGATCGAGCCGTTCACTTACCTTTCTCGTCTCTTCGAGCGCGCGACGGGTCAGGAGCCGTTCAAAGTTCCCGACAGCTGGCTCGCGGCCAGGGATCGACTCGACATGGGGACGAAGTTCAACCTCTCCACCAACAATGACATCGTCGGTGGCAACTCGGGCAGCCCGCTCATCGATGCCGAAGGGCAACTCGTGGGGCTGATGTTCGACGGCAACATCCACTCGATCTCCGGCGCGTACTGGTTCGACCCGGAGAAGAACCGTGCCGTCGCCGTTCACCCTGCGATCATGCTCGAGGGCCTGCGTAAGGTATACAACGCGGACGAGCTGTTGGCGGAGTTGGGTGTGAAGTAGGCAGAGAGCCAGCGGGGTGAGCGGGCTGGCCGGATTACCGGACCGGCCGGTCACGCCCCGGCTGTGTCGTCGCGGCATGGGCGCGGCCGGCGAGGCGACGATCCGGAACCTCACCTTCATGTCATCCACAACCTGCAACGCGCCGAGGAGCGCACTGAAGGGCGTGAGACCGAGATCGCTTTGCTTGAGCGGAAGGACTCCGGAAATGACGATTCCGTCCGCCTGCTTCTCGTAGCGCACGGGCACAGCGAAGGAGCGCGACCGGTCGCGCACCGTGATCTGCGTGTGGGCGAGCCACTGCCCCTCTGAGCTTCCCGCCACCGGCTCGAGGCGCTCGGATCGCAGGACGATTTCCGGGTAATGCTCCGCGTCCAGCAGAGCCCCGCTCAACATGTTACGGCGCGTCCCGTCCTTCGCGGACTCCGGAACATCGGGCGGAAAGTCGACCCCATCTTCCTTCGCTCGCAGCACAGCCTCATCGACGGTAAGCTCAGCGACCGGGAAGTGAACTTCGAATGAAGAGCGCGCGAGATCAGCGGGAACGTAAATCGTACCCGTGAGGGTATGCGAAGCGATGACATGATTGTGACCGGCCTTCGCGAGCGCGCCGCCGCGAAAGACGAGGATGGTCAGCAACGATTCTCCCGACGCGATGTCGTACGGACGCCCCTGATGCGTCGGGGCGATGCCTTGATCCCCTGCGATTTGCCCCGTTATGGGCTGTCCGGCGGCGCCGGCGGGCGGCCGCGGACGAGTGGGACACCCAGCGAGGCTCAGGGCCAGAAGCGCGGTGCCTAGAATGCGGAGTTTGCAACCAGTGCTCACGCGCTTAAGCTTAGTGCCATGACAATCCGAAACACCACCCTCCGCTGGGGCTCCGTAGCCCAGTTCCTTCACTGGCTCATCGTTGTGTTGATCATCGTACAAGTCGTTCTCGCCAGTATCGCGGACGATCTGCCGCTGGGAATGAAGAAGCTCGCGATGCTGGCGCGGCATAAATCCGTCGGCATCACGATTCTGGGACTCGCGGTGCTGCGGCTCCTCTGGCGTTCGATGAACCCGACGCCGCCGCTCCCCGACACCCTGAAACCGTACGAGCGCGTGCTTGCGAATCTCACGCACGCGGCACTCTATTTGATTCTGTTCGCGATGCCATTGTCCGGATGGGTGATGTCCTCAGCGCGTGGGTTCCCGGTAAGCTGGTTTGGGTTCATTCAGCTGCCGGACCTCGTTCCCAAAAGCAAGCCGCTTTACGAGGCGATGCTGGAAACCCACGCAACCCTGGCGTGGACGCTCGGGGTGGTCGTGTTCCTGCACGCGGCGGCGGCCCTGAAGCACCATTTCATGCTGAAGGACAACGTCCTGCGGCGGATGCTGCCTTTCACCAAAATACGCTGAAGGAAGACACCGATGACCGAACGCTCAGGCACGCGTATCCGTGCCGTGCTGATGATTACGCTCCTTGCAACGACTGCCTATGCTGCCGCGCCCGCCGGCGTCACGCACTATTCGGCCGACCCCGCGAAGAGTTCGCTCGAATTCTCATTCGTCCAGGCGGGAGCGCAAAACAAAGGTAAGTTCGCGAAATTCCCCACGACGTTCGACGTCTCGGCGGACGGCGCCACGGCGACTAATCTTGATGTCACCGTGGAAATGAGCTCATACGACAGCGGCGACAAGGACCGCGATGACACCTTGCGTGGGGCAGACCTCTTCAGTGTCGCGAAATTCCCGCAGGCCCACTTTGCAGCAACCCAAATCACCAAGACTGCCACGGGATTTGACGCAGTTGGCAAGCTGACCATTCGCGGCGTGGCGCGTGATCAACACATTCCGTTTACGTTTCGCACCGCGAATGAGCAGGGACATGCCGTCGGTTATCTGACAGGCAAGACAACCATTCACCGGCTCGAGTTCGGCGTAGGACAGGGCGAGTGGAAGTCCACCGAATGGGTGGGGAATGACGTCACGGTTTCGTACAGCCTGCGGCTCATCGCCGCACCGTAGGAGCCTGTCTGACTCACAGGCGCCGTTAGCGAGGGGTGCGGCGCGTGCGTCGCAAGGGTGGCCCGAAGGGACACTCCTGGACCCAACTGTGAGCGCGCATCGCGCGCGCAACACGAAGCCTCTGCGCGCGCCTCAGGAGGGGCGCGCGTGCAGCTTCGATGTGCACAGATCGTAAATCGAGCTCATCAGCACCTGCACCGAATGAGTCATCGCTATCTCGATGCCTTTCAGGGCAGCATCCTTGATCGCGCCGGTCAGCAGCTCGAGCTGCTCAGAGGAGAGATTCTCGGGCATCCGGGTAGTGATCTGTACGGAGGGCACCTCCTCCACGATCTGCCGCAATATGTGATAAACGCAATCGGCCTTTGCGCGCATCAAGGCTTCGTCGTCCCCGAACAGCGTCCCGATCGCTACTAATCCATCCACAGTCTTCGCGTGCGTCTGTTCCCACTCACGCTCCGTGCCGAAAGCGACATGTATGACCTGGCCCATGAGTGCCTCTTTCGCGTGTATTTCACCCGGACTTTCGCAAGTTCCATGCCCACCGCCGCTCAGTACGGGGTTCCGTCCTTGCGAGTCATTCGGCCGCGGGCATGCGGGGGGTTCCAGATCAAGTCGACATCGGCATCGGAGTAATAAGCAGTGTCTTCAGCGTCGCGATTACTCACTTCCAGAAACACGGCCGGGCGCTCGCTGCGATTGATGAGCTGATGCCCGTCGGCGAAGCCAGCAGGAAAACCGGCGCACATCCCGGCCCGCAGCACCTGCTCGCCCGCGCTCGTCCGCAGTACCACTTCGCCTTCGATCACGTATACGAACTCGTCTTCCGCGGTATGCCAGTGGCACATCGCAGACACCTTGCCCGGGGCCAGTGTCGTGCGATTGATGCCGATCTTCGTCAGCCCTAACGCATCACCCAGTCGACGCTTCTCGCGCGGCATGACCAGAGAGCGGTACGGCTCCGGATAACCGGACTTCGACACTGCCTCCACGGCCTGCGCTTCGAGCGCGGGCTTATTCAGTGACATGCTCCCTCCTCATCGAGTTTCATCTGGCGTCGCGCGCGCAGAAGTTGAATACGATTGCCTTCGATGAGCGGCTGCAGAGTCAGCCGGATACCCATCGCCTTGAGAAGCGTGGCGACGCTTTTCAACTCGGGGTTCCCCCGCCGGCAGAGCGTTCGATACAGGCTCGTCGCGTTCAGCTCCACCTTCTCCGCGAGTTTCGGACCGCCACGCACGTGCGCGATCCTTCCCAGCGCGGCGATCAACTCCTCCTGATCCGCGTCGTCGATCAGCACATTCAGGTAGGCCACCGCCAAATTCCGTGGACCTTGCGGATGGCCGCCCCGCGGATGGCCGCCCCTTGCGTTACCGTCCGGCGCGTGGCCGACCATGATGCTTTTTGACTTGCGACCCATGCTTCCCTCCGGTGCGCGTGCAGACTCATCTAACCGGTGATCACCCGAAATGATCGTACGCGCGAGCTTCGCACCGACACCAGCCCCCTTTATTGCGGAAAGCGCGCCAATACTCGGCATTAGCGTCGGGGACGACGCGTAGCTTCACCTTTCGCTCCCGATTTGCCCGCTGCTTTACGCGCGATTCTGCGCGCAACAGGGCGTGTGGCCGCCTTGCCGCGCCGCTTATCAACTGCGACCGCTGACTTGCGCGTGCCAGCCGCGCGAGTGATGGCAACACGAGCGGACGTCCCGGACGTCTTTCGTGTCGCCACAGTCTTCCTGGCTGCGGTCTTCCTGGCTGCGGTCTTCCTGGCCGCAGTCTTTTTCCCCCCACGCTTCTTTCCAGTCCTCTTCCTTTCGGTCGTCTTCACCCCAACCGGCTTGTTTGCGGGCGCCTTGGCCTTCGAAACCTTCTGCCCGGCCGCGGGCGCCACCTCGACGCCGCGCAACTGGTCCAGAATCGCCGGATTTTCCAGGGTGGACATGTCCTGGGTGATTTCCTCGCCGCGCGCCACCGACTTCAGCAGCCGGCGCATGATCTTTCCCGAGCGCGTCTTGGGGAGATTGTCCGCGAACCGGATCTCGTCCGGCTTGGCGATAGCCCCGAGCTGCTCGCCGACCCATTCGCGCAATTCCTTCACGAGCGCGCTCGTATCGCCGGTCGGGCGCTCGCCGCGACACACGACGTAAGCAAACACCGACTCCCCTTTGATCTCGTGCGGCTTGCCGACGACGGCGGCCTCCGCCACCCGCGCATGTGCGACGAGTGCCGATTCGATCTCCATCGTGCCCAGCCGGTGTCCGGCAACGTTGAGCACATCGTCGATGCGCCCCATGATCCAGTAATAACCGTCCTTGTCGCGATGAGCGCTGTCGCCGGCCACGTAGTAGCGGTTATTGAATTTCTCCCAGTACGCGGCGATATACCGATCGTTGTCGCGCCACAGGGTTCGCAGCATCGACGGCCACGGCTTCTTGATGACGAGATAGCCGCCCGCCCCAGCGCTCGTCACCGGCTTGCCACGATCGTCGACAATGCCGACATCGATACCCGGAAGCGGCTGGGTGCAGGATCCGGGCTTCGTCGCCGTCACGCCGGGAAGCGGCGCTATGAGAATCGCGCCGGTCTCGGTCTGCCACCACGTGTCGACTATCGGACAGCGGCCCCCGCCGATGACACGCTGATACCACATCCACGCCTCGGGGTTGATGGGTTCACCAACACTGCCCAGCAGGCGCAGACGCGTAAGATCGTACTGTGCAGGTAACTCGTCGCCGAGCTTCATGAGAGCGCGGATCGCCGTAGGTGCCGTGTAGAAGATGGTCACCCCGTGCGCCTGGCAGATCTTCCAGAACCGTCCGCCGTCGGGCACGACAGGCGAGCCTTCGTACAACACAACTGTCGCTCCCGCCGCCAGTGGCCCGTAAGCCACGTAGCTGTGCCCTGTGACCCAGCCGACGTCGGCCGTACACCAGAACACGTCGTCCGCGCGCAGGTCGAAAACCCACTCGCTCGTCACCTTCGCGCCGAGGAGATAGCCGCCGGTCGAGTGCTGAATGCCCTTCGGCTTGCCGGTCGACCCCGACGTGTAGAGCAGAAACAGCGGATGTTCGGCTTCGACCCACTCGGGCTCGCAAACCGGAGAGGCTCCCGCGACGATATCGTGCCACCAGACGTCGCGCCCCGGATCCATCGCCACGGGCTTGTTCGTGCGCCGATAGACGATGACGTGCTCTACGCTCCCACAACCCCCTGCCAAGGCCTTATCGGCGGCCGCCTTGAGCTCGATGACATGCCCGCCCCGCCAGCCGCCATCCGCGGTGATGACGACCTTCGCACCGGTATCCTCGATCCGGTCCTGCAGAGCGAGCGCCGAAAAGCCGCCGAACACCACCGAGTGAATTGCGCCAATGCGGTTGCAGGCATGCATCGCCACAATGATTTCCGGAATGAGCGGCATGTAGATGATGACCCGGTCGCCGCTGCGCAGACCCTGCCCCTTGAGCGCATTCGCGAACCGGCAGACTTCCGCATGGAGCTCGCGATAACTCATGCGGCGCACGTCGCCCGGCTCCCCTTCGAAAATGAGGGCTGTCTTCTGCCCGTGCTCGGCCAGATGGACGTCGAGGCAGTTGTAGGAGGCGTTCAGCCGCCCATCCGTGAACCAGCGATAGTTGGGCGCGTTCGAGTCGTCCAGGGTTACAGTGAAAGGCTTGTGCCAGTGGAGCTCCTTGCGGGCGAGCTCCGCCCAGTATCCGACGTGGTCTTTCGCCGCATGTTCCCTGAGCTTGCGCGCGTCCGCCGGCTTGATCCGGGCCCGCTCGGTAAATTCGGCCGGCGCCGCAAATGTGCGCTCCTCCAGCAGGACCGACACGATATTCTTGTTCGCCATGGTGTTTCCCTCGAAGACATGAGCGGTATGCACCGAAGCATAGCCGAATATTGCGCGGGAGCCGCAGGGGTAGGGGTGAAGAGACATTTCGCTACGGACCGGCGCGATTGCCATCGTCTGGCGAGCGCGTCGCTCTTCATTATTGCCTTGCTAGCCGGCTGCATCCCCAGCCCCGCCGCCCATGCGCACAGCCTCCAACCTGCGCTTGCGCGGCGGTGTTTACCAATAAGTGGCACGCAAGAGGCGGTGCTTAACATCACAGCGCCCGCGGACGGCACCCTGCGCATCCACCTCGAAGAGCGCGGGATTTCCACAGTCGCCACATTGGATGACGATTCCACGACCGCGTCCGCGTCCCCCGTCGACCGTTTCGGCACGATCGTACTCACTGCCGTCACCGGACGGCGGCAGATCCGAAGGTTGCGGGTTCGCGTCGACGACTCGCAGGACATCCCAGGTCAAGTCTGCGTTTCGGCAGATCTCATTCCAGGCTCTGAGCGCGTGCTCGGCGATGCGGAGCGGGAATTCGCGATTGCGGGTCGCGCGGTTCAGGCGCGCGACTGGGAAGCCTCCTTCGAGGCATACCTGCGCGCGGCACGCGGCTTCGATGACCTGGGCCTGCGCGGACCTGCTGCTATGGCGAGGCACGCCATGGCAGAGCTTGCTTACTTGCGATTCGACCGTAAACGAGACGCTTACGCACTAGCGGTGGCGGCGCTCGCGGATTATGGAAGCGCACCCGACCCGATCATGGTGGGGCTGCTGGCGGGTTTGCAGGCGAAGGCACTGCTCGACACCCCGGGACGCGATCCCCGCCTGGCTGCGCCGGCGGTGCGCAAGCAGCTATCGATCGCACGCCGGTATGACGTGACTAGTGGAGTTGGAGCGCGCGAATTGCCCCGGCTCGACATTCTGACGGGCTTCGTCGAATTCCTGCTGGATGCGCCCGAGCAGGCGCGCGCGCTGTTCGCGCAGGCCGCCCAACGCTGCCGTGAGCTGCAGGATTGGGACTGCTATGCGCTGTCGACACAGAACCTCGCGCAGCTCGCGGAGGAGAGCAACAACTACGCCTCCGCGCTTTCCGCCTATGCTGAGGCCCTGCGGCTGCTGCCTCCGTCGCTCGACCCGAAGCTGACCGGGGACATTTCCACAAACCTGGGACGGCTGCAGGGGGTCGTTGGCCTGTTCAGCAACAGTGAGCAGTCACAGGCTGCGGCCATGCGCGCCTACGCGCGGCTCGGGGACTGTCGTGGGGTACGCCTGAGCCTGTCGCGATCCGGAAAACTCCTGGTACAGGTCGGCTCGCTCGCGGATGCGGAAAACGATCTCGAGCAGGCAGCCTCGCTCGACTGCACCGCTCTGCTCGGGCTGACGCAGGAGTCCGGGGTTTCCAACACCGACGGGCCGCCCACCGTTGACACGCGGTCGCCGCGACACGCTTCGGCCGCCACGCGCGACACCCCCGCGCGCCTGTGCGAGCGGCCTCTCGATGCGGAAACTCTGGCGACCGAGAACAAAGTGATTTTGTTCAACGCCCTCGAATCGCTGGGTGAGGCACTGATCCTGGAGAGTGACTTCGCCTCGGCAGGCCGCTGCCTGGATGCTGCCCAACGTTATGCGGACAACTCGCGCAGCCAGATCCGGCTCGCGAACGCGCGCGGCACGCTGCTCCTCGAACGGAACGACCCGAATGGCGCGCGAGCCGCCTTCGAACAAGCTCTGCATACGGCCGACGAAGCGCACCTGCCCGCAACATACGAGCATCGCGGATCCGCGCAACTCGGTGCGGTAAAGGCGAAGTTGCTTGCTGGCAACGCCGCGGACTCGCTCCCCGGTTCGCATCGGGTGCTGCAGTCGAGCGTCGCCCGCGGCGACATCGATCAGACCATCACTTCCCTGCGACTCATCGCCGCCGGCTATCGCGGCTCCGGACAATCCGCCGCCGGGGCCCACACATTGCAAGTCGCGGCCGATCTCATCGAGGCGGTGCCGATCGACGAGCTCGACGGCGAGCAGCGCGCGACTTTCCTCGCGACCCAACATACGGTCTTCGCTGAGTTGACCGATCTGTTCGCAGCGGCGAGCGCGACCGACGCTTCGGCGGCTTGGCTTGCGTTCGAAGCGTCCGAGCGAGGGCGAGCACGCAGTCTACGTTACGCCTTAACCCAGTCCACACGGGATGCCGCGTCGCCTACCGATGCGCTACCCGTAGCGAGGTATCAGCAGCTCCTGCGTGAAGTCGTCCACATCACCGCAGCGGACGACACCAGCGAGGCACAAACTGCTCTCATCGACCAAATCGGCGGGGCCGCCCGGCGCGAAAACGGTGTCACCGAACCACTCGACCGGCTCCAGCTCACGCGAACGCTGCGGCAGCTAGATGCGACGTTGGTCGAGTACGCCGTCGGCTCACACGATATGTTTGCATTTATCGTCGGTGCCAATGGCACGCGCGTCGTGCGGCTCGGTGACAGCCGGGAGATCGCCAGCGCATCCGCCGACCTGCGCGACCGCCTGCGGGATGCTGAAGCCGCCCCGAGCGACGTACGCGTCGCGGCGGGACGACTCGCCCGGCTCGTTCTATGGCCGCTCACCGGATTTCTAACCACACAGCGCATCGTGTTCGTTCCGGACGACTCACTGCACACAGTGCCGCTGGCGGCTCTTCCGTGGTCGTCGGACTCTGCGCAGCAGCTCGTTCTGCAGCACGCGGAAACCGCAATCATTCCGTCGGCGTTGTTTCTGATGCAGGTCCACTCCGAAGCCACTGCGCACAGCGAAGCACCGCGCATCGAGCTCATTGGAGACCCTGTTTTCAGGGTGTCGGACTGGCGCCGTGAATGTATCGATTCCGAAGCAACCCAGACGAAAACAACTTTCCATCCCACCCGCATGCAGTCGGATTGGACGCAATCCCTGCCGCGCCTTCCCGGTACGCGCGCTGAAGTAGCGGAAATCGGCAAGCTCGCGCGGGAGTCGCGGCCCGCGAGCCGAATCGAGACGCTGATCGGATGTGCGGCCGTACCAAGCGCGCTGCGCAAGGCGGCCAACATCGACGTCGATCTGCTACACATTGCGACACATGCGCGGATCGATGCGCAGCGGCCCCGGCTGTCGGCGCTCGCGCTCTCGCCCGAAGCCGGCACAGAGGGGAGTGCGTCCGCTTTCGGCCTGTTGGACATCCTCGGCCTGAAATTGAATGCCAGGCTGGTCGTCCTCAGCGCCTGCGAGACCTCCCGCGGCCGGCTGCTCCCCGGCGAGGGAGTGCTCGGTCCGGCGCAGGCCTTCCTCCAGGCCGGCTCGGCCGCGGTCCTCGCCAGCTACTGGCGGGTGGACGACCAGGTTACATCGAGTTTCATGCAGCGATTCTACAAGTATCTGCTCACGGACCGACTCAGCGCGTCGGCCGCCCTGCGCAAAGCGCAGCTTGACCGCGCAGCGGCCGCAACGACATACGAGTGGGCGGCGTTCGCCCTCTACGGTTGGCCTGACAGCTCCATCTAGCCTTTGGGGCGTGCGGGCAGGGATTGGCACTGAGATAACCCGGCTCCTCGCAGCAGTGAACACGTGCGGACTCGCCCCGCACATTCCCGAGGAACTTCCCATGACCCGTAAACTCTCGCTGACCCCATTTGCCGCAGTGCAATGTCTGCTCGTTGGCCTCGCGGCGACCGCGCCGGCCCACGCGGCTGAGATTCCCAAATACTTCTTCAAGGAGTGGACGATCACCTCGAACTGCGCCGAAGCGCATGCCGGACTCGCGGCCCGCGTCCAGCCCGGACTCAAGTTCAAGGTCTCACGGGATACAGCCGCGGAAGACGGCACCTATACGCTCGAGGCACTCAACGTCGGTCAGCAGACCTGGGCCACCGCCTGGAACGGACTCAAGCTCGAGTACCGGCCAGGCACGCAGATGACGACGGTGCCCGCCGACTTCGAATGCGTCCCCGGAGCGGAAGCGACTTCGCCCTTTCTGGCCATGTCCGGTTATGTACAGTCGGCCGAGCCCTACTACCAGCCGCAACACTGGTATGGGCTCGCGACCATCCAGGGCCAACTCGAGCACGTTCTGATCTTTCCGCGCGACGTAAACGGTGAGAAGTCCGCGATCATCGTGCTGCAGTCGGCCAGCGCGCCGACCGACATCCAGCTCGATGACAACGGCGTGATCATCAGTCGCAACTGATCGGCGCCGAGTAAGAGAGTCTCGACGGGGTTCGCAATGCGCGGACCCCGTAGGCGGCCACGTGCGAAACGAGTCGATCAAAGCACAATTTCCTTCATGCGCCGACTCTACAATCGGTGCATGGCATTTCGGAGCTACGCGGCAGGGTTATGTCTGACGATCCTCGGCGGCACGCCGTGGGTGGGCAGCGCCCACGAGTCGTCCGGATTTCCGTGCCAGCCGCTCCCCTGCTCGACCCTGCTGCCGGCCACTCCGGTCGCTGATTCGAAGACCAACGACTGCGCCTATCGCGCGGGCAACCTCTGGTGGGTGGATTATGTAGCCGGCTCTCTCGCCTGGAACGCGCCTGGGCGGCCTAAGCCCGTCACGGTCGCCGTCTTCGACGACGGCGCCTGGATCGATCACGAGGATTTACGCAATCAGCTGTGGACGAATGAAACCGAGGCGCGCGGGAAAGCTGGAGTAGACGACGATGGCAACGGCTACGTCGACGACGTCCACGGGTGGGACTTCGTCGATGACAGTCCAGACGTCTCGCCAAAAGGGGCGTGTCGGAACAGGGTGAGCCACGGAACCGTTACGGCGAGCCTCATCGCCGCCGAACGGAACAACCACGTCGGAATAGCCGCTCCCGGATCCGATGGCGCAAGGGTCATGATTCTGAGGATTGTCGGTTGCGAGGGTGACGCGACCCGTGCCGACCCTGTTCGTCTCGCACGGGCCTTGGATTATGCCACCCGCATGGGCGCGCGGATCCTGAGCTTCAGCGCGCACTGGAATGCAACCACACCCGAGCTCGACGCGAAATTTCGGGAAATCGCCGATCGACCCGGCTCGCAGGTGGCGGCGATCGTCGTCGCCAGCGTCCCCAATAAGGGCGAGCCAGCCGCGGGCTACCCCGCCGCTTACGACTTTCGTCGCATCGTCCGGGCGATTCCCATCGGCAACGACGACATGATCTCTCCAGGCACCAGCCCGGCGCCGGCAGGGCTCAATCTGGGGGCTCCAAGCGCCTGTGTCATCGGGGCGGCTTCCCCCCCATCGCAATACCGCCTGGAGCAGGGAAGCTCCAATTCGACCGCCATTCTGGCCGGCCTGCTAGCTGGCATCTGGTCGAGGCCGCCCTATGATAAATTGACGGCAGACGGGTTTCTTACGGAGGTCGTGGAGGGGCGGATGGCTATGACACCGCGCCGTTCAAAGCCGGGATCGCGCCCACCTTATCTGGAAGGTGTGCCGCTCGCCGACGCTTGTCTTCTCGCGACGGAGCACCGCTCCGCAAGCGTCTGCCGCCAGCCAGGAGCGTACCGGGAACCGCGTCCATGACTTACATCGAAGCACCAGCCGCGGATGCCGTACCCGGCGCCGAAAAGTCCCTCGACCGGGACGAGGGCGGCGATTTTTCCCTCGTGGAGGCTGTTGCGGAGCGCAGCGCGCTACAAAATCAACTTTACCTGAGATATCGGCGCCCCTTGCTACAGGTATTCCACCACAGGCGCATCGATCGTGATGCGGCCGACGACCTGTTACAGCGTACGTTTTTGCAGGCGATCAAGAAAATCCGCACTGAAGGACTGGACGACCCGGGCAACCTCGGGGGCTATCTGTATCGCACGGCGTGCAAGCTCGCGACGGCCTACTGGCGTGGGGAACTCTCCCGTCGGCACGAGAACGACCGCGAGCTGCTCACCAACCTCAAGGACGAGGCGCTGTCGCTGGAGGAACGATTGGATCACGAGCAACTGGCAAAGCACGTACGCGACCTCATGGATCACCTGCCGGTGCAGCGTGACCGTGAAGTCCTCGAACGTTTCTACCTTCACGAAGAGCCTCGCACCTCGATCCGCGAGTCGTTGAAATTGACCGACATGCAGTTCAACCAGGTCTTGTGGCGTGCACGCCAGCGGTTCGGCGACATCCTCCGCAAGGCGGGACTCAGCTTGAGCGAATCGGCTTCCGCGCACTCGACACATGGGTAGGGAGAACCATGGACCACTCACACTTCAAAGCACAGCAGACAGCCGCCGTCTACGTCGCTGACGGTCTCGACGAACGCACTCTCGAAGCTTTCGAGATGCACATGATGGGTTGCACGGAATGCGTCGAGGACGTCGAGTCCTGGCGCTCCATCAAACTCAACATGGGGAGCAGGACACGTCCCGCGCTCGCGCCGTCGATCCGCCGGCACGTGCACGCTGGCTCGGGGTGGCGAATGGCGGCTTCCCTCGTCATCGGCGGAGTGCTGGGCGTGGCGGGCGGCTGGTTCGGACGTGAGGCCCAGGCACCCGACCTCGATTCGACGCAGACAGCCTTCTTCAACGTCCCGGCCGCCACGCGCGGCGGCGGCGAATGCACTCCTCTACGCCTCGCATCCGACACCCAGTTTGCGGTGTTACGTGTGCCCGGCGTCTCGCGGGAACGCCGTGTCGTAGCCGCGGATTCGGAGAAGCACGAGCTTCCCGCGTCCCGCTACACATCGCGACTGCAGCCGGACGGCAGCCACCTCGTGCGCATCGAGACGCAAGCCCTCAACGGACGGGCGGTGCACCTCGAGGGGCAGACGAAGGACGGAGTCGGTGAGCCGCTCGGATGCGTGACGGGGGAAGTCGTACCCGGGAGCCCGTCCAACTAGTGCTCGGCGCCCTTGAGCCGACTTCAGCTCACCGGGAGCTGGGCCAGCCGCTCACTCTGCCGGCGTAGAAACGGCCCGAAACCGAGCCGGTCGTAAAGCGCCCCCAGCGCGGGCGCGTCCGGCAGCTGCCGGCGCAGGCCTTCGATGCCGACACCGAGCTGCATGTCGCACGTGATGTGGGTGAGCTTCCTCGCGAGAAACACCGAATCGCGGTGCTGACGCAGCTTGTCGCTCAAGGTGCGCGCACCGCGCAGCTTCAATCCCGGGATGCGGTCGAGGTCGGCATAGAGATGGTCGAGTGAAGCGAAAGCTTTCATGAGCGAGGCCGCCGTCTTGTGTCCCACACCGGGCACCCCAGGAATGTTGTCTACGTCATCGCCGGTCAACGCGAGGTAGTCGGCGAAGCGTTCGGGCGCGACCCCGAAATGGCGCTCGATGTCGTTGTACCCGAACTGCTCCCGCGCTCCGAAATCCCAGTACAGATCGCCAGTGCGGACGAGTTGCGCCAGATCCTTGTCGCGGGTGATGAACGCCGAACGCACACCTTCCTCGCGCATGAGGCAGCCCAGCGTGCCGATGATGTCGTCCGCCTCGTATTCCGGACTTACGAACGCGGCGAGACCGAGGTGTCGGCAAAGCTCGCGGCAGTGCTGGAACTGCATCGCGAGATCGACCGGCGCCGGCTCGCGATTCGCCTTGTAGGGAGGATAGATGCGGCTCCGGTAGGAGGTCGCGAGCCGTTGGTCGAAGGCGACCGCGATATAACGCGGGCGCACGCGCTCGATGAGGTCGCCGAGGAAGCGCGCGAAACCGAACACCGCATGCACCGGATTACCGTCCCGATCCACCATGTCGGGAAGCATCGAGTGGTAGGCGCGAAAAACGTATACCGAGGCGTCGACGAGGAAAATCAAGGATGGTGCCGGGCCCGAATTAGCGAACTCTCACGCATCCTACGTGGAATTCACGGACCGGCAAGACCGGAACGTGCAGCGACGAGAGTCCGGCCCTCATGCCAGCCAGCATTGAATCCGGGCGTGCAGCGGGCTCGAGCGCGGGAAATGCGCCAGCAGATATTCCATCTGGTCGGCGAGCACACGGCGCCCCTTGAGGAAAATATACTCCGCATAAGTCGGCGTGAAAGGCACCGCGATTAGCTGCATCTTGGCCTGCTCCGGGGTGCGCGAAGCCTTCTGGTTGTTGCAACGCCGACAGGCCGTTACGACATTCGTCCAGATATCGATGCCACCCTGACTGAACGGCCGGATGTGATCGCGTGACAGCTCACGTGACGGGAAGCGCACGGCGCAATACATGCACAGGTAAGCATCCCGGCGGAAGAGTGTCTGGTTGTTCAGAGGCGGAACATAGTCGTGTCGGGTGTTGCCCGGATTCCCCGTGTGTCCGATCGTGGCGACAATCGAGTTGACTTCGAGGATGGTCCGGCGCCCCGTTTTAGCGTTTACGCCGCCATACAGCTTGTACAGCATGGAGCCGCAGGTATATGCCACCTGCTCCTGATGGTAGAGTCGCGCGGCTTCCTTGTAGTCGATCCATTCGAGGGGCATGCCGGCGATGTCCGCTCGCAGGACAAGCTGGGAGAGCCCGCGCGCCGCCGGAGTGGCGACGATGCGCAGGTCGTCCTGATCGCCGTGGTCGGCGCGTTCTAGATCGATACCTAGCATGGCAGGTGTAAGATAAGTCACTTTTATGCAAGAATTCAACAACGCAACGTCTTCATTCGATTAAAGTTTTCCTTCACCGTGGCCGACCGGCTACGGCACTTTCCCACGAGGGCCGTGCATGCCAGTCACTATTGGTGCGCTTCGCGAGGGCTCACCGCAAGAAACGCGTGTGAGTGTGGTTCCAGAAGTCGCAGAGAAGTTCGGCCAGGCCGGGGCGCGGATCCTGCTCGAGCACGGGGCCGGGACCCGCGCGCAATTCCCTGATTCTGCATACAAGAATGTGGTTTGGGCGGACTCTCCGGACGCCGTCCTGGAGCAGTCGGACGTCGTGCTGACGGTGCAGCCGCTCGCACTGGACCAGATCCAGCGGCTGAAGGCCGGGACGGTCGTCATCGGATTCATGCAGCCGCATGCGCGACGGGCGGAGGTCAAGGCGCTCCAGGAACGCGGGATCACGAGTTTCGCCATGGAACTCGTACCGCGCATCTCACGAGCGCAATCGATGGACGCCCTCTCCTCGCAGGCGGCCATCGCCGGCTACAAGGCCGTGCTGATCGCCGCCAATCATCTGCAGAAGTTCATGCCGATGCTCACGACCGCCGCCGGGACCATCCGGCCCTCGCAGGTACTGATCATTGGGGCCGGGGTCGCGGGGCTTCAAGCCATCGCCACCGCGCGACGCCTGGGAGCCGTCGTGGAAGCCTACGACGTGCGCGGCGCCACCAAAGAGCAGGTGAAGTCGCTCGGTGCGAAGTTTGTCGATACGGGCGTAAGCGCGGAGGGCGCGGGAGGTTACGCGCGCGAGCTCACGGAAGAGGAAAAACGTAAGCAGCAGGAAGTGCTGGACTCACGCATTGCCGCCGCCGATGCCGTCGTCACGACCGCGTCCGTTCCGGGTCGCGCCGCACCCAAGATCATCCTGCGCGCCGCGGTGGAACGGATGAGGCCCGGTTCCGTCATTGTCGACATCGCCGCCGAGCAGGGCGGAAATTGCGAGCTCACACGGGTCGGCGAGATCGTGGAGCACCAGGGGGTGAAGATCATAGGGCCGGTGAACCTGCCCGGCGATCTCGCCTACAACGCGAGCGAGATGTATGCCCGCAACCTCCTGAACTTCCTGAAGCCGGCGATCAACAAAGGCGAGCTTGCGATCGACTGGACGGACGAGGTGTTCGCGCAGTCCTGCCTGACGCATGCCGGGCAGATCAAACACGAACCGACGCGCAAGGCATTGGAAGGCTGACAGCGCAGTGTTCACGTATGGGGTAAGAAAATGACGGGTATGGTTGCGCTCTATATTTTCATGCTCGCGGCCTTCACTGGCTACGAGGTCATCTCGCGCGTGCCGGTGATCCTGCACACGCCGCTGATGTCAGGGTCGAACTTCGTGCACGGCATCGTGCTCGTCGGCGCCATGGTCGCGCTGGGGAGCGCGCACACGACGTTGGAGAAGGTCATTGGGTTCATCGGCGTGCTGCTCGCCGCCGGCAACGCCGTTGGCGGCTATGTCGTGACGGAGCGCATGCTGGAGATGTTCAAGTCGAGCGGGTCGCGCCAGACCGGCGCCCGTAGCGGCGGCAAGAGGGCGCACTGATGTCAGAAGTGTTGTCCCTGAACGCCCTGATCGAGGTGAGTTACTTCGTCACGGCCGTCCTGTTCATCCTGGGGTTGAAGCGCATGAGCTCGCCCGTGACCGCCCGCAGCGGCATCCTTTGGGCCGGCGCCGGAATGCTCGTCGCCACCGCGGTCACCTTCGCCTATCCAGGAATGTCCAACTACGAGTGGATCATTCCCGCGATTCTCATCGGCGGCGGCTTCGCATGGTGGCGCGGGAAACGCGTTGCCGTGACGGACATGCCGCAGATGATCGCGCTCTATAACGGCATGGGCGGCGGTGCGGCCGCCGCAATCGCGGCGGTTGAGCTTTATCGCGGCGAAATGCAGGGGTATGCGAGTTCCACGCTGGCGGTCGTCGGCGGCATCATCGGCGCCGTCTCCTTCAGCGGGAGCGCCATAGCTTTCGGCAAGCTGCAGGGGCTGATCAAACGCAGTGTGCGCTTCAGCGGGCAGCAGGTCCTGAATCTGCTGCTGCTCGCCGCTGCCCTCGTGCTCGGCGGCATGGTGGCGTTCCATTTCAACGCCTCACCGGCCATCGTGACCGCATTTTTCGTGCTCGCGCTGATCCTCGGCCTCACGATGACTCTGCCGATCGGCGGCGCCGACATGCCGGTCGTGATCTCGCTTTACAACGCCCTCACCGGACTTGCGGTCGGTCTCGAGGGCTTCGTGCTGAACAATGCGGCGATGATCATCGCAGGCACGGTGGTTGGCTCCGCCGGCACGCTGTTGACCCAGTTGATGGCGAAGGCGATGAATCGCTCGCTGGGCAACGTGTTGTTCTCGGGGTTCGGCGACACCGGAGCAGCCGCGACCGGCACCGTGACCGGGAGCCTCAAGCCGATCGAACCCTCCGATGCCGGCGTGATGATGGCCTTCGCGCAGAAAGTGATCGTCGTACCGGGTTATGGGATGGCGGTGGCACAGGCTCAGCATAAGATCTGGGAGCTGTGTCAGCTGCTCATCGACCGCGGCGTCACCGTGAAATTCGCGATCCATCCGGTGGCGGGGCGCATGCCAGGGCACATGAACGTGCTGCTCGCCGAAGCTGGCGTCCCGTACGATCTGATCTCGGATCTGGATGAGATCAATGCGGAGTTCGAGACGGCCGACGTTGCGCTCATCATCGGGGCGAATGACGTCGTGAATCCCGTTGCGCGCACGGACAAGTCGAGCCCCATCTACGGCATGCCGATTCTCAATGCCGACAAGGCGAAGAATGTCATCGTCATCAAGCGTGGACAGGGAGCCGGGTTCTCGGGCATCGAGAACGGACTGTTTTACCTCGACAACACCCGCATGCTTTACGGGGACGCGCAGAAGGTGGGATCGGAGCTGATACAGGCCATCAAGGCCGTGGGCTGACCGCGGCTCGTACCGGCGGGGCACAATGACGAATGCATAAGATGAAAAGCGTGCGCAGTTTGCCGAAGTTCGCTCTGACAGTCGTGGCGATCGCCTGCTTGTCAGGGGCGCCCGCAGGCGCACGCACCGGGGCGCCCGCGACGCCAGACCAGGTCAAAAAGCCGTTGACCTCGGCGGACGTACTCGCCGCCTCTACTCCCGCGGATTGGCGGCCGCTTGACCCGCAAAGCACGCTCTACATGGAGCTCCCCGCGGGGCGTGTGATCATCGAGCTCGCGCCGCAATTCGCTCCGCACTACGTGGCGAATGTCGAAGCGCTGGCGCGCGAGAGTTATTTTAGTGGGCTCTCGATAGAGCGAGTGCAGGACAACTACGTGGTGCAATGGGGCGACCCGGAGGGGAAGAAGCCCATTCACACGGCCCAACGCACGTTGGCGGCGGAATTCGAGCGAAGCTCGCGCGGCCTGTCGTTCATGCCGCTGGCCGAAACGGACAGCTACGCGCCGGAGGTTGGCTTTTCCGACGGGTTCCCCGTCGCGCTGGATCCCAAGCTCGGCAGAGCATGGCTGATCCATTGCTATGGAATGGTCGGCGCGGGGCGCGACAACGATGTCGACAGCGGCGGCGGCACGGAACTCTATGCGGTCATCGGCCATGCTCCGCGACACCTCGATCGAAATGTCACGCTGCTCGGGCGCGTTGTGCAAGGGATGGAGATACTATCCTCCCTGCCGCGAGGCACCGGCACGCTCGGCTTCTATGAAAAGCCAGAGCAGCGAGTGCCGCTCAAGTCGTTCAAGGTAGCCGCGGATGTGCCTGAGGCACAGCGAACTCCCCTTGAAGAGCTTCGCACGGATACCCAGATTTTCACTGAGTACATTGACGCGCGTCGTAACCGCCACGAAGAGTGGTTCAAGGTGCCCGCCGGCCACGTTGACGTCTGCAACGTACCGATACCGGTACGACCACGCACGACTACGACAACAGCGCACTGACTCAACGCGCCAGGAGTCAGACAGGCTTCTAGTGACCGGGCGGCCGCGATGGCCGCTGCATGTGCTGTTCCATGCGTTGCACCCGGTGATCGCGCATCCGCTGCAGCATCTCCTGGCGCTGCGCGGGAGTCGCGTTGTGCCACCGTTCGCGCAGCAGCCTGCGCCGGTCGGGCGGGAGCTGTTGAAACCTGTGGAAATTCTCCCGCACCGCCGCCTGCTCGTGCGGCGGCAGCGATTCGAATTTCTGCCAGCGCTCGCGCAAGGCGCCCCGCTGGTCCGGCGGCAGCGAATGCCAGCGATCGAAGCGCTGGCGTGCCAGGCCCCGCTGCTCCGGGGACATTCCGAGCCACCGCTGACTGCCTCGAGCGAGGGCCTGCTGCCGCTCGGACGGCAAAGTGCTCCATTGGTTTCCAAAACGCGAGAGCAACTTCTGTTGGTCCGGCGACAGGCTCGACCAGGGCACACTCGCGGGCGCGCTGGTGGGCGGCGGCGCTGGTGGGCTCGGTTCCTGCTGCGCAAAGGCGGGTGCCGCCGCTGCGAACAGCAGCGCAAGCACCAGCGAACGCCATTGGCTACTCATTTTCTTTCACCCCGGGTGCGCTCGGCTTTGGGGCAGGCACGACGGGCTTGGCTTCGGCCACCGTCGGAGTCTTGACCACCTTGCCGATGTCTGTTTGCGAGAGATAGTCGATCCACGCGCCGTCGTCCGGCTGCACGGATTCGGACGGCGGATCGACACTGCCGAGGAATTCGAGCAGCTCACCATCGAGCGCCGGATCGGCAGCCTTTCGATTGTCGTCCGCGAGCGCGACGGCGGAGCCGGCGGTTAGCACCGCGAATGACAGCAGCAGGCGGAAGCGTCGATCCCGCATCAGCCGTCGGCCCCCCCAGGCGAATCCGCCTGGTCCAGCGCCCACTCATAGAATGAGTTGTCTCCTCCTTCCATGAGATCGAGCCCTTCACTGTCCGCCAGCAGATCCAGATCTTCCACCGTCGAATGTGTGCCCTCGGCCACAGGCAACTCTATCTGCGGCTGGCGGTGCCATAGGACCATGGTCACGAGGAGCGCCGCTGCCGCCGCGCCCGCGGTCGGCACCAAGGTGAAGAATCGCCAGAAGGTAGGACGGCGCGCGGCTGCTTCCGCGACCGCCGCCTGACGCGCCTGATTCAGGCGCGAGCGAATGCGGCCGTCGACGCGCAGCACGCCCTCATGGAGCATCGCCCGCGAGCGCTGCTCGAATTCAGTCAACCGTTCGCTGTCCGGGCTCATACGTAGAATTCCCCGAGTTGCCCGCGCAGCGCCTGCAGGGCGCGAAAATAATGTGTTTTGACGCTACCTTCGGAGCAACCCATAGCGATAGCGGTCTGGGCGACGTCGAGTCCCTCCAGCGTGCGCAGCAGGAAGACCTGCTGCTGGCGCCGGGGAAGATCTCCGAGCGCCTTCTCCAATGCCTGCATCGCCTCATCGATTTCCAGCTTTCTGACGGGCGAAGGGTCCGTGCTCGGCGCCTGCGCGATCGGATCGGCGTCGTCTTCCTCCTCATCCCCGCGGAAGGGCAACCAGGAGATGACTCGCCCACGCACCGTCCGCCGGCGCTGCATGTCGCGAATGCGATTTTCGAGGATGCGGTAAAAAAGAGGCTTCCACTCCTCGGCAGGCCTGTCCGCGTAGGCGCGAGCAAGCTGCAGCATCGCGTCCTGCACAGCATCGAGCGCGTCGTCCTCGTGCCGGAGCGCCGCCTGGGCAATTTTAAATGCCTTGACCTCGACGCCGGCCAGAAACTGGTTCAGCGTGCGGGACCGCGTATGGGTAGACGAATCCGACAGTTCCACGTCGCCGTGTGATGCAACCGGCATGCTATAAGGCGACGCGAGCGTAGCAAACTCAGACATGTCCCGTATAACGCGCGTGCTCGTTCCCTGGTTGACTCCCCGCGGCATCCGTAAGCCTTTGATTTAGCTAATACCATGCCCCCTGCCCGCGTTTTCCGTGTCGCGCTCGACATGCCGCTCAAGCGCCTGTTCGACTACCTGCCTCCCGATCCGACCTTTTTTGCCCAGCCGGTCGAGCCCGGCATGCGGGTGAGAGTGCCCTTCGGCCGTCAGCGGCTGGTCGGAGTGGTCATGAGCAGTGCCGATTCCTCGGACGTTCCGCAGGAGCGCTTGAAGTCCATTCTCGAAGTGCTGGATCCAAGTCCCGTGCTCGACGCCGCGGCTCTCGAGCTGCTTGGCTGGGCCGCCGAGTACTACCACCACCCGATCGGAGAAGTGCTGGCGAGTGCCCTGCCAAAGGCACTCCGATTGGGCGTCAAAGCGGCGGCCAGCGAAGAACGATGGACCGCGACGCTGATGGGCCGGGAGGCATGCACCCGAGGCGAACCGCGCCGTGCGCCGAAGCAACGGGAGCTCCTCACTCACCTAGTGCAGCACGAGGGCACCACGGCAGAGGCGTTGAATGAGGCGGTGCCCAACTGGCGGGACGCCGCACGGTCGCTGACGGACCGCGGTTGGATCGATTCCGCGGATATTCCGATCGCAAGCATCGAAAAGCCTGTCGTGGTGCGCACTCCGGGTCCGGAGCTTCGCGAAGAGCAACGTACTGCGGTCGAGGCCGTTCGGGGCGCGCTCGGACACTTCGGTGCCTTCGTGCTTCACGGAGTCACAGGCAGCGGGAAGACAGAAGTTTACCTACGGCTCGTCGAACGCGTGCTCGAGCAAGGGCGACGTGCCCTCGTGCTCGTCCCTGAGATCGGTCTCACGCCGCAACTCGTCGGGCGGTTTCGCGATCGCTTCGATACACCAATGGCGGTGCTGCACTCCGCGCTCACCGATACCGAACGACTCATGGCATGGCGGGCCGCCTTCACCGGCCGCGCGCGCATAGTCTTGGGCACGCGTTCGGCGGTCTTTGCGCCGGTCCCCAATCTCGGCATCATTATCGTCGACGAAGAGCATGACTCTTCGTTCAAACAGCACGAGGGAGGCTTTCGATATTCCGCGCGGGATCTCGCAGTGGTTCGCGCACAGCGTGCAGACGTGCCGGTAGTCCTCGGTTCAGCCACCCCGGCGCTCGAAACATTGCACAACGTCGGCGGCGGGCGGTACGTACGCCTGCCATTGCAACACCGAGCCGGCCAAGCGGAACCGCCACGCATGGCGCTGGTGGACTTACGCACGAACGCAGGCCACGCAGGCGTCTCAACGCCAGCAATTCAAGCCATCGAACGACACCTGCGAGACGACGGGCAGGTGCTCGTCTTCCTGAACCGACGCGGCTATGCGCCGACTCTGCTTTGCACATCATGCGGGTGGATCGCCCCATGCGAGGAATGCGATGCACGCCTGACCGTACACATGTCCGCCGGGCGGCTTCGTTGCCACCATTGCGGTGCTGATTCTGCGTTGCCTTCACGCTGCCCACAGTGTGGATTTGCCGTGAAGCCCGTTGGGCAGGGTACGGAACGCATTGAAGAAGGTCTGACCACCCTGTTCCCCGGCGTGCCGCTCGTGCGGCTGGATCGTGACGTCGTAAGACGGCGCGGCGACATGGAAGAAGTCATGCGCCGCATGGCTTCGGGCGAGGCGCGCATTCTAGTCGGGACCCAGATGGTCACGAAGGGACACGACTTCCCCAACGTAACGCTCGTAGTCGTCCTGAATGCGGATCAGGGTCTGTTCAGCACTGACTTCCGGGCGCCGGAGCGGCTTGCCCAGACCGTCGTGCAGGTGGCCGGCCGCGCCGGACGCGGTACGAAGCCCGGTGAAGTGTTGATTCAGACGGAGTTCCCCGATCATCCGCTGCTGCTGAGCCTGCTCACCGAAGGTTACGAAGGCTTTGCGCGGACTGCCCTCACCGAGCGCGCGCAGGCGTCCTGGCCACCGTTCAGCCGCCTGGCGGCCGTACGCGATTCAGCGAAAACCGCAGAGAGCGCCCTCGAGTTTTTGACGGAGGCGCGCAAGTTAGTTGGTGTCCCTCCACGCGGGCTGCGCCTGCTGGGCCCCGTACCCGCAGCCATGTCGAAGCGCGCGGGCCGCTATCACGCCCAATTACTCATCGAAGGCACGGACCGGTCGAGCCTGCACCATTTTCTCGACTCATGGCTTCCCGCGGTCGAGCAGCTCCAGAGCGCTCGGCGCGTGCGCTGGGCGCTCGACGTGGACCCCATCGAGTTGTTTTGAATCTTGGCCCGCGGCTCGCATAGGATCGCCACGGCGGGCTTCGATGAAGATCCGGGTGACCGAGGGATACTTCTCGCGGATCGCCTTCTCGAGGCGCTCGACCGCGCCGATCTGCTCTTCCGCGGAGATCCCCTGTTTGAACTCGACTTCGAGGTTGAGAAGGATTTCGAACGGCGACAGATGCATCGTGAGCGGTGTGCGGGATTTGCGCACCGCCGGATCGCTCGCGACGATTCGGCAGATGTCAGCGACGATTTCAGGGCTCGCACTCTCACCAACCAGAAGGCCGCGGGTTTCGTACACGATGGTGAGAGCGACTAACGAGAGAATGACGCCGATGACCACAGAAGCCGCACCGTCGAGGTATACGTTCTGGAACCGGTGGCCGAAGTAGATGCCGAGAAAAGCAACTACGAGACCCAGCAGGGCACCGAGGTCCTCGAAGAACGTGGAGAACACGGAAGGATCCTTGCTCCGATGGACCCGGAGCCAGAACTCCGCCGGCCCGCGACGGCTGAGGAGTTCGCGGGTAGCGACGACGAACGAGGTCGACTCGAACACCGCGGCGACCGCAAGCACGACGTAAGCCCAGAAAGGGTCCTCCAGCGGGCGGGGATACCGAAGGTGCCAGCCGCCCTCGACCAACGCCATGCCGCCGCCCACGCCAAACAGCAGAATCGCAACGATGAGCCCCCAGAAATACAGCTCCTTTCCATGTCCGAACGGGTGCGTTTCGTCGGGAGGCCGCTGACTGCGATACAGCCCGAGCAACAGCAGCAGCTGATTACCAGTGTCGACGATCGAATGAATGGCTTCGGACAGCATGGCCGAGCTGCCGGTCACGGCCGCTGCCACGAATTTTGTCGCGGCTATCCCCAGATTCGCAGCCATCGCTGCATATACGACTTTGGTGGATCTCGAAAACTGCATTGGCCGGCAGAGCTCCTTGAACAACACAGACCCGAGCCACGACTCGCCCGCGGGTCACCGCTCGTCTGCTCTCGCGCAAGTAGCATGCCGCAACGCCAGCGTTGACCGGGCCGCCGGGCGACGAAGCAGCAATCTCGAGCCACGATGATCCAGACGCTTGCGATTGCCAACTACCGCTCCGTCCGCCAGCTCGTCGTACCGGGGCGCCTCAATGTCATCACCGGAGGGAACGGTTCGCGTCGATGCGATGCGCCGGCACGACAGCCGCAACTCGGGAGACGCACGCCCGTTCTGTCGCACAACGGGCGCGATCTGGCTGCGGCCCTTCAAACCACGCGCTCGACACCGCGGTGGATGACGCGTTTCCCGGCTCGCGCATAGCGATCTCGGAAACCGGTGATGGGCCTGGTCGCGGCACTGGCTTCCCGCTGCCGTGCCATCCTCTTAGAGAAGGCAACGGGCGAGACGCGTATCGTCGGCCAGGGCCTGTTGGATCAGCCGCCCTGGAACTGGCCGGCGCGGTGACGTTTTGGACCAGAATCCGCGATTGCGGAAGCCTCTCGCCGTGACATCCTGCGCGTCAGGCAGCGGTCGGCTCCATGCTCCTTGAATGCGAGCCTGTTGAAGACTATCGTATGTCAATCTTTAGTGACGCGACCGCTGACTGTTGCCGTGCCATCATGCTGATCTCCCGCGAACGCGAAAAACTCATCAATGTCATCGTGTTCTTTGCGAGGAACACGCGGCATTGCGGCAAGGTGAAACTGTTCAAGCTTCTTTATCTGCTCGATTTCAGGCATTTTCGCGAAACTGGGCGCAGCGTCACGAGGCTCGACTATCGCGCGTGGAAACTGGGTCCCGTACCGCTCGAACTGGTTCAGGAATGGGATGAACTGGAGCCCGATCTGGCAGCGGCAATCGACATCGCGCCAGAGCGGGTGATCGATTACGAGCGTGAGACCGTGGTCGCAAAGGCGGAATTCGACGACAGCCTGTTCACCAAACGCGAGCTGCGGCTGATGGGCGAGTTGGCGGAACGGTTTCGCACAGATTTGACCAAGCCGCTGATCAACATTACCCACGCCGAACGCGGCCCATGGGACAAGATCTGGGATGCTGGGCAAGGCAATAACGAGCGCATTCCTTACACGCTCGCGGTCCCTGATGACGATCCCAATCGCGCCGCAATTCTTGAGGCGGCGCGTGAGTACGAGGGAATCATCGCCGCCGGCCTGAGTAGGCACTAAAGGCCCTTTTACGATCAGGTCACACGGTGAACCCCGGAGAGATCTATCGCCACGACGCGTTCTACAGGAACGCCGCATCCGGTGCTTTGGAGCGTAAGTACTTCGTTATTCTCGCGCGAACTCCAGGAAATGACCTGGTCGCACGACTGCTCACAAGCCGGCCTCATGCGCGACCTGAAGCTCCAAAATGCTTCCACGGTCATCCGTACCCGGGATTCTTCTTGGGCGTTCTCGGAGAACCGTTAATCGCAAAATCCTGGGTGGACATGCGCTACCTCGGCGACTTGGATCCTTCGGATGCTGATCGCTTGATGACTCGAGGGGTGCTTGGCCGCGTCATCACTTTGGATGACGACGTACTCGCCGAACTCATCGAGTGTGTGGCAAACGCGGACGACACAACTAGGCTGCAGGAAGTGTCTATGCGCGATCAGCTCGCGCGATTGCGATAACCCCCTTAGCAATCAGCCCAGATAACGTCTCCAGCTGCCGAGACCTGTGATGTCTGCGGCGGTTGCTGTGGCGTAGGACTCGCAGACGAAGCCGGCGACTTGCTCGCCGTTCTCCAGTTCTACTTTGCCGATGCCGAGGGGTGCGGGGATGCCGGCAACGAAACTGCCGAAGCTGGCGGAAGGAACTGACCAGACTTCGAGCTCTATGGGGGCGCCGCCGCTGGCGACTCGTACCAGGCCGGGGCGATCTGGGGGGCCACCGGGGAGGGCATAGAACTTATACGCTGGGGCAGTGCGGGTGCGGCGGATCAGAAATGCGCCGCGGCTCGTGAGTTGGTGGTTGAGGGGCAGGCCTTCCATGTGAGCGCCACAGACTGCAACGGCGATGCGGTCATCGGCGCTAAGGATGTCGGTCGAGGCGACGCGACTGTCTTTGGTGTCGACCTTGGCAGTGGCCCGGCTGTTAAAGCTGCCTTCCAGTGCTTTGGATGTCGCGGCCTGCGGCCCTGGCGTTGGAACAACCCCGGAGGCGTAGTCGGTTGCAACGTGCGCCGGAAGATCGAGACCGAGCGCGCCCAGCGAAGTTGGTTTCGCTCGATGCACCTTGTCGGCCAGAAACAGCAGGTCCGCGTCGGCGCCGGCTCGGCCTACCAGGGTCAGGCCGAATGGCAGGCCGTCGCTACGGAAGCCGGCCGGCACCGCTACGGCGGCCAGGTCGAGAAGGTTGACGAAATTAGTGTAGTACCCGAGATTCGAATTCAGGCGGATCGGGTCGGCATCGACTGCCTCGATGCGATAAACCGTGCCGGCGGTCGGCGTGACGAGCACGTCGATTGTGGACCATACGCGGTCCGCCGCACGCCGCAGCTCCATCAGGCGGTATTGCGAGCGAAAGGCATCAGCCGCTGTGGCATTGCGGCCACCCGATATGATCTGCCGGGTGATTGGATGCATGGACTGCGGTTGCCGCTCCAGGAAGTCTCCCACTGCGCAGTAGCGTTCGGCCACCCACGGACCTTCGTATAGGAGCCTCGCTGTTGCGCGGAAGGGGTCGAAGTCGATTTCCACACGGCGGCCGCCGAGGGCTTCCAGCCGGGTTACCGCCGCTTCAAAGAGGTGCGCGTATTCGCTATCGCCGAAAAACTCGAGTTGATCGGCGCGCGGAACCCCGAAGCGAAAACCCAGAGCGGCTAGCGGGCCCGTCGCGGCCAAGCCTCTCAACGACACCGCCTTCGAGTACGGGTCGTCAGGATCGAACCCAGCAGCTACCGCATACACGCGCGCGGCATCGTCCGCCGTCAAAGCAAAAATCGACACGCAGTCGAGGGAACGACACGCCGGGACGACACCGCTCGTGCTGAGCGCTCCGCACGTGGGCTTGAGGCCAACGATGTTGTTGAACGCCGCCGGCACCCGGCCCGATCCCGCCGTGTCCGTTCCCAACGAGAAACTCACGAGCCCCGTTGCCACCGACACCGCCGACCCGGAGCTGGACCCTCCGGAAATGTAGGCGCTGTCGAAGCTGTTCTGACAGGCGCCATGCGGCGAGCGCGTCCCGACCAGTCCCGTCGCAAACTGATCGAGATTCGTCTTGCCGAGCGGAATCGCTCCCGCTTCGATGAGCTTACGCACGACGTACGCCGATTCCCCCGGCGTATAGGCATAGTCAGGGCAGCCCGCCGTGGTGGGCATTCCCCCGAGATCGATGTTGTCCTTGATGGCAAACGGAACACCGTAGAGGGGCAGCGCTTCCGGAGCACGCGCAGCAAGAGCCCGCGCAAATCCAAGGACCCGGTCGCGAGCCAATCGTGTTATCCAGACGCGCCGATCCGGCGCCCGCGCGATGCTCGCGAGCACCTGCTCCATGACATCGACCGGCGAGAAGCGGCGTGCGCGATAGCCATCGAGAAGGCCTGAAATCAGCAATGGGTTGGGTAAAGACATTTGAATTCCAATCAAAGCGGTCGCAATACGAGCAGGGTTTCACCGGCTGACACGGGTCGACCGCGGGCGCAGCGAACTTCGACGATCTCTCCCGCCTCCTCGGCCGTAATCGGGATTTCCATCTTCATCGCCTCCACGATCAAGAGGTCGTCGCCAGCGCGTACCCGTTTTCCCGGCTCGACGTCGATTTGCCAGACGCTCCCGGCGACAGGAGAGCTAACCGCGATGCATCCTTCAGGAACGCTCGGTCCGGCGACTATCTCCCCCGAGCCCAGCGGGTCGCTGACATTCGGGCAGTCATCCGCCTCCGACTCGTTCCAGCGCTCGCGTTCGGCCTCGAATGCGGCCTGCTGGCGTGCTTTGAACTGCGCAATGGATGGTGCGTTTTCCTCCAGAAACGCACGGTAGTCCCTGAGCCGGAGCGTGGTGTCCTCCATGTCCAGCCGGAATCGACCGTAAGGAAAGTCCTCGCGCATGTTCGCAAGCTCTGCCGCGCTCACGGGGAAAAAACGAATTTGATCGAAGAACCGTAGCAGCCACTGCTTGCCGTCACGAAAGTCGACCGTCCGCCGCTGGCGATTCCACATCTGCACCGTACGGCCGACCAACTGGTATCCGCCGGGACCTTCCATGCCATAGACGCATAAGTACGCACCTCCAATCCCCACTGCGTTTTCCGGCGTCCAGGTACGCGCGGGGTTGTATTTGGTCGTGACCAAACGGTGTCGCGGATCGAGCGGGGTCGCCACGGGTGCGCCGAGATAGACATCGCCGAGCCCCATGACGAGGTAGCTCGCCTCGAACACGATTCGCCTCACATCCTCGCTGGAGTCGAGGCCATTCATGCGACGGATGAATTCGATGTTGCTCGGACACCAGGGCGCGTCCTTGCGCACGGATTGCGTGTACTTGTCGATCGCGAGTTGCGTCGCCGGATCGTCCCATGACAACGGCAGATGTACGATGCGGCTCGGCACTTCCAGCCTGTCGACCGGCGGCAACTCGTCTTCCGCAAGCAGCAACAGCTCCCGCAGAGCGGGCTGCGACAGCATGCGGCTGTCGAAGTGCACCTGAAGGGAGCGAACACCCGGCGTGAGATCGATGATTCCCGGCTCGTCGCGCCTCGCGAGCCATTCCATCAGCGCATGGACGCGGAAACGCAGCTCGAGCTCCAGAACCGGGCGGCCGTACTCGACGAGCAGATAATCCTCGCCCGAGTGCCGATAGCACACGGGGATCCGGCCCGTGTCTTCCAGCCGCTGCAACACCGGCGATGCGTGCGTCGACACTCGCTGGAACCGGATCGTGTCGCCCGGCCGTAACTGTCCGATCTTCCACAGATCCGACCGTGTGATGACCGCCGGACATACGAAGCCGCCGAGACTCGGGCCGTCCGGGCCGAGGATGACCGGCATGTCGCCGGTGTAATCGATCGCGCCGATCGCGTAAGCGTTATCGTGAATGTTGGAAGGGTGCAGTCCCGCTTCGCCGCCGTCCGCCCGCGCCCATTGAGGCTTGGGGCCGATGAGGCGAACGCCGGTCCGGCTCGAGTTGTAATGCACTTCCCAGTCCGTCGCGAAGAAGGTGCGGATGTCTTCGTCCGTAAAGAAATCCGGAGCACCGTGCGGACCATAGGTGACCGCGACGCTCCAATGCTTCCCGTACGTGGGGATTTGACTCTGCGGCAGCGACACGCAGCCCTCGAGATGCGAGCCGGAACGCGCCAGCCGCAACACGTCGCCCTTGCGGAGCGCCCGGCCGACGTGACCGCCAAATTGTCCGAGCGTGAAGGTTGAACGGCTGCCCAGGTACTCGGGTACGTCAAAGCCGCCCCTCACCGCGAGGTAGGCCCGCTGTCCTGGACCATCGATGCTACCGAGTGCGAGGACACTCCCTGCCGCGACCGGCAGCGGCGTCCAGAAAGGGACGGAACTCCCATCGAGGGTGGCCTCCATACTCGCGCCGGTCAGTGCAATGACACTGTCGCTGCCAAACTGCAGCGCGGGCCCTTTCCCGGTGAGTTCCAACCCGGCCGCGCTCGTCGGGTTGCCGACGATGCGGTTGGCGAGCCGGAAGGCGAGGCCATCCATTGGACCGGAAGGCGGCACGCCAACGTTCCAATACCCGAGTCGTCCCGGGGAATCCTGCACCGTTGCCTGCGTCCCCGGCCGGAGCACCTCGACTGACAAGGGCCGAAATTCGACACCCGCCAGGAACCTCGTGAACTGCTGTCCTTCCCGAAAGACGGCCGTATTCAAAACCGTTCGCAGGTATTCGAGATTGGTCTCGATACCGTACACGCGGCTGCTGGCCAACGCGGCTTGCAGTTGCTCCAGCGCGAGCTCGCGCGTCGGCGAGTGCGCAATAATCTTCGCGAGCAGCGGATCGTAGAAGGAGGAGACTTCCGTGCCCGTCTCGATCCAAGTGTCGACACGCACGCCCGTAGGAAGTGCCACCAGGGAAAGAGGTCCGCTCGACGGCCGGAAGTTACGGCTCGGGTCTTCGGCATAGAGCCGCACCTGGATTGCGTGGCCGTTCGGTTCATGGCGGTACGCGGCGAGATTGGGAGGCTCGTCCGCGGCAACGCGGATCATCCACTCGACCAGATCGACGCCCGTGACCTCCTCGGTGACTCCATGCTCCACCTGCAGCCGCGTGTTGACTTCGAGGAAATAGAACTCACTGGTTGGCACGTCGTAGACGAACTCCACCGTGCCGGCCGATCGGTACCGGACAGCACGCCCCAACCGTGTAGCTGCTGCAAACAGCCGCTCACGGGCATCCTGCGAAAGCCCAGGCGCGGGTGTCTCCTCGATGACCTTCTGGTTCCGCCTCTGCATCGAGCAGTCGCGCTCCCCCAGTGCGATGACGTTGCCGGCGCCATCGCCAAACAGCTGCACCTCTATGTGCCGCGCGTGCTCGATATACTTTTCGAGAAACAGGCCACCGTCGCTGAAGTTGCTGCGCGCGAGACGCTCGACCGATGCGAAGGCGCCGCTGAGATCCGCCTCATTCCGACACAACTGCATGCCGATACCGCCGCCGCCAGCGGTGCTTTTGAGCATGATCGGGTAGCCGATGCGCACCGCCTCCACAAGCGCTTCAGCCAGCTCCTTCAGGAGCCCGCTGCCCGGCAACAGCGGTAACCCCTGCTCTTGGGCCAGCGCGCGGGCGCGATGCTTGAGTCCGAAGTCACGGATCTGACCGGGGGTGGGGCCGATGAACGTGATGCCGGTCTGCGCGCACGCCTGCGCGAAGGCGGCGTTCTCGCTCAAAAAGCCGTACCCAGGGTGAATCGCGCGGGCGCCGGTGGCGCGTGCCGCTTCGATGAGCTTGTCCTGCCGCAGATAACTCTCGGCCGCCGTCACGCCGCCAAGGCATACGGCCTCATCGGCCGAAGAGACGTGAAGCGAGTGCCTGTCCGCGTCTGAATAGACGGCTACCGCACCAATCCGCATGCGACGCAACGTGCGCTCGATGCGGCACGCTATGGCGCCACGATTTGCGATGAGGACTTTTTCGAACATGCCGCGATCCTCTTAGGTCTTTGCGCCGGGTCGTCCCGGCCTTTTCACGAGGATCTGCGGGTCGTCCCGCAGCCAGAATGGGCGCTAGGAATCCGGGCCCCTGGCGGCATCCCAAACCATCAGGCGTACTGGTGTCGGGTTGTAGGCGTTGCAAGGATTATTGAGTTGCGGGCAGTTCGAGATCAGCACGATCACGTCCATCGCGGCACGCATCTCGACGTAGCGGCCGGAGGCAGAGATGCCGTCGGCGAACGTTAGCTGCCCTCCCGGGGTGACCGGCACGTTCATGAAGAAGTTGATATTGCTCGGCAGATCTCGCTTGGTGAGACCGAAATCCGTGCGCGCCAACGCAGTCAGAAAGTTGTCCCGGCAGCTGTGCATGTGCCGCTTCTCCAGAGAGTAGCGCACGGTGTTGCTTTCGGCGGAACACGCACCTCCCAGCGTGTCATGCCGCCCGCACGTGTCCGCGACGATATCGAGCATCACGTTGCCACTGTTTGACAGCAAACGCGTGCCGGCCATCAGGTACAGATTCCCCTGCGCCCGGATAGTATCCGAGGCGCTGTAGCGCTCTTCGATATCCGCAGCGCTGAAGAACAACGTATCCACTGCCTGGTTACCCTCGAGGTCCAGGATGCGCAGGAACTGGCCTTTGCGGACGATGCCCATCCACGGTTCGCCCGCCGGCACGATCTCGTCCGACACCGCATCGCGCGAATCCAGCGTGCTTTCGATCATCCTGAGAGTCATGAAACGTACAACATTTCAGTGTTGCGAAAGCCGCGCTCATTCTCGGGGCAGCGGATGCGACAAGGATCGTCCTGCGCCACGGGGCCGGTCGCGAAGGCGGTGAGGCGCACGTACCGCGGGTGGTAGGCAGGTTCCGGATCCAACGGATGCTGGCACGTCGCGAACGCGACCAGAGCGTGCATCTCGAAACGCAGATCGACGTAGTTGCCGGCTCGCGAAGCTCCCGGCCGGAAGTACATCTGCCCCTCGTGGCCGACCGTCACCTTGCTGAAGAAATTCACGTTCGCGACGATGTCACGCTTACCCAGCCCGTATTTACCCAGCTCGTTGAGCAAGCTGTCATACCCGTTCTTGTAGACGCCATTGCGCTGCTCCTGGAAACGAGTCGCGCCGTACTTGTCCGCGACCATCGCTGCATTCGACACTCCGGACATCGTGTCGTGCCAGCCGCAGGTGTCTTCCGTGAGAGAACAGAGAATACGGCCCATGTCCGAGTAACACACGCAGCCCTTGGTCAGATACGCCGTGTGTTGCGCCTTCAGAGTGTCAGCCATGTTATAGCGTTCGAGGCGGTCCTCCTGGTTGTAGAATAGCGCGGAGACGTTCGCGCCTCCGTCGATATCGGTCAGCCGCAGCGTCGTGCCGCGGCGTACAACCCCCGACCAGTGACTACCGCTGTGCAGATGTTCTTCCCAGAGTACTGGGCCCGCCGTGCGGGTATCAGTCGTCATCGCGTACTCCCCATGCGTGCCAGGCGCTGCAAAGGGTATACCAACTCAATTACGGCAAGTTAGCGCATGCGCTCGCTCCAAAACGGGGCACAATCCTGACGCGCCGCTGCGAAAGAGTGCGCGACGGCCTCTCGAACCCGCGCTTTGGCCCTGGTTTGGAGCGGCATACGCTTTGCATCCCTCACGTTCGCAATGTGCATCTAGGGTTCCGACTCGCGCGGCCGTTCACGGTCGTGCCAGTGTCTGGTCCGAGAGAGGCAGTCCGGCAGACGCAGGCGTCAGCCGGATACACGGCGGGACAAAAGCCCGGGAGATCGTACAGGCGCGCCTGCGCGCATCCGATCCCCGTCGGATGTGTCGTGGCGAGCCTCTCGCATCGGATCCGACGACACCTCAGGAAAGCCGCAATGCCCGCAACCCCCCGGAAGCTCGCCAGAACACTCGCCACCGCGTTCGTCTGCGCCGCCGTTCTTTGCGCCGCTACGGTCTTCTCCAAGCCGGCCAGCGCAGTCGAGAAGAAGAACTTCAAGGTTGCCTGGAGCATCTACGTCGGCTGGATGCCCTGGGACTACGCCGTCCAGAGCGGCATTCTGAAGAAGTGGGCCGATAAGTACGGCATCACGATCCAGTTCACCCAGATCAACGACTACGTCGAATCGATCAATCAATACACGGCGGGAGGCTTCGACGCCTGCGCCATGACGAACATGGATGCACTGACGATTCCGGCGGCAGGAGGCGTGGATTCCACGGCCCTCATCGTCGGCGACTTCTCCAACGGCAACGACGGCGTCGTACTGAAGGGCAAGGGCAAGAAACTCGCCGACATCAAAGGCCAGTCGATCAACCTCGTCCAACTTTCGGTGTCGCACTACCTGCTGGTTCGAGGCCTCGAAACGGTGGGACTCAAGGAGCGCGACGTCAAGGTCGTCAACACGTCCGACGCCGATATCGTCGGCGCCTATGCGGCCCCCGGAACGACCGCCGTGGTCGCGTGGAAACCGCAGCTCGCGCAGATCATCGCGGCGCCCAGCGCCAGCGAGGTGTTCGATTCGAGCCGGATCCCGGGTGAGATCACGGATCTCTTCATCGTGAATACGGCGACGCTCAAAGCGAATCCGAAACTCGGCAAAGCGCTGGTGGGCGCGTGGTACGAGACGCTGGCCATCATGTTCGGCAAGGGCCCGCGGACGAGCGCCGCCCTCGCATCGATGGCGAAGGCGTCGGGTACCGATGTGGCGGGCTTCAACAGCCAGCTGGCGACGACGAAGATGTTCGTCACTCCCGCCGAGGCGGAGACGTTCGCCGCCAGCGCCAACTTCATCAAGATCATGGATCTCGTGCGCACGTTCTCTTTCAACCACGGCTTGCTCGGCCAGGGAGCGAGATCGCCCGACGTCGTGGGGATGGCGTTCCCGGGCGGCAAGACGCTGGGCAATCCGCAAAACGTCAAGCTGCGCTTCGATCCGACCTACCTGCAGCTCGCCGTGGAAGGCAAGCTTTAGAAATGAAATCGCTTGTCAGGCCGGCCCTCGATGCCACAGTCGCATGCCGAGGTTAATCAATCGGCATCCCGGCCGTGGCCCCGCCCTCATGCTCGGGCTGGTGCCTTTCATAGTGCTCATATTCGCCTACCTCTTGGGCTCCCACGTACGGCTGGCCGCGAATCCCGATGACAAGCTGTTGCCGACACCGTCCACGCTGATGTCGACTCTGCACACCTATGCGGCCGAGGAGGATGTCCGCAGCGGCCAGGTGCTGTTCTGGGTGGATACGATGGCGAGCCTCGAGCGCATCCTGATTGCACTGGTGCTGTCAGCTTCCATCGGACTTGCGTTCGGTCTGGCGATCGGTGCGCTGCCCGTGGTGAGAGCGGCTCTTGCGCCCTTCGTCGCCGTGGTGTCGATGATTCCGCCGCTGGCGATCCTGCCGATCCTGTTCATCGTGCTCGGACTGGGTGAGGTCGCGAAAATCGCGCTCATGACGCTCGGCATCGCTCCGGTCATCGTGCGCGATCTCGCGTTACGCGCGGCCGAACTGCCTTCCGAGCAGCTCATCAAGGCGCAGACCCTCGGTGCGTCCTCCTGGCAACTCGTCACCCGCGTCATCCTCCCTCAGATGTGGCCGCGGCTGATCGACTCATTGCGACTGTCGATGGGCTGCGCGTGGTTGTTTCTCATCGCCGCGGAGGCGATCGCCTCAACGGAAGGGCTCGGGTACCGGATCTTTCTCGTGCGGCGGTATCTCGCGATGGATGTGATTCTGCCGTATGTCGCCTGGATCACGTTGCTGGCCTTTCTGATGGACTGGGCGCTGAAAATCCTGCGCTCACGGGCGTTCCCATGGACTGACATGAGTCGCTGACGCATGGCTCGCGTGACCGTCAAGGGCTTGTGGAAGCGGTACGGGGACACCGTAGTGCTCGAGAACATCAATCTGGACTTTGCGGATCATGAATTCGTCACGATTGTCGGCGCGTCGGGCTGCGGAAAGACGACGTTCCTGCGAATTCTGCTCGGCATGGAGCAGCCTTCGAAGGGACGGCTGCTGATCGACGGGGAGCCCGTGTCGCCCGAGCCCGGTCCGGATCGCGGCATCGTCTTTCAGCGCTATTCGCTGTTTCCGCATCTGACGGTGCTGGGGAATCTCATCCTCGGGCTCGAATTGCGACGCTCGCGGGTGCTGGGAAAGCTTTTCGGAGCGCGGCGGCGGGAAGCCATCGTGCGCGCCGAAAGCATTCTGGAGGCGGTGGGGCTTGCGGGGGCCCGGGACCGGTATCCGGCGCAGCTCTCTGGCGGCATGCAGCAGAGACTCTCCATCGCGCAGTCGGTCATCGGTGAGCCGCGAATCCTGTTGCTCGACGAGCCATTCGGCGCGCTGGATCCGGGGATCACAGCGGACATGCACAAGCTTATCCTCGACCTTTGGGCCGCCAATGCCATGACCATCTTCATGGTCACGCACGATTTGAAGGAAGGATTCGAGCTGGGCACACGGCTGCTAGTGTTCGACAAGCTGCGGCACGACCCGCAAGCCCCTGAAGCGTATGGGGCAAAGGTCACGTACGACATCCCGCTGCGGAGGCTCAAGAACGACCGGGAGCGCCAGCGGCTGGCGATCGTGGAAGCATCGGGTTCAGAGCCGTCGTACGCTCCTGCGGGCTAGGCAAAGCCCCGTACGGCCTCACCGCGGCGCTTACGTACGGGCGGCGGCGGGGCTCATTTGCCTTTGCGAATCCGGGCGCCCCTTCGAGGTACGCGATTCACGTACCGCTTCGGGTAAACTTCGGCGCCTTCCATCGCCGGATCTCACTCCTTGAAGCAGCAACTCGAGCAGCTCGTGCTGGCCGCCCTGAATAATCTTCCGGGAGGCCTGCTCCCTGAGGCGCCCTCCCCGGCGGCGATCGTCGTCGAGCGCACTCGGGATACGCAACATGGCGACTTCGCCACGAACGTGGCCTTGCGCCTGGCCAAGGCGGCGAGACGCAAACCGCGTGAGCTCGCAGAGGCCATAGTGGCTGCACTGCCGGTCAACCCCCTCGTAGCGCGCACCGAGGTGGCGGGTGCCGGCTTCATTAACTTCTTCCTGACGACGAATGCTTACGCGCAGGAGCTCGCGACTGTGCATGAGCTGGGGGAGCGCTATGGACGCAGCAATCTCGGGCAAGGACAGCGCGTCATGCTCGAGTACGTCTCCGCGAACCCGACCGGGCCGCTACATGTTGGGCACGGGCGGCAGGCCGCCTATGGGGCGACGCTTGCGAACTTACTCGGCGCGGTTGGTTTCGACGTAGCGCGCGAGTACTACATCAACGACGCCGGGCGCCAGATGGACATCCTCGCGGTCAGCACCTGGCTGCGATATCTCGAGATCTGCGGCGAGGAGCTGCCATTCCCGGCGAACGGCTACCGGGGCGATTACGTCCGACCGCTGGCGCAGAAGCTGCACACCAAGCTCGGGGAGAAACTGCGGCGGCCGGCGACAGCCGTACTTGCGAACCTCCCGGTCGACGCGCCGGAGGGCGACAAGGAAGCGTATATCGACGCGCTGATGAAACGCGCACGCGAGTTGATCGGTGCCGACGGGTTCCGGGAGGTGCTGGAGCTTTCGCTCGCGGAGATGTTAACCGGCATTCAAGCGGATCTCGCCGAGTTCGGCGTCGTGTTCGACCGGTGGTATTCCGAACGGGCGCTCAGCGATAGCGGTGCAATCGACCGCGCGCTTGCGCGGCTGGAGGCGCAAGGTCGGCTCTATCGGCAGGAGGGAGCCCTCTGGTTCCGCGCGACCGAGTTCGGCGACGAGAAGGATCGCGTGGTGGTTCGTGAGAACGGGCAGAAAACCTACTTTGCTTCGGATATCGCGTATCACCTCGAAAAGCGTGAACTGGGATTCGAGCGCCTGATCGATGTGCTCGGCGCGGATCATCACGGCTACATCGCGCGGGTGAGAGCGGGGCTCATTGCCATGGGCGAGCCGGGTGATTGCCTCGAGGTCAATCTGATCCAGTTCGTCAGTCTGTTTCGCGGCGGCGAGAAGATTGCGATGGGCAAGCGCGAGGCGCAGTTCGTTACGCTGCGGCAACTGCGCGAGGAAGTGGGGAACGACGCCTGCCGCTTCTTCTATCTCATGCGCAGCCACGACCAGCCGCTCGATTTCGATCTCGAGCTCGCCAAGTCGCGCACCAACGAGAATCCGGTGTACTACATCCAGTACGCGCACGCGCGCGTTGCGAGCGTCATGAAGCAGCTTGCCGCTCGCGAGCTCAGCTTCGATCGCGCCGAGGGCCTGACGAGCACCGAGCTGCTTGTCGGCAGCCAGGAGCAAGCGGTGCTCAATTCGCTCGCCCGCTACCCGGAGGCGCTCGAACAGTCGGCCGTGAACCGTGCGCCGCACACGCTCGTTCATTATCTGCGCGAGCTTGCGAATGCGCTCCACACGTACTACAACGCAGAGCAGTTCATCGTAGGCGACGCAAAGCTACGCAACGCGCGGCTCGCGTTGGTGCTGGGAGTGCAACAGGTTCTTCGCAATGGTCTCACCTTGCTCGGCGTCTCCGCGCCGGAAAGTATGTGAGCCCCTTCAGTAACTTATGGCAAGACTGACGCATCGCGACTACAAGACGAGCCACCGGCGCCCGCTGGACGTCGGGCGCCTGCGTGAGTTTGGAGTCGGCGCTTTGGTCGGCCTCGTCGTGGCGAGCGCGCTATTCCTTTACATGGGGGGCAAGCGAACGACTGCCCATGAAGGCGCCGAGGCTCCTCACCCCGATCCGCACCGGGTCGCGCCGGCAGACACGGAAACCGCAGCCGCGGGCACGCGGCAGGCATCGGAGAAGTATGACTTCTACCAGATGCTGCCGAACTTCGAAGTGGTGGTGCCGGAGAAGGAAAAAGACGTCAAGCGCGACCTCCCGGCCACGGCAAAGATCGAACGCCCCGGCGTGTACGTCTTGCAAGCCGGTTCGTATCGCAATGAGGCGGACGCCGCGCGCGTCGCTAAGCAACTCTCTCTACAAGGGATCGATGCCAAGGTGCAGCGAGTCGCTGTCGACGCCGACGTCTGGCACCGCGTCCGCATCGGACCCATCACCAAGCTCGACGAGCTCAACAGGCTGCGCAAGCAACTGCAGGCGGCCGACGTCGATGCACTGGTGATTCGGGTCGGCGACTAGCCACTTCGAATTGTCCCAACGGCGGTCCGGCATCAGACCTGAGTAAATGAAGGTTCGCAGACCCTTTTGGGGTCGAGCTGCAGCCAACGTCGCATGCGCTTCAGCCTGCTCATCACTTCAGCCTGCTCTTCACTTTCTTCAGCCCCGCAGCGGCGCAAGCTTCATCCTTTTCGCTGCCCTTGGCACCACCAACCCCGATTGCCCCAATGACATTGTCGCCCACCTTGATGAGCAGTCCACCCGCGCGGGTATTGTAGTTCGCGTTCGCCGCGAGCTTCTCGGCCAGTGCCGTGTCGGTCTTGACCTTCTCGCCCAATTCACTGGTTGCAGCGCTGAACGCTAGCGCGGTAAGGGCCTTATTGGTGCTCGACTGCACGCCACGCGTCGAGGCGCCGTCCGTGGCCAATACAACCTTGAAAACGCCGGCCGAGTCGATCACGGTGACGCCGATCTTCTGATCGAGCCCTTTGCACGTTTCGACGGCCTTTTCCGCCGCCTCCAGCGCCAGCTGCAACGCAGGCCCCCGGGCCGCCGGTGCTGGCGGCTGCTGCGCCGGCGCACCCGTAGCGCCCGCCGGGGTCGGAACCTGCGCTTGCGACTGCGCCACTACCAACGGCGCCGTGACGCACGCCCATGCCAACAGATAAATCGTCTTCTTCACCAAATTCTCTCCGCAGTGAGGCCGCGAAGGGCCGGCCGGGAAATGCAACCCAAGGTCTAATAAAGTTTCGCGTGCAGCACCACGCCGACCCAGCGCGGATCGCCGATGCCGTCATAGCCGATCGACCCATCGGTACCCAACGTCACGCTGGTCGTGTACTGCTTGTTGAAAACATTCTTGGAAACCACGTCGAGCTCAAATCTCTCGCTCGGCGAGAGCACGCCAAGGCCGACATCCGTGATGCCGTACGCGCCCTGGACGCCATAACGAGACAGGTTATTATCGAAGTTCTGCTGACTGCGAAACACATTGCTCGCCCAGGCATGGCCCAGAAAGCCCGCGTGTACCAGCTGCCGGTAATCGAAACCGACATTGGTGGTGAATCTGGGCGCGGCCACGATCTGCTTGCCGGTGTTGTCGCACACCGTGGTGCTCGATTTGACGTTCAGCTCCGCCGGGCAGGTGGCGGTATGCCAGTTCGTATAGATGGCGTTGTTGTAGGTGGCACCAAACGTGAAACTCAGGCTCCGGGTAATGCTGAAGAGCCCTTCGAGCTCGACGCCGCGGGCGCGAATCTCCGGAATGTTGCCGAGAAGCGACTGGTAATAGAGCGTGCCGTCGTGCTTCAACGCCGTCGTGGCTGCGTCGAACACGCTCGTCGTCTGCTGATAATCTCTGACCCTCGTCTGGAAGAGATTGACGTTGAGCTCGAGCCTCTTGGCCAGCAGCAGGCTTTTCACCCCCACCTCGAAGTCGAGCACTTTCTCGGGACTCACGTTGAGGGGGCTCCCCGTGCTGCCGAACTGTACCGATCCTGACTTCTGGCCGGCCGCGGCAGAGCCGTAAAGCATGACGTCCTCGGTGACTTTGTAGGTCGGACTCGCCAGCCACGACAGCGCATAAGCCTTGATCGGTGTGCCCTGGATTGTGGGATAGGTCGTTCCCACGGTCGTGGTGCGGATATTGTTCGCGGAGGCAATCTGCTGCGCGGTGGCGCCCAGGCTGTTGCCCAGCGAGGTGAGACTGTTCAGCGGCGATCCATCAATGAACGTCGCGGTCTTGCTCGAGGTATTCGTCTTGTCCTCGTACGTTTCCCGCAGGCCCAATGTCAGGGTAGCGCGATCCGTGAAGTGCCAGTTCGCCTGTCCGAAGGCGGCGTAGCTCCTGGTATCCGGGGTAATGGTGTTTCTGAGGTAGACGCGGTTCAAAGACGCCTGCAGCAGCTGATCGCCGGTCCCCGAGCCGTACAGCACGTTGTAATCGCCGTTTTTGGAGGAATACGCGCCGGAGTCCGCTCCATACAGGGTGCGTCCGATGGACGTGAGCGAGCTGTGCAGGAAGAACAGCCCGGCCTGGTAGTCGAACCGCTCGTTCACCACCTGCGTCAGCCGGAATTCGTGCGACTGCTGCGAGGCGTCGATGAAAGTGCCGCTGCGGCCGGTATCGAATTTCGTCTGGTCCGCATCGTTCTTCGCATCGAAGTTGTAGCTGCGGGCGGCGCTGATCAGCGTGAGAGTGACCGAACCCAGCGCCCAGTTGAGAGCGGCGCTGATGCCCTGATTGCGGGTGAACACCGGCACGTTGAGGTTCAGATCCTCGGCGGTCCAGGAACCCACGATGGGCTGATAGCCACCGAACCAGGCACGCTTGAAAATGCTGGTGTAAGTGTTGGTCCCGGTATTCTGCAGCTGTACGGCGGCCGCGGTCGCCGCAATTGCGGTGCCGCCGGGGGTCGTGACTCGCGGGGTATGCGCGGCATCGTCCCAATTGGTGAGTACGGCAACGACAGGTTTCGTGTTGCTGCGCTCGTTGGTCTCGGCGAAATCCCCGTTCACCCGGGCAGTAAAGCCCGTGAACGGCGTCAGCAGAAACTGCAGGCGGCCGCCGGAGCGATTCTTTTCGCTCGTAGTGCCGCCTTCGGTATCGACGTTCCTGATGTAACCATCCTGCTTGTCGACGAACGCGGCAGCGCGATAGGCGAGCAGGCCATCGACGAGAGCATCACTGAATGAGGCGTTGCTCGACCGTGTGTTGCGCTGTCCGATCGTGAACGTGCCGCTGCCCTCGGGCGTGAAGGTTGGGGCTTTACTCACGAAATTGAGTGCGCCGATCGTCGTGTTCTTGCCGAGCAGCGTCCCCTGCGGACCGCGCAGAACCTCGATGCGATCGAGGTCGGTGAAATCCTGGTACGTCATACCCGGATGAGTGAGATACACGCCGTCGACGAGCACGCCCATCGACGCCTCCAGCGCATCGTTGCCGGCGGACTTGCCGATGCCGCGCAGTGAGATGCCGGTTCTGCGCGAGTTGGGCGTGGTCGCTTCCAGTCCCGGCGCCTTCTGCGTCAGGTCCTGAATGCTGACCGTGCCATCGCGCACGAGTGCCTGTGACCCAATGACCGAGATCGGAATCGGTACGTCCTGCGAGGACTCTTCCCGGTTACGCGATGTGACCAGGATTTCACTGATCCCCGCGTCGGCATCGGGTGATGCCGCATCGGCAGACCCGGCGTCAGCGGAAGCAGCCTCAGGCGCATTTGCAGCACCCGCGGGCAGCGCACACGCCAGCGCGCTGCCGCCGAGGACTGCCAGAATGAAAGCTTCCCAACGCCGCTTCCCGCGGAACGCGCGTAGTGCCTGACTGCTCATCATCGATACCCTTGTTGCGAGCTATTGAACGAACTCGCAACAAGAGCACGGCTTATGCCAATTGCTCAGGACGGGGGTCGAGGTGCCGTTAGTGTTCGGAATTGATTGGGAATTGAGTCGTCATGCGAACGGGTTAGGTCGACATATGAAATGGGCGCGAACCCGCGTTCGCTGCTGACTGCGCAGCATGGCTGGACCGGATTGTTTGCGATGCAACAGTTCGCGCGCCAAGGCGTGCCCGCCAATCCGGTTACAGACTGTTGCCGGTCGCGCTTAACCGGAGCGCTTCTCGACCTGCGCGCCGCGGCTCGCCGCCCGCGCCGTCGGCGTCGTGAGCATCCGTTCGAGCTCCGCCGCGGGCACCGGCCGCGAATGCAGATAACCCTGCGAGTAATTGCACTTGAGCCGGCGTAGCAGCTCGAGTTGCCCCAGCGTTTCCACCCCTTCGGCCACCACCGCAAGCTGGAAAGCCGAGGCGAGCCCGATGATGCTCGACACGAGCGTCACACTCGCGCGGTCCGACGGCAGCCCGCTGATGAACGATCGATCGATCTTGAGAATGTCCACCGGCAGCTTCGACAGCAGGCCCAGGGACGAATAGCCGGTGCCGAAGTCATCGATCGCAATGCGCATTCCCGCGGTCCGCAACTCGCGGAATTTGCGGCTCGCGCCCTCCATGTCATGGAGAAGCCCCGTCTCGGTGATCTCGAGATCGATACCGAACCCGTCGGCCGCGCAACTCGCCGCTGCCGTGAGAAAATTCTCGACGAAAGTCCGCCGGCGCACCTGTTGAGCCGAGACGTTGACGGCGATGCGCACGGGCCCGATGCCCAAGCCGCGCCACCGCTGACATTCCTTCACGGCCTCGTGCAACACCCATTCGCCAACGGAGACGATCATCCCGGAAGACTCCAACACCGGCAGGAACAGCGCCGGATGCTGCAGACCCTGCGCCGGGTCGTGCCAGCGAAGCAGCGCTTCGACGCTCTCGATGCGTCCCGTCAGAACGTTGATCTGCGGCTGGTAGTGGAGGACGAACTGCCTCTCATCGAGCGCGATACGCAGTTTGTGCTCGAGCGCCAGCCGCGCGGCGATGTCGCTGTGCATCTGAATCTGGTAGTGCAGGTACTGCTCGCCGGATTCCTTCGCCCGCTTCAGTGCCGCCTCGGCCCGCTGCGCCAGGGTGCCGGCGTCCGCGCCGTCGACCGGGTAATGCGCTATACCGGACTTGAACGACGTGCGTATGGCGCGCCCCTCGATATGAAACACATCGTGGAACACGGTGCTCTCCAGCAGCGTGGTCACGTTTTCGGCGGAAACCTCCACTTGCGAGGGCACGAGCACGAAGGTTCCACCACCCAGGTAACCGATCCGCTCGTCATCCTCGACATGGTGTTTCAGACGCTCCGCCACCCGCTGCAGCAGCAAGTCCCCCACATGCCTGCCGAAGCTGTCATTGACGTTGCTGAGGTTCATGACGTCGAAGGCCACTACCGTGGGAGCGCCTTCCGGGCCGACTCGATTCTGCAGCAGCTTGTCCAACCGCTCACAGAACAGGCCACGCTTGGCTAGCCCGGTCAGCGGATCGAAGTAGTTGAGATACTGGACTGCGGTCTCTTTCTGCCGATACTGGAGCGCGAACGACAGGTTGGCGGTCATGTCCTGCAGCAGCCCCAACTCCTCATCGCTCAGCAAATCGCTCTCGCGGGAGGCGAGCGACAACACCCCGATGCGGGCGCCATCCACGATGAGCGGGAGGGCCACCACGGAATGAAAGCCCCGCTGCAGCAATTCCGAGCGGCCCGCGACCGGCGGCTCGGATTGAGTGAGGTCCGTGCTGATCGTGATCTGCCCCGTGCGCAGCGCGCGCCCGACGAGGCTCGTGTCCGGCTCGGTACCATCGCTGATCGGGAAATCCAGGTCCAACAGGTAGTCCGGGCCCATCCCGAGGCGGTACCAGGGCAACGCGTGGCGGCCATCGTCCGCGACCAGCGAAATCATCGCGTGCTCATAGCCGCCAACCTGCAGCGCGAGCCGGCAGGCTTCCCGGAGTAAATCCTCACGTTCGCCAATCCGCACCACCGCCGCATTGATGCCACTTTGCATCTGGAGCATGCGGGTGAGCCTCGTAATCCGCTCCTGCTGCTGCTTGCGCTCCGTGACGTCCCGGTGCGTCCCGCGATAGCCCGTGACGACGCCTGCGCCGCTGGTGAGTGCGCGCAGACTTGCTTCGAGCCAGCGGAATCCGCCATCGGCGTGACGCCATCGGGCGACGAGTCCGGTCGCGGTCCGGTTGTGGCTATCGAGGCTGGCAAGTGTCTTGACGAACGACGCGCGATCCTCGTCGTGCAGGAAGTCTTCGAAATGCGCGCCCTTCAGATTCTCGACCGTGAGCCCGAGAACGCCGCGGATGGACTCGCTGCTGAAGAGATAGTGTCCGGTGGAATCCAGCTCCCAGATCCACTCCTGTGCGATGTCGACGATGTCGCGCAGCCGCTGCTCGCTTTCATGGATCTGGCGCTCGGCAGTGCGCCGGCGCGCGCGCTCGCTGACGTCACGCAAGGCGCGTAACACCGCGGGCACGAGGCGCGCCGGATTGGTTTTCAATACATAGTCGACGGCACCACGCCGTAGCGCCTCGATCGCCCGTTCCTCGCCAATCGTTCCCGACAGAAAGATGAACGGCACATCGGGCCATTCGCGCAAGGCGATAGCGAGCGCGGCGAGGCCGTCGAACGCGGGTAACGTCAAGTCCGAAAGGACGACGTGCGGGCGGAAGCTCCGCAGGGCGCCGCGGAAGTCCTTTTCAGTATCAACCCTGACATGCGTGCAGCGCAGTCCGCCCTGCACGAGCCGCCGGATCGCGAGCTCCGCCTCCGCGGCAACATCCTCGACGATCAGTACTCGCACGCCATCTGACACCGGACCCCCTTATTCGACTTCAGCAACCGGTCTGCGGGGCGCCGTGCGCCGGCACAGGTCCGGTTGCCGCTCCTGCGTATTCGCCGGGTCTAGCAAGAAAGTTGTCACATGCATGATACAAGAGCCGCCGGCTGAGGCCAGCGGGCGCAGCGCTGCCGCGGCGCGCAGCGCCACCTGCCGCGCAGAATGCGGCAACCCGGGAGCTTCGCTACGACTTGAGCTGCGGCTGTTCCGCCAGGCCAAAGGGATCCGGTACACCCGTCAGGGTTGTTTCCTTTCCCTCCATACTGTCGGCAGGGCGGGAAATATCTCAGTCTTCGCTGATATTCCTGAAATCCACGCCCAGGGAGCGCAGCTTGCGGTACAGGTGGGTCCGTTCCATCCCTACTCTTTTGGCGAGCTGCCCCACCTTACCGTTACAAAGCAGAAGTTGCTGCTGCAGATAAGCGCGCTCGAACTGCTCGCGCGCCTCCCGCAACGGCAGCGCCAGCAGATCCTGTTTCACGAGCGGTTCCCCGGGAGGCGCCTGCACGGCAAGCTCGCGCTCGATCTCCTCCAGGCGGATCTCCTCTGAGCCCTTCTGGATCAACAGGCGATGCACGAGGTTTTTCAGCTCTCGGACGTTGTCGGGCCACGGATAGTTGCGCAGGCGGTTCTGGGCCGCGACGCTGAACCGCCGGAATGGCAGGCCTTCCGAGTCCACGACGCGATCGACATAGTGGCGCAGCAGCTCGGGCACGTCCTCCGCGTAGTCGCGAAGCGGCGGCGCGCGCACGATGAGCATATTGAGGTGCGCCAGCAGATCCCGCCGGAACCCGTCGGGGCCAGCCCGATTTTCGATGCCCGGTTGTGCCGATGAGAGCACACGCGCGCGAAACTCGATTTGCTCGCTGCCGCCCAGGCGCGTGAAGCGTCCCGCCTCGAGTACTCCGACGAGCAACCGTTGGACCGCGAGCGGCAGATCCTCGATCTCGTGGATGAACAAGGTTCCGTCGGCCACTTCCTCCAGCAGTCCGGCGCGCGGCGCATGGCCACCGGATTCCTCGCGTCCGAACAGCAGGCTCTCCGCGTCCTCTTCACGCAGGCTGCTCGCAACAAGCGTCACGAAAGGGGAGCTGGCCCGCGGGCCACGCTCGTGAAGATAACGCGCGAAGGCTTCCCTGCCGGAGCCGGGCTCACCGATCAGGAGCACCGCCGACGGGTTGGCTGCAATCTGCTGCAACTCTGCGCGCAGCTGCTGCATGATCTTGCTCTTGCCTACGGGTGCCAGGAGTTGCGGCGCAAACAGTTTTCCCGACTGGCGCCGGCGCTTGCCGGCATCGAGCGCACGCTCCACCGTACGCAGGAGTTTGGCGAGCGAGAGCGGCTTTTCCACGAAGTCGAACGCGCCCAGGCGGGTGGCTTCGACGGCGGTCTCGACGGTCCCGTGGCCTGACATCATCACGACGGGACAACCGTCGGTGGTCGAGGCGGACCATTCGCGCAGCAGGCTTATTCCGTCGACATCCGGCATCCAGATGTCGAGCAGTACGAGATCGGGACTTTGACGAGCCCGTGAAGCGCGTGCCTGTACCGCATTGGCGGCAACATCCACTTCGTAGCCTTCTTCGGAGAGTATCTCCTTCAAGAGGCCGCGGATGTCCGCCTCGTCGTCGACCACCAGAATGTGTGGACCGCTCATGCTCTCTCCCTCCGCAACTGCTCTCTTCGTTCGCGCGCGCCCCCCGTGGCGGACCTTGTGCTGTCCTTCACCGGGAGCACGACGCGCACGCGTGCTCCACCTTCCGGTCGATTATCTGCATCGATCCGGCCGCCGTGCTCCTCGACGATCTTCTTCACTATCGCAAGCCCGAGGCCGGTGCCCTTCGGCTTGCTCGTAACGTAGGGGTCGAAGACCCGCCCGAGGAGCTCGCGCTGGAAACCGGGACCATTGTCACACACGGTCACCACCGCGTAAGCGGCATCGCCACCGCTCTCCAGTCGGGTGGTGATCTCGAGCGTTGGCGTCCCGACCCCCTCGAGCGCTTCCAGGGCGTTCGTTACGAGGTTGTTGAGAATCTGTCTAACCCGGCCGCGATCCGCCTCGATCCCCTCGAGGTGCTCATCCAGTCCCAGATGGATGACCGCGCGCGGGTCCTGGGAACGGTACAGGTCGGCGACATCGGTCACGAGCTGATTCAGGCTGAATTGCGTGATGCGCATCTCCGGAGCCCGGGCGTACTCGCTAAAGGCGTTCACCATCTGCTGCATGGTCTCGACCTGCTGCACGATAGTGTGGGTTGCCCGATCCAGGATCTCCGCATCGCGCGGATTCATGCCGGACAGCAGGCGGCGCCGCAGCCGTTCCGCAGAGAGTTGAATCGGCGTCAGCGGGTTCTTGATCTCGTGGGCGAGCCGCCGGGCCACCTCGCCCCAGGCCGCGTCGCGCTGCGCCTGCAGGAGCGCCGTTATGTCATCGAACACGATGACATAACCCATGTCGCTGTCCTCACCCGGCAGCGGCGTGCAGGCACACATCAGCGTGCGCCGCCCGGCATGACTGTCCAGGTCGAGCTGCTCCCGCCATTCCTCGCGGCCCCCGGCGAAACGCACGGCAATCGCCGCCACGAACTGCCCGAGCCGCTCATTGCTGGCCGCCAGCTCGGGCAGCGAACGGCCCGTCGCGGCCGACAGGTCCGTTCCCAAAATGGCTCCGGCCGCATGATTCGCCATCCGCACGGTCAACGTGCGATCGACGGCCACCACGCCTGTCGAGAGCCTTGCAAGAATGATGGCGAGGCGCTCGCGCTCGCGCTCCACTGCCTGTTGGCTGTGAGTGGCCTCCTCATGCGCGCGCCGCAGGCGCTTGGTCATGTCGTTGAATGAATGCACGAGAAAGCCCATCTCATCGCGCGAGGGCAGCGGCAAGCGCGTGCCGAAATCGCCTTTGCCCACGGCACGGGTGCCGGCTATGAGGTCCTGCACCGGGCGCACCAGACGTTGCGCCGAAAAGATGGCCCCGTAAATGGCGGCCAGCATCGCCAGCAGCAGCACCAATGTCAGGGTGAGACGGAAACTGTATTTCAGCGGCTCGCGCATCGCGGCCAGGTCGCCGTATTGCGAATAGGAGCGCTGCACGGCCTCCGAGAGGGCGGAGAGCTGCGCCGGCACCGGATAGATGGCGACGACGTAGCGGCTGTCCGTACTGGCGGAGGAATCGCTGAGGGCCGCGGCCGTGCGGATGAGGTATTTCCCACCGGACTGCGGCTCGAGGCTCACATAGGGGCGCAGCTGGCCCACCTGTCGGATCAGATCCGACGGCGGCCGGGACGGCAGCGTCTCGAGAGGGTTCTCCAGGCTCGCGGCAATGATGCGCTCGTGCTCTCCGAAGAGCACGATTTCCAGACCCTCCGATACACGCCGCTCATCGTCCAATCGGCTCTGGATGTCCGCCGGCGCGGCTTTGGCCAGTGAGCCCGCCAGCGACTGCGTCCTCTGCGAATACTCGCGCATGCGCAGATCGAGGGCCGCGCGGGACAGCACGAGGGCGTCGTTCAGGCCTTGCTTCACTTCGACCTGGAACCAACTGTCGATGCCGCGATTGAGGAACTCGAGTGAGGACAGATACACGATGAGCAGGGGCGCGATCACGAGGGCGCCGAAGATCATCACGGTGCGGGCGGTAAGGCGCGAGCCCGGTACGTGATCCCGATATTCGCGGACGAGCTGCCAGAGCTTGCGCGCGAGCAGCAGCGAGAGAGCGATCACGCCGACGACGTTGAGCAGCAGTATCCACGGCTGCAGCCGGCCGAACTCCGCAGAGTTCTGCACGCTCTTCAACAAGAGCAGCAGTGCACCGGCACCGATGGCTGTCCACAGGATAAGGAGCGCGGCGCCGCTCAGGCGCATGCGCTTTTTTGGCTCTCCATTCACACCGGGAGTGACCATGAATACCACTCGCTCACGCGATGCCAGTCGCCCGCCCAGAACATGAGCGCGCGCAACGAGGCCGGTAACCGTCCACGACGTACGCCGGCGCGAACGCTGACAACGTAGTTGCCGCCGTCAAGTTGCGGCTCGACCAGTACGGGCCACCCATCCACCTTTCCGAGATAGGCCAAAGCCTCCTCGAGCGTCGGAAACGTCTGCTGCTCATCGCTGCGCACGTCGCGGACGACGTAACGGTCGCTCACCGCGTGATACGCGAGCTCCCGCCTGAGTGTCAGTTCCACGATATTCGCGTTGAGCCAGAATCGCCGCTCCCGATCGATGCGTGTATCGAGATCAAACGTCAGGGTGACCCCGTCGCGCAAGGCGTTCCGGATAGCCGGACTCACCGGGTACTCGACCCGCGCGTGCAGTAGGAATACGCCGTTATCGACGTTGACGTACGCAGAACGAACCTCGAGAACGCCGTCGAGCGCATCGGCGTAAGCGCAGACGCTCCACACGCCGAGAAGCGCGGCACCGATGGTCAGCACGAGCCAGCGGAGATCCCTCGAGGGCGGTTCGCATGTTGGATAGCCGCGTAGCATGAATGCAACGAGAGACCGTGCGATGGTGCTTGGAGTAATGATAAACGCTCAGGTTCCAGCCGTTGTCTTTTCGAGACAAGCATAATAGAACCCGTCCGTCCCCGCCTCTGCTCCGGGAATGAGCTGCACCCCGGTGCCGCGAGCCAGCGCACCGGGGGCCAGAGCGTCGCCGCGGGGAATGGCCGCCTCCCGCGCCGCCGGCTCGGTCTCGAGAAAGAACTCCACCACCTCCTGGTTTTCATCTGGCAGCAGCGAGCAGGTGGAGTAGAGCAGCCGCCCCCCAGGCGCCAACATTCGAAAAGTCGCCCGAAGAATCTCGAGCTGAGCCGCTGCAAGGGTTTGAATGTCGTCGCTGCGCCGCAGCAGCTTGATATCCGGATGACGGCGGATCACGCCCGTAGATGAGCACGGCGCATCGAGAAGGATGCGGTCGAAGGCGCGCCCATCCCAAAAGCTCGCAGGCTGCCGGACATCCGCGACGATGAGCTTCGCCGCCCGATTGAGGCGCCGGAGGTTGTCCTCGATGCGTGCCACCCTCTGCGCGTCGATATCTACGGCAACGAGCTCGGACAGCCCGGAGGTATGTTCCAGCAGGTGGCCGGTCTTGCCACCGGGGGCTGCACAGGCATCCAGCACGCGCATACCGGCGCGCGCGTCGAGCAATGGGGCCGCCAGCTGGGCGCCCGCGTCTTGCACCGACACGACGCCCTCCTGGAAGCCGGGCAGGGCCGATACCGCGACAGGCTCATCGAGTCGGATGGCGGCCGGTGCCCACTCGATGGCATGAGCGCTGATTCCCGCAGCCGCAAGCTCCACGAGATACTGAGACCTGCTTTGCCTCGATAAGTCGAGGCGCAGCACCATCGGTGGATGACCGTTGTTCGCCTCGAGTATTCCGACGCAGGTTTGTTGCGGCCACGCCTCGCCGAGGCGTTTTACCAACCAATGAGGGTGAGCGGTGCGTCCCGGCAGCTTCTCATCGACACGACCGAGCAGTGCGCCGCGTTCAGTCACGAACCGGCGCAGGACGGCATTTACCAAGCCACTCGCCCGATCCTCCTTAAGAATGCGCGCCGCGTCGACGGCGGCGTGCACGGTGGCCTGCGGAGCATTCCGCGAGTATTCGATTTGATGCGCACTCGCGACGAGCAGCGCATGCAGCTCATTGGCTACTCCTTTTGGTCGCGTCAGCAGCATGTCGACAGCGGGCGCGAGCCTCAGGTACCAGCGCGCGCTGCCGAGCGCGATGGCACGGACAGCTGCCCGCTGGGGCGTCGCATCGAAGGGCATTAAGGCCGCATCGGACGTCCGCCCGTCGACCACGATAGAGGTAATTGCCCGCGCTGCGTCCGCCAGCGCCGGCGCCCCAGGTGCCCAAGGCGTTCTACCCAAGGCGGCGGCCTATCAGCTGGACTCCGTGCGCGAAGTCTCTCGCGGCTACAGACCTACGACCTGGCCGTTGTACTTGCCGCAGAGCGAGGCTCCCACGCCCACACGCTACTACCACGGCGTCATCACGAACAGTAACAATGGTTCCCGGTTCTGGGGCGATCCTGCCGCCACTGTCGGCTAATTCCCCCGATCCGGCGGACTCGATGCTGCTCCCTGGCGGTCGCTCCTGTTGTCCAGCCACATAGCCTTCCGCCACGGCTTCGAACACTCTCAATTGCTCACCTTCCAGGCGGGTTTCCGCTATGGGCCACGGGTTGAAAGCCCGCACCTGTCTCTCAATCGCGAGCGCGTCCCCATTCCAGTCGACCAGCGCCTCGCCCTTATCAATTTTCGCTGCGTAAGTGACGCCCTCGGTGGGTTGGGGCACTGCCTCGAGCGTACCGGCCGCGTGCTTCGCGACGGCTTCGATCAAGGCGGACGCACCGACCGCCGCAAGCCGGTCGTGCAGTGATCCGCCGGTGTCATTCGCCTCAATGCCCACTCGCTCCTGGAGCAGCATGGGGCCGGTGTCGAGTCCAACGTCCATGAGCATGATTGTTACGCCGGTATGAGCGTCGCCGGCCAGAATCGCACGCTGGATGGGCGCCGCACCCCGCCAACGCGGCAATAGAGAGGCATGAATGTTGATGCAACCTAACCGCGGCAGCGTGAGCGCCGCGCGCGGCAGGATCAGCCCGTAGGCGACGACGACGAGCACGTCCGGACGCCACCCAGCCAGATCAGCACGATCCGCTTCGTTCTTGAGACTGTGCGGCTGCGAGACCGGGATACCGTGGGCAAGCGCTGCGGCTTTGACGGGACCTGTGGCGATCTGGCGCCCGCGTCCTTTCGGGCGATCCGGCTGCGTCAGTACGCCCACGACGGAATGGCCGGAAGCGATAAGAGCCTCGAGAGCCGGGACCGAGAAATTCGGCGTCCCGGCGAATGCGACGCGTAACGCGCTCACAGCCCGTGTCGCGCGCAAACCGGCCGTTGCGACGCTATCAGTTCGCGCGCCGGGCGCTGCCAGCGCCCTCGCGCGCGCGCGCTGCCCGTTCCTTACGCTCTTTTTCCAGCTTCTTGCGGATGCGCTCGCGCTTGAGGTCCGAGAGGTAGTCGACGAACAGCTTGCCGTTGAGGTGGTCCATCTCGTGCTGAATGCAGACGGCCAGAACGTCGTCGTAATCGCGTTCGAAGACCTCGCCATTGCGATCCTGCGCCCTGACACGCACTTTGGCAGCCCTCTTCACGTCGTCGAAAATATTGGGTACGGACAGGCAGCCTTCCTCAGAGCTCGCCTCGCCCTCACGCGACAGGATCTCCGGGTTGATGAAGACCAGCGGCTGGTCATGATCCTGCGAAATGTCGATGACGACGAGACGCTTGTGAACATCCACCTGCGTGGCCGCGAGCCCGATTCCGGGCGCGGAATACATCGTCTCGAACAGGTCGTCGACGAGCCTGCCGAGCTCGGCGTCGAACTGGGTCACGGGCTGCGCACGGGTGCGCAGACGCGGGTCGGGATATTCGAGGATGGTTCTCAGGGCCATGATCTGACTTTCCGCGGTTACCGGTTATTTGGACTTGAAAAGGCCGCCAATGTTCTAAAAGCGCTACAAATCGGTCGCGTCGCCAAGTCCCGACGACAACCGCCACGCCCGTGATCCAGCGCACAAAGTTGACATTAAATCGTGTGCCGCCGGAGCCTGTGCCAGTATAACAATCCGGAAATTGCAGCGCTTAGTCGTAAGCGCCCGCCTCGCGTGATGGGGAGTGGAGCATGGTCTCAAATCAATTACTTGGGGCTCGCATTGCCGCGGGCCTGGCTGTCCTGTCCGTCACCCTTTCAGGGTGCTCGTGGCTGCATTCCAGAGAGAGTGGGCCTCCGCCGTCCGCGCCGGTCACCCGTCCCATGCAGGCCCAGACGCAGATCGCGCCCTCCGCAGATGACATGACCGCTACCGAGGCGGCCATCAACGCGTCTGCCTCGACCGCCGCGCCGTCGCAGGCATCCGTTCCTGCGGACTCCGGAAACCTCATCAACCCGAGCGCGCCCAAGAGCTACTTCGTCAAGCGCGGCGACACGCTCTGGGGTATCGCCACGCTGTTCCTGCGTGATCCCTGGTTATGGCCAGAGGTCTGGTATATCAACCCCCAAGTCGCCAATCCCCACCTCATCTACCCCGGCGACACCCTGGCGCTCGCCTATGGCGCCGATGGCCGCCCGCAAATTCGTCTCGAACAGGGCGGAGCCGCCCGGATGGACCCGCGCCTGCGCAGCACCGGCATCGACGGCGCGATTCCGACCATCCCGTACCAATCGATCGCCGCCTTCCTGTCGCGGCCCAGCGTGCTGACGCCTGACCAGGTAAAAAACGCCCCGTACGTACTGGCGTTTCGTGATGACCATGAGGTTGGCGGCTCGGGTCACGAAGTCTACGTGAGGAATCTGAACGCTCCGGATCGCGCGCGTTACAGCATCGTCCATGTGGGCGACCCGCTGCGCGACCCCGACGATAACAAGGTCGTCGGCTACCAGGGCATTTACACCGCGACGGCCCTGGTCTCGAAGCCGGGTACTGTTACGAAGGCCGTTCTCATCGACGCCGCGCGTGAAACTCTGCGCGGCGACAAAGTCATGCCGTCCGACAACGATGTACCGCTTAACTTCATGCCCAGCGCGCCCCGTAGCGACGTGCATGGCCGCATCATCGCTGTGGTGGACGGAACGGATCTCATCGGCCAGTACCAGATCGTGGTCATCAACCGCGGCTTGCGCGACGGCCTCGCTTCCGGAAACGTCCTTGCCATCGACCGGGCGGGCGAACGTGTTCGTGACACCTACGCCAACGGCGCGAGCTTCACCCGCAAAGCGCAAGACCTGGGCACATCGTTCGCAAGGAAGGTGCAGCTACCCGATGAGCGCACCGGCACGTTGCTGGTATTCAAGCCGTTCGATCGCGTGAGCTACGGCCTCATCGTCGGCGCCTCCAACACCATCCAGGTGTATGACGTCGTCCACAATCCGTGAAACGCCGCCCGCGCATCTTCTGACTCCGCGCTCCCGTCTAACCCAGCCTTCGTGACCACCCGCAGCGCCTTGCGCGCTGCGGGTGGCCATTTCTATGCATTCGCGTGAATTTCAGACCGGCGCCGCACAGCCGGCGCTGATCTATGCTGATACGGATGGATGTGACCAAAGTCCGTGCGATGTTGGCGAGGGCGCCGGGTCTGACGGCCGAACACGTGCGCGCACTGTTCGCGGCCACTGGCGGCGAGTCCGATTTTATCCGCGGATCACGCGCGCCCGAAGAAGTTGGTTTGCCCCGCGCCGCGCGGGCCTTTCTAGCTTCACCAGACGAAGCAGCGCTGCAGTGCGATCTCCAATGGATCGAAGCAAGTGGCGCGCAGCTCATTCTGTGCACTGACCCGGCCTATCCGCCGCTTCTCGCGCAAACGGCAGGGGCACCGCCGGTGTTGTTTGTTCTGGGGTCAGTCGAAGCTCTCCACTCCCCCCAGCTGGCAATGGTGGGCTCCCGCAGTCCCACCGCCGCGGGCCGCAAGACCGCTCGCGATTTCGCCGCAGGGTTTGCGAGCGCCGGGCTCACTGTGACTAGCGGACTCGCTCTGGGCGTAGACGCGGCAAGCCACGAAGGGGCACTCCTTGTCGGCGGGCTCACTGTGGCCGTCTTCGGTACCGGCCTGGACCACGTATATCCGTCTGCAAACGCCGGCCTTGCGGCGCGCATTCGTGAGCGTGGCGCGCTCGTGTCAGAATTTCCGCCTCGCACCCGACCCTTGGGCGTCAACTTCCCGCGGCGCAACCGCATCATCAGCGGGCTTTCACGAGGCACGCTGGTGGTGGAGGCTACGCGGCGGAGTGGCTCCCTGGTCACTGCGCGGCTGGCCGGGGAACAGGGACGTGAGGTGTTCGCGATACCTGGCTCTATCCACAGTCCCGTCTCGCGCGGCTGTCACCAGCTCATCCGTGACGGTGCAACACTCGTGGAAGCGCCGGCAGAGGTCCTTTCAGAGTTGAGAATACCCTTGCCCGGACAACGACTTACGAATCGGCAGCGGTGCGGGAAGGCGCCTTCCCCATTGGACAAGGGATATGAAATGCTGTTAGATGCGCTCGGCTTTGAACCTGCAACCATCGATGTTCTCGTCGCGCGCACGGGACTGCCGGGCGAGTCGATCGCGTCGATGTTGCTGATTCTCGAGCTCGAAGGCTGCGTGGCAGCTCTCCCGGGCGGTCGTTATGACCGTATACCTGAATGATGACCGGCAGCGTTCTCGACATTCTGATTTACGTTTTCGACCGCTACATGCTCGACGAGGTACCCGAGGTACCTGAACGCGAGCATCTCGTGCGAGACCTCGAGCGTGCCGGCTTCGGCCAGGCGAATGTCGAGCGGGCGCTCGACTGGCTTGCGGATCTGGCATGTGAGCGCGATCGTCCCCCCTTGCCTTTGTCGACGAAGGACAAAGGCAAGGGACCGACGGTGCGGATTTTTTCCGATGGCGAGCTCGTGCGACTCTCGACGGAGTGCCGAGGGTTTCTGTTTACGCTCGAGCGCCTCGGCATTCTCTCGCCGCAGCAGCGCGAGATCGTGATCGAGCGCATGCTGGCGCTCGATGCCGACGAGCTCGACACGGAACAGCTCAAGTGGGTCGTGCTCATGGTGTTGTCGAGTCAGCCGGGACAGGAGCTGGCATTCGAGCGGCTGGAGGATCTGGTATCCGATGCGCATCCCAACGTCCCGCACTGAACTGCTCGAGTCAGGGATCCGACGCCTCACAGGGGTCCGCGGTTCGTCCGCGGTTTTTCGTTTCTGGATGACGTGTTTTCCGTAAGCAATGGCAGACAACCTGGTCATAGTCGAATCGCCTGCCAAGGCGAAGACGATCAAGAAATATCTTGGCAAGGATTTCGACGTGCTCGCCTCGTACGGGCACGTGCGCGATCTCGTGCCCAAGGAAGGCGCCGTCGATCCCGACAACGGCTACGCTATGAAGTACCAGGTGCTCGAGAAAAACGAGCGCCACGTCGACGCCATCGCCAGGACCCTGCGCAAGTCGAAATCGCTCTATCTCGCGACCGACCCCGATCGGGAGGGCGAGGCGATCGCCTGGCATCTGAAAGAGCTTCTGCAGGCGCGCGGCGATCTGGACGGCAAGCAGGTCCATCGCGTGGTGTTTTACGAGATTACCAAGAACGCCGTACGCGAAGCCGTCGCCCAGCCGCGCGGCCTCTCACTCGATCTCGTGAACGCGCAGCAGGCGCGCCGCGCACTCGATTACCTCGTCGGCTTCAATCTCTCGCCGCTGTTGTGGAAGAAAGTAAGGCAGGGTCTCTCGGCCGGGCGGGTGCAGAGTCCGGCGCTGCGCATGATCTGCGAGCGCGAAGCAGAGATCCTCGCGTTCCTCGCTCAGGAATACTGGACGATCGACGGCGAAGGCGCGCACGCATCGCCCCCCTTCCCGCTCAAGCTCCTCGAGTACCGCGGCCAGAAAGTCGAACAGTTCAGCTTCACCACCGAAACCCAGGCACGCGAAGTCGAACGCGCCATCCAGACCGCCGCGGTTGGCTCGGCCAGCAGCGAGACTCCGGGGCGCCTGAAAGTCATCGCCATCGATCGCAAACAGCGCCGCCGCAATCCCGCTCCGCCGTTTACGACATCGACGCTACAACAGGAAGCAGCCCGCAAGCTCGGCTTCAACGCCCGGCGAACGATGCGCCTCGCGCAACAGCTCTATGAAGGTCTAGACATCGGCGGCGACGAGGGCAGCGTCGGTCTCATCACCTATATGCGCACGGACTCGGTGTCGCTTGCGGCGGAGGCGATCCAGGAGATCCGCGAAGTCGCCACGAAGCTGTATGGCAAGGCCGAGGTCGCCGACGAGCCGCGCCACTACAAGACGAAATCGAAGAACGCGCAGGAAGCGCACGAGGCCATCCGACCGACCTCCGCCGCGATTACGCCGGCCAGCGTCGAAGGCAAGATCGAAGACGACCACTATCGGCTTTACTCGCTGATCTGGAAGCGTGCGGTCGCCTCCCAGATGAACCACGCGACTTTCGACACTGTTGCGGTCGACATGCTCGCGGGCCCCGACGGACCCGAGAGACATCTTCTGCGGGCGAACGGGTCGATTCTCGTCAAACCTGGTTATATCTCCGTGTACCAGGAAGGCATCGACGACGCCAAGGCCGACGACACCGACCACGTGTTGCCGCCGATGCAGGCAGGCGACACGGTCGACCTGCTCGCGCTGCATGCCGAGCAGCACTTTACCGAGCCGCCGCCGCGCTACTCGGAAGCGTCGCTCGTGAAGGCACTCGAAGAGCACGGCATCGGCCGGCCTTCGACCTACGCGACGATCATCTCGACGCTGCAGGATCGCGAGTATGTGGAAATGGACGCCCGGCGTTTCATCCCGACCGATATCGGCAAGATCGTCGGCCGCTTCCTTACAGAGCACTTCCACCGTTACGTGGAGTACGGCTTCACCGCGGCGATGGAAGACGAGCTCGACGCCGTCTCGCGCGGCGAAGAGGAGTGGACCACTCCCCTCGAGAAGTTCTGGAAGCCGTTCATCGACCAGGTCGAGTCGATCGAGAAAAACGTCACGCGCGAGCAGGTTGCCCAGGCGCGCGAGTTGGGCAAGGACGCGGCAACGGGCAAGCCGATCACGGTGCGCATGGGCCGTTTCGGGCCTTTCGTGCAGATCGGCACCAAGGACGATGAGGAGAAGCCGCGTTTCGCGGGACTCAGACCCGGACAGAAGATGGACAAGATCACCCTCGCGGAGGCGATCGATCTGTTCCAGCTGCCGCGTACTCTCGGCGCGACAGCCGAAGGTGAAGCGATCACGACCAACGTCGGCCGCTTCGGGCCCTACGTCAAATACGGCAGCAAGTACGTCTCGCTCAAAGCGGAAGACGATCCGTACACGATCACTCTCGAGCGCGCGCTCGAAGTCATCAGGCTCAAGCAGGAAGCGGATGCCAACCGCATCATTACCGATTTCGCCGCCGACGGCATTCAGGTGTTGAATGGCCGCTACGGCCCATACGTCACGGACAAGAAGAAGAACGCGAAGATCCCGAAAGATCGCGATCCGAAGTCGCTCACGCTCGAAGAGTGCCGCGCTCTGATCGCGCAGGCACCGGAGCGCACTGGCGGCCGGTTCGGTCGGGGCAAGCGCGGCGCGCCGGCGGCTGCCAAGGCACAAGCGGCGCCTGCCGGCGACAGGGCAACAGCAGCGGCCGCCGGGACGGCCGGCAAAAAGAAGCGACCGGCAGCTGCCTCCAAGGGAGCCGCTCAAGCTGGGTCGGGTCAACCCCCCGCCAAACCAACACGCACTGCGACACCTCACGCAGCCGGGACGGCTGCAACGGCACCGCGCGCGGCAGCGCGCAAAGCTGCGTCAAAGTCAGGTTCGGCGACCGGTACGGCAAAAGCGGCAGGCGGGGCACCGAAGTCCAAGGCCACGGCGACTCCGAAGGCGCCGGCTAGCGTGGCTGGCTCTTCCAAACCGGCAGCAGCCGGCAAAGGCACAGCCCACCGTCCGCGTGGTGTGAAGTAGTCACGCGGACGCGGTGCTCAGCAAAGGTGCGCTGGCGCAGCGATTTTCGGTGCGAGCACTCGTCGCGCCGGTGCGATGCCGGCGCGACCGCCGCGTAAAGGTCGGTGCCCGAAGCGAATATCGTGGCGTGACCGCAGCGCCAAATGCACTATCGCTTTCTGCGCTTCGCGCCCGCAACAGACCCACATTGCGATGAAATATCGACACTCCTTCCACGTCGGCAATTTTGCGGACGTGCACAAGCACGTCACGCTGATCGCCCTGCTGGGGGCCCTGAAACGCAAGGATAAGGGCTTCCTCTACCTCGAGACTCACTCGGGCCGGGGGGCTTACGACCTGTCGCAGGCGTCGGCAGAGGCCGAAGGCGGCATCGCCCGGTTCTCCGCTACCGTAAACAACTCCGGGGAACTGCAGCAGTACGCCGCACGGTTAGGGGAATATCGGGTGCAACAGGGCAATCCGCGCGCCTACCCCGGCTCCCCCCTGCTCGCGGCTCAGGAGCTGCGTCCGCAGGATCGCGCAGTGTTCGTCGAGTTGGTTGCCGCCGAAGCGCGAGTGCTGGAACTGGCACTGGCGGGTAACCCGACCGTACGCGTGGAGACCGGCGACGGATTCGATCGTCTCCGCGGCTGGCTCCCGCCGCCGGAACGACGCGGCCTCACCTTCATCGACCCGCCGTACGAGGAGACAGGTAAGGACTTCGAGCGGGTAACGGCGGCCATCGCGGAGGCGCTCCGCCGATTTCGAACCGGGGTCATCGTTGCCTGGTATCCCATCAAGGACGAGCGGGACATCACGGCCTGGCATGCCGGACTCTCCCGCACCCTCGACTGCGAGGCCCTCGCCGCCGAGCTATGGTTATATCCGCGCGACTCACGCGTCGCCCTCAACGGATCGGGACTGCTGATTGTGAACCCGCCGTATCTCCTCGCCGAGCGCATGCGGGTATGGTTACCCGAACTGCAGGCGCAGCTCGATGCGGGGCAGGCTGGCGGGACGAGCGTCCGGACGCTCACGCCGACACCGCCGACGTAACGTTCCGGCGCATCCAACGGACAATTGTCAAATGAGCGCAAGCGCAACTGAAACGACGGATCAATATGGCGTGGTGGGCCATCCGGTCGCCCACAGCTGGTCGCCATTCATTCATGGATTATTCGGCCGCGAAACGGGCCAGGCGATGAGCTACCGGCTCTACGACTTCACGCCCGAAGAGTTTCACGAGCGTGTGCGCGAGTTCTTCAAAGAGGGTGGCCGGGGACTCAACATTACCCTGCCACACAAGATCGCAGCTGTCGACGTCGCTGACGACCTCACGGCGCGGGCCGCGCATGCCGCCGCCGTCAACACCTTCGCCGTCCGCGGCGACGGCACGATCCTCGGCGACAACACCGACGGCGCGGGCCTCGTCCGCGACCTCTGCGACAACCTTGGGATAGTCATCACGCGACGCCGGATTCTCATCATCGGCGCGGGTGGCGCGGCAAGAGGAGTGCTCGCGCCGCTGCTGGCGCTTTCGCCCACAGAAATCGTCATTGCCAATCGAACGTCTGAGCGAGCTGAAAACCTTGCCAAGGCGTTCGGCAAGCTGGGCACGATCCAGGGTACCGGTTTTCGCTACATCTCAGGCGGCGCTTTCGATCTCATCGTCAACGCTACGTCGGCCAGTCTGAGTGGCGACATTCCGGCCGTTCCGGCGACGGTCATCGGGCCACAGACCGTCTGTTACGACATGGCCTATGGAAAAATCGACACTCCTTTCGTGCGTTGGGCGCTCAAACTCGGGTGCACGCGCGCGCTGCAGGGATGGGGCATGCTCGTCGAGCAGGCGGCGGAGTCATTCCGCGTCTGGCGCGGCGTCCGCCCATCCACCGCGCCCGTGCTCGCCGCATTGAAGGAGCGCGCCACTCTTCCCAGTATTACCGCATCGTAACGAGCTCTTCTGCACTAGTCGGGTGGATGGCCACGGTGTCATCGAAGTCCTGCTTCGTGGCGCCCATACGCACCGCGATCGCAAAACCCTGCAGCATCTCGTCCGCGCCGGGTCCGACGATATGGACGCCGACGACGCGCTGCTCCGCACCCACGGTGACGAGCTTCATGTCACATCGCGGCTTGATCTTCGTCATTGCGTAATACATCGGCACGAAGCTCGATTTGTATACAGTCACGGCCTCATCGCCGAATTCATCCCGCGCCGCCTGTTCCGTCAGACCGACGGTCCCGATCGGCGGATGGCCGAACACCACGGTCGGAATATTGGCGTAATCGAGAAAGCGCTCGGGCATGGCGCCGAACAGGCGATCGCTCAGACGCCGTCCCGCGGCAATCGCGACCGGCGTGAGCTGCGATCGCCCTGTTATGTCACCGATGGCGTAGATGCCCGCGGCGCTGGTGGTCTGGAACTTGTCGGTGGCGATGAAACTGTAGGCGTCGAGCTTGACTCCCGCGCGCTCGAGGTCGAGCTCCTCCACCGCGGGTGTGCGCCCTATCGCCCACAACACGCTGTCGAAGGGCTCCAGGCGCCGCCCGTCGCGCACCTCGAGCTCGAGAGCGCCGGCGGCATTGCGCTCGAGCGATTGCGGCCAGGCATTCGTGACGACCTCCACCCCTTGGTCGCCAAGAACCTTCAACGTCGCCTGCCCTATCATCGAATCGAACTCCTTCAGAGCGCTCTCGCCGCGCAGCACGAGCGTCGTCTTCGATCCGAGCGCGGCGAAGATGCCGGTGAGCTCGATGGCGATATAGCCGCTGCCGACGACAGCGACCCGTTCCGGCCGCTCCGGGAGCTCGAAGAAGCTATCGGACGTGATGCCCAACTCGGCGCCCGCAATATCAGGCAACAGCGGCCGGCCGCCCGTCGCGATGATGATGTGGCGAGCGGTGAGGTTGCGGTCCGCCGCCCTTGCCGTATGCGCATCCACGAAGTGAGCCCGACCGCGCACGAGCTCCACTTTGCGCCGGGCGAGATTGTTCTCGTAGATGCCATTCAGCCGCAGCACGAACTCGTCGCGCTTGGCCTTCAACAGCGGCCAGTCGAATCCGTCCGGGGTCTGCCGAAAGCCGTAATCCACGGCATCGTGCAGCCCCCCGGCGATCTCGGCCGCGTTCCACATTATTTTCTTGGGTACGCAGCCCACATTGACGCAGGCGCCGCCGAGCCGCCCCGACTCGATCAGGACCACCCTCGCACCATATTCCGCGGCGCGCTGGGCGGCCGCCAGACCGCCGCTGCCGCCACCGATCACAATCAAGTCGAATTCGTCGGACATACGCACCTTCGCCGGTTCCGTTCGGAACGTCGCGCCATGTTACATGGGGATGCCGGGCCGAAATCCATACCCCGTTCGGACGGTGCCTGGCAGGCGAAGCGCCTTGCGCCGGAACCCATACGCGACCCTCGCCCGAGGCGGGCCGGTCTACGCGGCTCTGCCTACACGGGTCTGGCTGCGCGGGGCGCGGCCCTACGCGGCCCGCCCAATAGGCAATAGAATAGGTTCCTCCTACGGGACTGAGACATCCATGGAAAACCCTCTGCTGGGCCACGAGCCGCTGCCCCCGTTCGCGCGAATCCGCCCCGAACATGTCGAGCCCGGAGTCCGGGAGCTGCTTGCGCGCGGGCGCGCTCGCATCGAGCAGCTGGCGGCGCTCGAGAAGCCCACCTTCGCCACCGTCATCGAGCCGCTCGAAGAGCTGCAGCATCAGATTTCGCGCACCTGGTCACCAGTCAGCCATCTGAACGCCGTGCTGAATTCCGAGGCGCTGCGCGCAGGCTACAATGCCTGCCTCCCCCTATTGTCGGCATACCAGACGGACCTCGCTCAAAGTGAACCGCTCTACCGCGCGTATCGCACCATCGCGGCAGAGGAAGGCGCAGCGCTTGCTCCCGTGCAGCGCCAGGTCATCGAGCACGCGCTGCGCGATTTCCGGCTCGCCGGCGTCGGTCTGCCGGCGGAGCGCAAGGAACGCTTCAAGACGGTGATGCTCGAACTCACCCAGCTGCAGGCAAAGTTCGAAGAGAACGTGCTCGATGCGACGAACGGGTGGACGTATCACGTCGCGGATCTCGCCGAGCTGCGTGGCCTGAATGAGATGCTGGTCGAGCAGGCGCGGCGCCGCGCCCAAGAGAAGCACGCCGACGGCTGGGTGCTCACTCTCGACCAGCCAACCTACGTAGCGGTAGTGACCGACGCGGAGTCCGCAACACTGCGCCGCGCGTTCTACGAAGCATGGACGACACGCGCGTCGGATCAGGGCCCGAACGCGGGCCGGTGGGACAACTCCACGGCCATGGAGGACATCTTGCGCCTCCGGCACGAGGCCGCCCGGCTTCTCGATTTCCGCAGCTATGCGGAGTACGCGCTGTCGACGCGGATGGCGCACAGCGTGGAGGAAGTCCTGCAGTTTCTGCATGAGCTCGCGCGCTCCGCGCGCTCGGCCGCAAGGCAGGAGTTCGCGGAACTCGAAGCCTTTGCAGGGCATACGCTGTCTCCCTGGGACGTGGGCTTTTACGCCGAGCGGCTCCAACGCAGCCGCTATGACGTTTCGCAGGAAGAGCTGCGCCCCTATTTTCCACTGCCGCGAGTCCTGAGCGGCCTGTTCGAAATGGCCGAGCGTCTCTTCGGCGTACGCATCCAGGAACGACAAAACGCACCGCTTTGGCATCCTGACGTGCGTTTCTTCGAAATCGAAAGCGTCGCCGGACAACCCGTCGGGAGCTTCTATCTCGATGCTTACGCTCGCCCCAACAAACGCAGCGGGGCGTGGATGGACGAATGTGTCGGGCGCAAACAGCTGAACTCCGGCTCGGCCCTGCCTGTCGCGTACCTGGTCTGCAATTTCCTGCCTCCCAGCACCAGCCGGCCGGCGCTGCTGACGCACGACGACGTGCTGACCCTGTTTCATGAATTTGGCCACGGCCTGCATCACATGCTGACCCGGGTCGACTATCCGAGCATCGCCGGCATCAATGGCGTGGCGTGGGACGCGGTGGAGCTGCCGAGTCAATTCCTCGAAAACTATGCGTGGCATCCCGATGTGCTACAGCGGATATCGGGCCACTTTCAGACGGATGCCCCGCTGCCGCCGGCGACCCTGTCGCGACTCATCGCGACGCGCAGCTTTCACGCCGGCCTGCAGACGATGCGGCAACTCGAATTCGCCCTGTTCGATTTCCGCATGCACGCGGAATATTCGCCGGACCGTGGCGGACGCATCATGGACATACTGAACGAGGTCCGGCGCGAGGTCGCCGTCGTGCCCGTCCCGGAGTGGAACCGCTTTCCCAACAGCTTCGGGCACATCTTCGCCGGCGGCTATGCCGCGGGCTACTACAGCTATAAGTGGGCGGAGGTGCTGGCCGCCGACGCGTTCTCCGCGTTTGAGGAGAATGGTGTATTCGACCGCGCGACAGCGCAACGTTTTCTGGACACCATCCTCACACGGGGCGGCAGCCGCGATGCCCTGGAAGCTTTCATCGAATTTCGCGGCCGCCGGCCGGACGTGCGCGCGTTGTTGAAGCAGCACGGCATCGACGGCACTGCCCAAGTCGCGCCCGGCGAGGTTGCCGGATGAACGGGCGCGCGGCGCCTGTTTTTCCGATTCTCCTGCTGGCCGTCGGTGCGCCGGCCAGCCACGCCGAGACGCTGTACGTGATCGAGCAACTCGTAGTAAGTGTCTCCAGCGCACCCGATACCAGCGGCGAGCGGGTCGCCTCGATTCATAGCGGCGATCACGTAGACGTCCTCGACAGGCAGGGCGATGAGGTCCACGTGCAGCTGGCAAACGGTACGGCGGGATGGATCAAGGCGTCTTACCTGTCGTCCGACCCGCCGTTGAAGCTTCGTCTGGCGGAACGCTCGGCGGAAGTTGAAAAGCTCAAACAGGATGTCGGCCGACTCGAAGCGGACCTCGCCAGCGCGCGAGTGGCGTCCAGAGCTAAGCCGAACGGCGCGCCGGCCAACACCAGCGCCGCTCCTCTACCCTCGACGCCAGCTCCCGCCGCGGCAACGAGCACGGAATCTCCACCGGCGGCCATTGAATCCCCGCCAGCAGACACGGCCACACGCGACCCCGCTTTCTTCATGACTCCGCCGGAGCAACCTCCCCGTCCCATCTGGCATTGGGTACTCGGCTCGTCCAGCGTCACGCTCGGATTGGGATTCGCGCTGGGCTGGCAGATGCTCGACCGGCGCATACGGCGCAAGTACGGCGGCCTGCGAATCTATTGATTTGGCTGAAAGTCGCCCGGGGCGCGCAGCCGGCGAAAAGCGGGACAGTTGTGGCGGTAGGGCGTTTCGCTGCTAGCGATTTGACGCATCCGGCACGAGCAGCATCGCGCTCGATACTTACCTGTTCGCCCATCACCGCGATCCTCAACGTAGCGGTTTGACATAACTGCGCGCCGGCATCGCACCCGCAGCATCCCCCGGCCGGGCCACCGCACACCACTCAAAGTGTGCGCCGCTTCGCTGCTGGCACCTGTCATTACTGCCTAGACTGCCCCGGATCGAACTTCGACCCAGGGGACGGCTGTCGAGCCGCACCAGCAGCCATAATGAAAAGCGTCCGGCGTAGCGATTTCGACGTGACCAACACCGTCCAGGTGAGCTCACCCAAGGCGGTCGCGAGCGCGGTCGAAGCTCTCTATCGGCCGACGTGGCCCAAACTATCGCTCGAGCCACTGGCCCGGGCGTTCGAACACTTCGAACGGCTGTTCGCGGGCGAAGTCCCCGGTTATTTCGGCGTGGATACCGTCTACCACGACCGCCAGCACACATTAGACATAACGCTCGCGCTCGCGCGTCTCATCGTGGGGCACGATCGCATGCAACCGGAGGCGGCTCGCCTGGGCGGGGAGCGCGCAGTCATCGGACTCATCACGGGGCTATTTCATGACGTCGGCTACCTACGCCGCACGGACGACGTCGAATCGCGAAACGGCGCGGAGTTCACGCGCACCCACGTTTCGCGGGGCGCCCGCTTCCTGCAGGAATACCTGCCGGTGCTGGGCTTCGATGCGTGGGTTCCGGTCGCAACGCAGATCATCCACTTCACCGGCTACGAGATGCCGTTCCCACAGATCGAGGCGAAGGTGCCCGACCGCCGCGACGTGATGCTGGGGCACCTCCTCGGCACCGCGGACATGATCGCGCAAATCGCCGACCGCTGTTATCTGGAGAAATGCCGCGACCGGCTCTATGCCGAGTTCGTACTCGGCGGCGTCGCCCTCCCCGTTGCCGCCAACGGCGGCAGACAGGTCAAATACGCTTCCGGCCTCGATCTTTTGCGCCAGACACCCGACTTCGTCGCGGAGGTCCGCGCGAAGCGTCTCGACGGCCAGTTCAACTCGGCGTATCGCTATCTCGAAGCGCTCTATGCCGGCCGCAACCCATACATCGAAGCGATCGACCGCAACATGGAATACCTGCGCCAGATCCTGCGCAGCGAGAACTGGCGCCTGCTGCGGCGCACTCCGCCAATCTTTGCCGCTACGGCCGATCCGATGTCCACGATGCGTGGCCTCATGCTCGGTTATATCAAGCGGGTGTGGTCGGGGCAGGTCCCCGAAGCGGAGGCGGCGAAGGGAAAGTGATCGCGGCGGGCGAAATAGCGCATTCCCGTCCGATCGGGCCGCTTTTGTCGCAAATTGGCACCCCATTCAGGTAGCGTTCCCGGCCGGGCGGCGGGTAATATCGTCCCCGAATATTGTGGGGATACGGCCGCGAGAAGGCGGACCGAAAAGATGTGACTGCTGTCAGCCTCAAGTTGAAGTACGCGAGCGCGGCCTTTCTGGTCGTGATGCTCGCCATGGCTGCCGTTACCGCGCTCCTCGTCTGGCAGCACGACACCGATACGCGACATCTTGGTGCACTGGCGGAAGATAGTGCCCGCCAGAGGGTGGACGTCGAGCTTCGCGCGCGTGCCGCCAGCACCGCGGCCCACGCCGCAGACTCGATCACGAATTCAATTCGCACGCGGGATACGGTGACGGTAGCCCGCAGGCTGCTGCCGTTCATCGAAGACGCGACGGTCGCCGGGATCACCGTCACAGACCGTGGCGGAGCCATCGTCTACAGCTGGCACAGAGGCACGCAGCCGCGGGTAGGGATCCTGCAGGCGGAAGCGACCGAGCCCGTCCGGACCATGGTGGAGAACATCCCAGGCGCGGCGACCCCCGAGACATTTGGAACGGTCAAGGTACTGCTGGAGCAGGCGGCCCCAGCTCCTGGGACGAGCCTTACGGGTCGGCTGGTAGCCGCAAGTGCCTCACAGTCCCACCTTGCGCTGCTGCTCGCGGGTGCCCTTGCCCTTCTGGTGGGCCTTGCCGGCGCGGCATTCGCGTGGCGGGCAGCCCATAGGATCGAGAGACCCATCGATGCGCTCATCAAGAGCGCCGAGCGTATCGGCCAGGGTGACTACACCCGGCCGCTGGAGGTCCGGCGACGCGATGTGTTGGGTGAGCTGCAGCAGGCGCTCGAACGCATGCGCGCGCGCCTACGGCAGTACACGATAAATAAGAGCTACCTGCACAGCGTTCTGAACAGCATGACGGACGCGGTGTTCGTGACCTCGCCGGACGGCGTGGTCAAGCTCGCGAATTCCGCCGCGTGCAAGCTACTTGCCTTCAGCGAGGAGGAGATTCTCGGTCGTGGCATAGTCGCCGTGCTCGATGAGCGTGAGCGCGAAGGCTTCGATCTTGTCCAAGCCGCGCAGGAAACCCGCGAGACCGTCGTCCGCACGCGCAGCGGCCAGACGATCCCTGTCTCACTCACCGGATCGCGCATCGAGAGCGACGACCCACAGTTCCAGGGCAACATCTTCGTCGCGCGCAACATCACGGACCGAAAGCGCGCCGAGCGCCGCATCCGTTACCTCGCCCGGTACGACGCGCTCACCAAGATCCCAAACCGGATGCAGTTTCACCACCTGCTGCAGCAGACGATCGCACGCGGGCTGCGTAGCGGCCAGGTCGTGGCGCTGCTGTACCTCGATATGGATCGATTCAAAGAGGTCAACGACACGTTCGGGCACGGTTCCGGCGATCGCGTTCTCGAAGTGCTCGCGGAACGTCTCACCCGCTCTCTGCCGAAGGACACCGTCGTCGGGCGTCTCGCCGGGGACGAATTCGCGCTGTTCGTCGACGGACTTCCCGCCGATTCGGACAATCGAGGACCGATAGCTCACCTGGCGCGCTCCATTCTCACGGAGGTGAGTCGCGCCTTCCAGTTGAACCAACACGAAGTCTTTTTGACCGCCAGCATCGGCGTAGCGTTGTGCCCGCGAGACGCGGAGAACGTCATTGACCTCATTCGTAACGCGGATGCGGCGATGTACTACTCGAAGCAGAACGGGGGCAACACCTTCGCGTTCTACTCGCCCGAGATGAATGCCGCCGCCGTCGAACGGCTCATGTTGAAGAGCAAGCTACGCCGCGCACTGGAGCGCGACGAGCTGGTCATCAAGTACCAGCCGAAGGTCGACCTGCGCACGGGGCGCATCATCGGCGCCGAAGCTCTGTTGCGCTGGCGGCTGCCGGGGCACGGCGACATCCCGCCCTCGCAGTTCATTCCGCTCGCGGAGGAAACCAACCTCATCCTCGAGATCGGCGAGTGGGTGTTGAATCGTGTCTGCATGGACTACCGCCACATGCAGAGCGAGGGCGGCGATCCGGGCCGCGTCTCGCTGAATCTGTCGCTCAAGCAACTGCGCCAGGCGAGCTTCATCCTGCGCTGCCGTTCGGTCTTCCGCCGCCATGGCGTCTCGCCGACGGCGTTCGAGCTCGAGATCACGGAAACCACGCTGATGGCCGACGCCAAGCGCACGGTGCGCCTGCTGGACGAGCTGTATGCGATGGGCCTGCACCTCTCGATAGACGACTTCGGCACCGGCTACTCGTCGCTCTCGGCCCTGCAGCAGTTTCCCATCGGCACCCTCAAGATCGACCAGTCGTTCGTGCGCGATGTGAGCGAAGACGCCGGGGACGCGACGATCGTGAAAACGATCATCGAGATGGGCCGTAGCCTCGGCATGGAAGTGATCGCGGAGGGCGTCGAGTCGCTCCGCCAGCTCGACTTCCTGCGCAGGAACTCGTGCCATTTTGCTCAGGGCAAGCTGTTCGGCGAACCCTGCGCCGCGGTGGACCTGCTCGCCCTTCTGACGCGGCAGGCAGCCGGAACCGCACCATTCGGACACCTGCTGCAGCACGCCGACGACTCCGCGAGTCGCTCGGCGTAATCCAACTTCGACGGCCAGGTCCGCAACCGGACTCGAGACGTACCGCCCGCGTACCTTGCACTTGGACCCTCGCGGCGCTATCCGGGCATACTTGCTCCCACATGCTCACACTGTCGAACGTCCGCCTCCGCCGCGGTCCACAAGTCCTCATCGATGCAGCCAGTGTCGGAATTTTCCGCGGGGAGAAGGTCGGCATCGTCGGGCGCAACGGCAGCGGCAAATCCACCCTGCTGGCGTTGATTCGTGGGGAGTTGGTTCCCGACGCCGGAGAATACTCGGCGCCGCCGAATCTCGCGCTGGCGGCCGTCGCGCAGGAGTTGCCGGAGTCCGACGCACCGCTGGTGCAATACATTCTGGACGGCGACCTGGAATTGCGCGCCGTGGAGGCCCAGCTGGCGCAGGCGGAGCACGGCGCGGACGGTACCCGCATCGGCGCCCTGCACGCCGAATACGAGCGCCTGGCGGGTTATGCCGCGAGGAGTCGGGCCGCGGAGCTCGCGGCGGGCTTAGGGTTCGCGCCCGAGGAGATCGAGCGCCCGGTGCGACAGTTCTCGGGCGGCCTGAAGATGCGCGCAAACCTCGCCCGCGCGCTCATGCGCCGCTCGGACGTGCTGCTCCTCGATGAGCCGACCAACCACCTCGATCTGGACGCCGTGCTCTGGCTCGAACAGTGGCTGCGAGGCTATCCTGGCACGTTGCTGCTCGTCTCTCATGACCGTGAGTTTCTCGACGGAGTGGTCGGCCGCATCCTGCTCATCGAAGGCGGCCGCCTGAGCGCTTACGCGGGTACGTACAGCTCGTTCGAAATACAACATGCGGCGGAAGGTGAGCGCACCAGGGCGCTCATCGCCCGCCAGCAGCGCGAGACGGCGCGTGTCGAGAGCTTCATCGTGCGTTTCCGCGCCCAGGCGAGCAAGGCCCGCCAGGTCCAGAGCCGCATCAAGGCTCTGGCGCGTCTCGGGGAAATCTCCGCCGTGCAGCCCGAGTCGGGCTTCGAGTGGGAGTTTGCAACGCCGGCCAAGCTGCCACGGCCGCTGCTGACTCTCGAGCACCTGGCCGCGGGCTACGGCACGCGCCGCGTCATCGAGAATGTATCCTTATCCGTCAACCCGGGCGACCGGATCGGCATTCTCGGACGCAATGGCGCGGGCAAATCCACGCTGATGCGCGTGCTGGCCGGGCAGCTTGCCGCGCTCGCCGGAACTCTCGATACAGCGCCCGACGTTGTGACCGGATTCTTCGCTCAGATCGAGCTCGAACACCTCGATGCGAGCGGTACGGCCCTCGGCGAGCTCGTAAGGCGCGGCGGCTCCGATGTGACACTGTGGACGGAGCAGCAACGGCGCGATCACCTCGGCCGCTTCGGATTCCGCGGCGAGCGGGTCTTCGAGCCGACCGGGCAGTTTTCCGGGGGCGAGCGGGCGCGGCTGGCGCTGGCCATCCTCGTCGCCCGCAAACCCAACCTGCTGCTGCTCGATGAGCCGACCAATCATCTCGATCTCGAGATGCGCCACGTACTGCTGCTGGCTCTGCAGGAGTTTGCGGGCGCTGTCGTAGTGGTTTCGCACGATCGCACCCTCCTGCGCAGCGCCTGCGACAGCTTCCTGTTGGTTGCCAACGGGGCGGTGGCGCCCTTCGACGGTGATCTCGACGACTACGCCGCGTGGCTCGGGAAGAGCGGCAAGGCGCGGGCCGCGCCGGATTCCGCCGCCGCGGTCGCTTCCCGGCAGGAGCAGCGGCGACTCGACGCCGAAGCGCGCAACCGGCTGACACCCCTGCGGAACGAGCAACGCCGGATCGAGGGGCAGCTTGAAAAGCTGACCGGGGAACGCCAGCGGCTCGAGGAGGAGCTGGCGGACCCGGCGACGTATACGACAAAACCTCCCGCCGAAGGCAAACGCCTGACGCTGCGGCACGCGGAGCTGGTGCGGGAGATAGAGACTCTGGAGGAACGCTGGCTCGAAGTGATGTCGGAACTGGAACAGCGTTCGGCATAAAGGAGCCTGAAACAGCTAGAATCCCCGGCATGCCGTTCAGCTCGAGGATGTCGACCGCGCATTCCACGCGGCGACCTCGCATTCGGCGGGCGATCTTCCTGGGAATCGTGGGGATCTGGCTCGCCACTGCGTGCTGGGAAGCGAATAAGCCGCTGCCACCCGGCGTGCACACCACCTCTGCCTGGCACTCCGTGGCCGCGAAGGACCTGAGCTTCATCGCCGACATCACCTCCGCCGACGCCTACGGGCGGGCGGTTTCGAGCCAGGCCATTTTCGACGAGGTACTGAAAGTAGTGCGCTCGGCCCATGAGTTCCTGGTACTCGACTACTATATGTTTAACAGCCGGCGAGGCGAGCTCGACGCCACTTCAGCGCTCCTGAGGCCGCTGTCCGCCGAACTGCGCGACGCGCTGATCGAGCGCCGGCGCGCGCTACCCGGCCTGAAGGTGCTGTTCATCACCGATCCCGTCAATGAGCTCTACGGCGCCGCCCCTTCGGCCGACCTGCGCCTGTTACGGGCGGCGGGGGTGGATGTCGTCACGACGGATCTCGACCGGCTGCGCGATTCCAACCCGCTCTACTCGAGCGCCTGGCGGCTTGCGATCGGATGGTGGAGTCCAAACCCGCGTGGCGAGGGATGGCTGCCCAGCCCCCTCGATGATACGACCGATCCTCTGACGCTCGGCGCCTGGGCGCAGCTCGCCAACTTCAAGGCAAACCAGCGCAAAGTGGTGATCGGGGACGACGGCCGGGGTGGCCTGGTCGGTATCGTGGGATCCGCCAATCCGCACGACGCCGGCGGCGCCGATTCGAACGTCGCAGCCCGGGTCACGGGTCCCGTGCTGGGGCCGTTGCTCGAGAGCGAGCTTGCCGTGGCCCGCTTCTCGGGGTGGCAGGGCGGTATCGAGCCACCGCCAAAGCCGGCCCCGGTGGCGCAGTCCCTATCCGAAGCCAACACGGACGACGACTTCGCTGCAGGAAAGTCGGCAAGAGTCGGCGTGTTGACGGAGGGTGCGATCCACGAAGCTCTGCTCGAGCGCGTGAATACGGCCGTCAAAGGCGAGTCCGTCGACATCGCCATGTTCTATGTGGCGGATCGAGGTATCGTCGAATCGCTGCTCGCCGCGAGCCGGCGCGGCGTCAGCGTGCGGCTGATTCTCGATCCCAACAAGGATGCTTTCGGCCGCGCTACATCGGGCCTCCCGAACCAGCCGGCCGCCAGTGAGCTCGTCTCCGAGAGCAAAGGCGCGATTCACGTGCGGTGGTATCGCACGCACGGAGAGCGGTTCCACACGAAGCTCGTAATGATCTACGGACCCGAACGACTCTGGCTCACGCTGGGCTCCGCGAATCTCACACGGCGCAGTGTCGGGGACTACAACCTCGAGGCGAACCTCGCTATTGAAGTCGCGCGCGCGGCGCCGTTGGCCTTGCAAACGCTCGAATACTTCGAAACGCTCTGGAGCAACCGCGCCTCGCTCGGGATCGAATACACGGCGGACTTCGCGGCCTACGCGGACCCCGCGCAGTCGCATTACTGGCTGTATCGCTTCATGGAAGGCACCGGCATGTCTGACTTCTAGCGTTCGGGAATTGCTGCCCAGACACTGCCTACGGTCGTCAGTGCCTCTCGCTCGTGCGCTCCAAAGCGACACGCACGGCGCCGCGAGCCTGTTCCGACAACGAGCCGAGAGCACTGTTCGCCGCCGTCTCGAACGCCGCGGTGACAGCGCTGAGCTTGTTGCCGGCAGCCACTGAAGAGCCCTCTGCCACGAAGCTCGCCACGACATCACGGCCCTCGCGTCTGCCGATGAGACAGTCGAGTACCACATGAACCTCAGGTGCACCGCCCCCGTCATTGTACTCGGCCTCGAAGCGGCGCACGCTAATCTGCAACAGGTAGTCGGACGGAAACGGGCTCGCCGAATTCTCCACCGAGGTCCACGATCCCGATGCCCGTAACGTCTCGATCGCAAGCGTTTCGACCATGTCCGGCACGGCGGTGGGCCAGCGGCTCGCGGAGAAAAAGCTCATGCGGTGGCCCGCCTGCACCAACACGATCTGCGGTGAGTCCAGGCCGGAAGTGGCCACGGGACGGCCAACCCTTACCGACGCGCCGACGACAACCCGCCCCGCTTCGCTCACGGGAGCGGCCTCCGCGCGAAGGTAATAGACCTGCTCCGGCCGTGCATCGCTATGGAAAAGGCCATTGCATCCGGCCAGGGAGGTGAGCACCAGGAGCGGCAGGAAAGCCTTCACGCATCGCGCGCGGCGCCGACCGGTATCGCGGAAGACCGAAAATATCACCGCGGGATCTCCACGCCTTTCTGCGGCGGTTGATACAGAAGCTGCGACGGGTTTTCGCGCAGACTGTTCATGAGCGCACGAATGTCCTGAGCCGCTGCCCTGCCCTCGTTGACGAAGCGTTCTATCTCAGGCAGCCCGTCCCTCGTGAAGGAACGCACGTCCTGGCGGTTGTCGTCGATGATTTTGTCGAGCAAGTCTGTCGCGTTCGCGAGGTTGTCGGCCACGACGCGCAGACGTTGCACGGTAGCCGTCACTTCCGGCCCGGCGGAGTCGATGACAGACCGAGTGCTCCGCGCGGACGCCGCGACCTCGGCGGTGGCGCCGCGCAAGTCGACGACCAAGGCGTTGAGATCGCGCAGGGTCTGTGGCAGACCGACGCTTGCCGTGCTCAAGTTTCCCAGAGCCTTGGAGAACGCCACGAGATTACCATCGCTCAGCAGGCGGTCGGCGCGCTGCACAACATCGCCCGCGGCCGCAACGAAGTCGGGGAGGCTCGTCAGGAAAGCGTCGAAACGCGACGGGGTGGAGCGGATGACGGGATACTTGAGACTGGGCACTAGCGGCAATGCCGGCCGATTGTTACGGGACTGCAGCAGATCGATATACAGAAGCCCCGTCACCCCTTGCAGCGACAGCTCAGCGACGGTCTTGTCGGAAATGGGGGTGGTGGAGTCGATGTCCACGATGACCTGCACGCGGCTGGCGTCGCGCGGATCAATGTTCATGTCCACGACGCGCCCGACACGCACTCCGAGGTAGCGGACGGCGGCGCCGCGCTCCAGACCACTCACGGTGCCCTCGAAATAGACTTCATAGCGGTCGTAGTTGCGACGCTCGCGGGCATCGGAGTACCAATAGATAAAGAGTGCCCCGACCAGCGCGATGAGCAGCACGAACGCGCCGACGGCCGCATAGTTCGCGTTACGCTCCATGCCGCTCCGCTCGCGCCCGCGCGCGCTCGCCGTGGAAATAGGCTTGTATCCACGGGTTCGGGTGGTCGACGATGCGTTCGAGCGTATCGACTTCCATATGGCGGTCTACGATCACCCCGACACGATTGCAGGTACGGAAGATCGTGTCCAGATCGTGGGTGATCATGACTATGGTCAGCCGCAGTTGTTTCTGTAGATAGAGTATCAACTCATCGAACTCCGCGGCGCTGATCGGGTCGAGCCCCGACGTGGGTTCGTCAAGAAACAGTAGTTTCGGATCGAGCGCCAGCGCCCGGGCCAGGGCGGCGCGCTTGATCATGCCGCCCGACAGCTGCGAAGGGTATTTTTGCGCGGCATCCGCGGGGAGGCCCGCGAGCCGGATCTTGAGCATTGCGAGCTCGTCGCGGGCGGCGGGCGGCATGTCCACGTGCTCGATCATCGGGAGCTGCACGTTCTGCAGGACCGTGAGCGAGGAGTACAGCGCACCCTGCTGGAACGTAACACCGTAGTGGGCTTTGACGGAGTGCAGCTGGTCCACCGTCATCTGGGTGATCTCGCGGCCTGCGATGCGGATGACACCCGCCTGGGCGCGCTGAAGCCCGAGAATGCTCCGCAACAGCACGGACTTTCCCGTGCCCGAGCCGCCTACGATCCCGAATACCTCGTCCTCGCGCACGTCCATGTTGAGGCCGTCGTGGACGAGCTGGGTGCCGAACCGGTTCACGAGCCCGATCACCTCGACGACCGGGTAAATCAAACGTCCAACTCCATGAACAGGACCGCGAACAGCGCGTCGGCGAAGATCACGAGAAAGATCGCCTGCACTACCGCAACCGTCGTCAGGCGGCCCAGCTCGCGTGAGGAGTCCCGCACCTGCATACCGCGATAGCAGCCGGCCATGGCGATGAGAATAGCGAACACCGGAGCCTTCATCAGTCCCACCCAGAACGTGGTGGGCGAAATCGCCTCGTTGACCCGGTTCACGTACTGCGTCAGCGGCATATCCAGGAGGTAGCGGCACAACAGGGCGCCGCCCGTGAGACCGACGAGGTCGGCAATGATCGTCAGTAGCGGAAGTGCGATCACGAGGCCGAGCACGCGCGGCAGCACCAGCGCTTCAAATGGATTCACGCCGGTCGCGTACAGCGCGTCGACTTCCTCATTCAGCTTCATGGAGCCGAGTTCCGCAGCGAATGCGCTTCCCGAGCGCCCCGCGACGATGATGGACGTCAGCAGCACCGCCAACTCGCGCAGTACCCCGATGGTCACGAGGTCGACGACAAAGATCTCCGCCCCGAAGCTGCGCAGTTGCTGCGCACTCATGTAGGCAACAATGACGCTGATCAGGAATGCGATCAGCGCCACGATCGGAATCGCCGTGACGCCCGTGTCATACACATGTCGGGCAATCGAGATCGGCCGCAGGCGCTTGAGGCTCGTGAGCGCACTTAAGGCGGTGACACTCACACGGCCGAGGAAAGAGAGGTCGCGGGCCACGTCCCTGCCGTACACCACGGCATGACGTCCCACAAATTCCAGTGAACGGATGGCCGCCTCTTCCTCCCAAGCCGCCTGGCTTGCGACGACGGAGGGGCTGCATTCCCTCTTCAGGGTCTCGTCGACGAGCCGCAGCTGATCCGGCGGTGTGCCACGAAAGGAGACCTCCGCGCCGGCGGCCCGCGTGCGCTTGATGAACTCCCGCAGGCGCCAGGCGCCAGACAGGTCAAGCGCTTCCAGGCGCTCCGTGGAGATCTCGACGCGGCGCGCGCCTTTGAGATCGAGCCCCGCGAGTGCCGCATCGATCTGCGTGAACGCCAGGGTGCGCCATTGTCCAGTCAGATCGAGTTCGAGGCCCTGATCGGTGCGCCGGGCCTCGAGCAGGCCGTTGCCGGCCGCCTGCCGCTGGGCGCGCACCATTTCAGTGCTTGGAGGATGAGATGGGCACCCGCGGGATGATAAACGCGAACTAACGCGAGGGGCGCGGGAATTCTCAACTATCGTCGCGGTAGCGGCGCAGACGCGCGGCGGCGAATGCGAAGAGGCCCGTCACGATGAGGCCGAGCCAGAGGTCGATGTTGGTGAACGCCGGACCGATGTTGATGTGCTCCAAAAGACGCGGCAACGACACTATCTCGCTCTGTCCCACTCGCGTCATCGAGCCCAGCACGGCGGCCTCCACATGCAGGCTTTCCCAGATACCGAACGTCCGGTATGCGATGAGTCCGCTGACGTAACGGGTGCCGAAGGCGATCTTTTCGACGATGACCGCGACCAACGGCACCAACGTGACCCACAGCAGTACGTTACGCCGCGCCCAAGCGGACGCGAGCAGGAGAGAGGCGACCAGCGGTGCGTACCACAGGATCGACACGATGAGCCCGAGCAACATCAGGGTCTCGACCTTCAGCAAGGCCACCGTGTCCCAGAGAACCAGGTCCGGGGAGTGTCCGAAGATGGCGCGCAGGTTCCAGATGGCGGTGAACAGCAGGTTCGTGATGAGGGCGATGGCGAATGTGCCCACCGGGACGACGATGAGGCCCACGAAGAGCTTGGAGGCGACAGTGGCGCCATCGGAGACCGGTAGCGACTTCCAGAACAGGATGCTGCGGTCCTTGCGCTCGGCGTACAGGCAATCGAGCAAGTAGAAGTTGAGCACGATGATCATCACCAGGTAGTGCGGGACGGAGAGTCCCCACTGCGCCAGCGCGAACAGGATCGCCTTGTGCTGCGGATCGAGCAACTGCACGCCGTCGTCGACGTTGATCTGAAACGCCCCATGGGTGGGCAGAGCGCAGATGAGCAGGAGGCCGGCGACCGCCAGAGGAGTCATCCACAACGAGCGATGCTCCCAGAACTCGCGCCGCACGAGGGTCATGAACATGCTGAGGCGCAGGCGGCTCACGCTGCCTGCGCGCGGGACCGACACGCCTTCGTCGGGAGAAACTGCTGTTGGAGTGCTCATGCTGGGGCTCCCTGCATCTTCGCGACGAACAGGTCCGCGATGGAGGGGGTGCGAATCTCGCCCAGGGAGGCGAGCTCGCTCGCGGCGCGTCCCTCGAAAATCATCGCAACACGCCCGAAGACTTCGCGCTCGTGGAACGGCCGCAGTTCGCGAGCGCGTGCGGCCTGCTCCGGCTTTACGATCAGCTGCACGAAGCGTCCGGCGAGCCCTTCTACGGTGCTTTCCAGCACTACCCGCCCGCGGTTGATGAACAAGACATCGGTGAACAGATTCTCGATCTCTTCGACCTGGTGCGTCGTTACGAGAATCGTGCGCTGCTTGTCGAAGTAGTCGTTGAGCAGGGTGTCGTAGAACTGCCGCCGATACAGCAGATCGAGGCCGAGCGTGGGCTCATCCAGCACCAGCAGTCGCGCATCGATGGCCAGGATCAGCGCCAGGTGCAACTGGGTGACCATGCCCTTCGAGAGCTCACGGACACGGCTCTTCATGCGGATGTCAGTCTTGCGCAGAAAGTCCTCCGCGCGCGAGCGATCGAAGCGCGGATGCACACCGGCGACGAAATCGAGCGCCTGACTCACCCGCAGCCACCTGGGCAGCACCGCCACGTCGGCAATGAAACACACGTCGTGCATCAGGTCATCGCGTTGCGACCGCGGGTCCAGCCCGAACACCCGCAGCTCGCCTTCGAAGCGCGTCAGGCCGAGGATGGCCTTGAGGACCGTCGTCTTGCCGGCGCCGTTCGGCCCGATGAGGCCGACGATGCGGCCCGGCTCCACGGTGAAGCTCACGTCTTCCAGCGCATGGGTCGAGCGGTACGACTTCTTCAGGCCGCGCGCTTCAATTACTTGCGTCATCGTCTTTCTGCCCTGGCGTCGAAGGCCCCGGTGTCGAAGGATAGGGTGCCGTAGGGGCGGCCGCACCGTTTCGCAGCAGGTCCGAGGGAGACAGCCCCAGGCGCTGGATGGTCGCGTACACCTTCGGCCACTCTTCCTCGAGGAAACGCTGCCGCTCGTCCTTCATCAGGGCCTTGCTCGCGCCGGCGCTGACGAACATCCCCAATCCCCGCCGCTTCTCCACGAGCTGCTCGTCAACGAGCTGCTGGTAACCCTTCAGGACGGTCAACGGGTTCAGCCTGAATTCCGCCGCCACGTTGCGGACCGAGGGCAGCGGGTCGCCTTCCTTGAGCACCCCTTCCAGGATCATCGCGACGACCCGATCCCGCAGTTGCCGGTAAATTGGCAGGCTGTCGTCCCACTGCGGATCCATTTCGTCGATGCGGCTCTGTGGCGGAAGATTAGCGGACTAATCTACCAAAACAGCCGGCTGAGGCTGGCCGAACCAGGTGTGGCCGGGCTGGACCGAGAGCTTTGCAAGCCGGGCCGGGGTGCCGGTCAACGCGCCGTTGTGCACCACCGCCGTGGACTGCACGAACGTCGCGCTCATCATCACCGTGATCGCCAGCGCAGCCGTGCCGCAGGCCAGGGCCTTCAAGCCATTGTTCAGTATCGTGTTCATGTCGCATCTCCTTCAGTGCGGCTCCCTGCACCATGCAGTTCGCCCTCGTCATAGTGTTATATATAACTACAACACTAGATGAGTGTCAAGCCAGCTCACTAAAAATAATTCAGGGGCGCCCAGCGCTGGCGGGGACCGGGAGCCCGGAAGCAGGCGTTCGGGGGGCCGACCACCTCACCAGCCTCAGATGCTGGGAGGGACGGAGGGGTTTGACACCGACCCACGCCGGGGCAGACGAGGGGTGCAAGCGCGGCACGGGGGCGGGGCGGCGGAGAGTGCGAGCATCGGCGAGCCCGGGCTCCAGGACCGCCGTGGCTGCAAGCATCGGCAAGGGCGCGGCGCGAGGCGGCGAAGGCAGCAGGGAACAGCATGGGCGGGGTGGGGAGATGCAGCGCGCAGGCAGTGCGCGTACAGTCTAAGTCGATGGTTGCCGAGGACGACGGCGAGCTGATGCTGCGTTATGCGCGCGGCGACTTGCGTGCCTTTGAAACGCTTTACCAGCGCCACCGCGGTGGCCTTTACCGCTATCTCGCGCGTCACACGCGCAACCCGGAATCCGCGAACGATCTATTCCAGGAGGTGTGGAGCAAGGTGATCGCCAGCCGCGAGCGCTATGAGGCGCGCGCGAAATTCCAGACGTTTTTGTATCGTATCGCGCACAACTGCTTCATCGACTATTGCCGGCGCGCGACGGTTCGCGCCGAGATCAGCGGCGACGCGCAGGAAGACTGGCAAGGCTCCCTGCACGCGCCTGAAGACGACAGACCGGATACACGCGCGGAGCAGGCGCAGACCATCGCGCGCTATAAAGCCGCGCTCGGAGAGCTACCCGCTGAACAGCGTGATGTTTTCCTGTTGTACGAGGAGTCCGGTCTCACGCTCGAGGAGATAGCAACCATCACCGCGGTAGGAGCAGAGACGGCGAAGAGTCGGCTGCGCTATGCCGTGATGAAACTGCGTCATGCTATGAGCGCTGCGTCTGAGCAAAGCTCTGCATCCGAGCAGCAGAGAGCCGCCTCTGCAATTGGCACCGCCACCGAGCACGCGGTCGTGGCTAGCAGCGCGATCGGGGAGCACGGCTTGTGACCGGCCCAGAACACGAGGACGAGTTCGAGGCGTACCTAACGCGGCGCCACCCCATCCATCAGCGTCTGTCCGCGTTGGAGCGCCTCGAGCCGCCGCAGGAGCTCGATCGCCTCATCATTACCGAGGCACGCCAGGCCATCCAGGGCCCGTCACCCGTGCGCATCTTTCGGGCACCAAAGTGGGCGTTGCCGGTGGGGCTCGCCGCGACCATCGTCATCTCGTTCACCATCCTGCTCAACCTGGGGGCGCATTCGGTCAAGCGTCGGGAGCAGCCCGTGTTGATGACGGACATCACACCGAACCCACCGTCGGTACTTGCGGCACCGATGCCACAGGCGCCGGGGAGAGCTATCGCTCCGATGCAATCGTCAGCCGCAAAACGGGCAACCGGCGTGCCGGGCTCGTTGGTCCCCGAAAAGGGCAGGGACAACGCCGCACGCTCTGAGCGAGCCAGGGCGCCGCGCCAAATCGACGAAGCGGCGCCAGCCGCCGATATGCCCGTGCAGACCCAGTCGACTGCCATTGCCGATACTTTTAACCGGCCTCCACCCGGCCCGAGCGCCAATTCCGCGATTAGCGCCGAGACCCCGCCGCCGGTCGCAGAGCCGCAGGAGCCCGCGGCGCAGAGGCAGGCCATACCCTCGGAGACGCAGTCGACCGCGGCTGCCGATAGCACCAATCAGCACGTGCCCGCCCCTTCGCCGCCGCCTCTGCCTGATGCTGGGAGCTGGTTCAAGCGAATCGAAAAGTTGCGCGCCGCAGGCAAGACCACCGAGGCGGAACAGGAATTCAGGCGCTTCCGTGACGCCTATCCCGACTACGAGCCGCCGGCGCAGCCACCTGCGGCTGACGGCCCGACGAAATAGCCGATAGAATTCCCAACCCTTTTTCCCCGAAAGAAATGCACGCCATGAAGCCCGCCTTGAACGTCGCAATCACCGGCGCCGCCGGCCAGATCGGCTATGCCCTCGCCTTCCGTGTCGCCTCCGGTCAGATGCTGGGTCCAGACCAGCCGGTCAATCTGCATCTGCTGGAAATCACCCCCGCTCTGCAGGCCCTGCAGGGCGTCGTGATGGAGCTCAATGACTGCGCCTTCCCGACGCTGCACAAAGTCGTCGCCACCGACGACGCCAAGGTCGCGTTTCGCGATTGCAACGTTGCCCTCCTCGTCGGCGCCCGTCCCCGTGGGCCCGGCATGGAGCGTAAGGATCTGTTGCTCGCCAACGCACAGATCTTCTCCGCGCAGGGCAAGGCCCTCAACGAAGTCGCCCATCGCCAGGTGAAAGTGCTCGTCGTCGGTAATCCGGCGAACACGAATTCACTCATCGCGCGAGCGAACGCGAAAGACCTTAATCCGCGCAACTTCACCGCGATGACACGGCTGGATCACAACCGCGCACTCTCGCAGCTTGCCGACAAAACGGGAGCGCACACCACGGCGATCCGCCGCATGACCATCTGGGGAAATCATTCCGCGACCCAATACCCGGATATCAGCCACGCGCTCGTCGATGGCAAGCCGGCAAAGTCGCTGGTCGATCAGCAATGGATCGAAGAGACGTTCATTCCAGTCGTGCAGCAGCGTGGTGCGGCCATCATCAAGGCGCGCGGGGCATCGTCGGCCGCTTCGGCCGCCTCCGCCGCGATCGACCACGTTCACACCTGGGTGCACGGCACTGCCGCCGGCGATTGGATCAGCATGGCCGTCCCGTCGGACGGCAGCTATGGAATCAAGGAAGGCGTGATCTACTCGTACCCCGTCACGATCAAGGACGGCGAATACCAGATCGTGCAGGGCCTGTCCGTCGACGAGTTCAGCCGCAAGCGCATGGACGCGACGGACACCGAGTTGCGCGAAGAGCGCGACGGAGTGAAGCCGTTGCTCGGGTAAGGTAGGTGTTGAACGGGCGCCCCCCGGCTGGGGGCGCCCAACCTAAAGGGTGCGACGCATGCGTCGCACGGGCGTCCTGCGAGGGACGCCCTGGATCGACGTGAGCGGGCGCACGCCTGCGCAACAGGAGAACACATGCTCGGCGCGATCATCAGTCTCGTTCTCATCGCCGCCGCGGCCTACGCCGTCACGCAGATTGGCGGCGTCATCACGCTGCTGTTCATCGCGGCGGTGCTGTTCCTCGCCTACAAACGACTCTCGCTGCTCGCCTTTACGGCGACTTTCACCGTACTTCTGGTCGCCTACACCGTGTTGGGCGCCCAGAGCGCGCCCGCGGGCGTCTGGAAGGGCTTTCTGTGGGTGTTGCTGGCGTCCTTCTGGTTGCTCAATGTACGCCCGCTACGTAAAGCCCTCATCACGCGCCCGTTCATGAAGGCGTACCTGAAACTCCTGCCGTCGATGTCACAGACCGAGCGCGAAGCGCTGGAGGCCGGCACCGTGTGGTGGGACGGCGAGTTGTTCACCGGCGCACCGAAGTGGTCGAAACTCCTCTCCGCCAAACCACCGCAACTATCCCCCGAGGAGCAGGCGTTCGTCGACGGCCCGTGCGAAGAGTTGTGTCGCATGCTCGACGACTGGAACATCACTCACGAGCGCGGCGACCTTCCGCCGCAGGTGTGGGATTTCCTCAAGTCGCAGGGCTTCTTCGCGATGATCATCCCGAAGCGGTACGGAGGCCTCGAATTCTCCGCGTACGCGCACTCCTGCGTTCTCGCGAAAATCGCGAGCCGCAGCGCGACCGCCTCCTCGACGGTCGCGGTACCCAACTCACTCGGCCCGGCCGAGCTGCTGAACCATTACGGCACCGAAGAGCAGAAGAACTACTATCTGCCACGGCTCGCCCGCGGCGAGGAAGTCCCGTGCTTCGCGTTGACCGGCCCGCGTGCGGGCTCCGACGCGGCCTCCATTCCCGACACGGGAATCGTCTGTCGCGGGACCTGGCTGGGCCGCGAAGTCATCGGCCTCAGGCTCAACTTCTCGAAGCGCTACATCACCCTTGCTCCGATCGCGACGGTCATCGGGCTCGCCTTCCGGATGTTCGACCCGGACAAGCTGTTGGGCGACAAGGCGGACATCGGCATCACCTGCGCGCTGATTCCCCGCAACACCCCGGGAGTGACCATCGGACGCCGTCACTTCCCCATCAACGTGCCGTTCCAGAACGGGCCGGTGCAGGGAAAGGACGTGTTCGTGCCGCTCGATGCCATCATCGGCGGGACGAAAATGGCCGGTTCCGGCTGGCGCATGTTGGTTGAGCAGCTGTCCGTCGGCCGCTGCATATCGCTGCCTTCCAACGCCACGGGAGGTGCGAAGGCCGGCACTTGGGCCACGGGTGCCTACGCCCGCATCCGGCGCCAGTTCAACACTCCGGTAGGGAAATTTGAAGGCGTCGAGGCCGTGATCGCCCGCATGGTCGGGCTCACATACACCATGGATGCCGCCAGATCGGTGACGGCGGGGGCCATCGACGGGGGGGAAAAGCCTTCGGTTCCGTCGGCGATGCTCAAGTATCACGTCACCGAGATGGGCCGCCAGGTCGCGAATGACGCGATGGACGTGCACGGCGGCAAGGGTATCTGCCTCGGGCCAAAGAACTATCTGGCGCGCAGCTACGAAGCCGTGCCCGTCGCCATCACGGTCGAAGGCGCGAACCTCCTCACACGCAGCCTGATCATCTTCGGCCAGGGCGCGGTGCGTTGCCATCCATTCGTACTGCGAGAGATGACCGCCGCGCGCAATCCGGACCGAACGAAGGGCGTCGACGATTTCGATCACGCCTTGTTCGGCCACATCGGGTTTACGATATCCAACGCCGTGCGCTCGCTCATCATGGCGCTCACGCATGCGCGTTTTACGCAGAAGCCGGTACAAGGTCCGACCGGACGCTACTACCAGCACATCGTCCGTTTCAGTGCCGCGTTCGCGTTCGCGGTCGACGTCGCTATGCTCACGCTCGGCGGCTACCTCAAGAAGAAAGAAAATCTCTCGGCCCGGCTGGGGGACGTCCTCTCGTGCATGTATCTGGCGTCGATGGTGCTCAAACACCATGAGAACCAGGGGCGCCAGGAGGAAGACCTGCCCATCGTCGAGTGGGCCTGCCGCAATCTCCTCTATCACGCGCAGGAGCAGCTGTACGGCTTCCTGCGCAATTTTCCGAACCGGCTGCTGGCCGGCGCGATGATGCTGTTGATTCTCCCTCGCGGCCGGGCCTACTCCGCGCCAGGTGACCGGCTGGGCCGCAAAGTGGCCGATCTCGTGATGAGTCCCACCGACGCGCGCGAGCGGTTGTGTCAGTACATCTACTGGACTCTCGAGCCGACGAACCCCCTCGGCCTGCTGCAGGAGGCGCTGCTACTGGCGCAAGACGTCGAGCCGCTCGAGAAGCGCATCCGGGTGGAGGGAGTCAAGACCGGTCGGATCGCGGCTCTCGACTTCCCGAGCCAGATCCAACAGGCGTTGGCGGCGGGCATCATCTCCGACACGGAAGCGGCCACTCTGCGCGAGTACGATCGCAAGGTGATGGACATCATCAACGTCGACGACTTCGCGCCGCACGAGCTCGGCACGCAGGCAGAGCCCGTACCGCAGCCCGCGGCGCGCCCGAGCGTGCACATCGCCTGAATTGCCACGAACCTCCATGGCGTGCTAGTAGCAGGAGTGTCGCCAAAAGCCGAACATTTGTTCGCGCCGGTCCGAACCGACTAAGCTGCGCACCGCGGCGCGTGCTGGCCGCCCAACTCATTGTATGGAGAGTGTCCTCATGCGTATCTTTGCAATCGCTGCACTGGTCCTCGCGGCTACGGTCGCGGGAGCCCAGGAGCGCACGCCGTCGCCGGCAGGCGCCGAGGTCTACATCATCAGCCCGAAAGACGGTGCGAAGGTCAGCGGGCCGGTCGTAGTGAGATTCGGCCTCCGCGGCATGGGCATCGCGCCGGCGGGCATTAAGTTCGAAAACACGGGGCATCACCATCTGCTGATCGACACCGACGCGCCGGCGGACATGAGCCAGCCGCTGCCGGCGTCCGACAAGGTCGTGCACTTCGGCAAAGGCCAGACCGAAACGACACTGACACTGCCGCCGGGTAAGCACACCCTGCAATTGCTGCTCGCCGATCAGAATCACGTTCCCCATAACCCTCCCGTGATCTCGAAGAAGATCACCATCACCGTCACGCAATAACCACTCGCTACGCGCGTCCCACGGGGGTTCGCCAAGAGGCGAACCCCCGTCCGTTCAGCGACGCGAAAGCGCGCCGGAGCGCGGCAACGACGCCTGACTAGCTCAGGATCGATCCCCAATCGCGGGCCAGGCGCGCGACGCACCGCACCGTGGTAGCGTCTCCTGATCGAATTCAGGGGCCCTTTTAATGCTCCGCGCCGTTCTACACGTTGACATGGATGCGTTCTACGCATCGGTGGAGCAGCACGACGATCCGTCGCTCGCTGGTAAGCCGCTCATCGTCGGCGGAACGGAAGGCCGGGGCGTAGTCGCGGCCGCCAGCTATGAGGTGCGCAAATACGGAGTGCACTCGGCCATGCCGATGAGTACCGCGTTACGGTTGTGTCCCCATGCGGCCTGCGTTCGGCCCCGGATGCAGCGCTACAAGGACGTCTCGGCACAGGTGTTCAGCGTGTTCCACGAGATCACCCCCCTGGTCCAGGGCCTGTCCCTCGATGAGGCGTTCCTGGACGTCACCGCCAGCCGGGATCTCCTCGGGGATGCGGTCACCATTGCACGCCGGATCAAGAGCCGTATCCATGAGCTCACCGGGCTTACAGCTTCGGTTGGGGTGGCGACCAATAAGCTGGTCGCGAAAATCGCCTCCGACCTGGCGAAGCCCGATGGGCTCACCATCGTCCCCGAAGAGCGGATTCGGGAGGTGCTCGACCCCCTGTCCGTGCGTCGCCTGCCAGGCCTTGGCCGTAAAACCGGCGCCAGGGTAGAGGCAGCCGGCATTCATACTCTGGCCGAGCTGCGCAGCGCCCCTGACCAGGTGCTGCGACCGTTGTTCGGACGATACACTCAACGCGTGAGGGAGCGGGCAGCCGGCCTCGACGACCGGCCAGTCGTCCCCGATCGGGAAGAAAAATCCCTGAGCGCCGAGGATACGTTCGAGCGCGACATCGGCGATAGCCGCGTCGCACAGGCGGAACTGACGCGGATCGCCGGGCTGGCCTGCGAGCGCTTGCGCCACAAGCAGCTCATGGCCGGCTGCATCGGGGTGAAGATCCGACGCGGCGACTTCGTGACTTTCACACGCCAGCGAGCGGTCGCGCCGCCGACACACGATGGGCGTACCATCGCCAGCGTGGCCAGAGAACTGCTGGGCCGCTGGCTCACCGAGCATCCTGGTGCGAAACTTCGGCTCCTGGGGGTGGTCTTGACTGACCTGAGCCCGGCGTCACAACTCGGCCTTTTCGAAGACACGCCACCGCACACAACGCGCCTCGACGCGGCGCTGGATGAAGCCCGCGCGCGCTTCGGCAGCGGGGCCCTGCGGCGCGGTAACACGTTCAAGTAGCATCGATCCATGTATCTTTCGTTCTTCGGGCTCAACGAAAAGCCATTCGCGATCACTCCGGATCCGCGCTATCTCTATTTGAGCGAGCGCCACGCCGAAGCTCTGGCTCACCTCCTCTACGGTATCAACGAGGCGGGGGGCTTCGTGCAGCTCACCGGCGAGGTGGGCACGGGCAAGACCACGATCGTGCGCTCGCTGCTTGCCCAGACTCCGAAGAACGCCGAGATCGCTCTCATCCTCAATCCACGGATGACAGCGCCCGAGTTCCTGTTGACCATCTGCGAGGAGATCGGGATAGGCGTGCCCGACTCGTCGATGGAGAGTCTGAAGGATCTCGTCGACATCCTCAGCCACTATCTGCTGCGTGCCCATGCCGGCGGCCGACGTGTCGTGCTCGTGGTGGACGAGGCGCAGAATCTCGCCCCGTCGGTGCTCGAGCAGGTCCGGCTGCTCACCAACCTGGAAACGAACACGCAGAAGCTGCTGCAGATCATCCTGATCGGCCAACCCGAGCTGCGCGAACTGCTGGGGCGCAACGAGCTGCGCCAACTCGCCCAACGCATTACCGGCCGTTATCACCTGCATCCGTTGTCACGTGACGAAACTGCCGCGTATGTCAGGCACCGGTTACGTGTGGCGGGGGCGACCAGTGACATTTTCAGCGGACCTGCGCTCAGCGAGATATACCGCCTGTCGGTCGGCGTGCCCAGGGTCATCAACGTCATCTGCGACCGTGCCTTGTTGGGCTCGTACTCAATGGATAGACATCGCGTCACAGGCACGCTCGTGCGCCATGCCGCTTCGGAGGTGTTTGGCAAGCGCTTCGCACCGAACTGGCTGCCTTGGGCCGCCATTGCGGGCACGGCAGTAGTACTGACGTTTGCGACAGTTGCATTGTGGAATCTGCGACCGTGGACCTCAACGTCCCACGATGCTCTAGCGGCCACGCCACAACACTCCCCTACGGCGCCCAGCACGCGCGGCCCTGACAGCGAGCTGACCCCCACGTCCACCGCTGTACGGACTTCGACATCGGCAGGGGCTACGCCTCCCCCTGCCAAAACATCTGCAACACCTGTGCAACCGTTGTCGGATCTCCTCACCAAGCACGTGAGTGAGACGGATACTGACGGTGCGTTCACCAAGCTCTTCGGATTGTGGGGAATCAAGTACGTCCCCGGCGGGACCGACCCGTGCACGCAGGCCTCGCAGCAGGGGTTGGATTGCCTTACGCAGCGGGGCTCGTTTGCGCAACTGCGGCTCTACAATCGCCCGGCGATCCTGCTTCTCAATGACGAGGGCGGCAGCTCGCACCAGGTCGTGCTCACGCGCCTCGACGACGAGCATGGGCGCCTCGATCTCGGCGGCACGCGCCACGACATCGGCATAGGCGAGCTGGCGCACTACTGGTTCGGTGACTTCGTGATGCTGTGGCGGCCTGGCACCAGCCAGGTGAAATCGCTGCTACCGGGGATGCACGGTCCTGACGTACGCTGGCTGCGGCAGAGTCTGCAGCATGCCCAGGGCCAGCGCGGCGATGAGCCGGTCAGCGACGTATTCGACGCTGAGCTGACGAACCTCGTTCGAGACTTTCAGCGCCAACACCGGCTGACGGTGGACGGTATCGCAGGGGTTCAGACCCAGATCGCGCTCGCGAGCGCCGTCAGCGGGCCCGATGCGCCCCTTCTCTACGTTGCCGACACTCACGGCGGGTGACCGATGTCGTTCATTCTCGATGCACTGAAAAAGTCCGAAACCGACCGCCAGCGGCAGAACGGCGCGGCGCTCTTCGAAGTGAAGGTCGCGCCTCCCAGGACGGGCTTGCCGCTGTGGGCGGTGGCGCTCGCGGTGCTCCTGGCCGTGAATCTCGTGATCGTAGCTTGGGTACTGCTGCGTCGTCCTTCCTCTCCAGCCGAGGCAGCGGCGGCTCCAGCGGTGGCGCCAGGATCGAACTTGGGGGTCACGGCGACCGCGCCGCCCGGCGGTTCCAGACCTGCGACCTCAGGTGCGGCGCAGGGACAGTCGGCACCCCAGGGGCCGGTCAGCAACGCCGTACCGGTTGTCGGAAGCGCTCCGGCGACCTCCGTTGGCCAGACCGCGGGCATCACTCAACCCGCCCCGGCGGACACTCCGGCAAAGGCCTCAGGAGCACCGCAGGCTGCCAATGCCAACCCCAACGCCGCGAGTCCTCCCGCGCAGGGCGATCTGACGACCGACAGGGCGAACCCCGACGACTACGCACCCGCGGCGGAGCCCGGGATTGTTCCCGGCTTTGGCAACCACGTCTCTCACGGCACGGAGAGCGGCTTACCGTTGTATCAGGACGCGGCGCTCGCCCAGGGCGCTCATATCCCGGAACTGCGCCTCGATCTGCACGTGTTTGCGGCCAGAGCTCAGGACCGTTTCGTCATGATCAACATGAAAAAGCTGCATGAAGGCGATTCTTTGCCTCAAGGCGTGCGGGTCGAGAGCATTACACCCGACGGCGCGGTGTTGTCCCATAACGGTGCGAGGTTTTTGTTACCGCGTGACTGACCCCGGTCATTGACACCCGCTACCTGCGCGCACGCGCGCAAGCGGTGTGACAGACCCACGCAGCGCACCATATGCGTCCTTCGCCTGACTCGTTATGACAGATCGAGTCCGGCGCCCAGCTGCCCAACTCGAGGTTGCGATTCACTCTATTGATTGCCACCATGCGCAACGCTGCGCGCAGCACCGTCCGCAGGGAATGGCGACAAGATGACGAGTTTCACAGAATCAGTCTGCCACTGACGACAATGTCCCATGCCTGCGGCATCGTCGGGAGACGACTTCCGGGCGGCCCTGTGGCCCCCGCGGGCGGGCTTGGGAATTTAAGATGGCCGGCAGCTCCCCACTTCATCATTTTCAAGGTATTGCGACCTTGAGCGCCTCGCCGCAGCAAACGGTACAGGTGGGCGAGGGGCTTGTCGTGTTGACCCAGGACGACGCGCTGGTCGATACCCTGCAGGTCATCGGTTCCGGGCACGATGTCTTCACGGTGAGCGCCGAATCCGACCTTGCCGCACACCTGCTGACCGAACATACAGGGGTCGCCATCCTCGACGCCGGCGCCATCGCCAGCCCGATAGAACGCCTGACCGAGCGACTGAAGGCGCAATTCCCCGACCTGGTGCTCATCGTTGCCGGTGGCGTCGACGATCAGAGCGCGCTCGCGACGCAGATCACGAACGGCACGGTGTATCGCTTCCTCCACAAGCCGGTCTCCGAGCAGCGGGTGAAGCTCTTTGTAGATGCCGCCTGGCGCCGGCACGACGAAGCTCACGCGGGCGACACCGTGTTCGCCAACACGCCGCGCGGCGGGGAGCGGCTGGGACTGGGGAGCAACATGCTCCTGTTGGGCGGCGCAGGCATCGCTGCAATCGTTCTGCTCGGCTCGTGGCTATTGCTGCGCAAACCCGAGACTCAACCCGTCCAGGCGCCGGCGACCGGCAGCACCGAAGTGGCAGTCCCGGCGGCCGCGCACGACGCCGTCCTCGAAGGTCTGCTGGACAGCGCGGATCGGGCGTTGGAGAGCGGCGCTCTCGTCGCTCCCCCTGGAAAGAATGCGGCCGATCTGTACCGCCAGGCCATGCAGCGCGATGCGCACGACCCGCGCGGCGGCAATGGCCTGGAAAAGGTCATCGACCGGCTGCTGTCGGGCGCCGAGGCGCAGTTGCTCGCCGAACATCTCGACGAGGCCCGGAAGCTGACGGAGCAGGCCCGGCAGATCAAGCCGGATCACGTGCGCGTTGCCTTTCTGATGGCGCAGATAGGCAAGGAGCGGGAGCGCGCGGTGCTGGCGCAGGCGCGTCAGGCCGCCTCGAGCGGCAACATCGAACAGGCGCTCACGGTCCTCGATGGCGCGGCACTGGACGGCCACCGCTCGACCCTCGTATCCGAAGCCCGGCAGGAGCTCGAGCAGAAGAAATCCGACGAGCGGGTGCGGGATTACGTCAGCCGTGCCAACGATCGCATGCGCCGCGGCCTGTTGCTCGAGCCGACGCAGGACAACGCCAGGTTCTTCATTGAATCAGCCCGGGCGCTGGCACCCAATGACAGCGAAGTGCGGCAGGCGCAGCGGCAGTTTCTCGACCGCCTGGCCACGGAGGCCCGCAAGGCATTGGCAGCGGGCAATGCCGACCAGGGCGAGCGTTGGATTCAGGCTGCGGCCGATGCGGGCGCGGACCGGGATGACATTACGGCGCTGACACGGGAAGAGCAGCGCGTACGGACCGCCGCCAAGACGGATGCACTGGCGCGGCTGGCGCTGCTCTTCAACCAGCGCCTTACGCAGGGCAAGCTGCTGGAGCCCGCTTCCGACAACGCGAAATTCTATCTTACGCAACTCGTGCAGGCCGACCCGACCCACCCTTCCACGGAGCTTGCCGGTCAGGCATTCGCCGCGCGGTCGCTCGAAGAGGCGAGGAACGCCGTGCGCCGCCAGGACTACGCGGGTGCGCAACGTTGGCTCACCGAAGCGCATGACTCCGGCGCCGATCAGACGAGCATCAATGCCGTCAACAGCGATATCAGAACGGCGCAGGACACGACGAAGCGCGCCACTGAGTTCGCGACGGCAAGCTCGCTCGAGCTGACGCACTACGTGCCACCTGATTTTCCGTCCGTCGCCCGGCAACGAGCCATCAGCGGCTGGGTCGACGTGCAGTTCGTAATCAGAACCGACGGCTCCGTAACCGACATCGCCGTGACAGGGGCGGAGCCGGTCGGCCTGTTTGAACAGGCGGCCACTGACGCCGTCCACAAGTGGCACTATCGCCCTGTGATGCGCGATGGCCAATCAGTCAATCAACGCGCGCGCCTGCGCGTACGCTTCGCGCTCCAACATGACCGCTAAACGCATAACCACGCCGCCTCGATTGCTGGTCGTCGACAACGACGCCCGTTATGGAGAGTGGCTCAGTCATCACCTGGGAGTGTTCTGTCCGGATTCCAGCGTGAGCGTGCTCGATCGCAACGAATTCGAGCGCTGGTGCCAGACGCTCTCGGGCCGGGATTGTGACGTGTTGCTGCTCACGGCTTCGTTCGGCTCGAGCCCGGAAGATCCCCAGGCGCTCGGGCTGGAGCTTCTGCGCCAACTGCGCGGGCGACCCGTCTTTCCAGCAGTCATTGCCTTGGCGGAGGACGGCAATGAGTTGACGGCAGTCAGAGCTTTGCAACTCGGCGCCGTCGATTACCTGCCGAAGCGCCTGCTCACTCCCGAGCGCCTGAATACATCGGTACGCCTTGCGCTCAGACGCATCGAAAAGCGAGTAGCGCGCAGGCTTGCGACCCTCACGCACGTGACGGAATCGCCTGTCCCCGAAACGGATGCGGATGCACATAGCCCGCTTGCGATGGGGACTGCGGCCATAAGCGTGGCGTCGAAAGAGGCGCCCACGCACGCGGCCGCCAGACCCGGCGGTGAGGCACGGGACGGCCCGCCACCGAATGCCCGGTCGCCCGACCCGGCTACGGTGGCCATTTCACCGGCCAAGGCTGGCGCGGAATTCATTCCCGGCTACATCATCCGGTTGAAGATCGGCGAATCCGAGAAAGCCGTGGTGTATCTCGCCAGCAGCATTTCTCTAGGTCACAACGTCGCACTCAAGGTGAGCAAGACCTTGCGCGACGACGCGGCCGGACGCCAGTTCCTCGAGCGCGAGTACACGGCAATCATTGCGATACGTGATCCGCTCGTCGTCCAGATCTACGACTACGGCGTGCACGCGGGATTCGAGTACCTCGCCATGGAGTACCTGCTTCGCGGTGATCTGAAAGCACGCCTGCAACTCGGAGTCACTGAGATGGAGGCTTTGCGGTATGTAGAGCAGATTGCGTATGCCCTGCGGGTCGTCCACCACGCGGGACTTCTACATCGCGATCTGAAACCGCCGAATGTGATGTTGCGTGACAACGATGACGTCGCCCTCATTGACTTCGGCCTCGCGCGCGCGCTCGACGGCAGTACACCGAGCACGCGCACCGGTGTATTGCGCGGCTCGCCGTATTACATGAGCCCCGAGCAGGCACTGGGCGAGGTACTCGACGCCCGCTCCGACTTCTACAGTCTCGGCATCATGTTCTATGAGATGTTGACCGGGCGAAAGCCCTACACCGGCGGCACGGCCATGGAAGTCCTGCAGCAGCATGTGAACTCGCCGCTGCCGCCGCTACCGCACTCCTTCAGACGCTATCAGCCGTTTCTCACCCAGCTCGTCGCGAAGGCTCGCAGCGAGCGCTTCGCGAAAGCGGAGGACATCATCGCGGCCATCGGAGAACTCCGGACCGCGATGACTCTCAGCGTCGAATCGACCGCGGCCTGAAGGCCAGGCGACAGCACTCCTTCAGCCGTGCCCTCGCAGCGGGGCCGGCGCCGCTTCGCCCGTGCCCTCGGAGGCCACGCGAGCGCGCTCCTGAGCCTTACCGAGGTTGAACGACAGGACCAGCCAGATCGCTGAGATAGCTGCGCCGAACCAACCTACGCCGGATGGGCCCAGGCCCATTCCTCCCGTAAGCGCCTTGTACACCGAGGCACTCAACGCGTCGCCGCCGCGATATACGAATGTATCGATGAGACTCTTCGCTTTATATTTTTCCTCGCGCGTCACTACGGTGAAGAGCGAGTCCCGGCAGGGTCGCGTAATCGCGTACTCGCCGATCCGGCGCACAGCCAACACTGCCACCAGAACCGAGAATACCGGGACGATCGCAAACAGCGCATAGCCGAACGTCATGAGCAGCGGTATCGACACCAGCATCACCCGCAGCCCGACCCACTTGAAGAGACGGCCGAAGATGAACAACTGCGAGATCAGCGAAAGACACTGCACCCAGAAGTCGACTTCGGAGAAAAAGCGTGTTCGCTCGTCGCGCGTGGTGAAGATCTTCGCGACGTACGCCTGCTGCTCCAGGTACAGAAACGTCGAAACCCAGGTCACGAGGAAAACGAACATCGCGATGCCCAGCAGATACGGCGACCGGACCACCTGTCCGAATGCAGCCCATATGCCGCCGCCGAGCGCCTTGTCGGTATCGACACCCTTCACTATCGTCCCGTGGACGCGGTGCCAATTGATTACACGCGTCATGAATACGAGCGATAAGGCCAACAGCGCCGCGGAAATCGGCAGCAGGTTGATCGTTCCCAGCGGCACGGCAAGCCATCCGGAAATCAGCGGTCCTATGAGGCCACCAGTGCTCGCGCCCGCCGCAATGAAGCCGAACATGCGGCCCGCCTGCTCGCGGGTGAACACGTCGGCCATCAGGCTCCAGAACACCGCGACGACAAACAGGTTGAATACGCTCACCCAGATGTAATAGCTGCGTGCTATCCAGGTGTGATCTTCCTGCACACTGAACCAGACGTAGAACGCCAGCAGGTTTGCCGTGAAAAAACCATAGACCCAGGGGAGGAACACGGTGCGTCGAAAGCGTGAAGTGAGCCAGCCATATATGGGCTGTACCAGAAGCATCGCAGCAAACGTTCCCCAGAAGAGGTAGGGGATGTTTTCCACGCCCGACGTGATGCCCATCGTGTCGCGGACCGGGCGCAACATCGTATAGGCCGCGAACATGCAGAACAGTGTGGCGAATGACGCGAGCAGTGCGGGCATTTCGCCGGGCTGCAAAACGACCAGTCGCTGTACCGTCGTGGCGAAATGCGACTGTGCGGGTTCCTGGGGAGGAACTCCAGAGGGCGTGCTCATGTACTCTCCTGGGGGCCTTGGGCGGCGCGCGCATTGTCACGCAAGGTAGTGCTTCGTGACACCGCGTTGACGCCTATTTTATTTTGAAACTGTCCACTTGCCGGATGTCCGGTGCGGCTATCGGCTGTCGGCTATAGCTAACTTTGGATTAGCGGCCGAAGCGCCGTTGCCCGCCGTGGCAGGACTGCAGCCAGATTACGCGGGCTCGCGGCAAACCACCTCGATATTGTGACCGTCGGGGTCGAGTACGAAAGCGCCGTAATAGTTGGCGTGATAATGCGGCCGCACACCAGGGGCGCCGTTCGAGCGACCGCCTGCTGCGAGCGCAGCAGGTCGCTGGCGGCGACGCCGCTGTGGTCGATCATTTCGGAATTTCCTTGAGCATCGGAACGAACTCGATGCTGACCCCGGCACCTACGTCGTAACGCACGTGCCCCGTTGGAACGTAACCGCGCGCGGCATAGAGGCGAACGCCCGGCAGTGTACTCATGAGCTCCAGCCGCGAGAATCCCCGTAGCCGGGCTTCCGTTTCACAGCGCTCGAGCAGCCGGGAACCGATTCCCTTGCGCGCGTGGTCGGGATCCACGAAGAACGCCCTGATCTTGGCGGAATCGGCCTCCGGATCGAGCATGGCGCTGTCACGCTGCGCCCGGTTGTCGCCGCCGAAGAGCGTGCGGCGGTAGCTCCATCCGCCGCAGCCGACTATCTTTCCGTCGCCGGCGACGACGAAGTAGGTCTCGTCCGCGATGAGTTGAGTATCCACGCCAAACGCGCCGCGCAGTGCGCCTTCGACCTGCTCCGGCTCGTAGTCGTTCGCGCTCAGCTCACGTGCGGAACGGGCTATCAGCAACTCCAGCGCCGGCCGATCGTCGAGAGTTGCCTGACGAAGTACGTATTCCATGCTCGGATGCGTGCGATGACCTGCGGCCCTTCGGACCTATTCGCTTCAGAACCCGTTTCATCCCGGTGGCCGGTGCCCGACCGAATGCTCGTCCTACTTCTTGCCCCAATGACGCATCCAAAGCAAGCTGCCCAATACACCTTTTCCGCCGGGAACTCGAGCCGCGCCATGACCATCCCCCGCTCCCAGCAACCTGCGCGCAGGCAGGCGCGAATCCATCGCGTGTTCGAAGTCGGCCTGGGCCTGAAGGCCGTGCACAGCCTCCTCGAGATCGTCGGCGGCATTCTGCTGCTGGCGGTGAGCCAGCAGCGCATGTTGCACATTGCGAACCTGCTGACGCAGGAGGAATTGCTTCGGGATCCGAACGACCGGATCGCTCACTACGTCATCAAGGTGGCGCACGATCTGTCGACGAGCGCGAAGACATTCGCCGCCTTTTACCTGCTGAGCCATGGGGTCATCAAGCTGGTGCTGATCGTCGAGATCCTGCGAAAACGGCACTGGGCCTATCCGGCATTCATCATCGCGCTCGCAGCCCTGATCACGTACCAGAGCTACAAGCTGCTGCACGGCCTGTCTATCGGACTCGCGGCCTTGACGGTGATCGATGCCGCGGTGCTCGTGCTCACGTGGCATGAGTACCGTGTCGTGCGCGCGACACCGTCTTGACACTGCCTCACCAGAAAGGTGCAATGCAGGCCCGGAGCTTGCTGGTAGGGTCGCAAGACATCTGGCCGGCCGGTCGCGTGAAATCTATGCATCTCGTCGATACGACCCTGTTTTATTCGCCTACGAGTGGGGGCGTTAAGCGGTACCTGTCGGCCAAGCACGCCTGGCTCCGTGCCCATACGTCGTGGGAACACACGATCATCGTGCCGGGCGAGGAAGATCACATAGAGCGTGGCGAGGTCTGCACACTCTCGGGCTACCCGGTTCCCGGCACGTTCAATTACCGCCTGCCGCTCAACCCGCGTCGCTGGACCCGGCTCATAAGCGCGCTCGAGCCGACCCTCATCGAGGCTGGCGATGCTTTCCATCCCGCATGGGCGTCGTGGCACGTGGCGCGCCGTCTCGGCATCCCGGTTGTGGGCTTCTACCATTCGAACCTCCCACAAATCCTCGGTCGCCGCTTCGGCGGCGGCTTGACCGAGCGCACCATCAGCCGCTATGTCCGTTGGCTGTATGAGCGGTTCGACGTTGTATTCGCCCCCAGCCGGCTGATGTGCGAATTCCTGAACAGCATCGGGGTGCAGCACACGATGCACCAACCGTTGGGCGTGGATGCTGAGGTTTTTCACCCGAAACGCCGTACGCTCGGATTAAGGGACAAACTCGGGCTTGCGGCGGATGCGCGCGTGCTCGTGTATGCGGGCCGCTTCGCCGGAGAGAAGAACCTTCCGGTGCTTCTGCAGGCATTCGCGCGTCTCGGATCTCCGTATCATCTGCTCATGATAGGCGGTGAGCGCGAGGCGCGACCTACTTCCAACGTAACGATGCTGCCATACCGGCGCGATAGCCTCGAGCTCGCCGGGTGGATCGCGTCGGCCGATGCACTCGTGCATGCGGGGACGAAAGAGACGTTCGGCCTGGTGCTCCTCGAGGCCATGGCCTGCGGCCGTCCGGTCGTCGCGGCGCGCGCGAGCGCAATACCGGAATTCGTGGACGAGAGCGTCGGAATGCTCGCCGAGCCCTGCAACGCCGACAGCATGGCGGAGGCAATCGCGGCTTTGTATGAGCGCGACATCGAAGCCATCGGTGCGACCGGCCGTGCCCGAGTGTTGCGCCAGTTCACCTGGAATAAGGCATTCCAGGCACAGACAAGCGCCTACGCGTCGCTCGTCGGCGTTCGACGAGTCAGCGTGCCAGAGGAGCGGCAAGTCATTGAGCTCCGCTCTCCGATGTCGTAGCGGCATTCAGCGCACGATCAGCACGACACCGGAAAGTCAGCGGCGACGAAGAGACAGCAGCACGCGCTTGCCCAAATGGCTGGCAGCTAATGCAAGCACGAGCCGCCAAAACAGGCGTTTGTTCCAAGGTGTCGCGCGCGGCGGGATTGCACGATAAAACGCCGTGGCGATCTGTCGATGCAAATGGACAGCGGTCGCGTTGACGATCCATTCTCGCGGGGGACTGGAAATCCGATACAGCCCGACGCCGATCCGGTCCACTGTCGGATCCTCGAGTACGCCCGGCAAATTGTCGGGCGCGGCGCCGCTAAAGGCGAGCGACACCTTCTCTTCCGGGTAATCCGTAGTCCAGCCGATCAGAGTGAGGCCGAGCGGGCTGAGAGGATCGCGACGGCAGCTCACTCCACGGTGGAATGTGGCGATCCGCTGCGGTTCGGCGCTCGTAGGCCCGCCGCGTGGTGGAAGTTGGTTTTCTGGTATCACCGTAAGCGGCACCGTCAGGACTGTTCTGCCACGCGCGTGAGCGCGCTTGTCTCAAGTATCGTACAGGGGCTCGCAGCGGATGTCCGTCGTCACCGAGTTCGCGATGAAGCACTCCTCATGCGCTTTGTGATGCAGCTCGGCGAGTTGCCCGCGCGAGGGCTGCTTCTCTCCCGAAAAGGTCACACGCGGACGCAACGTCACGCGGGTTACAGCCGTCTTGCCGGCTGCGTTCTTACCCATGACGCCATCCGCCTCGTCCGCGTATCGATCGACGCGGAAGCCGCCTGCCGCGGCAACCGACAGGAACCAGAGCATGTGGCAGCTCGCGATCGAAGCGACGAAAGCCTCTTCCGGGTCCACGGCGGCTTCCTGAGAAAGCGGCACTCGCACGACATGCGGGGATGATGACGCGGGAACCTCGATGCCGCCGTCAAAGTGCCACGAGTGGGCGCGGCTGTAACGATTATCGGTGAAGGCCGCGTCGCCGCGATCCCAACGGATTTGAACCTTGTATGCGTGCCCGGACATGTGCCTCCCCCAAAGGCGCGCGACGGATCGCGTGCCAGCGCTCGATAGCCGTGATTGTACGGCCGGAAGCGCCTCAAGTAACAACTTGTCACCTCGAGACCCTCGGCTGTGGGGTCAACGTGCCAATCAGTGTCCATTTACGTTACGCTCTCGGTCCTGAGCGTCTTTGACCTGACTTTCGCGGTTTTTGCCTTGCCCCCTCATTGCGTGCGGATGGATTTGCATGGGCTCATTCGATACACAACCGCGCCGCGACCTGACGCTGCTGCACGCCACCTCGCTCGTCGTGGGCATCACGATCGGCACGGGCATCTTCCTGAAGTCGGCGGTGATGGCGCAGGCCGTCGGAACGCCCATGCTCGTCCTGGCGGCGTGGGTCGTGGCCGGGATCGTTGCCATGCTCGGAGCTTTGAGCTTCGCGGAATTAGGCGCGCTGCTGCCCGATGCCGGCGGCGAGTATGTCTATCTGCGCGCGGCCTTCGGCGAGGTGCCGGGCTTTCTGTACGTCTTCAACAGCTTTCTCGTCGGCGGCGCCAGCATCTCCGCGTACGGCGCCGCTGTGGCGATATTCCTGTCTGACATCTACTCCTTCGGCAATGTGTGGTTCGAGCGGACCGTGCACGTCTTCGGTGCGAGCTACACCCTGCAGCTGGGCGTGCGGCAGCTCATTGCGGTGGGCGTCATCGCGCTGTTTGCGCTGATCAACTGCGCCGGCGTCATCCTCGGCGGACGCGTACAGACCATTCTTACCGCTGCGAAGGTGCTCTCCATTCTCGGCGTTGCTGCCGGCGTATTTTTCTTCAGCGGGACGCACGACTGGTCGAACATTGCGGCACCTGCCGGCGCAGCGAGTGGCGGCTTGAGCGGCTTCGGTGCCGCGATGTTCGCGGCCTTGTGGGCCTATAGCGGCTGGCAGTTTCTGCCGATGGCGGCGAGCGAAGTACAACAGCCGGAGCGGAATCTGCCGCGGGCCATCATCGGTGGGACACTGCTGGTGCTGGCGATCTATATGTTGATCAACGTCGCCTATCTGTACGCGCTGCCGCTGTGGCAGGTTGCCAGTTCCAACTCGACAGCCTACCCCGACGCGCCCTCCGTCGCTGCTCGAGCGGTGCAAACCTTTCTCGGCTCGAAAGCCGCTCCGATTGCGGCACTCATATTCCTCGTGTCCTCGATTGGCGCTCTCAATGGGACGATTCTCGCGCGCGCCCGGGTTCCATATGCGGCCGCGCGCGATGGTTTGTTTTTCGCGAGCTTTGGCCGCCTCAGCCCTCGTTCGAGGGTGCCTGTAACCTCGATCGTACTAGTGAGCATCTGGGCTGCGCTGCTCGCCGCCTCCGGCACGTTCGACCAGCTCACCAACATGGCCGTGTTGTCGTATGCGATCTTCTGGATTCCGGTCGTGCTGTCGGTCATCGTCCTGAGACGCAAACTTCCTGACGCGCCGCGGCCCTACCGCGTGCGGGGCTATCCGTACGTACCTCTCGTGTTCGTGCTCGTCATGGGGGGTATCGTCGTCAACGCGTTCATCACGAGCCCGATCGAATCGGTCGCTACGCTGGTCCTGATCCTGATCGGCTTGCCGCTGTATCCCCTGTTCCGTGGCAGGGCCAGCCAGGAGCCCGCCTGACCCAGGCAGGCTCGGCACGCTCAGACCGACTCGAGCTCCCAGATCGTGAAGGGCGCGTCTTTCTTTAGCCAGAAGCCGGCGCCCGCTTCGCAAAAATCACGCCGCAGCCGCGTTCTATACCAGTCGCCGGTCCGCAGGTGTACGTTGGCATCCGTGCGCGTGGTGTCGCAGTTGAACTCCCAGTCGAGCCTGGTGAGCGCACTGAAGTACAGCACCCCCCGGCAGAGCTTGCCGAAATTGGCGATCGCCCGACTGGCCTTCTTCGCGTCCAGGTATTGCAGCACGTCGTAACAGATCACGAGATCGAAAGGCGTCGAGGCGCGGTACTCCTCGAGCAGACCGTGCTCCCATCCGTACCGCTTGCAGAGGTACTCGCTCGTCTCGAGCCCGGTGTACTGCGCGCGCGGCAGCGACCGCAGCAGCGATGCGCGCAGCATCCCCGTGCCGCAGCCGGCATCGAGGATGCGACGGACCGGCAGACCGGTGTGCTCGGTAAAGGCGGCGATGAGCCGCGCCCTGGCCCGCATCTCCTTTCGGGTCGTCACGGCGGTCTGTGGGTCGAAGTAGAAGCGCTTGTAGTACTCGCGATCGAAAGGCATCGTTGAACGACGCTCCGTTTGACTGTCTGCCTTCGGACAGTATCGTACTTTCGAGGCGGCACGCTGTATCTGCCGCGCGGGCTCCCTACCCCGTGCCGTCCTTCTGAGCCGTGAGTCCCAGCTCGAGCAGCAGGCGCTCGGAATCGAGCGGCTTGGGCAGGCAGGCGTCGGCACCTGCCGCCAGGATCCGATCGACGTTCTCCGGGCTCGGAAAGCCGGTTACCGCCACTATCCGAATGTGATTGAGCGTCGGGCGCGCCCGCAAACGCCGGCAGACCTCGAACCCGTCCATGCCGGGCATCATCAGATCCAGCACGAGAGCGTGAGGACGGAACGACTCCACCTTCACGCCAGCCTCGAAACCATCGTTGGCGATTTCCGTTTCGACCCGCGCGTCACGTTCCTGGATGAGGCCGGCTATGAGACGGCTGACGTTCGGGTCGTCGTCCACGATCAGGATGCGGTCAGGCCGGCCGGACTTGCGTGCGACCGGTGTTGCTCCCCGGCTGCGGGCAAACTCTTCGACGTCACTGAGGAGAAAGCGCCGGTGGCCGCCCGGAGTCGTCAGGGACCGGAGCAGACCGCGCGCCGCCCACTGCCGTACCGTCACCGGGTTCACCATCAGCAATTCCGCGACCTCGTTGGGAGTCAGGTGGGTCTTCTGCCTTGATTTTTTCATGTTCCTGTTTTTCCGTGTCCCGGTCCGACACCGTCGGCACCGGACTCCTCTCCTGTCTGCATCGTCGCGCGATCCGCGAATCGCGCCCCCTTCAATTCGGCGGCAGGCAATGAGTCAATCGTTTATATCGATTTTGTCGATTCGAACTCAAAAAGATGAACAGAATCAGACGATTCCGATTTGACAGAATATCAGGAGAGACGGACGTTGCGCCGCCCCACATGCTCTCAAAGCCACAAGATCTTCGACCTGTGGCGGTTTCCGGGGTCCAACCCCACCCAACTCCTAAGCGCGGAAGACGCGGTCGATGAGAGCCCCCAAATCCAGCCCCCGCGGCAGAGTGCCGAAGGCGGCAGGCGGACCGGCGGAAAGACGCGAAGCCAGGAACGCCTGCGCGGATGCCTCCGGTCCGTACCCGAGAAGCACGGCCGCTTGCACGGCAAGCGCGATTCTTTGCGTGAGATCACGCGCGCGCAACTCGCCGTCAGTCGGGTCGCCCAACTCCATCAGCAAGTCATCGACAAAACGATCGTAGCGCGCATCACGACCCTTGCTGCCCGACAGCACTGAGCCGAGTGCCTCTCGCGCGCGCGGCTCCCGCGAGAGAGCGCGCAGCACGTCGAGACACATGATGTTGCCCGAGCCTTCCCAGATCGAGTTCAACGGTGCCTCGCGATAGCGACGCGCTATTGGACCTTCCTCGATGTAGCCGTTACCCCCAAGCACCTCCATCGCTTCGGCACTCACCATCGGCGCGCGCTTGCAGACCCAATACTTCGCCACAGGAGTCAACACCCGACGCAGGAGGGACTCAGCTTCGTCCTCTTGGGCATCGAAGGCTCGCGCGAGTCGCATGACGAGCGCGATGTGCGCCTCGCACTCGAGCGCAACATCGGCGAGAACATTGCGCATCAGGGGCTGATCGATGAGAAGGCGCCCAAATGCGGTGCGTTCTCGTGCGTGGTGAATTGCCTGCGTGGCACAGTGCCGCATGAGGCCTGCGGAGCTCACTGCATTGTCAAAGCGTGTGTAGACACCCATCTCGAGAATCGTCTGAATGCCGCGACCTTCCTCCCCTACGAGCAGGCCGTAAGAGGCTTTGAATTCCACTTCGCTCGAGGCATTGGAATGATTCCCGAGCTTGGCCTTCAGCCGCTGCAAATACAGTGTGTTGACGCTCCGATCCGGCAGAAAGCGCGGCACGAAGCAACACGACAGCCCGCCGGGAGCTTGCGCGAGAACGAGAAACGCATCGCACATCGGTGCGGAGAAGAACCACTTTTGCCCGGTGAGACGATATTCACGCCCCGGCCCGCGCGCCTGCACGGGAACCGCAAGTGTTGTATTGGTACGCACGTCGGAGCCGCCCTGCCGCTCAGTCATGCCCATGCCCATCAATGCGCCCCGCTTGTCCACGGCCGGTGCGAATCGCGAGTCGTACTCGCGTGACAGCAAAAGCGGCAACCACTGGCCGAAATCCTCCGGCTGCCGCGCCAGTGTTGGAACCGCACCGTACGTCATCGTCGCGGGACACTGCGTACCATTCTCGACTTCGGCCCAAAGCATGTAGCCGGCCGCCCGCGCGACATGCGCGGCCGATGCGGGCTCGGACCAGGGGCCCGTATGCAGCCCTTCCGCGACGAGACGCCGCATGAGCTCGTGCCACGCGGGATGAAACTCGACCTCGTCGCGGCGGGCGCCGAACCGATCGAACAACTTCAGGACGGGCGGATTGCGATTCGCGGCATCGCCAAGTGAGAACATCTCAGCGGTGCCGAGCCGCTCGCCGAGCCCCATGATCCGGTCGTGATCGGCTGCGGAGCCCTCGCGGGCGAGCGCGTCGATTAGCGCGGGATTCGTGCGGAACAGGTTGTAATCGACCAGCTCGCTCGACTGGTTCGCTACGTCGGGTGTTGGAGTATCCACGGCTGTGAACCCTCGCGGCAGAGCGGCGACTGAGGCCCTTTCACGGCAGGATAGCGCTAAAGCGAGGTGCGGGCGCGTAAGTTCCCGCGTCGGTGGGCTCGCACGGTGGCAGATTTTCGGGGGAACCGGGGAACGCTGCGTCCGTTTTAAGTAACCGCCCACAGGGCTCGCGGGCGAGCGGTGCAACCCTGCGTTCAGACATGGCATCATTGGCTATTGCGTTGATGCGTTATCAGCAGTCGGAAGGTGAACGATGCGGCGTACAAAGTGGAGCGCGGGCGTGTGGCTCGTTACGGCAGCCCTGATGGGGGCGACTCTGGCAGTGGCAGCGGATCCGCCGGCGGCGAAGAAGTCGGCCGCGGGAACGACGGCGGCCGCGAAATTCAAGCTGGTCAGCCCCGACATCGGCCAGGGCAAGACGATCGCCGCGGACCAGGTATTCAATGGCTTCGGCTGCAAGGGCAAGAACCTCTCGCCGGCGCTGTTCTGGAGCGGCGCTCCGGCGGGCACGAAGAGCTTTGCGCTGTCCGTGTACGACCCTGATGCGCCGACGGGCAGCGGCTTCTGGCACTGGGTCGTCTATAACATTCCGGCCGGCACCGAGTCGCTGCCGGCCGAAGCGGGCGATGTGAAGAAGAAGGGCATGCCGGTGGGCAGCGTTCAGGGGCGCACGGATTTCGGCACGTTCGGGTACGGCGGCCCCTGCCCGCCTCCCGGTAAGCCGCACCACTATTACTTTCGGCTGTTTGCGCTGAAAGTCGAGAAGCTGGATGTGCCCTCGGATGCGACCGCGGCGCTCATTGGCTTCAACATCAACGCGAACACGCTCGCGAAAGCCGAGCTGATGGGACTGTACGGGCGCTAGAGTCAAAATCGGCCTCATCTCGGATACGCATGGACTGCTTCGCCCGGAAGCGCTTTGGGCGTTAGCCGGCGTGCAGCACATCATTCACGCCGGCGATATCGGCGGACCGGAGGTCATCGAGGCGCTTCGCCAGATTGCCCCCGTCGATGCCATACGCGGAAACAACGACAAGGACGCCTGGGCGGCGCAATTTCCGCACTCGCTGGCCCTCGAGTTCGAGGGTGTCCACATTCACGTTCTGCACGATTTGAAAGAGCTCGAGGTGGAGCCCGCGGCGGCGGGGTTCCGCGTGGTTATCGCCGGACATTCACACAAACCGGCGGTCGTCGAGCGCGACGGCGTCCTTTTTGTGAACCCTGGCAGCGCCGGCCCGAGACGCTTCAGCCTGCCCGTGACGATCGGTTACCTGACAGTCGCGGCGGGGGACGCTAGTGCTGAGATCAAGCAGCTTTTGTGAGGCGCCCTGCGGTCTCGGCACGTGCGCTGCGAGCGCTATTGCCGGCGGCTGGGGTCGAGGGTAGGCTTCGACGCCGTGGTTGCACACTCTTCGGAAACGATGATGTCTACTTCGCACGACGCCAGCGAGCGCCGTCCCGCGATTTGGCCTTGGCTGCTGATGCCACTGGTCGTGCTCATGATGTTTTTCATGCTGAAGCGCTTCCACACGATAAGCGCCTCGGGCGATGCGGAAGCCCGCGCATCCACGAGCGTGACCGCGGAACAGTAAGCACGCCCGTAGGTAGCCGGCCCCTGCGCTACGCACTTAGCCGCGCCAGCTCGCAATGGCACGGTCTTGTCGCTTGGCGGCCGCGCCTCTAATCATCTCGCACCGCAGGCGACCAGCGGGCTCCCCGCGCTTGTCCCAATTGACCGTATTGGCCATGCTCCCCGCGCGATAATCGTCCACGGCCGGGTTTCCCGGGTAGTGGTAGGATAGCGCCCCCTTTTTCGGACACCGCCTCTCTGCCGGCCGGCGGCGCGCGATCCAGCCGCGCGGCCCTTTCCGGCACTCGAGACCGCCTCCCACGCCAGATCATGACTCGCGCCGCCACCAAAATACGCTCTACCCCGAAATCCCGCTCCGCGCCGCAATCCGCGCCAGTGACTCCAAAACGCGCCCCAAAGGTCGGCTTCGTCAGCCTGGGCTGTCCCAAGGCGCTCGTCGACTCCGAGCGGATCCTCACGCACCTGCGCGCCGAAGGATACGAAGTCGCTCCGACTTACGAGGCCGCCGACGTAGTGATAGTGAACACCTGCGGCTTCATCGACGCGGCGGTCGATGAATCGCTCGATGCTATCGGAGAGGCTCTCGAGCAGAACGGACGCGTGATCGTTACCGGGTGCCTCGGCGCGAAGCCGGAGCGCATTCTCGAACGCCATCCCCGCGTGCTCAAAGTGACCGGACCGCACGCCTACGAGGACGTATTGAACGCCGTCCACGAACACTTGCCGCCGCAACACGATCCGTTCTTCGATCTGCTGCCGCCCCAGGGCGTGCGGCTGACTCCCCGCCACTACGCTTATCTCAAGATCTCAGAAGGCTGCAACAACAAGTGCAGCTTCTGCATCATCCCGGACATGCGCGGGAAGCTCGCGAGCCGGCGCATCGACGACGTGTTGCGCGAAGGCGAGAGACTCGTGAAAGCCGGCGTCAAAGAGTTGCTCGTGATCTCGCAGGATACGAGCGCGTACGGAGCTGACATCCGCTACGCGACCGGCACCTGGCGCGACGAGACCTATCAAACCCGCTTCATCGACCTTGCCCGCGGCCTGGGTTCGCTGGGTGCGTGGGTGCGGATGCACTACGTCTATCCGTATCCGCACGTCGATGAAGTCATTCCACTCATGGCGGAGCGACGCATCCTTCCTTATCTCGATATCCCGTTTCAGCATGGCAGCCCGAGCGTACTCAAGCGGATGCGCCGTCCGGCACATTCAGTAAACACGCTCGCGCGCATCCGCGCCTGGCGGAAAGGATGTCCGGATCTCGTGATCCGCAGTACCTTCATTGTCGGATTTCCCGGCGAGACGGAGACTGAGTTCGAAGAGTTGCTCGCCTGGATGGACGAGGCACAGCTCGATCGCGTCGGCTGCTTCAAATACTCGCCCGTGGACGGCGCGACCGCCAACGCGCTTCCCGATCACGTTCCGCCGGCAGTACAGGAAGAGCGCCGGATACGTTTTATGGAACGCGCAGCGACCATAAGCGCCGGGCGGCTCGCCGCTCGCGTGGGTCGCCGCATGCGAGTGCTTGTGGATTCCGTTGAAAAGAACGTCGCGATCGCCCGGAGCGAAGCCGACGCGCCAGAGATCGATGGCGTGGTCCGGATCAAGGGCGGCAAGACTCTCAAGCCCGGCGATTGGGCGGACGTGGAGATTACTTCGGCCGACGCGTACGACCTGCACGCCCGGCAGGTTTCGGCGCCGTAACACAGGCCTGCAGCATTACGTCCGGGGCCTCGCTGTCATGAGTGAAACCATCGACATTGATGCCTATCTGCGGCGGATTGGTTACACCGGGCCGCGGGCGGCGACGCTCGAGACACTGTGCGCCATCCATCTGCGTCACCCGCTGGCGATTCCATTCGAGAACCTCGATCCGCTGCTGAAGCGGCCCATGCATCTAGATCCGCCGGCTCTCGAACGCAAGATGCTGCACGAGGGGCGCGGTGGCTGGTGTTACGAGCAGAATCTCCTGCTGAGCCATGCACTGCGGTCTCTCGGTTTTTGCGTAACCGGCCACGCCGCACGGGTCATGTACGGCGCTCCTGAAGGCGTGATCAGACCGCGCACTCACATGCTCCTGCGCATCGATCTGGCCGAAGTGGCGTACGTCGCTGACGTCGGTTTTGGCGGCCTGACTTTGACGACACCCTTGCGGCTGATCCCCGACATCGAACAAACGACGGCTCACGAGACGTTCCGCCTCTTGAAATCAGACGGCGATTTCGTCCTGCAGGCGCATGTACAGAACACGTGGAAACCCCTGTACAGCTTCGACCTGCAACCGCAGTACCTCCCCGACTACGAACTGTCGAACTGGTATCTCGCGAACCACCCCGAATCGCCGTTCGTGAACGACCTCATGGCCGCCCGGGTAGCGCCCGACCGGCGCTATGGCTTGTTCAACAACAAGCTGTCCATACACTACCTGCATGGCAACTCAGAGCAACGCACTCTCGCCAGCGTCGCGGAGTTGCGGGACACGCTTTTGAATACGTTCACTATCCGGGTACCCGATGATCCGGGACTGGATGCGGCGCTGGCTCGCCTGATCCGCGAGCGCCCGGCACTGCGGCTCACATGAATGACCGGGTTGACTGCCATCGCTCGGTCGCAATGGGAATCGATCTCCACGGTGTGCCCAATTTCGCTGGCTGCGAATGAATTCGACCCCAGGTCAGCGGCAGGAACTGCTATTCAACAACGAAGTAACTGTTAGTCTCCATTGGCTGGCATCGTTGCCGTTAAAGAGGCTTCCATCGATATCAGCCGCATGCAGGACATTGCCAGAATAAATCACGATCCTGTTGAATGCGGAATCAACCGAGTGCGTCCGTTCAAATAAAGCATTGCTGCCGTTTGTATATTCTTGCGCGGGCGGGCCAAGATTCTTCATGTTGCGATTCAGGGAAGTTTTGTAATTGTTTTCATTAGCGTCGTTTATCTTTTCATAGCCGGTCGTTCTATGCCGATAGAACGAAGTTCCGCAATGGGCGCGATCGAAAAGATAAATGACGGCAGCGAATACTCCCGGATCGCTGGAATCGTAGTGCGGAATTCGTTGCAGAGGCAGTAAATTCGCGCGGCTTTTGTTGACAATGGAAAAGAAGCTGACGTCATCGTATATATGGCAGCTTTCTTCCAACACGCCTGTACGGTGAAGCGTCCGGGTGAGCCATGCGTGCAAGGGCTGTGAGAATTCTGCTGGCACTCGAGCGCGTACACCGGGATATAGATTGCCGTCGTCTGCGCCGAATTCAAGACCGAGTCCGAATTCAGCCAACCGCTGTGGGCGCAGGAGCACGTTATCCGCCACGGTCACTGCGATAGGGCACTCTCCAACACGAGCCGAGCTGACACTCGCGTTCGGATTGAACGCGAACATGCCTTCATCGTGTTCGCTGCCGCTCATGAATTCAGTATTCCAGACAGCAACTCTCATTTCTCATTGTTGCGCCAGGCGCGATTGAGCGATTCCCTCTCATTCCTGAGACGGATGAGGTTGTATATCTGACCGGTGGAAATAATTACAGAATAAACCAAATCCATGAGCCCTTCATCCCATAACATTCCAACCTTGTCCTTGTCGAGGGATCTGAAGCGATTTTCATCTATGCTATACAACCCCTCGACATACAACGATTTTCCATCTTCAAGCACAATATCCAGCACAATCGGACTGAGAAGATCCAGAGATAAAACCGTATCGATGAGGCTACTGGTCCGTTTTTGACCGTCAACCAGCTCACCAACGATAGCTAATATTTCTCTTAAATATTGTGAATCGCTCCCGTCGGCGTCAACTATGGATTTTTGACCAGCAGCGGTGAGGCACGGACTTTCAATATCTATGCACAGAACATTGTCGTTCGCGCCGCTCGCAGGATCGGCCGTTCCGACAAAGAATGGCCGACGCCGTATGTTCAACGGAAGATAGGCAACATCCATTTTCGTTCCGGACCAGAACAGGTTTTCTTCTGGTTCCAGGCCATTCAGAACAAAACAGGCGAAGCGGCCCGTCTCGGGGTTTTTTGCGAAGACGAGCGGATATTGCGTCGCCGCTTTGCGAAATTCGCTCGCCACGACGGGTATCAGATGCTGCCTGGCGGCGGACGCCTCGGCCAGGGCGGGATTTATCTTCAGTCCGGAATGTTCCGCGCGCGATAGCTCGACCAGGTGCATGTCAATAAATCCTCTGAATGTTTTAGATCCTTTGCAAGCCAAACTCTCTTATCTTGCTGATGAGATGGCGATTATTCGGCAGCGTTTTCGTCCATTTGGCCTTCAGGCTCTCATTGCGCGCAAACGCCTGCTCGACGGCGCGCGCATGACGATTCGGCTCCCGCTCCGACGTATCCATTCTGAAGCCCATGCCAAACAGGACATATTGATAACTCGCGGCGGGAAACATTTCGTTGTTGCTCGTAAAATCCTGATCGCCGGGCGCTCGGTAGCGCCAGAGCTCGATCTGCTCTTTCAGGCTGTCAGGAATGCTCGCGGGAGCGCGGTTATCGATCCAGAACCGCGAGTCCTCGCGCTTGCTGAGGATATAGTGAAGCTTGAGAAAATCGATGATCCGATCCCAGCGATATTGCGTCGTCTCGTTGAAACGTTTAGCGATAATGTCCATCGTCTCGCGCGTGGCCGGCATCATTGCGCCGATCATTTCTGCAGAAAGCTCGATCAGCACCAGCGCGGACGCCTCGAGCGGCTCCAGGAAGCCGCCAGCGAGACCGACGGCCACACAATTGCCCTGCCAGAATGTCCGGCGGTGCCCGGCATGGATCTTGATTTCCCTGGGTTGCAGCGCTCGGTGTTTCTCGCCGACATACGCTTGCAGTTCGTCGAGCGCGGCATCGGCGGTAGTATGACTACTCGAAAATACATAGCCCACGCCCCGGCGGCTCTGTAGCCCGATGTCCCAGATCCAACCGTGTTTCTGCGCGGTCGATACCGTATGCGGAACGATATCGCTGTCCTCGGCGTCGTAGGGCACTTGTACGGCCAAGGCGCGATCGATGAACAGCACGTCGCTGCAATCGACGAAGGGGACACCCATCGTTTCGCCCAGCAGCAGCGACCTGAACCCAGAGCAGTCGATGAAGAGGTCGCCATCGAGTTGGCCCGACTTGCTCGTCTCCAGATAGGCGATGTCACCCGTCTCGCTTCTGATCACCCTTGTCACGTCGTCTACGACATGATCGACGCCGAGCCGGTTGACGCAATGATCGCGAATGAACGAAACGAAGCGCCCGGCGTCCAGATGATAGGCGTAGTTGGCGATCCCGGCATATTCGGGAGAGGTGATGAGCTTAGGCGCGAGTCCGAGCTCGCATAGTGCTTCCTGGTAACTGACCGCATTGGAGAAGGAAGGAGCGCCCTGGCGCTGTTCCGAATATTCCATCCAGGCCGATGCCAGATCCAGACTCGGAAAACCTTCGGGCAGCACCAGTGGATGATAATAGAAGTCCGCTGGGTCGCCGGTTACCCAGCGCGCAAACTTGGCCCCTTGCTTGAATGAGGTATTGCATTCGCGGAAAAAATCGGTTTCCGAAATGCCCATTCTTTTCAGTGTCGTACGCATCGTCGGCCAGGTACCTTCGCCGACGCCTATCGTGCCGATCGTATCGCTCTCGATCAGCTTGATGCGGATGCCGTGCCCGTCTTCCGAGCGGTGGCGCGCGGCGATGATCCCGGCTGTGAGCCATCCTGCGGTGCCGCCGCCCACGATGCATATCGATCGAATCACATGCGCCATAGCCAATTTCCCCGCGGACAATTCGTTGCCAGCCTCGATTCGTCAATCTTAGGTAGCGGCCCGACGCGGAGATCGTAGCGCCAATAGCGCGGCAAGGAGAATCGAATTGCCGGGGACAATGACTTGCGTCCCCGGCAACCCACGCAGCAGTTCAGAAGCCGGCGCGAAAACCCAACTTGATTCTAAGCCCGCTATCCTCGGCATAGAGAAACTGGTTCTGATAATAGGCGTATTTCAGTACCGGGGTATTCGTCAGGTTGGCGCCTTCGGCGAAGACCGCGAAATTTTTGCTGATGTGATAAGTCGCGCTCGCATCCAGCTGGTAACGCGACCGGACCTGGGTCACCGCCTGTCCGGCGCCGTTGAGCGGCGGCGGCGAGAGGTACTGCAGGAAGGTATCGCGCCAGTTTACCGCCGCCCGAGCCTCAAACGAGTGCTTATCGTAGAACACCACGGCGTTGGCCGAGTTGGATAGGCCGGTAAGCGCGAACTTGTTGCTGAGATCGGCCGGGTTCAGCTTTTTGTCGCTGGTCGCCAGCGTACCGTTGAGTTGGACACCAAAGCCGGTCTCTCCAAACGAATGCTGAATCGCGGCTTCCTCCCCGGTTACGACCGCACTTGGCCCATTCTGGGGAGCCGTAACGGTGAATTGCGCCGGCAGTCCCGTGCCAGGATCGATCAGCGGCGCCTTGGAGGCATTGTTGACCGGCCCGGTTGTTTGATTCAAGACAATGAAATTACTGACGTTTTTGTAGAAAAAGCCGAGTGAGACGTAGTTTGATTGGCCGTAGTAATATTCCAACGAGAGATCCAGATTGTTGGATCTGAAAGGCTTCAGGTCAGGATTTCCGCTGGCAGCGGCGAAATTTCCCGGCCGCAACGTCACCAGAGTGGTCACCGGGGAAAGCTGCTCGAGCGTCGGACGCGTCATCGTCTCCGAAGCGGCAAATCGCGCGATGAAAGCATCGGTCAAATCCCACCTGAACGACATCGTCGGCAGAATGTCCGTGTAGTGGGTCGAGCCCGAGACCGTGGTCGTACCAGAAGTTGACACCCCATATTGCGTAGCGTCGTTGGCCAGCTTCGTCAGCGCAACGAACTGCGTGGCCAAGCCGCTGATGTCCGCTACCGTATTCTCGACGCGCACGCCGACCACGCTGGTGAAACGCTTTCCGGCAAGACTGCCGGCGAACTCCGCGTCCAAATAGCCGCCAAAGACTCGTTCGATGACGACCGAATTGTTGACTCTGGGCGGCGCGAAGGTGAACCCCGGGGTGGTTACGCCCTGTTCATTGGTGATTGCATTGAATAATTGCTGGCCGTTGAATGTGAGCCATTGCGTCGTCAGGCGATTCGAGCCACTTACGCCGGAGAGGAAATCGCTGCCGGCGTTGAACACGCCAATCGGAACACTCGAGGGCGCCGGATTATTGTAGCCGCAGGTCGCGCAGCCCGTCCCGCCATCGTTCGAATACAGCGACGTGTCCTTCTTGTCTCGCGAAAAGAAGCCGCCCCAGCGAAGATTGGCCAGGCCCTCGGTCGGGCTGTCGCCTTTGTAGGTGAAGTCGGCGTGCAGCTGACCCACCTTATCCTCGACACCGTAGCCTCGATAAAGCATGACATGTTCGAAAAGCGGATGCGTACCACCCGCCACACCGGCATTCGGGCCGCTTGCGGGAACGACAAAGCCGCTCGTGTAGGGCAGAATCGAACCGTCCGACTGATAGCGAATCGTCTGCCCGCTATAGCCGAGCAAGGCGAGTTCGCTCTCTGCGCCACCGTTCGGGTCTTCCTTGGCGCTGGAGTAACTGCCGTCGAGACTAAGGTTCACGCGATCCGATATGTTCCAGTTCGCGTTGAGACCGGAAGCGACCAGGTCCGTCTTCTTGTCGAATTTCTTGTCGTGGAAGTCGGATGCCATGCCGACCCCCTGCGTCAAATCGGTTGCGGTCCCATTGGCGTCGGTGACGACGTTACTCAGGTTGGATGGGGTAAACCAGTGCCCGAACGACCGCGCGTCGGTCGTGTTCGTGAACCTGGAATACAGCGTGTCGGACGTTAGCGTCAGGTTGTCGCTGGGCCTGTATTGCAGGACCAAGGTACCGCCAATACGCTCGCGATCCTCGAACGTCACCTTGTTGTCGAAATTCTGAGGAACGAACAGATTACCCTGCGGATTGCTCGCGGTTTTCGCCACCCCGGCGCCACCGTTGATCGCCGAAGCCGGAGTGCCGCCGTTGACGATCCAGCCATCGGTCTGCGCCTGATTGAGCCTGTCTTTGCGTCGTTGATAACTGCCCGAAAGCAGCGCGCCGAATTGCCCGTCGGCGAACGTGTCGCTGACGAGGAACGAGGCCTCGGGCGCAGACTTGCTCGAATTTTTTTCGTAGTTCTCATCGACCGAACCGGAGAACTTGAAGCCGGGGTAATCGAAGGGTCGAGCCGTCTTGATGTTGACAGTCGAACCGACCCCCCCGGACTGCAGGCGTGCCGTCGATGACTTATAAACCTCTACTCCGGAAACGAGTTCGGATGCGAGGGTGTCGAACGAGAAAGCTCGCCCGCTGGCCTGGCTGGGGTCGGTAGGTGTGGCGATTTGCCGGCCGTTGACCAATACCGTATTAAATTCCGGCCCGAATCCGCGAACCGTGATAAATGCGCCTTCCCCGCCCGAGCGGTCAATGGAAACGCCAGTGATGCGCTGCAGCGACTCCGCCAGATTCGTGTCGGGCAACTTGCCGATATCCTCAGGCGCGATCGCATCGACGATCCCCAGCGAATTACGTTTGATCGCGCGTGCGGTGGTTATGCTGGAGCGAATGCCACTGACAACGACTTCGGCCAGTGAGTCGCCGTTCTGCGCATCCGTTGTGGGCGTCTTGTTCTGCGCCGCGGCGGCTGATGGCTCAGAGTTTGCCGCACCGGTGCCATCCTGCGCCACCGCGCCGGTCGCTGCCATCATGGCCCAACAGGAAGCCGAACCATAGCCCAGCGCCGCCCTGATTGCCGCCCGGATCGCCGCCCTCGTGGTCGTCATTGTCATTCCCCCCCCATGCAAGCTGCGCCTGACGGCGCGGCAATTGTACCGAAACGCGCACGACACAAACGAAGCACGGTCAGGACCGCGAACCGGACGAACGGGGGAAGTCTTTGAGCGTCACATCAGCGACGATTTCATAACGTCGCCGGCGCCGCTCGGCGGCCGTCCCTCTCCATCTTCGGTCGCCTAGGCAGGCCTGGCGGCTTCTGTGTGGGAATTGTTGCGGATCGGATTTAAGATAACAATCACAAATTTTTTCATTTTGCTACTCTCGGCGCTACAGAGGGAGGAAAGTATGGCGAAGCGGACTATCTCCAAACTGGAAGAACTCGCCTCATTGACGGGATTTTCCCTCGCGACAGTTTCTCGTGCGCTGAGCGATCATCCGTCGGTGAAAGAACAGACGAAGC
>JAQGOG010000059.1 GCA_028293765.1 Gammaproteobacteria bacterium
GATTCGCAGTCCGTGATCTGATCCAGCTGCAGCCGAGCGAAGTCGTGAGGCAGCAGATTGTTAGAGGTGCTGTTGGTTGCGGCGGCAAGCTTCGGAAGCACCCAGCGCATGTAGGCTTCCGGATTTACACCTAACAGCCGGCACGTTCCGATAACGCTATAAATTACCGCCGAACGCCATCCCGCCTTGGGGTGGCCGATGAACAAATAGTTGCGCAAGCCTACCTTGGTGGGGCGGAAGCAGCGCTCGATGGCGTTCTGGTCGATGTGGATGTGACCGCAATCCACCTTCGCGTACCGAGCGAGGTTGCGCCAGCGGCGAGTAGCATAGGTGACCGCTTCGCGCAGCTTGCCAAAGAGTGGGACGTCACGCTCGAGGGCTCGGAAGCGGCGCTGCAGCCTGTCCTTGGCGAGTTACTGGTCAAGCGGCGATTGGCGTGTGGAACAAGCCAGCGCAGTCGGATCGCCAGACGAAGTGACGCAGATCGGCCGCTCGGGGTGCGTTTACAGCGCAGTAGCGCGCAGAGGGCGTTCGACCACCGAGCCCCGCGTGAACGCGTCGCTGATTGTAGTAGACCGTAAATCTTTTCAGTTTGCGCTGCAGGTCCAGACCATTCCAGAAGAAGACCTGATCGAGATACTCACTGGCCGCATTGCCTCATCCGAAACCTTACTAAGGGGCGTCGTTGCCTCAACCAAAATGTCAACATTGCGGCTCCCAAACCGCGCACTCGTCGCCGTCCTGATCCGCTTGAAGCCAACTGGTCGGAAATGCTTCAGTGTCTGGAAACCGACCCCGATCAAACCGCGCGCGAGCTCCTGTCCGCGTTCCAGAACCGATATCCGCATCGCTACCAGGTGGGGCATCTGCGTACGCTTCAGCGCCGGCTAAAGATCTGGCGACGCGAAGTGGTACAGCGCCTTATCTGCGATATGGACGGGCTGACCGAGGATGTCGGCTATCAGCCGAGTGAGCGCCACGATCAGCGCGCTCGTCAGGGCTGAACTTCTGACGACTGCGCCGTCAGACTGCGCTGCGCTGTGGGTAAGCGATGCGTCCAGAAAGTAAGAATCTGCATGAGGCACATGGTAAGAAAATTACGTGAGGCAACACGGATACGCCATTGTCCGTGCGGATCACCCGAGGCAGGCCGAAGTCTCGGAAAGTCCTTTCAAATACGGTAAATGCGTAGTCTTCCCGGGTGGCTTCCAGAGCATCACAGCACAACAAGTAGCGGCTGACCGCATCGGTGATCGTCAGCGGGTAGTAGCGCCGATCCGTGAGCATGAACTCACCCTTGTAGTCCGCGCACCAAAGATCATTAGGGGCCGTGGGCTGCTCGAGCGCGGTGCCTTCGGCTTTGTAGCGCGCCCGGCGACCCTTGCTGACCAGGCCGTGCCGGTCCAGTACCGTGTGTACGGTGTTGATGGCGGGCAGGGAGATCTCCGTGTGCAGCCGTCGCAGCTTCTCCCGGATCTTGGGCGCGCCCCAGCTGGGGTGCTCCTTCTTCTGCTGCACAATGAGCTTCTCGACCTGAAATGGGAGGCGATTGGCATGCCGATAGGGCCGCCGGGACCGGTCGGTCAGTCCCTCCATCCCACTGAGATGCGTCCCAACTCAGCATTGCCTCGGCGACGCGTTCGCTCTCCTCGAGCCGCCCTCTCCTTTAGCTGCCGCATCCTCATCTCCAAGCTGCCTGTAGCGGAGGCGTCGACGGACGTGCCCGCCGAGGCACGCCGCCGAGCCCCTTCGCTAAGCCGGTTCACTGCTTTGCCTCCAGCTGGCTGGCATCCCGGGAGATCTTCCGGATGTAGGCCAGCAACTCCCGGACCTCGTCGTCCGTGCGATCGTCGAATTTCGGCATTCCTCCCGCGACCAGCAGGCCATCGTGAAGAATGCCGCGCAGCGCATCGAAGTTGTGCGCGGCGATCGACTCACGGAGATCCGGCGCAATCGGTCCTGCGCCGACGCCCGCCACGCCGTGGCAGAGCAGGCACGTGTGATTCCACAGATTCTGGCCGCGCGCGGCTGCCGCCTCGTCGACGGCCACACTCGGATCGTCGATCGGATGTACCGAGTAGTCGGGACCGGGCGTCGGGGGGATCTCAGCCGTGCCTCCCAGCGTGAATGTCAGGATGCGCGGCGGCTGTCTACCGTAGCGCCAACCGGGATCAAACAGCCGGCCAGCCGGCGGCGTCGCCCCACCGTAGCCCACCAGCAGCGATATGTATTGAGTGCCGTCAACTTCATATGTGATGGGCGGCGCGATCACGCCGTTCTTCACGAAGTACTTCCAGACCTCCCGCCCGGAGGTCGCATCGTAGGCGTGGAACCAGCCGTCGGCGGCGCCCTGAAAGACCAGATCGCTGGCCGTTACGAGCGTGCCGCCGTTCCACATATACGAATACCGGACTTTCCACGCGGCTTTCTGCTTCACCGGGTCCCACGCGACGAGCGCCCCCGTGCCGTCATCGGGATCGATCTTCGCCACCCCGAATGACGCGCCGATGGGGAACCAGTAGCGTTTGCTGCCGACGATCAGGCCGTCCGCTTCCTGTTTGTCCTGCGGAGTCGAGTTGTACGTAGCGGGCAGCTTCATCGTGGGAATGTACACAAGGCCCGTTTTCGGACTGTAGGACATAGCCTGCCAGTTGTGAACGCCCCAGGGCGAGGGCCAGAACGTCGTGGCGCCCTGCTCGTAGCGGATTCCGGGCTTCTCGACGGGGCGGCCCGTCTTCAGATCGATCCGGTCCGCCCATGTCACCTTCCCCAGCTTCTCGGCCGAGATCAGGGTGCCGTTCGAGCGGTCGATGACATAGAAGAAGCCGTTCGTCGGAGCCTGCATCAGCACCTTGCGCCTGCGGCCCGCGATTGTGAGATCGGCCAGCACCATGTCGGCGGTGGCCTTGAAATCCCACGCCTCGTTAGGATTCACCTGATAGTGCCAGATGTATTTTCCCGTATCCGCAGCGACGGCCACGATGGAGGCGAGAAACAGGTTGTCCTTGTTTTCCGGATTGCGCTGCTTCGGATCGTAGTTGGCCGAGTTGCTCGTCCCGAAGTAGATCCGGTTGAATTCCGGATCGAAGGTAATGGCGTTCCAGACCGCGCCGCCACCACCCCATTTGTACCAGTTGCCGCTCCACGTCTTCAGCGCGCGCGAGAGAGTCTCGTTCTCCTGTGGACCTTCCCGCGGGTCGCGCGGCACCGTCCAGAAGCGCCAGACCTGTTTGCCCGACTTTTCATCGTAGGCGGTCACGCAGCCGCGCGACCCTACGTCCGCTCCCGCGTGCCCGATGATCACCTTGCCGTTGAATACCCGGGGTGCGCCCGTGATCTGCTTGCGGGAGTTTTCCTCGTGCACCGTGTCGGTGATCCAGTTCGGCTTGCCGGTCTTCGCATCCAGCGAAATGAGCCGGCCATCGGAGGATCCCACGAAAACCGCGCCGTCGTGATACGCCACGCCGCGGTGATAGCCCTGCGTCGTGCGGAATGCCTGTGGATTGTGCTCCCAGGCTTTCGGATCGTAGTCCCAGAGCCGTCGGCCCGTCACGGCATCGACGGCATAGACGACACTCAACGAGGTCGTGAAATAAACGACACGATTCACCTCGATAGGCGTCCCTTCCAGGGAGCGGGCCTGCTTCGGCAGATCCAGGCTCCAGGCGAGGCCGAGCTTGCTGACGGAAGCGGCATCGATTTGAGTAAGGGGGCTGTATCGGTCCTCGTTGGTATCGAGGCCATAGGACGGCCATTCATGCGCGCTATGGCCGGCGGCCTGCGCGGGTGGCGCCGTGGCTCCCGCCAGCAGAGCGGCAAAGCCTGTGGCCAGAGCGGTGACAGAGGTTTTGGTTGGCATCATGATTCAGCGCTTTCTCGTCCCATCGGCAGACAGCCACGGGTAGCGGGCGATGTCAGCACCGGCGTAATCCGGATCGACGTAGATGAACAGCCGCTGTACTTTGAAGTCGCGGATCTCCATCACTGCGCAGCCGCGGCCACCGTAGCCGCGCCCGTGGCTCCAGCGTGTCCCGCCGCGGATGACTCCGCTCGTCGTGCCTTCCAGTACGACCGTATCGCCGCTCACGATGTAGTTGTAGTACTCCGATTCATGGTGCAGCTCCTCGAAGAGGCCGCCCAGGTCGCTGAAGAGGCGCTCGATCTC
>JAQGOG010000129.1 GCA_028293765.1 Gammaproteobacteria bacterium
TATCCGTCTGCTAAGCGTACTTGTCCCCGCGTGCCTTGAGAATTGACGTCACACCATGAGCCTCGTCCAGATTGCGCTCCGGCGGCCCTACACGGTGCTGGTTCTGCTCTTCGCGCTTGCTGTCGGCGCATGGTTCATGCTGGCGCGAAATGGCGCGCGATATCTACAGGCTCGCACCGACTACATGCAGGCCCTGACACAGTCCGCCACGGCGCAATATGCGCTCGCTCGCGCAGTCGCCCGGATCGGGAACTGACGCTGTGCTCAAGGTCGCCATCGCGCTTTTGGGCCTGAGCGTCATGGTGTCTGGCCAGAGCTCCGCCCAAAACCTCAAAAGGATCGGCGTGATCGACCTCCCGGGCCCCAAGGGCCAGCGATTCGATTACCTGACGATTTACGATGAGGACCATTACCTGCTCTCAGCCCACCTCGGTCCCGGAATTCTCTATGTCGTCGATGCGCGGACGAATGGCCTGGTGAAAGCGATTCCCGGAGTGCCAGGTATCACGGGACTCGAATACATTCCCGGGCTCCACAAAGTCTATACCTCCGACTGGGGGGAAGAGAAAATCGCGGTCGTCGATTTGCAGCGAATGAAGGTGCTCTAGCGGCTGCCCACTGCGGAGAAACCTAACGGCAGCACTTATGCGGCCGGATTCGGCAAGGTCTATGTCTCGGACACCAATGGCAAGGCGGTCGCGATCGTGGCTGTGGACCGGGATGAGATCGTGAAGACGCTGCATTTCGCGAGCGAGACGGGGATGCCCCAGTACGATTCCGTCGCGAAGAAGGTCCACGTCAACCTGCGCAGCACGAACGAAATAGCGGAAATCGATCCCTCGAATGACACGATCGTTGGAACGTACCCGGTACCGGGTTGCCAGTACAACCACGGAATGTCCATTGACTCCGCACACCACCGGGGGTTTCTGTTATGTGGTGGAAACAGCACGTTCACCGTCCTGGCGTTGGACACTCACAAGGCGCTGGCCCACTTCCCACTGCCTCGAGGCGCGGACGTCGTCCAATTCGATGCTGGGCTGTGGCGGACATACGCTGCTTGCGCCAGCGGGTTCATATCAATTATCCAGGAGGATGACGCCGAGCATTTCCGCAAGTTGGAAGACTTCCCCGTGCAGACGCTCGTCCACAGTCTCGCGGTAGACACGGCTACCCATCGCGTCTACGCGCCCGAGCAGCAAGAGAACGGCATGCCGGTCGCCCGCATGGTGATCTACGAGGCGTCCTCGCCAGGGAAACCATAGTCTTCGGCAGCGCTCCGATCATCGGCGCCGATGTGCCACTCGTAAACTCCTAACGCGAGCCGAATGCAGCGTTGACCGCGGCTTCAAGGTCCTTTGTACGACGGAGCGGTCTCGGTGGCGCTGTGGACCCAACTCGAGATCGGTCGGCGCCTCAATCCTCGGCCAGCGGCGGATTGGCGAGTACGACCGAGCTTTCGATCTGACGCTCAGATAGGGTCCAGTAGGTATTAAGCAGCTCAATCGTGCGCTCGCGCGAGACCAGTTCGAAGCCATGGCGGCGATAGAAGCCGATCGCCCAGGTCGCGGCAGTCCAGGTGCCCACCAGCATTCTTCGCGCGCTCACGTTGACAAGATGCTTGAGTAGCGCGGCGCCGACGCCGTGCCGCTGGCTGCCAGGCAGAACATAGGCGTGACGGATCAGATCGACGTCGCGCACCCCTTGGATGCCCATGACGCCGACCAACGCGCCCTCTTTCTCATAACCCCAGAACACGACATTGGCTGCAATTTCGCCATCGAACTCCTGCGACGTCATGTAGGGTTCGTGCCACCGGTCGGCCGGGATCACACCGCGATAAGCCTCCGCCGCAGCGTTTATGATTGCGAGGATGTTTGATCGCTCATCTTCACGGCACGGGCGGATGACGCTCATGACGGTAAGTTCTGCCCGGTTCTTCTGCCCGGAACGAGCGCGCTACCAACGACCGGCTTGGTGGCCACGGGGCACGGAACATCAACATGTCTCAACTGCATGGCTCGAACTCTCGTGAACTAGCCGCAAGTCTGCCTCGTTTGCGTCCTGCCGATCTTGGACAAAATTGCACAGGATTACCTTGCATTCGAGGCGTAGCGGCTTGGGGTGACGCCGAACTGCCTGACGAAGCAGCGCGTCAAGTGACTCTGATCATAGAAACCTGCGATCGCCGCGACTTCCGCGAGTGCCTGGCCACCGCGGATCAGCCGGCGCGCCAATGCAATTCGCCTCTGGAGAATATACGCGTGTGGCGTCAGACCCAGCTCGCGCGCAAACCCCCGCAGTAACTGGTAGCGGCTGAGGTCGACCTCGCTTGCGAGATCAGCCAGGGACAATCGTGCTGACGGGTCGGAATCGATCCGGTCCCGGGCTCGCCGAATAGAGGCGGTCGGGGTCTTGGGATTCCTCTGAGCCGCGACGGCGTTGATCGTCAGCCGCGCCACCAGGCGCAGGATCGCCGTCTCACACGCCATCGCATCGCGAATCTCAACGGTTGGGGTGGCATGACGGAACGCAATATCGAAGAGTCTTCTCAAGTCGACGTCCGCGAACACCGGAGCGGAAAAAGTCAGGGGTGCGTTCGCATTAGCGAGGACGTCGGCGCGTGTGGCATCCATCAGGGACGTGTTGACATAAAGCATCCGCCACGATCTGGGCCGCCCGCCAACCGCACGCCCGTCATGCACTTCGCCAGGATTCACGAAGATCAGGCTGCCCGGCCCCGCCTCGACCTGTCCCCGGCCACTGGATGAAGCGTGCCCACCGAAATCAATGACACCGATGCCATACTGATCGTGCGTATGTCGCGGAAACGAGCGCGACGTAGTCGCGGTCATTGCATCGATTCCAGCCAATGGGAAGCGGTGAAAGCGGATACGGTCGAGCATCGTGTCCTCCCGGTGCTCGACATTTTCCGTGCAGGCACGACGACGCGCAACGAGAATCTCCTCAATCGCCCGGGCTGCTTCGCCGAGTACACGTCCCTGCCGGAGTCGAACGTGTTCAAGCTGTCCCCGCTTCGCCGGCAGCCGACACATTGTCATCTCCGCGTGAACGCTTACCGCCTGGAACTGGCGCGCCAGATGGGCGCCTCGCGTACACTCGACATAAAGCCGAGAGCCTCGACGAGGCGTGGACGGTTCACCGCCCATCAACAGTTGCCTGGGCATTCGATTGAGAGCTACTGAGGATTCCGCTCAAGTGAGGTAATCGACCGGGCCAATGCACGGAGTCGGTTGGCAAATCGTTCGGTAGTGACGCATCCATGAGATTTCCCGGGAGCCCAAAATGCCGTGGTTTGTCAGAGGGTCTGCGTTCATTGTACTGACAGCTATGATGGCGCTGTCGAGTCCGGTCCCGGCCCAAGGGCTGGCGACGACGCCACTGCGGCAATCATTTGACCTCCAAGTTCTCTGGCCTCCAATCCCGGTTGCGATCGCAGGAAAATTGCAGCTTGTCTACGAACTCCACCTTACCAATTTTGCACGTGTCGACCTGGCGCTACGGCGCATCCAGTTGCTGGATTCTGCATCTGGATCGATCGTCGGCGACTTCCGAGAATCGGAACTGCAAGGCTTGATCGGCCGCATCGATCATTCGGCCGGTGCGATGGAGAAACTGCTGATCCCTTCGGGTGTACGCGCAGTGGCGTACTTGGCGCTGCCGATCCAATCCTCCGGTGCCGCCGGGCGTGCGCTGACGCATAGAATCGAATACGAAGTGCGTTCCGAGGTGCCGGAGCTCGCGGTCGTCGAAGGCGGCGCGTTCCGGATTCGCGACGAGCCACGGCTATCTCTCGGTCCACCCTTGCGAGGCGGCTCCTGGGCGGCGATCTACAATGCAACCTGGGAGCGCGGACACCGCCGTGTTCTATTTGCAGTTCAGGGCAGCGTGCATATTCCTGGACGTTTTGCCATCGATTGGATCAAGGTGGAAAGGAACGGCAAGTATTTCGATCGTGATGGTTCAAGAGTTGCGGATTGGTACGGCTACGGCGCGGAAGTCCTGGCAGTGGCGGATAGCATCGTGGCAACCACACGGGATGGTGTCGCCGAGAGTTCGGTTGTCGCCGAAAACCCTACTCGAACCTCACCAGACGGCGCCGCCGGCAATTACATAGCGCTAAATCTGGGCGGGGGGTGGTATGCGTTTTACGAGCACCTCAAGCCCGGCAGTATTCAGGTGAAGCCCGGTGATCGTGTGCAGCGCGGTCGTGTGATCGGGCTGCTCGGATACACGGGCGAGTCGACCGGGCCGCACCTTCACTTTCACGTCAGCGACGGTAATGCTGCGCTGAATGCGGAAGGCGTGCCGTATCGCTTGCAAGACTTCAGAATATTGGGTACCTACCCGTCGGTAGAAGCGTTCGCGCAATCTCGGCCGTGGGAACCATTGGCTGCTGGCGTCGATGCCGAGCGAAGTGGGGAGTTTCCGGCACCATTCACCGTCGTGGAGTTCTCATCGAAGTGACGCACCGAAGTGAGACAATCTGGACCCGATGCGATGATGAATAAGTGCAAGGAGATGATGCAGAAGGACAAGAAGAAACCCGGAAGCCGCAGTAACTACTAGCCGGCTCCGCAAGGATAGCCAGCAGATCGCCTTCGGCGTGCGTTAGCGAGTCCGCTGCCGCTACAGCGGACTCGCACGTGGTCGGTCCATTCGGTTGACTCCCAGCTTTTGCAGGCGTTGATGCGGGGACCGTAAGATGCCTCGCAAGACGAGTCGTTGGAACATTGCATCGAGCTGCGCGAGCGAGTAGTTGGGCTTTCGCTCGAGACGCCAGACCAGTACGGACATGAAGAGTTCCTTTGGCGGGATACCGCTTCAGGTGGCAGATCAGCAACCGCAGAGTTTGCTACGCTATCCGCTCGGTCGCCGCCGTTCGACCATTGCCGCTCGAACTGGCGTGTCTCCATAAGCAGTTGAACAAGGGGGGTTTGCGTGGATGAACAAGAAAGCTTTCGCCTGGCTTGGGATGACGCTACTTGCGCTCGCCGTTGCAGGTTATGCCAGCACTATGTTGTTCGCACCTGATTTTCGCCCATCGCTCGTTCGTACGCTGTTCGCGGAGCGGCCCAGCGCTGCGTTCGCTCATCTTTTGGGCGGAGCCATTGCGCTTGTCGCGGGTACTTTTCAACTCAATTCCGCGCTTCGGACCTCCGCCCAAGGGCGAGGAGCTCGTCGACTGACCACTGGTCGTAGGCGTGACTACCATACTTCACCCACTGCACGGCGAGACCGTCGAAGTTGTCGGTGAGTACGACGACTCTGAGCACGTGCTCATCGTTCAGCCTGTCAACAGTCGACGCCTGTACCTTCCGGCGTGGATGACGGAGCCGAGTTCGTCGACGGTCGAGAGGCCGGGCGCCGAGACGCGCAAGTCTCGTAGCGCGCTCCTGCTATGTCAAAGCGATCCCTTTACATCTCGACCGTCAGCCTGACTGCCCGTTGGCATGGTTTAGCCCACGCGGCGCTTTCGGGCGTCACAGTGTCAAACTGGATGCACACCGCCCGTCGCTGCTCCCAAACTAATCGGTCACCTCATAGGCGAGCACCCGAATACGCGCCTTCGCCGTGCCAGGGCCTTCAGTGGAGCGCTGTCGCAGTCACCGGCAGGCGTATGGGTTGAGGACGGTTGATAAGAACGCAGGGCTACCGAGTCCTCGTCAGTCCGGCCATTGAACGCTCAGCAGACAGCAGTACCGTATGGTGATCAGCAATCCTGCTCTCTGTGCGCGAGGGTAGACGCGTAGCCGGCTCTGCACCATCATCGCGGACCGGCGTCCGCCGCTATAGAAGTTCGAGAGGAAGTTCATTGATGAAGTCCGGAAGCCCCGCATTGTTGGCACTCGCCGCCGCGCTTGCAGTGTCAGGAATGGCGCTCGCGCAATCGCAAGAGGCAGGTCCGCGCCATGTTCCGGCGAAGGTGCTCGCAGTGCCGACCGACGTAAGCCCTGAGATGCAGGAGATCATCGCTCGTCCGCTCAACCCGGCCTGGAATGACCAGTGGAAGACCGGAGAAGAAGCACGCCGCTACGCGGACAAGCAGGCCGCCGCCGTGGTCAAGACTATTCCGCCACTGCTGCAACGGATGCGCGTGAAAATGGAGGCATCCACCATGGACGGCGTGAGGGTGCATGTCATCACACCGGATGAGGTCCCGGGCCAGAACCGCAATCGCGTGCTGGTCCATGTGCATGGTGGCTGCTACGTACTGTTTCCCGGCGAGTCCGGCACCACCGAGGCAATCATGATGGCCGGGCTCGGCCACTTCAAGGTAATCGCCGTGGACTATCGGATGCCGCCCGAGGCGTACTTCCCTGCAGCGCTCGATGACGCCATGACGGTGTACAAGGCAGTCATCAAGAATGCCAATCCGAAGAATGTCGGCATTTTCGGCACTTCGGCTGGTGGCGCACTGACGCTGGAAATGGTTCTGAAGGCCAAGCAGGACGGGCTGCCCATGCCGGGCGCCATTTCCTCCGGCACGCCAATGTCGGATGTCACCAAGACAGGGGACAGCTTCTATGCCAACGAAAAAGTGGACAATGTGCTTGTCTCGCCCAACGGATTCTGCCACGCGGCCACGTTGATCTACGCGCACGGGCATGACCTGCAGGATCCGCTGCTTTCACCGGTTTACGGTGACATGCATGGCTTCCCGCCCACCATCCTGATTACAGGCACCCGCGACCTGCTTTTGAGCAACACCGTGCGCGTGCATCGCAAGCTGCGTGAACTCGGTATCGACGCCGCGCTCAACGTGTTCGAGGCGCAGTCGCACGCGCAGTACACGTCCGATGACCGGGTGCCGGAAACCAAGGAAGCGTTCGGCGAGATTACCGAGTTTTTCAACGCACATCTCGGTAAGTAGTCTCTGAGCGCGCCGTCGGTCCGGTCTCGTACTGGACGGGTGTAGTCCGCAATAACCCGATCACACGCCTGTTGTCCGCAAAAAAGCCGGCCACGCTCAACAAGCTACTGCGAGGGAATACTCATGATGCAGCCCACTCGCTCGCAACATGAGATACCACTTGTAGAATCCTGCGGTAGTCGCCTAGACATCACGAACCAGACTTGGCGCTTTCGCATGCAGCCAAAGCGGGCCTCAAGATCATCAAGGCTCTCGCAAGAAGTCTCGGCGGAACGTTCGAGTGCAATTTCAGCGCGCAAGGAGCGTGTCGACAGTAGCTTTCCCAGTAGCGAGGCCACGCGAGACAGAAGCTTACAGCGATTGGGCTCCCCCTTGATTTGCGTGCCAAAGGTGCAGGTAGGAGTTCTCGGCAACTAAAGTGATCAGGCAACATCCGCCCTTTGTGATCTGACTGCCAGGTCGCCAGTCGTCTCTCCTATGTGATGCGTCGTTCATTTCATGGTTGCGATCGGCGAGGTGTAGACGGGCGACGATCAGGCCAGCGTTGCAAGTGCGCGCAGGCACATGATTCACACCTTCTCCGAAAACGATGCGGAAATGTCGCGCAGGTACCTCGGGCTCCCTTGTTGACGTCACGGTCGCGATCGGACAGAGTCGGCCGAGCTACCCCCGCGCCCGCTTCCGGGTAAAGGTAATCTGAGTTTCACCTGCGCATGCTGACTGCTCCAATTCATTCAGGAGCCGCCGTGCTGCTCTGAGGTCGGCCGTCTCGAACCCCTCCGTGAATCGATCATAGACGGCCGCAAGCGCACCATGTGCCTCATCTGGACAGCCTTGCTTGCGCCTCAACAGCGCAAGACTCGTAGTCGCTCGCAACTCCCACGCGAGAGCCGACTGCCTGCGGGCCAACTGAAGCGCGCGCGAAAGCCAGCCTTCGGCTTCGGACAGGTCCGCTCCGGGCGCGGAGGTCAGCAACTCTCCCTTGATGCGAAATATTTCCGGCGTATGGAACGACTCCCTACTTCGCTCGCTGAGAGCGATGGCTTCATCGATAACCACAATAGACTCGTCAAACTGACCCGCCATCGCCAGACCTTCCGCCAGGTTAGCCGTGAATACCCGATCCGCATGGAGGGATTGGAGACACGTACGCAATAGCTGGATTCCGACGTCCACATCACCACGTCTGAGTGACAGCTCTCCTTTCGAGCCGACGCCAACCGCGTGATGGGGCGCCAGAGAATGCTTCTGTGCGTGCGCGATCAATCTCTCGATGACGGCCTCTGCAGCAGGCCAATCGCCGATCCAGAGGAACACGGACACCGCGTAGATCAGACAACTGCACAAGTTGACTGGGTGGGCCCGCGCATCTGCCTCCTCGAGTGTCTGTCGCGCGACTTTTACGGCCCGATCGGGATAACCTTGAAGCCAGAGGGCACGAGCCAGCACGACAGATGCGGCGCGGCGACTGCGTCTGTGGAGAGTACTGATGCGGTGACACTGAATCAGTTCGCCATTGCGAGACGCCTCCGGATGCAGGGCTGTCTCGCAGCACTCTCGGGCGCGGCATTGGCTCCCGATGAAGTGGTAGGAAATGCCGAGCATCCACTCCGCCATGACCGTAGCGGCCGGATCACGGATGATTTTGGCGACGGCTTTGCTTCGCTGAGCGAGGGCGAGCGCACCGCGGAAATCTCCGCTCCGCGTCAGAGAGAAATGTCGTGCAGTGAGCAGGCGCAGTTGGATGTGCGGGTATCCAAGTTCTTCGGCAAGCGCGAGGCTTCTGACCACGGCGGCACGGACTTCCTCGCAATCTTGTTTGGTAAAGATGAGCGACAACGCGAGTGCAGTCTGGGTCTCCATTTCGCGGCGCGGGTCCCACGCAGTCGGCTCGTGTGCCGCGATCGACCGCTCCATCCAGACGCGACATTCCCTCAACAACGACATTTCCAGGAATAGCGGAGCCGAGGCCGCAGCGAGCGCGGTGCCGAGATCAAGATCGCCCCGCGCCGAGAAGCTCCATTCCAGTGCGGCACGGATGTTACTCACATGCTCTCGATGTGCGTCGGGAACTATGTGGGTGGATAACTGCGCCGCGGCAGAATCGGTGCGTTCGAGGAGTTCGCAATAGTACGTAGCGTGTCGTACTGCAACCGCAGGCGCTTCACCGCTTCGGATGAGCTTGCCGTGAACGTAGGCACGCGTGGTATCGAGCAAACGATAACGTACCAATGTAGCGCCGATCCCCGCCGCGACCAGGGATTTTGCAACGAGGCTCGCGACGGCTTCCACGACCTGCCCGTGGTCCACCAGATTGTCCGTCGCTATCGCCTGAGCCGCCTCGAGGGAAAAGGTGCCCACGAACACGGCCAGCCGGCGCAGAACCAGGCGCTCGAATTCCGAGAGCAGATTGTGGCTCCAATCGAGAGTGGCGCCGAGCGTCTGATGGCGAGGAAGCGCAGTGCGCCGGCCCTGCCAGAGCAGCTCGAATTGGCTGTCGAGAAGCGCTGCCGTTCCGCGAACTCCCAGAGCGGCGACGCGGCTGGCGGCGAGCTCGATCGCCAGTGCGATTCCATCGAGTCTGCGACAGAGGTGAGCGACGATCGGCGCTTCGGCGTCAGTCAACACTGAAGAGTTTCCGCTCGCCGCGACGCGTTCCATGAAAAGCCGCACGGCCGGATAACTCAAGGCTTCAGTGGCCGTGAGTCCTGCGCCATCCGGTGGACATTCCAGTGGCGGCAGCCTATGGACCTGTTCGCCTTCGACCCGCAGCGTTTCACGGCTCGTTGCCAGAATGTGGACCTGCGGGGCTTGCCTGAAAATGATCTCGGCCACCGCGGCCGCAGACTCGATCACATGCTCGCAGCTGTCGAGCACCAGCAACATCCGCTGGTCTCGAACAAAAGAGAGAAGAGCTTGGATCGGACTGTCGGAATTGACCCCGAGCCCCAGCGTCGACGCAAGCGCACTGGGCACGAGCGAGGGGTCATCGAGTGCCCCGAGATCGACGAAATGCAGCGCTGCGCCAAACTCCGCGAACATGGCATGAGCGACCGATACTGCCACGGTAGTCTTGCCGATGCCGCCCGGACCGACGATGGTCACAAAGCGTTGACCAAGCACTTGTTCGGAAATCGCCTGAACGGTTTCATCGCGTCCCACTATCCGAGACAGACGACTGGGCAACCTGGCGGCTCGGTCCGCAGCGAGGCTCTCGGCAAGCGAGGGCTTGGCCGCTGGCCGCCAAACGGGCGCCACGAAACAATAGCCGCGACCCGCCACATTGGTCACGTAGCGGGCGCCCGACTGGCCGTCGCCCAGTACTTTGCGAAGACAAGCGATATGAAAGCGCAGGCTGCCCTCATCGACGACGAGATTTGGCCAGACCCTGGAAATCAGCTCTCTCTTGCTGACGACTTCGGGTGCACGCTGGACCAGCGCGATGAGGAGGTCCAGCGCGCGGCTACCCAGATTCAGCGGGACGCCATCCTTTTCGAGGAGTCGTGCAGTCGCGAAGATGCGAAAAGGGCCGAATGAAACGACATCTTTACGCTTGGGAGATTCCTCGTCAAGCACCTGCTCTTCGACCATGGCCGAGGCGGATTCGCCCTCGTGAAGCATTGGCTCTCCCGTATGTCGTGTTAGAGGCGTGCCGGTTGGGCGACACTGACTAAGGCAACCTCGGGGATGTGAGAGCGTCCTACCGTCTGGGAACGGCCGGACCAGTTCGAGCCGACGCATTGCCTGTGCCGCGCCGTCTTTTCGTGTATTCGAACTCAGGCTTGCGCCGGCGTCCTCTGTCTCTCCCCTCGGGAGCACCTTCAAGTGAGGCGCAAAACTACTGCACGTGAGTAACGACCGGATTGCTGAGCGCATTACAATTGTAACTTCCCGTCAACGTCCGGAAAGGGGCGTAAAAGCGCAGCGTGACAACGCGCTTACCCATCAACGGTAGGCGCCGAGCATCCGAAGAGGCATCCGAGCCGCAAGACCGTGTTGCCGTCGGCACGCCCGGGACCTGAATTGCTTCCAGGCGTTGGCGAAAGTGTTGTGCTTGGCAACCCGGCGCCTGTTCGCGTCGAGATGCCGTAGTTCAAACCGACACCGCCGGATGGGAGAGTAAAGCGCAGGCGAGCACGACGCCCCGAAATGAGAGATCGGTAGTTTTCATCGCGATTCAAAGCCTCCATGGAAGCCGAGCGGAATAGCAATCGGCACTGTGATTCGAGCTAAAATGTCTAGCGTGCGAGCATCCCAGATCGTCATTTCGCTCCCCTGCGTAACAGACGAGCTACCGACGGTGAGTAACACGCCGTCGTCTTCTTCGATGGCCTCCGGGTGCGCGACGAATACCGGTTCTCCAAAGGTGACGTCATCGAGTGAGCGGTTCGTCGCATCGTCAGTCGTTGTGTCAAGCCGTACCAGTCGGGACAGGTCCGAGCCCCAGACATACCGATGGGGTCGTCCATTGGCGCGGGCGTAGTGGATCATCGGAAACTCGAATCCCACTGCCGGGCCGACGGTCTCCATGCGAAAGTCCGCCCGATTTGGATCGACCGTGATGCGCCGCAGGTTGGGCGTCAGAAACGGGAGTCCGTCGCGCCGGATGTCGCTCATCAACATGCCCTGACGGATGACGCTCGCATCGGCATAGGCCAGCAGCTCGAGGCGAATCGCACCATGATCGAGGTCGAACGCATTGACCGTGTGAAAGAAGAAGAACGGTGGCCCCTGATGTTCGGCGCACTTTCCACTGCCCCTGTCCATGACAACGATCCGTGTCCCGTTCTCGGGCGACCATCGGTAATGTTCCGAGATGGGTCGCTTCGACCAGAGCAAGCTCGCCGGCCTGAGGTCGTAAGGTGCAAGAATCAGGACGATCTTCGTGCGCGTAATCGCGAAGGAGTGGACGTAGGGCACGCGACGCAGCGGCACCCGTCCGATCTCGCGCCGCGCAGTCGATCCATACGCCTGCGAAAAGACGATTAACCCGCTGCGTGCGCCGTAGTGGACCCCGATATTGATCAATTCCTTGCGTTCGGAATCATCATGGGGATGCGCACCGACCAGGAGCTCGCTCGGCAGTGCGTCCGTGAAGCGCACTTCGGCCGCAGTCTTCAGTGAATGGGGGTCGATGGTCAGCTGTCGCTCTGTCTCCGTCATTGCAATCCAATGACGGCCATTAGGACGGATGTTCACGTTAGCGTTGTCCGTCGAGCGGGCCGTGGGGTGGAACACGCGCTGCATCACACTTCGCCGGCTGCGAGTGCCGAACGCGCCGAGCTCGTTGCTGCCTCTGAGTATCGATCGGTTGAACTCGCATTCCAGCAGCCGCTGCATCCAATGGACCGTGCCGTCCCCGCCTATCTCGAATGAATACAGCATGCCGAGCGCGTCGAACCAGTGATCCGCATGCCAGTCGTCCAAATCAAACACGGCCGGGGCCGTCCGAATCAGGCGGCCCCGGAGCCAGTCTGGAATCCGGCCTTCGACCGCGGCGCGTCCCTCGAAGGGACCGTTCAGGGCGCTGCTTCGCAACGCGGTCGGCAGATCTTTACTTCGGCATGTCAGCGGGTCGGTCTGGATCGTGTTCAGCATGGTGGTTCTCCGATGTGGTCACACAATGCCTTGCTCCTAATCCGCAGCCTTGGCCGTCTCGGCCGTACTTTTTGCAAATCCCGCCACTTGGGGGACAATTCGGCCATGGCGTCCTTTCCGGCGGTGAGTGCTGAGGCTCTTCTGGCTGGCCTTCAGGCATGCGGGATCGACGCGGCCGATATCAGGCGCGCGGCGGGGCTCGCGCCTCGGTATCAGGATCCGGTCGAGCTGTTGCCGAACGCGCTCTGGGACGCGATTTGGCGACGGGCCCACGAGCTCGATCCGCGTCCCGAGTTACCCACGCTGGCTGCCTTGCACGTACCCTTCGGACTGTTCGGTGCTCTCGATTATCTGGCCGGAACGGCCGAGACCGTGCGCGGCGGGTTACAAGCGCTATCGGATCATTTTTCCGCGGCAACGACTGGCACCGATCTGGAGCTGGACTTCCAGCGTGCCGACGCCGGGACGGTGCGCGTCGTCAATTCGGTTGAATCCCCGAGCGAGATCTTGAGCGACGAATTTACAACCGGGGTGATCCTCGGCCGGTTCCGCGACGTGAGCGCTGGCCGGTTCCTGCCTCAGCGGGTGTATTTGACCCGTCCGTCGATCGTGCATTCCCCCCACGCCGCGCTGTTCGGAGCTCCGGTGACGTATGACGCCACGCGCGCGGGGTTCGACTGCAGTGCTGGCATGCTGGACATCGAGCAGTCGTCGGCGGACCCGCGCCTGCACGCCACACTTTTGGAGGTGGCCAAGAAGCTGGGCTTCGGCAACCACGGAAGCGGGGGCTTCGAACTCGCAGTTCGCGCGCGCTTGCGAAGTCTGTTGCCGCGAGGTCAAGCCGTGGCCGAGCGGGTCGCACGGTCTCTCGGCGTTTCCGAACGCACGCTGCACCGCCGCTTGGCCGAGTCGGGCCATTCCTTCCAGGACGTTCTCG
>JAQGOG010000138.1 GCA_028293765.1 Gammaproteobacteria bacterium
CCTTCGGCGTGCCGAAGGACCTCGCGAGCATGTTGCTGACGTATTCGCTCTGGATGAAGTGGGCGTACGCGTTTGCCGTGAGCGCAGCGGCGTTCAGCTTGTGCGCGCGCTTGGCGCGTTCGGAAGGCGCTCCGGGGGCGCTGCCGCTCATGCTTGGAGTTCCCTTTCTCGCGCTGGGCGCCATCGCGCTGGTCGAGGTGGCCGGCGTTCCCGCGGATGCGCGGCATGGCCTGTGGCTTGGGCGAACGGCATTGACGTGTCCGTGGATCATTGCCGCGTTTGCGATCCCCATCTTCGCCGCCGCGCTGTGGGCGCTTCGCCGAATGGCGCCGACGCGGCAGCGATTGGTGGGCCTCAGCGCGGGTTGTCTGGCTGGCGCCGCTGGCGCCGGTTTGTACGCGATTCACTGCAACGAAACCGCAGCGGCGTTCGTTGTGAGTTGGTACACCGTGGGTATTCTCTTGCCGGCCCTAGTTGGAATGGAAGGGAGCGCTGCACGGCGCCATCCTGGCCTTGACCGTTGCGCTCGTCTCGGCTGCCGCGCTGGCCACCTGTAGCTGGCGCTCCCTTGTTTTCCGTGCAATTACATACGGTAGGGAATATCGGTAGATGCAGAGGCCGATCTCGATTTCGAACTATGCATTCAACAACTTGCTGATCGCTGCGCATCACGGCATTCGAGCTGGAGGCCTTCTTTCAGTTCTCGGGGGGGCGCTGAGCGCCGAGTGATCGAAGAGCGCCGGCGACCGGAGTTGAAGCTCGGGCTCGCGCACCAGCAGCAGGTCCTGTGAAACGCTCGGCTTTCGCTAGCTGCGCGAGAAACTCGTGCGTACGGATGACCGACAACGGCTCTTGGGCTTCGCGCGGCGCTGGCTCTACGAGCATCACTTGATCATTGTCCATCGAGCGGCGACTTCGCACCCTGATTGCCGCCGCGAGACGACAGCATGAGGCGGAGCTGGTCAGGCGGAATCTGGATTGGGCGAGTCTCGAGGGCTAACATGGGGCTCAAAGCCCACGAGAAAGGCCGGAGGAGTCCGGCGGGCTCGGGGAGCGACAATGCCGATATCGCGGGAGCACCTCGCCAGGGATCCGGCTTCGGGAGAATGGGTTGGGTTTCGTGTCGGCGTCGTCGTGACCGTGGCTGCCGCGCTCAGTGCCCGTGGGAGCAAGAAGCAGGCGCCTCCGCCACCCCAACCGATGGCCGTGAAACTCGTTACGTTAGCTCCACACCAGACGACCTCGCTCGCCAGCGTGATACAGTTGGATCCGATCTATATCGATGTGACCCGGCCGACCGCGGTGCTGTCCGCGACGGCAGGGAGGCACAACCCCGGCTGCGGGCTTACTTTGAAACCTACAACAGCCGCCGCCTTCACCAGACGTTCTGATGATAATGCCTACCTGATCTCCAAGGGGGCTCCCTATGCCTGCAGTGACGGCCAGTCTTAGACCTTCCCGATACAGCAGTGGCCTCCAGCATCAGGGTGGTTGCCTCGCCGCGGCCGCGGTGCTCTTGGCCGGCTGCGGCCATCAGGCGCCGCCGCCGACCCCGGCCCCCCCGAAAGTCTCGGTCGTCGTGTTGAAAGCCGAGTCGGTGCCCATCACGACTGAGCTGCCCGGACGCATCAACGCCTACCGCACCGCCGACGTGCGACCGCAGGTGAACGGCATCATCCTGAAACGGCTGTTCGTCCAAGGCAGCGAGGTCAAGGCCGGCCAGCAGCTCTACCAGATCGACCCGGCGCCATACCGGGCCACTTACGACAGCGCTGTAGCGGCGGAAGCTTCCGCCCGGGCGCTCGCGGAACGCTACAAGCCGCTGGTCGAAGCCAATGCGGTGAGCAAACAGGATTACGACAACTCCGTGGCCTCAAACCTGCAGGCCAAGGCGGCCGTGGAGACGGCGCGCATCAACCTGATCTACACCAGGGTGCTGTCTCCCATCACTGGCCGCATCGGCCGCTCCTTCATCACGGAAGGCGCGCTGGTCACGGCCAACCAATCCGCAGTACTCGCCACCGTCCAACAGCTCGATCCTGTCTATGTGGATGTCACTCAGCCGAGCAGCACTCTCGTTCGCCTCAGGCGTGAGGCGGCAGCCGGTCTGCTGAAGCAAAATGCGTCCGGTCAGACGCAGGTGAGGATCCTACTCGAAGACGGCAGCGATTACGCCCACACCGGCACACTGGAGTTTTCTGAAGTCACGGTGGACGTAGGGACGGGCTCCGTCACACTGCGCGGACTGATGCCGAATCCCGAGCGTCTGCTGTTGCCCGGCATGTTCGTGCGCGAGCAGCTCCAGGAAGGAGTGCGTCAGGATGCGGTATTAGCACCTCAGCAGGGTGTCAGCCACGACCAGAAAGGCGACCCCACTGCACTGGTCGTGGGCCCAGACAACACCGTCGAGCTTCGGGCCCTGCAGACCGACCGGGCTATCGGCGATCAATGGCTCGTGACTTCTGGACTCAAGCCCGGCGACCGCCTCATCGTCGAAGGCCTGCAGTTGGCCAAGCCCGGTGCCAAGGTGCAGCCTGAGGAGTACCGGCCGCCGGGGGCGGTGGCGAGGACCACGCGGCCGGCATCCGAGACGGCTCAGCCGCCGGCCAAATAGGCACCGGCCATGGTCAATTTCTTCATCGATCGTCCGATCTTCGCCTGGGTGCTGGCCATCGTCACCATGATGACGGGTGCGCTCGCCATAACGACTCTGCCCATCGCGCAGTACCCGACCATCGCTCCGCCCGCGATCGCGGTCTCTGCGACGTACCCCGGCGCATCGGCTGACATCGTCCAAAGCACCGTCACGCAGGTGATTGAGCAGCAGTTGAGCGGGATCGATCACCTGTTGTATTTCGGGTCCGAGAGCGATGCAGACGGAAGCATGACCATTACGCTGTACTTCGAGCAGGGCACCAACCCGGACATCGCCCAGGTGCAGGTACAGAACAAGCTCCAGCTGGCCACACCTCTGCTGCCGGTGGAAGTGCAGCAGGAGGGTCTGCGCGTCGTCAAGGCCACCCGCAATTTCCTGCTCGTGATCGGCTTCTACTCGAGCGACGGCTCGATGAACAGCGAGGACGTGAGCGACTACATCGCCTCACGCGTGCAGGATCCGATCAGCCGCACGGCAGGAGTCGGCGACTACCAGCTCTTTGGCACCCAGTACGCCATGCGGATCTGGCTGGATCCGGTCAAGCTGACCAACTATGGACTGACACCGGTGGACGTCAGCAACGCTCTGCAGGTGCAGAACTTACAGGTTCCCTCCGGTGAGCTGGGCGGCTTGCCCTCAATCAGGGGACAGCGCCTGCACGCCACCATCGTAGGCCCTCAGCGCCTCACCAATGCCGAGGAGTTCGGCCGCGTGCTGCTCAAGGTCAACACCGACGGGTCGCGGGTGCTGCTCAAGGACGTAGCGAATATCGGCCTGGGCGCCGAAAGCTATTCGGTCCACACCGAGTATAACGCCAGGCCCGCGGCAGGCCTTGCTATCAAGCTCGCGCCGGGCGCGAACGCCCTGGACACCGCCGAGGCGATACACGCCACCATGGACGGGCTGGCGCAGTTCTTCCCGCCTGGACTGAAGCTCATCTACCCCTATGACACCACACCGTTCGTACGCGTCTCCATCGATGAAGTCGTGAAGACGCTGTTCGAGGCGATCGTGCTGGTGTTCCTGGTGCTATACCTGTTCCTGCAGAACTTCCGGGCCACGCTGATCCCGACTATCGCGGTGCCCGTGGTGCTGCTGGGCACCTTCGGTATATTGGCCGCTGCCGGATATTCGATCAACACGCTGACGATGTTCGGCATGGTGCTGGCCATCGGCCTGCTCGTGGACGATGCGATCGTCGTCGTCGAGAACGTCGAGCGCGTCCTGGAGGAGGAAAAGCTCTCGCCCAAGGAAGCGACACGCAAGTCAATGGGCGAGATCACCGGAGCGCTGGTCGGCATCGCTCTGGTGTTGTCGGCCGTGTTCCTGCCCATGGCCTTCTTCAGCGGCTCCACGGGCGTGATCTACCGCCAGTTCTCCATCACCATCATCTCGGCCATGAGTCTGTCGGTGTTGGTGGCGTTGATCTTTACGCCTTCGTTGTGCGCCACGCTCCTGCGGCCACGGGTGGCCGAGGCGCACGAGCGCGAGCGCGGCTTCTTCGGCTGGTTCAACCGCGGCTTCACTCGTATGAATCTCAGCTACGAGCGCGGCGTCAGCCATGTGACGCGACACACCGGACGCTACCTGCTCGTGTATCTGGTCATCGTGGTGGCGATGGGCCTGTTGTTCGTGCGGGTGCCCAGATCGTTCCTGCCGGATGAGGATCAGGGCATTCTGTTCGTCCAGGTGTCGGCTCCGCCCGGCGCGGCCAGCGAGCTGACGCAGCGTGCGCTGGACGAGGCGCGCGACTACTTCCTCAAGGACGAAGCGAACATCGTCAGTGGCGCGTTCACCGTCAATGGCTTCAGCTTCGGCGGCCACGGACAGAACGCCGGCCTCGTGTTCGTCCGCCTGAAGGACTGGTCCGACCGGCCCGGTGCGAAGAACTCGGTATTTGCCCTCGCGGCGCGCGCCAACCAACGCTTCCAACGGATGCGAGGAGCGATAGTGGTCGCGTTCGCGCCGCCTGCCGCGCTGGAGCTGGGCAACGCCACCGGATTCGACTTCGAACTGGAGGATCGTGGCAACGTCGGTCATGCGGCGCTCATGCAGGCGCGGGGCCAGCTGCTGGGGATCGCCAGCAAAGACCCGCGGATCGGCCTGGTGCGGCCGAACGGCCTGGACGATGAGCCGCAGTACAAACTGGACCTCGACTGGGAGAAGGCGAGCGCGCTCGGCCTTTCCATCGGCACCGTCAACGATACCCTCGGTGCAGGTTGGGGATCGTCCTTCATCAACCAGTTCGTCGACCGCAACCGCGTCAAGCGCGTGTTCCTGCAAGGTAATCCGCCATCGCGCATGTTGCCTCAGGACCTGGATCGTTGGTACGTTCGCAACGGCGCCGGCCAGATGGTGCCCTTCTCCACGTTCGCTGCGGCACACTGGACCTGGGGCTCACCCAAGTTGGAACGATACAATGGCACATCCTCACTGGAATTCCTGGGTTCCCCCTCGCCGGGCAGGAGCACTGGGGATGCGCTCGCTGCGATGCAGGCAGCAGTGGCGAAGCTCCCCAAGGGTGTGAGCTACGAATGGACCGGATTGTCCTACGAAGAGGTGCGCTCCGGCTCGCAGGCGCCGGCGCTGTACGTCATCTCGCTCACCGTCGTGTTTCTGTGCCTCGCGGCGCTGTACGAGAGCTGGTCGATTCCCTTCGCGGTGATGTTGGTCGTGCCGCTCGGCATCATCGGCACGATCACGGCCACGTTGCTGCGCGGACTCGGCAATGACGTGTTCTTTCAGGTTGGTCTGCTCACCACCGTGGGCCTGTCGGCCAAGAACGCGATCCTGATCGTGGAGTTCGCCAAGGAAAACTACGAAAGGGGCATGGGTCTCATCGAGGCTACTGTGGCAGCGGCGCGCCAGCGCCTGCGGCCGATCCTCATGACCTCGATGGCGTTTGTTCTCGGCGTGCTTCCGTTGGCGATCGCGACCGGCGCGGGTGCCGGTGGACGTATCGCCATCGGTACGGGCGTGATCGGCGGCATGCTCACGGCGACGCTGCTCGCGGTGTTCCTCGTGCCGGTGTTCTTCGTGTGGGTGCGATCGGTGTTCGGCGGGCGTCCTAAGGACGAGAGGCCGCAACCCGCGCAGTCGGAGACCTGACGGTGGTCTACAAACTCCCGCGAACTCTCGCCGTTGCGCTCGCTGTCTCGCTCGGGGCGTGCACGCTGGAACCGCATTATCATCGGCCGGAGTCGCCGGTACCCCGGCTCGGTGCGGGCGCACAGGAACAGGGCGCCCGGGCCGCAGCGGACACAGGTTGGCGCGAGTTCTTCCCCGATCCGCAGCTGCAGGAGCTGATCGCGCTGGCGCTGGCCAACAACCGCGATCTGCGCGTCGCGGTGCTGAACGTAGAGTCGGCCCAGGCGCGGTATCGCGTTCAGCGTGCCGAATTGTTTCCGACCATCGCGGCAACCGGCACTGAGCAGGTGGAACGATTTCCGAGCGGCGTGTTCAGTTTTGGCGGCGGTGCGGCGGCCGGCAGCTCCACAACCCCTGTGACTGCGGGTGGGACCATCTTCCGTTTCTTCGACGCGGGAGTCGGCTTCACGAACTATGAGTTGGACGTCTTCGGTCGCATCCGCAGCCTCGACCATGCAGCCCTGCAGCAGTACTTCAACTTCGCAGAAACCCGCCGCAGCGTGCAGCTCACGCTGGTGGCGGAAGTGGCCAGCGCCTATCTCGCGGTGCTCGCCGACCGGACCTTGCTGGATATCACCCGCGATACTCTGAAGAGCCAGGACGAGTCCTACGCGCTGACACAGCGAATGTTCGGCGCGGGCACGACCACCGAGCTGGCGCTGAGCCAGGCGGAAACCACTGTGGATACGGCCCGAGCCAACCTCGCACAATACAACCGGCAAATCGCCGAGGATCGCGACGCCCTGCAGCTACTGCTGGGCGCGCCGATTCCGGACGACGTCGACTTTTCCCGCGGCCTGGACCGCGGGCCCGCGGTCGCCGAGCTCGAGGAGGGCATTCCATCGGATGTGTTGGTCCGCCGGCCCGACGTGCTGGCCGCCGAACATCAGCTGCAGGCCGCCAGCGCGCAGATCGGCGCGGCGCGGGCCGCCTTTTTCCCGTCCATCATCCTGACCGGCACCTATGGCACCGCAAGCAGTCAGTTGTCGGGCCTATTCAAGAGCGGTTCGCAGGCCTGGACCTTTTCGCCGCAGATCAGCGTCCCGATCTTCGCTGGCGGAGCTAACGTCGCCAACCTGCAAGCGACCAAGCTGGCGCGCGACACGGCAGTCGCGCAGTACGAGAAAGCGATCCAAACCGCCTTCCGCGAGGTAGCCGATGGCCTGGCGGCCCGAGGTACGCTGGATGATCAGCTGGCAGCCCAGCAGGCGCTGCTCGCCGCATCGACGCGGGCATATCGGTTAGCCGACATGCGCTACCGCGGCGGCGTTGACAGCTATCTGGCCGCGCTCGATGCGCAGCGCTCGCTGTACACCGCTCAACAGCAGTTGCAGGGCGTGCGGCTCTTACGTCTGCAAAACCTGGTGACGCTCTACAAGGCTCTGGGCGGAGGGCTGCTGGAGCGCACGCCGACTGCACAGACGGCGCCTCAGCCTGCGACTTCCGAAGGGTCGATCGCGCATAGGGGTCGCCCGCTTCGAACTAAGCCCCCATAGGTGTATGTTAAGCCCAGGCGAGAGGGGGACTGGCATGGCGGAAACTGCAGCAGCCGGGGAGCAGACCCACACCACCGCTGCCCACTCATGGGTCGGCGAGCTCTTGTTGCGCCTTCTCGGCGCGGCGCTCCAGGTCTCAGCGACTTGGGCGGTGGTGCATGCCTTGACGCCGGAAGAGGCGGGGGTGTATTTCCGCGGTTTTGTCATCGCCCTCGGACTGAGCACGCTGCTGCGGGGCAAGTACGAGCTCTACATGGCGCACCACATTATCGGCCGGCGCGCAGCATGCAATGTTTCTACCGGAGCGCTGCTTATGCAGCTGGCGCGGCGCATGCTGCTGCGGTCCAGCCTCCTCTGTGCTGCCCTGCTGGTCGTGACGGCCGACCTGGACATCCAGGCGCCGCAACTGCAAACCGTGTTGCAGACTTATCTGCCCTTCGTGCTTGCGCTCCCCTTCGTCAGCCTGTCCAGCTTTCTTGGCGAAGCGCTGCGTGCGGCCAATCGTACTCTGGGCATTGTCGTGGTGGCTTATGCCCTGAACCTGTCGATGCTGCTGGCCGTGGCGCTCGCGCCCCCCGACGCTTCGCTGGCGCTTTACTCCTGGGCGTTCCTCTTCGGGAGTGTGGTCTCGGCAGGAGTGGCTGTGGCACTCGCCCGGCGCGCCTTCCCGGCTACGCGGGCTGAGAGCTCCCAGCCAGTCTGTCGGGAGGTTTTGGAAGCGGTGAACGCTCGGGAATTGATCGGCCTTGCACGCGGGGCGCTCCTGTGGGGCCCCCTGTGCATCCTGTCAGTATGGGCTCCTGCGGTGCAGATGGCGCAGTACGCGGTAGCCGCCCGCACAGCGCTGATCGTCGACTTCTTCCTGCCGGCGTTGAATCTGACAGGTTGTCGCGAAACGTTGAGAGCCGCGCAGCCTGTGCAGGTATCGTGCCGACTGCGGGTGAGCCAGCTGGCTGCTGCGTTGGTCTACAGCTCGGCATTGGTAGTACCTCTGCTGGTGTTGGCGCAGCCGACACTGGCTCTGTATGGGAAGCCTTACGATTCGCAGTTGACGGTGTATGCGCTTCTGTTGGGCGTACAGTGGGCCAACGGCGTGGGTCGTCCAGCGGTGCGGCACGCGGTGTTGGAGTGGGATGCACGGCGGATCGGCGTCACTCTTGGATCCGGCGCCCTTGCGGTCGTGCTGATTTGCGCGCTCGGCGTGGGTACATACGGTGCCCTGGCCGCCGCCGCGGCCTCGCTGATCGGCGCCTTGATCGTCAACGGAAGGGCGATCGTCATGGCTCTTTCGAACCGGCACGCAGGTGAATCGCAATCCGGATCGCCGTCGCCCCGTGGAAGCATTTGACCTTGAGCTCGCCGCCCGTCGCAACGACTCATCGCGCAACACTTCATCCCCGGTACTCGGAATTGAATGCACGCGCGCGGGCAGGGCCCTGGGGATCCGTGTCCTGATCCGCAGCGATCAGCAAGTTGTTGAATGCATAGCCGAAATCGAGATCGGCCTCTGCATTTACGGGTATTCCCTGCCGTATGTAATTGCACGGAAAACAAGGGAACCCCTAGCGCACAGCTGCCAGAGCTTCAACGCTGAGGGGTGCAACAGTTGTCAGGCGGCCCACGTATTTGCCGGCCGGCCTAGGCCATAAGAGAATCAGGGTTATCAGATGCGCGTTCGATGGCGCAAAGCGGATTCGCGTGCGCGTCTCAGCTCAGCATCTCAAGCAGGTGTCGCGATTTCCGACTGCTGGGCTGAGTTCAACCGTCGTAATGTCCAAATATTCGGACGGCGGTATTTGGCGCTGCGACGTGGCTGAAGAGGGGCAGGGCGTCTGAGAGGCCGATATACTCGGCTACAATGTCTCCAGTGCTTTTGCCTCTTCAGCTGCTCCTCCTGATGTTCGCCGGTTGGATCAACCGCCATCAGCTGGACGTGATCGAGT
>JAQGOG010000167.1 GCA_028293765.1 Gammaproteobacteria bacterium
CGTTCAGTAACGTCGAGGCCAGGCTTCGAAAGCCCTGGCCGGTCATTTCATCTTCGGCATACCCCATCGTGCGCAACGCGTCATTGATCGTGTTTTCCGACATTGGACGATCAGGATGACCCAGGCAGGGGAATACATATTCCCCGTGCCCGGTGACCGGGTGGAGCTCGCGGAAGATCTCCACCGCCTGCCGGCTGAGGGGAATGATGTGCAGCACCTTTTTCTTCATGTGGCGGTGTTCAATACGCCACTGCGCGTTGGGAAGATCCACCTGGCTCCAGCGCGCCATTCGAAGGTTGTGCGGTCGCGGAAATGTGAGCGGGGCGAGTCGCAGCGCCGCTTTCGTCTGTTCCCGTCCGGTGTACGCGTCAATGTCCCGTAGCAGCGCGCCAACTCGAGTGGGGTCCGTGATCGCCGCGTGATGTTCGACGGTAGGCGCCTCGAGGAGGCCACGCAGGTCCACGGTAATGTCGCGGGTGCAGTAGCCAAGCCCGATTCCGTGGCGAAAGACCTGTCCACAGCGCTGCTTGGTCCGGCGTGCCGTCTCCAGCAGGCCCAGCGTTTCGATTTTCTTCAGGACGGGCAGCAGTTCGGACGGCAGGATTGAATCGATGTTCCGACGACCCAATTCTGGAAACACGTAGGTCTCCAATGCCCACGTCGCCTTTTTGAGCGTTTTTGCCGATCGCTTGTTCGCCCGGACCAGCTTGTCGAGACCCGCCAGATAGTGCCGGGCGACGGCTTCGAACGTCCGGTCGACCGGATTGCGTGCCACCCGCCGTTCTGCCCCCGGATCGATTCCCTTGGCCAGCGCCTGGCGGGCCGCCTCACGTTGATTGCGGGCGTCAGAAAGTGGAGTGTCTGGGTACACCCCTAGCGACAGCATTTGCTCGACGCGTTGCCAGCGGTATCGGAAGCGCCACCACTTCGAGCCATTGGGCTGGATCAAGAGAACGAGCCCGCGACCGTCGTTCAGCCGGTACACTCGCTCCCGCGGACGCGCCTGCCGGACGGCTGTGTCGGTCAGTGGCATGTCGCGATTCTTGCGAAGGTCACGCGAGCGAGAAAATGCAAGTTCGAGTCCCTGTCTTTCCTGGGACCGAAGTTACCCACAAAGTTACCCGCTTTCAAACGGGGCTGAGGTGGGCGCGCCTGAGACGGCGCGGGATAAGAATTTGAACGAAAAACCCTTGAGGAACAGGACCTTACAGATGACTCAGATACACGGTGATCCGCGTTGAGACAAGCTGCGACAGCGCCGATGGTGCCCGGGAGAGGACTCGAACCTCCACGATGTTACTCGCTAGTACCTGAAACTAGTGCGTCTACCAATTCCGCCACCCGGGCAGGTGAGGAAGGCCGCGAAATGTACGCACGGGGTCGGGAGCTGTCAATTGAACGCGCGTAGAACCAAGTACGGACGGCAGGACCGCAAGACCGGATCGCAGGAGAAGACGCGAACTCCGGGTGGCGGCGCCAAGGGCGGACCCTCGCGTTCAAGGGGGTCGGAGGGGTCACGGGGCGGTGGGGCCGGTGGGGCCCATGGCACGGGCGGCAAAGGCGAATCGCAACGGAGCAGCTCGTCCGCCAAGCCGGGCAGCACCGTCGAAGGGACGGTAAGTGCCAATCGCGCCGGCTACGGTTTCCTGCGCGTCGAGGGACTGAAGGACAGCGTTTTCATCCCCCCGCCAGAGATGCGCGGAATCATGCACGGTGACCGCCTGCGGGTCAGGCTGTCGCGGGATGCGAGCGACCGTTGGTCGGGCGCCGTGCAGGACATTGTGGGCCGTGGGGTCAATGCTTTTCTCGGCACCATCGAGATCGAGGGGCGCAGTGCCTGGGTCACTGCCGCGGATCGCCGGCTGCAGCTGCGCTGCGCGCTCTCTAAAGACGATCTGAACGGCGCACGTGGCGGTGATTGGGTCATTGCCCGGATCACTCGATATGCCAGCCCATCGGCTCCAGCGCAGGCGAGGGTGGAGAAACGCCTCGATCCTGACCGTCCGGTCGAGCTCGCCACCGAAGCCGCGATTGCGCGCTTCGACTTGCCACACGACTTTTCAGCAGCGGCGTTGCGGGAGGCGCAGGCCTGGGGCGAGGTGGTCGATCCCCTCGAATCTCAATCGCGCATCGACCTGCGTAGCCTTCCTCTCGTCACGATCGACGGCGAGAACGCAAAGGATTTTGACGACGCAGTCTATGCAGAGGTCCACCCCGACGGTTTCCGCCTGATTGTGGCAATCGCGGATGTCAGTCACTACGTAAGGCCGGGGACGGCTGTCGACACGGAGGCGAAGGAGCGCGGCACGTCCGTCTACTTCCCGACTCGCGTGATTCCGATGCTTCCCTTTGCGCTGTCGGACCGGCTGTGTTCGCTGGCGCCGCTCGTGGATCGCCTATGTTTCGCGGCGGACATGGTGATCGACAAGCACGGCAAGCTGAATTCCGCGACCTTTTACCCGGCGGTCATGCGCTCTGCTGCGCGCCTCACGTACAACCTCGCGTATGACGCCCTGTTCACCGGCACCCCGGCCGCACGGACGCAGCTCGGTCCGTTACTGGATAAGCTCCTCGTACTCGTCGATGTCTACCGCGCTCTCCACAAAGCGCGCGCTCGACGCGGTGCTTTGGACTTTGATGCGGCGGAAGCCGAGTTCGTGATCGACTCCACCGAGCGTGTGCGTGCGATCGAGCTACGCCCTCGGAACGATGCGCATCGGCTCGTCGAGGAGTGCATGATCATGGCCAACGTTGCCGTCGCGCATGAGCTCGAGAAAACGCATATGCCGACGCTGTACCGCGTTCACGGCAAACCCGATGAGCAGAAGCTCGACAAGTTGCTGGCGACGCTGACTGCACTTGGAATCGAAGCGCAGATTCCCGAGAACGTTACGACGCGCGACCTGCAAGCGATTACCAAACGCCTCGGCAGCTCACCGGAGCGACCGTTCGTCGAATCGCTGGTCGTGCGCTCTATGCCCCAAGCCGTTTATCAGCCCACCAACATCGGACACTTTGGCCTCGCGCTGACTCAATACGCGCACTTCACTTCGCCGATTCGGCGGTATCCGGATCTAGTCGTCCACCGCACGCTGAAGGCGCTGATAAGCGCACCCGGCGGCGCTGGTGTGAAGTACGAACCGGATGCATTGGAAGCTCTTGGCGAAAGCACGTCGAAGCTCGAGAAGAGGGCGGACGAGGCTGATCGGTACGTCAATACATTCCTGAAGTGCACCTATCTGCGGGAGCGTATCGGGCAGACGTTCCACGGGCTCATTACGACCGTGGTCGAGTTCGGATGCTTCGTGCAGATCCTCGACGTGTCGGTGGACGGTCTCTTGCACATCGACGCTCTGCGTGACGATCAATACATCATGGAAGATGACGGCCTTTCCTGGACGGGTAAACGGACTGGACGCCGGTTGCGCGCGGGAGCCCAGGTCCGAGTCGTCGTCACGGCCGTGAATCCCATTGAAGGACTCATCGATCTCGAGCTGGCTGAAGACGTTTGAGGGACGACGACGACGTGAAGGGATCCGAAACGATTTACGGCGTGCACGCGGTGCGCGTGATGTTGGAGCGCCACCCGGACCGTGTAAATGCGGTGCGGCTCGCGGAGAGGCGTGATGACCCGCGCGTGCGTGAGATCGATGAGCTGGCGCGTCTTCACAATCGCCCGATTCAGCGTGTCGATGCGCATGCACTGAAGCAGTTGCTGGGTGACGTTGCCCATCAGGGCGTCGCCGCGGACATCACGCCGCTGCCGCCATGGACGGAGGACGAGCTGTTCGACGCCCTTCAGGGCGCAACCAATCCGGTGATCCTGGCGCTCGATGGAGTCCAGGACCCGCATAACCTTGGTGCGTGCCTGCGCACTGCGGATGCCTGCGGGGCCCTTGCGGTCATCGTGCCGCGGGACCGGGCAGCTCAGGTGAATGCGACCGTTCGCAAGGTCGCCGTCGGTGCGGCCGAGACGACTCCGGTCGTTGCCGTCACGAACCTGGTACGCGCATTGAAGCTGCTCAAGGAGGCCGGCTTGTGGGTCGTGGGAGCTGATGCGGAAGGGGCGCGGCTCGCGCACGAGGTCGACCTCACGGGCGGCCTGGTGCTCGTCCTCGGGGCGGAGGGGGCGGGACTGCGCCACCTCACCCGCCAGACCTGCGATTGGATGGTGCGCTTACCGCAGCTCGGGTCCGTAGAGAGCCTCAACGTCTCGGTCGCTGCCGGCATGCTCCTCTACGAGACGGTGCGCCAGCGGAGCACTGGGAAGGCAAGCCGGCCCGGTGAAGAAGGGCCCCGACTGTCCCGATAGTTTCCCCGCGATGGATCTCGCCGCCCTCGTAAATACTTGATCAATAAGCCCCTGCCTCTGGCACTGCCATTGCAGTTCGGCCACCGTTTGAGTATTCTGCGCGCCCCTTTTTGAAGGGGCCGCGCCCGGTCAGTACACAGCTGCCGCCAGCGGTCGCTCCTTGCCGCACCCCGCAGCGCCTCGCGACGGGCGGCTTTAATCCGTAAGGAGGAACCATGAGGCATTACGAGATCGTATTTCTTGTCCATCCCGATCAGAGCGAGCAGGTGCCCGCCATGATCGAACGCTACAAGGGCATGATTGCCGGTGGCGAAGGTAAAGTGCATCGCCTCGAGGACTGGGGCCGTCGCCAGCTCACCTATCCCATCGCCAAGGTCCATAAGGCGCATTATGTTCTGATGAACATCGAGTGCGAGCAGAAGATCCTCGACGATCTGACCGGCGCATTCCGTTTCAGCGACGCAGTGCTGCGTCACCTCGTCGTCAACATGGACGCCGCCGTGACCGAACCCTCACCGATGGCGAGGGCCGCCGATGAAGAGGGTGATGGCCGCCGACGTTCGCGCGATGACGATGACGACGGTGATGGGCCGCCGCGACGCGCTCGCCGCGATGACTCGTCGGACGATGACGGTGATGCTCCCGTGAGACGCCGCCCTCGTGAAGAGGCTGCTGCTGCTGCTCCTGCTCCTTCGGATGAGGAAGAGAGCCCGGCTGGAGAGGGCGCCTGAGGCGCCGAGGTAAACTAACATGGCAATGAACAAATCAGACGGCGGTGGCCGTAGTGGCGGCAGCGGTGGCGGCAGCGGCGGCAGCGGTGGTGGTAGCGGCGGAAGTGGTGGGAGCAGCGGCGGTAGCCGTTTCTCACGCCGCAAGAAGTTCTGCCGCTTCACGGCCGAAGGCGTCAAACAGATCGATTACAAGGATCTCGCTACGTTGAAGGGTTACGTCACCGAAACGGGCAAGATCGTTCCCAGCCGCATCACGGGTACGAAGTCGTTCTATCAGCGCCAGCTCGCGGTATGCATCAAGCGCGCGCGCTTCCTGGCCCTGCTGCCGTACACCGACCAGCATTGAGGCGACCGCAATGGATGTCATTCTGCTTCAGAAGGTCGCCAATCTCGGCAACATCGGCGACCGCGTAAAAGTCAAGTCCGGCTACGGCCGGAACTTCCTGCTCCCCAAGGGCAAGGCCACGCTCGCGACGACCGACAACGTCGCTCGCTTCGAGGCCCGCCGCGAAGAGCTCGAGAAGGCCGCTCATGAGCATCTGTCTTCCGCTGAAGAGCGGGCAGCAGCCATGAAGGACTTCAAGCTCACCATCACGGCGAAGGCCGGGACGGAAGGCAAGCTCTTCGGTTCGATCGGCACGAGCGATATCGCGGAAGCCTCTACCAAGACCGGCTTCAAGCTCGAACGCGCAGAAGTGCGCATGCCGAACGGTCCGCTGCGGATGGTTGGCGAGCACATCGTCGCCCTGCATCTGCATGCTGATATCGATGTTCCGCTGACGGTGTTGATCGTCGCGGAAGAGTAGCTCGAGGAATTTGGTGGCCGGTCCCGCTAAAGCGCGCCGTGAATCCGGCGCGTCTGTGGATGCACTGGTGCCACCGCATTCGGTTGAAGCGGAGCAGGCCGTCATTGGCGGTCTGCTCCTCGACACTTCCGCCTGGGACAACGTTGCTGACGCCATCCGTCAGGAAGACTTCTACCGTCCCGATCATCAGCTGATATTCGAAGCCATCGGCTCGCTGGCCGGTGCCGGCAAGCCGTGCGACGTCGTTACCGTCTCCGAGCATCTGGAGCGCAACGGCAAGCTCGAGGCGGCCGGCGGACTCGCTTACCTGGGTTCGGTTACCCGTGACACCCCTACAGCCGCTAACGTCCGGGCCTACGCCGACATTGTCCGCGAGCGTTCGCTGTTACGGCAGCTCATCACCGCCGGCACCGCGATCGCTTCGGCGGTCTTCAACAACGACGGCCAGACCGCTCGCGAGCTTGTAGACCAGGCCGAGGCCCGCGTATTCGAAATCGCCGAAGGCGGCTCGCGCGGCAAGCAGGGCGCAGTCGCCGTTCGCACATTGCTACCCGGCGTCATTGACCAGATCGATGACGCGTACTCAAACCCGGACGTCCTGCGTGGGCTCCCGACCGGCTTTGCCGATTTCGACAAGATGACCGGCGGCTTGCGGCCCGGCGATCTGGTCATCGTCGCCGGCCGGCCTTCGATGGGAAAGACCACTCTCGCCGTCAACATGGCGGAGTACGCGGCCCTCCATGCCCGCGAGAAGCGCGCGTCGGTCGTGATCTTCAGCATGGAAATGCCCTCCGAGCAGGTCATTACCCGCATGCTCTCGTCGATCGGCGGCGTGCCGCTCGGCAACCTGCGCAGCGGCCGCATCTCCGACGACGACTGGGTGCGTATCACCAGCGCGACCAGTCAGTTGTCAGAAGCCAAGATTTTCGTTGACGAGACGCCTGCGCTGTCACCAACAGAACTGCGCGCCCGCGCTCGCCGTATAAAGCGTGAGCACGGCCTCGATCTCGTGGTCGTCGACTACCTGCAGCTCATGCAGGTCCCCGGCAACAAAGAGAATCGCGCGACGGAAATCGCCGAGATTTCCCGCGGCCTGAAAATTCTCGCCAAGGAATTGTCCGTCCCCGTCATCGCGCTTTCCCAGTTGAACCGCGGTGTCGAGCAGCGTGAAAACAAGAAACCGGTGATGTCGGATTTGAGAGAATCCGGCAGTATCGAACAGGACGCGGACATGATCCTGTTGATCTATCGCGAAGAAGTCTACGACCGTCAGACGACGAAGAAGGGCATCGCGGAGATCGACCTCGTGAAACACCGTAACGGTGAGATCGGAACGTTCGTGCTGACTTTCCAGGGCGCGTACACGCGGTTCGCGAACTACGTGCCGGATTCCTATGCGGACGGTGTGATGCGGTGAACCGGCTGATCCACGCCGCCATCGATACCCACGCTCTGCGCCACAATCTGAAGACGATTCGTGAGCGGGCGCGGGGCGCGCGTGTGATGGCTGTCGTGAAGGCCAACGCTTACGGGCATGGGCTCGTGCCAACGGCGCTGGCGCTCGCAGAGGCCGATGCGTTCGGGGTGGCGAGACTGGAAGAGGGGCTCGCACTCAGGGCCGCCGGAATCACGCAACCGATCGTACTGCTCGAAGGCGTCTTCGCGCCCGAGCATCTGCTGGAGGCGGCACGACACGGATTCGATCTCGTCGTCCACGACATGTTGCAGATAGAGTTGCTCGAGGAGAGCAGCAGTCCACAGCGCTTCCTGCTCTGGATCAAAATCGACACCGGCATGAACCGTCTCGGCTTTCGCCCGAGCGAGTTTGCGACAGCACTCGAGCGCATCCGCCGATTGCAACCTGCACCCCTCGAGATCCGACTCCTGACTCACCTCGCGCGCGCTGACGAGCAGGACAACGTCGTCACTCGCCAGCAGGTGGCGCGCTTCAAGGAAGCGACCCAGGGCAGCGACTACACCGTCAGCATCGCCAATTCGGCCGGCGTGTTCGGCACTCTGCCCCTGGGCTGCGACTGGGTGCGGCCGGGCATCGCGCTGTATGGCGGCTCGCCATTCGGGGATCGCACGGGTGTCGAATTGGGGCTGCAGCCCGTCATGAGTCTCGAAACCTCCGTGATCGCCATCCGGCAGGTCCCCAAGGGAGAGACTGTGGGCTACGGAGGCGCCTGGAAGGCGCAGCGGGACTCGGTGGTGGCAATCATCGCGGCCGGCTATGGCGATGGACTACCGCGCAACCTGCCGAGTGGAACGCCGATTCTGGTAGGTGGTCAACGCGCGCCGCTGGTGGGGCGGGTGTCGATGGATATGATCGCGGTGGATGTCTCGGAGCTGCCGGACGCACATGTCGGCACGCCGGTCGTACTCTGGGGAAATGGGCTTCCGGTGGAGGAGATCGCCCGTCACGCCGGGACGATTCCCTATGAGCTGCTCTGCGGTGTGAGTCAGCGCGTACCGCTGGAACTTCGCTGACCGGGTGAGCGTTGGCCGGACGCTGCTTCCGGCCAACAAGACTCAATTTCGCGTGGCGTCGCCGCTCAGTTGACGAAGAATCCCATCTTCACGCCGGCCAACTGAATGACATCATTGTCATTGAGCCGTGTCGCCTGCGCCCCGATGGGAGAGCCGTTCACGAGCGGGAAGTCATCGCTCTTGCCGCTGTCGACATGGACGATGAAAAACCCTTCCGACCGCCGCGTGATCGCGGCAACCTGCACACCGGGGCGTCCCAGTGTCGTGAGCGCCTTACTGAGCTCGAGCTCGCGACCCGCGAATGCACCCGAAAGCACCTGCAATTTGGCTTTCTTCAGCGCAGCGGCGCCTTCGGTCAGAGCGCGTGTCTTGGCGGTAGCCGACAGGGAAGGGGACGCTTTCTCGGCAACCTCGGCCGCGGTCCGCACCTTTTCGACAGGGCGGGCGGAAGGCTGGATCACCATGGTCTTTTCGAACTCATCCTGCGCTTCGTCGTCTTCGACGAACCGCAGCTGATGATGGCCGACGGTGATCACGTCACCATGCTGCAACGCATGCTTCTTGATCAGCTTGCCGTTGACGTAGGTGCCGTTCGTGCTGTTCAGATCCTCTAGAAACGAATCGTTGAGGATGTTGATGATCAGCGAGTGATGGCCGCTCACGGCAGCGTTGTCGATGCGGATGTCATTGTCAGGGAGGCGGCCGATCGTATACCGCTCCTTGTTCATGTTGTATTCCGCCATCACCTGGCCATCCAGGCTCAAGACCAACCTAGCCATGCTTCGCCTCTGCTCTTGTCGTGTCAGCCGAACCAACCCAGGATCTTGTCGAATATCTTGGTACGGGCCGGAAATGCGTCCATGACGTGCGCCATGACGACCGAGACGTTGTCCCGGCCCCCGTTATCATTCGCCAGTTGAATCAACTGCTTGGCGACTGTATCCAGATTAGCACTAAAGGTGTTTATGGTTAAATGAATATCTTCGTCTTCGACCATGTCGGACAGCCCGTCCGAGCACAGGATGAACACCTCACCCTTGTTCACCGGTACTTCCTGGATCTCGACGTCCACATTGGGCTCGACTCCGAGCGCGCGTGTGACGTAGTTCTTGTTGGCTGCGCGCTGCGCCTCTTCGGCGGAGTAGAACCCGCGGTCGACCAGCTCCTGCAGCAGGGAGTGGTCCATGGTGACCTGCTCCAGCTTGTCGCTGCGTTGCCGGTAGAGGCGCGAGTCGCCGACGTGGGCGATGGTGATCTTGTTATCGAAGAATAGAGCGGCCACGACGGTGGTGCCCATGCCTTCGCATTGGGGCTGGGTTTTGGCCGTCTGGTAGATGATCTTGTTCGCTCGATGGATGGCATCCCTGAGAATGATGGTCGGCCGGGACAGCCCGGCCTCGCGGTCCTGCACATTGAGGTCTTCCCGCTCCACCTGCTCTTTTACGAGGTTTACGATGGTCTTCACGGCAATGCCGCTAGCGACCTCGCCAGCGTTATAGCCGCCCATGCCATCGGCCAGGACCAGCAGACCGATGTCGGCATCGACAGCGATCGTGTCCTCATTGTGTTCACGGACTTTGCCGGTGTCGGTCATCCCGACGCAGCGGAGCTTGTTTCGCAAGCTCATGCTGTGCCCCGACCCGCCTGCGGCCCGCCAATTGTGATTCGCGTCACTTTCCCGTCCCCGATTCGAGCCGGCATAAGCTAGCATTGCCCGCAGTGCAGTCCGAGTGGCTGGTCACAAACCCGTCATCCGACTCCCTACTGCCGCGAATCCTAGCCAAGTTGACTCCCACACGCATAGATGGCTCGCACGAGTCCAGTATTTATTTGTAGCGCCTGCGGCGGCGAAACGCTCAAGTGGCAGGGGCAATGCCCCGGCTGCGGCGAGTGGAATTCGCTCGGGCAGCGCTCGGTCCCCCGCCAAAAGGCCACAACTTCCCCCTTCCCGGCGGCCGTCCCGCGCCCCCTGGATTCGACCTTGGTCACTGGCCTGGAGCGCCTTGCCTCCGGCCAGGACGAGCTCGATCGTGTTTTCGGTGCCGGCATCGTACCCGGTTCCGTGACGCTGCTGGGCGGCGACCCCGGAATCGGCAAGTCTACTCTCCTCCTACAAGTTGCCGCGCACGTTGCGGCCGCCCACGGCGTCCTTTACGCGAGCGGGGAGGAGTCGGTCGCACAGATCGGCATGCGCGCCCAGCGCCTCGGGCTGTCCGCGGCCGCGCTTGGTTGTGTGGCGGAAACGGACCTTCAGTCCATCCTGGCGCTTGCCTCCGAGCGCAAGGCGGCGCTGCTGGTTGTCGATTCGATCCAGACGGT
>JAQGOG010000196.1 GCA_028293765.1 Gammaproteobacteria bacterium
CGGGAACGATTCCTTACTTGATCACACGGTGTTCTCTGAGTATCTCCACCGTCTTTTCGATCGGCAGGGCCTCGACCTTATGTCCGTTTCCGGTCACCGTCGTCGCCTTGAACATTGAGTTGTACACTGCTTCCTCCGTCGCTTCGACCGCGGCCAGAAACAGTGGCGACATCGCGTCGTTGGTCATCACTTCCACGCTCCGGGTCAGCGCCTTGTCATTGGCATGGACCCGCACCTGCTGCGCGGTCGAGAATGCGATCGCGTAGTCTCCACTGCCGTTTGACGCCGAACCTCCCGTGCGCGCAATGCCCAGCCACGCCCTCGCTGCTAGCCGCTACAGGTTGCGCGCGTCCAGCGGCGCGTCGGTGGCGACGACGATCATGCATGATCCGTCTGCTTTGTCTTTCCCGCTCCCAGCCTGCTGTAGTTCCTTACGCAGGTAGTACTGGCCCAGTTCCTGGCCGACGGGCGCGCCCGCAATCGTGAGGACGCCGCCGAAATTTGTCTGCACAAGGACACCAACCGTGTATCCACCGAGATTGGTGGGAAGGCGACGCGACGAGGTTCCGATACCGCCTTTCCAGCCGAACACCACCGTTCCGGTACCCGCGCCGACATCGCCCTCCTCGACGGGCCCGCTCTTTGCGCTTTTTAGGGCGGCGAACACGTCGTCGGGCGTGATGTGGCGGCCGCGAATGTCGCTGAGGTATCCGTCATTGGTTTCGCCGACCACCGGATTGATGGACAGCACGTCCTCGTTGCCCGGCAGGGCCAACATGTAGCTGATGAGCGCGTCCGCCACGCGCGACACGCTTGTGGTGGACGTCAGCAGGATGGGTGTTTCGATGTCGCCCATTTCATCCACCTGCGTAGATCCCATCAGCTTTCCGAAACCATTACCCACGAAAATCGCGCCCGGCACTTTCTCGCGATAGAGATTGCCGGAATGTGGCAGAACGGCGGTCACGCCGGTGCGGATGTCAGCGCCGCGAATAATGGTCGTCTGCCCGACTTCGACACCGGCAACATCGGTGATCGCATCGAGCGGCCCGCTCGGTAGGACACCGACCTTCAACCCAAGGTCGGAGGCGCGCGGGCGTAGATTTGGAGTTGTGCTTTGGGCAGCACCGAACGCGGTCGCCAACAGGACCGTGGTAATGGCGAAAAGCTTATTGGCCATGGGCATAGCATACGACGAAATCTCAGTCAGTTGCATCGCCCAGGTCGGAAGTCTACGCTACCGTTCTACTTCTGTTTACGACTACCTCATGACTTCCCCATTGTCGGCGATTCGGAAGCTACCGATAGTGCGTGCGGCCCGACGATCCTGAAGACTACGCGTCGAGTTGTCCTGAGCGATGAATACATCGCGGAAGCGCAGCGCCTGATTATTTCCCACAAACAGAGCGCTCCGATTCGGAATCGACATCGTTGGAGCTCTTGCTAATTCGCACCTTGAATAAGAAGCGATGCTGCCGCCGGCGATAACGCCGGATGGTGTCTTAATTAAGCTCTTTCGCATCGCCGGCATGTGGCTTCCAGACGATGCGCTGGTGGAAGGATCACCAAGCGAAGTCCGCCAGTTCTCGCCTCTAACGTCAAGGCTGCTTGAAGGATTGAATCGTGCGCGGTATGGGGAGCGGACGTCCGCTTTGGGGTCGGAAGTGCCGTATCGCCGCCGCCGAGGCGCGATAAGATCGCGACCAACATCTCATTAGCGGAAGCGCCGGGCCATGAACAGGACCGTGACAGTGGCAATCGCCCTCGCGGGATTCGCGCTCGGTACCGGCGCGATCATCTGGCTGGGCGCCAGACATGTTCTCGATGCAGTTCTCCAGATTGGCTGGCTTGGCCTCATCTACGTCGTGTCTTGGCAGCTGGCCGTCTACGTGCTCCTGGGGGTTGCCTGGTGGGTTCTCTGTCCAGGCGTCAGGCTGTGGACTGTCCTCTGGGCACGGTTGGTGCGCGGAGGCGGTCAGACGTGCCTGCCTTTCTCGGAAATCGGCGGGCTTCTGCTGGGGGCGCGCGCGCTCATGCTGGGTGGTGTCGATTTTGCGCGCGCCGCTGCCTCCAGCATCGTGGACGTGGCTGCAGAGGGCATTGGCCTCGCACCTTTCCTGCTGTTCGGGCTGTTCACGCTGCTGACACGCAATCCCGGGCCTTCGGTGACGGTTCCTATGAGCATAGGGCTCGGAGTGCTACTGGCGAGCGGCGGCACGGCGTTCCTGTTCCGCCGAGAATTGGCGAACCTTCTGCGCGTCGGCACCGCGCGACTGCTGAAGCCCTGGGTCAAGGATGCGCCAAAGCGTGCCGACGAGTTGCAGCAGGCCGTGGAGAATCTGCTTCATCAGTACAGACCGGTTACCGCCAGCTCGCTCATTCATCTATTGTGCTGGTGCGGCGGCGGCGGCAACGTCTGGCTTGCCTATCATCTGCTGGGCGCGAAGCCGAGCGTCGTGGACGCCCTTGCGATCGAGAGCATGCTCAGCAGCGTGCTGTCGGTTGGCTTGCTGGTACCGGCAGGGCTCGGCGTGCAGGAGCTGACCTATGTTGGGATCGGCGGCCTTTTCGGGATACCCGCACATCTCTCGCTCGCGCTGTCACTGATCCGCCGGGCGCGGGACATCATCATCGGCGCTCCGGCGTTGCTGGTCTGGCAGGCCCTCGAAGCACGGCAGCTACGCAAGTATCCCCGCTGAGTCCGCACTCCACGCCGTCCCGTTGTCGGGCTCCCGAACTGGGTCTGGTCTGGGATTGAGGTCTCGCCCGACCGCTTTCACCCACATGGAGTGAAGCGGCACACGGCCTTCGCGGCCAGCAACCCGTCGATGCACGGCACCTCCACAGCGGAGGCTCAACAGCCGTGCGCACTCGAGGTGTTAAGCATGTTGTTTGATCCCTTCCACTCCAACAGGAACGCGCCACATGTTCGCACTGCTGGATCTAAGACACCGGCTGCCTCGACCCGTGAAAGCGTTGCGTTTCCGTCGGCGCGCAGCTCGATCAGGCTCCCCCCGGCGCGATCAACACGCAGTCCATCCACGACCAACCCATCAATACGCTTGCCAATCAGCAGTACCGCTTCCTGACTGCTGTCCAATAACGTCGTCGTCTGCAGATCGATCTGCGCCTTGATCGGCGCATCCAATGCGTAAAGCCAAACAGCGCCAACTCCGATATGCCAGTGGGGATCGAAACTGCCTCCTCGCACGACCATATTGCCCTTCAAAGAGATCTTGCCCGAGAGCGGTACTGCGCGGAAGCGGTTGCCCAAATGTAGTCCGCCTCCCTCTGTGAGCGTATCGGAGATCAGATTATCGGACACAGCGATGTCATGGCCCCCGTAAATTGCCACACCGTTCGCCAGGATCGGTGCGACAACCGTGTTATGACGAATTATCAGGTCGTGATTAGCCAGTTTCTCGGCCCACGAAGCAATGCCGTCGTCGCCATTGTTGCGAAAGAAGCTCTCTTCGACGATCACATTCGAAATGCCGCGGTGCAGATTGAGTCCGTCCGCGGTGGTGTCCAAAACACGTATGTGCCTGATAACCAAACCGTCAAAGGGGCCATCGAGCCAGATTCCAACCTTGACGTGCTGAATGAATAGGTTACGGATGCGACTCCCGCCCCCCAGCGCGCCACCGATTCCAGCCAAAGGCTTGTGATCGTCGCGTTCGTTGACTTCTCCTATGATCGCCAGATCGTGAATGTCGACAGCCTGTGAAGCATTTGGCGCATCATGTCCATAAAGTCCCACACCTTCGCCGTGGAGTGTCGAATACCATGGCCCGGCACCGGCAATTTCCACGCGGTCAACTTGCACATGGCCGTCGAGGCGAAAATTCCCAGGCGGAACCCACAGCGGTCGCCCGCTAGTTGATGCCGCTGCGATCGCTTTGGAAAACGCCTGCCTGGAGTCCAATTCCCCGTTTGGATCGGCGCCAAAGTCCACGACCGACAACGAGCGCGAAGGTCGCCTGAGCGGCGCAGGCACCATTTCAAAATCGACCAGATCAATCGCGTACCACGCTGCTTGCTTCCCGGGGCCGCTCATCAGTCGCACAACCGTACCCGCGGGCAGCACTTTATGAAGCAAGATCCTCGCGTGATCGAAGAAGTGGTGGCCTTTGCCGTCAGCGGGATGCTTAGTGAAAGGGTAGCGGCCATAGTAGCAACAGTATCGGGAGGTCACTGCGAGCTCGGCTATCCGATAGCCCTGTGCATACACCGCTAGCCTCGCATCGACGGGCTTGCCCTCGCGACCGTCAGGCACGGCATAACGGACAGTAACGGCATTGGCCGCCGCGGAAAGCGTGAACTCAACAAAATCCCCGTGACCTTCGAGCAAGACCGCCCGCCGACCGGATGCTTCAGAAGCGAGTGTTGTAAAAGTGCGGTCGGGTCCGACGATGTGGCCATTGGTGGCACCGTTCTCCGCCTCATACTCCACAAATTCGAGCGCTGCGCCGACACCGGCGGTGACGCTAGGGTCCAAAGCTACGACGGTTGCAGCCGATGGCTGCTTGCTAAAAGCTACATTCCAGAGGGGCGGTACAATCAGCAATACCGCAATCAACCGCCTCGTGCGACCAGCCCAGAGCGGAATCACTTTAAAGCCCGTGCCTCTTTTAAGTTAAAAATGATCGCCATTGCATCGAAAATGGAGGCCCTGTCCCATTGATCGAAGCAGGTCGGAGCACTAGAGAGCCCCCGTCGGGAATGGCGGAATCTCTCCACTCGTGATCTGGCCGATCATTGATCGGATGATCCGCGCTGCGTACGACACCTGAGAGGACAAAAACCCCCATTTGAGTTGCGAGAGTTGCCGTGTAGCCCCTTATTGGCGTAGCGTAGATAGAACGGATGACACGGCTATGCCGACGATGCCTGAGTCCCGCACGGATATTTTCACGAAGCTCTTCGCTGAGAGCCGCGACGCGTTGCACCGATACATTCGGCGCTTCGTCGGGTCAAGTGAAACGGCGAAAGAAATCGTCCAGGAAGCGTTTCTTCGTACCTACCGGCAACGCGAGTCGGTGACGACGCTCAGAGCTTTTCTTTTTTCAACGGCGCGCAATCTCGCTGCGAACGAATACCGCCATCGACGGATTATGGAGAGAAGCGCATTGGGGGATTTCGGTGATTCGCTCGTCAAAAGTGAGTCGCTGGAGGCAGAGTTCCTCAGAGACGAACGGAATCGGCTTATACAGGAGGCTATCGATCGGTTGCCTCCGCAGTGCCGTGCGGCGTTTACGCTACGGGTATTTCACCAGTGTTCCTACAAGGAGGTTGCTGAGCGCCTCGGTATCTCGCCCAAGACAGTTGAAAAGCATATCGCGCGCGGTCTGCACGAGACGCACGGCTACTTAAAGAGACGCTATAACGCCACGAGGCGGGACCATGGGTGACGTTCACAGGCTGCCGCGTACCGACGACACGGAGCGCGAGGCAAGCGCATGGTTTGCCCGCATGAACGCCGACGATGTTACGGCTGACGATCGCATTCGCTTTAAAACCTGGCTCCGTGTTCATTCATGCAATGCGAAGGCCTATGCAGAGCTTTCCGGAACGTGGCAGGAACTCGAAAAATCCGGTCCCCTCGTTCGGGCTGTCTATTTCGGTCAAGTGATGAATGCGGCCGCGGCACCGCCTGCGCCGCGCCGACGCTGGATGGTTGTCGCCATGGCGGCCGGAATCGTGGCGGTCGTTGTCGGCGGAGCCTGGAATCTGTACAAGCAGAAGCAAGAGACCCGCTTTCAAACAGCGATCGGTGAGCAGGCCGCGGTGGCGTTGCCTGATGGCTCTTCGTTCGATCTCAATACCAACAGCCGGATATGGGTCGACTACAGCCAGCGCCGGCGTGTCATTCGTCTCGAACGCGGCGAAGCCTTTTTCAAAGTAGCGCATGATACGCAACGGCCGTTCTGGGTGCGCGCCGGCGACTATTGGGTCCGCGCCGTGGGCACGGCGTTCAATGTCTACTTGAGGCCAACAGGGATGGAAGTGACGGTGAGCGAGGGCACGGTCGAAGTCGTCAATGCGACAGCGAATGAGTCCCCTCCATCTGATGCTGCGATTACCGAGTCTGCGGCCGCCGTGACCGCAGGTGAGCAGGCCGACGCACACGGCCGCGCTGAGGTGATCCACGCGCTCACTTCTGCGCAGCTCAGCCGCCTGCTGGCGTGGCGAAAGAGCAGCCTCTATTTCCAGGATCAGCCGCTGATTGACGTCGTCAATGAGCTGATGCGATACACCACACTGAAGATCCAGTTAGACGATGACGCGCTACGCCAACTGCCCGTCGGAGGTACGTTTCAGACGAGCCCTGAAGGGGCGGAAGCGCTGCTGACGATGCTGCACGACGGATTTGGCACGACCATCCGGCGGGATGGCGAGGGGCGCGTCCACATCGAAGGACCTCCCAAGTAGTGCCTGGATCAGCTCCTGAACTGACCCTCGGCTATCGCTCCGGGATGATTCGGTGACTTCGGTAGAAATCGACTGGGGGTTTTTTGCCCTCCGGGAGTCGTAATACCAGGCGGCTGGCGGAGAGTCGCAGCACCAGAACAATAGAGGGGGGGGTTCATGAGAACGAGCAACGGCTTGGTCCGGATGGCTGTGTTGCAGGCATTGGCATGCACATCGGGGCTGCTTCTAGCCACACCCGGCAAGGCGAACGCCGATCCGGCGCGATTTGACATCAACGCACAACCGCTGCCCAACGCACTCAAAAACTTTGCCTCACAGGCGAAGATGCAGCTGCTGTATCGATACGATATTGTCAGCCATGCGACAGCAAGCCCGGTGACCGGGCAACTCGAGAAGCACGCTGCCCTGGAGCAGTTGTTGCGAGGGACGGGACTGGAGGCGGTTTACAGCAACGAAAATACCGCGACCATTCGTCCAATTGCTGCTGGAGAAAAAGCGGCCCCCGTCACCAAAACCGCAACCGGCGATAAGCCTGGGCCGACCAGTTCACCTCCGACAACCTCCACAGCAGCAGATAAGAATCCGCGCTACATCAGGCTTGCCCAAACAGATACCGGCCCGCAGCTGGCTCAAAGCGCCCCTTCAAATAGCGCCCCGGAGCCAGGCGCTGTCGCAGAAGTCGTCGTTGTGGGGGTGAAACAGGCCCTGGCGACTTCGCAGGAAGTCAAGAAAAATGCCAGGACGTTCGTCGATTCGATCACGGCGACCGACATTGGTGCGTTTCCTGATAAGTCAGCGTCCGACGCGCTCATGCGCCTCCCAGGCATCACCGTCAATCGCCTGCAGTCGAACGACGACAGCACGCACCCATCGGGCGAACCTACGAACATTCTCATTCGCGGCCTGACGGAAGTGCGCACTGAATTCAATGGGCGCGACACCTTTTCGGCCGACTCTGGACGTGGCTTGAACTTCAACGACATCTCGCCGGAATTGCTCAGCCGCGCCGATGCATACAAGAACCAGACAGCCGATATGATCGAAGGCGGCATCGCCGGTACGGTTGATCTGCGAACTCGGCTGCCGTTCGATAAGGAGGGTCCCGTTATTGTCGGCGCCGTCCAAGGTGACTACGGTGACCGATCGAAGCAGGCTACACCTACCTATTCAGTGCTAGCCAGCGACTCTGTCAGGACGGACGCGGGCCGGTTCGGATTGCTCGTAGATTACGCTCGCTCCCACGTTATCACGCGAACCGAAAGCGTGATCATGGATAAGATCGATACGTATTGCTCATCTGGATTTGGGACGACGAACCGGGCAATCGTCAATCCCGACGGCAGTATTCCCTGCACCTCCAATCCGTTTGGCGGCACAGGCTGGGCCTTCGCTCCTGACGGCGTCCGCTATTCACAGGTCGATTACGATCGCGATCGGATCGGCAGCACTGTGGCGGGTCAATACGAAAACAATTCCAAATCGCTGCTCGCTACGGTTCAATACACGGATTCGAGCTACCACAATAAATGGCTGGAGAACGCCAGCCACGCAATACTCGATGGCTCGTATTTCGGAACGCCCGCCTTCAACCCGCGGGCCAGCACGAACCTGGCTGCGGCCGCCGGCACAGGGCCGCTCGTCTTCGGCTCGGACGGCATGCTGAGGTCGGGTACGCTGACGCAACCTCACGGTAGCTGGGCCGGAAGTTACTCGCCCAACTTGCAGGATGCCATCAACACGGGTTCGGCCGTGCCAGGCGTGCCGTTCGTCAATGATTGCGGCCCCGGCTTCACGTGCGCGAGCTTGCAGGACGGACTGTACTTCCAGAATGAAGCGCGAGATTTCAACCACAGTGAGGGTACGAAGGAAGTCTCGGCGAACGTCAAGTGGGATATTACTCCGCGGCTCCATACCAATTTTGACGCCCAGTACATCGATGCGCACGTCTCCAACAGCGATATCCTCGTGGCCAGCGGTTCAATGGCCAACTATCAGTACGCCGTGAACGGCGACAACACCCCGCAAGTCCAATTGTTGCCCGGTTCCAACGTCAATTATGCGCCCGGGGGCCTGACGAATCCGCACAACTACTGGATCCCCTTCATTCAAGGGCATGAAGAGAAAGACGGTGGCCGCGAATCCGCGTTTCGCGTGGATGCGCAATATGACATCGACAAGGGCGGCTGGCTGGACTCTCTGAAAACCGGCGTTCGCTATGCGGATCGAACCCAGACAGTACGCTATTCGACCTTCAATTGGACGCCGATCGCCGCGAACTGGAACTGCAATGGCCCCGGCTTCAATGCCGACAATACCTCCCCGGGCGCCTATCCGCCTTGCGCCGCGGGACATGCCGACTTCAAAGGCTACGGTGCGGGAATCTGGGGCACCACGAATTTCAGTTCCTTCTACAACGGCAGTGTCTATCCGAACGGGCCGCTCGTTTTCCTCAATAATGCGACCGTAACCAATCTCCCGGGGCTGGTCTCGGCATTGGGCGGAGCCACGACCAACTCACCGCTTGGAGGGGGGTACGTCCCGATCTGCGGTCGACCTGAGGCCACCGTTGACGGCTGCTTTACTCCCTCCGAAGTGATGAGTGTCGAGGAACAGACTGAAGCCGGCTACGTTATGTTGGACTTTGGCGGAGAGAACACGAACATCTTTGGACATGTCAACGTCGTGGGCAACGTCGGTGTGCGCATCGTCAAGACCGAGGAAACCAGCATAGGCAACGTCGCTTTTCCAGCCGCGAATAATCTTCTGGCACTCGCGCAGTGCTCCACCCCCATTGGACCAAACAGTGTCGTCAATCCGGGCTGCTATCTGACCCCCGCCATAATCGCATTCTCCAATGGCGGCGGCTCGCCCAACACGTTCAAAGCGTCGCACATCAACACACTGCCGAGCTTGAATGTGCGCTTCGGATTGGACGACAAGGACTTCATTCGCTTTGCTTACTCGCGCGCCATCTCCCGTCCTGATATCGGTTTGCTGCGGAACTATGTCCAGATGAACTCGCCGGTCATCAATACGACGCCGGACTCGCCCTACGTCGTCTACAACTCTCCAACAGCAGCCCACGTCCCTGCGAACGTCGTCGGCTACAAGTTCGTCTTCAATGCCACGGCGGGTAACGCAAGTCTGCTGCCGGAAACGGCCGATCAGTTCGACCTGTCGTTCGAACGGTACTATGGACCGAGCAGTGCGGTCTCATTCGGTGTGTTCTACAAGAAACTGACGAACAGTCTTTCGTATGATAATTTCGGCCGCACCTTCACGAATAACGGAGCAACGGAGACTGCGCAGATCCTGGGCCCGATCAACATCAAGGATGGCGGCAAGATCAAGGGTGCTGAATTCGCCTATCAGACCTTCTTTGATTCCCTGCCCGGGCTCCTGAGCGGCCTGGGGATGCAGGCCAACTACACCTATATCAATCAATCCGGGATACACAATTCCAATCTGATCAACGCGACAGCGGGCGGCGGCGTGGGCGCAGTAGGTGCCGGGGTCCCGGTCGTTACAGGCGTTGTGATCGACTCCCATACGCTGGCGGGGGTTTCCACGAACACCTTCAATGTCGTTGGCTTGTATGAGAAAGGACCGATCGGAGTTCGTCTCGCTTACAACTGGCGCTCCCGCTACCTCACGTCAAATCTGGATTGCTGCATCGGTTTGCCGGTATTCCAGAAGGCCGCGGGGTTCCTCGACGGTTCGGTACGCTACTCGATAGGCTCCCATCTCGAGTTGTCGCTCGATGTGACCAACCTGCTGAATACCAAGACCGTGTACGAGCAGCAGATATTTGGCGACACTTCGGCAACCCCGGGTGCCGCTGCGGTTTACAAGGATTCGGGGTGGTCTCGGGTTGATCGGCGTTACCAGCTCGGCGTCCGTGTCAAGTTCTGATATTCACCTGGGTGAATGGGTGTATTCAGTTGAGATAATGAGTTGACAGCGAAGGTGCGCCGTCGTGACATATTGAGACGGCGCACCTTTCCTCGGCGGGAGCTCGATGAGCGCAGCCACTGTGAATGACAATCGATCACAGCCGTTGCGCGTCGTCATTGTTGGCGGCGGTACGGCCGGGTGGATGAGCGCCGCCGGCATCCGGCGTCAACTTGGGTCAGAAGATTACACAGTTACGCTCATTGAATCCGATGAGATTGGAACTATCGGAGTCGGTGAGGCTACGCTGCCGCATATCAAGATCTTCAACGACATGCTCGGGATCGACGAAGCGCAGTTCATGCGTGAGACGCGGGCAACATTCAAATTGGGGATACAGTTTTGCGACTGGGATCGAGCGGGTGACTGCTACATTCACCCATTCGGGGCTTTTGGGGAGCCTTGGGGCGGCGTGGAATTTCAGCACCATTTCTTCAGGGCGCTACGAGCAGGATGCCAGCGCTTTTCCCTCCAAGACTATTCTTACTCCGTGGTGGCAGCGCGGAACAATGCCTTCGAGTTTCCCAACGAAGACAGCAGATCGATCCGCTCGACGTATGCGTATGCCTATCACTTCGACGCCGGACTTTATGCGGCCTATTTGCGCTCGTGGGCAATCGAGCGCGGCGTGCGTCGTATCGAGGGGCGGGTGTGCGATGTCACTCGCAACCCGACGACCGGCGATCTGGTGGATTTGACGCTCAAGTCAGGCGAGCGTATTGCCGGTGACCTCTTCATCGACTGTTCCGGCTTCAGATCTCTGCTGCTCGGAGGCATCCTGGGCGTTGCATGGCGGGACTGGACTCACTGGCTCCCCTGCGATCGGGCGTTGGCTGTTCCGTGCAAAAGGGTCGGAGCGCTGACGCCCTACACACGTGCCACGGCTCGCGAGGCGGGCTGGACCTGGCGAATCCCTCTCCAGCATCGAACCGGCAATGGCTACGTCTTCTCGAGCCAGTTCATCAAGGACGGCGAGGCTCAAGACGCTCTATTGGCCGCGCTGGACGGCGCTGCGCAAGGGGAGCCGCGTCTACTACGGTTTTCACCCGGGCGCCGCGAACGGGCCTGGTCTGGTAACTGCGTAGCGATCGGTCTCGCGAGCGGCTTTCTCGAACCCCTTGAATCCACCAGCATCTACCTGGTCCAGGCCGCCGTTACCGATCTCGTCAGACTCATGCCAAGGCCGGGGTCGACGGGTACCGACCCTCGGCTCGCCGATGAGTTCAACCGCCTGAACGAAATGCAGTATGAGCGCATCCGCGATTTTCTGGTTCTTCATTACATCGCGAACAGCCGGGTCGGCGAACCCCTTTGGGACTATGTCCGATCGATGCCATTGCCGGACAGCCTCGTGCATAAGCTGGAGCTGTTTCGCGCGCGCGCGGCTCTCCCGAACCACCAATACGGTCTGTTTGCCCGCGACAGTTGGCTATCGGTCCTGGTCGGGCAGGGGATCGTGCCCGAGGGTTATGATCGACTCGCCGATGCATTCACGCTCTCCACGCTCGAAGAGCGGTTGACCGAATTTCGAAAGCGTATTCAGACGAATGTCGATGCCATGTCGTCGCATGGCGCATTCATCGCGGACTATTGCCGAGCGGCGGGGGCGACAGCCTCCGAAGAAGCCGCGGCATGAACGCCCATCGACCCCTTACGCGCGTGGTGGTGCTAGGACGCGATGCCGACCTGTGGCTCTGCGTCAACGCCGTCAGCCGGGCGCTTGGCCCAGCGGGCGTGCACGTGGTTGCGATCGAGCTCCCGACCAGATTGAAGCCGTCTGATGTCAGCGCAAGCCTGCCACCTCTTGAAGCCTTTCACGCCAAACTCGAAATCCAGGAGTCGTCCCTCATTCGCGCCACCGGAGGCAGCTTTTCCTTCGGCCAGAATATCGTTGCCGCTTCCGGCGGCCCGGCCTTCGGCCGGACCCCCAACTTCTTTCATGCCTGGGGGACATATGGGGCACCTATTGACGGGAGTGCGTTTTTTCCTTGCTGGCTCAGGGCGACGCGGTATGGCTCGAACATCTCCTTGCAAAATTTTTGCCTCACCGCCGTCGCGGCACAAAACGGGCGCATGCTGCTCCCGGACGAGGCCACATCGGCATTTGGCCGGACTGACTACGGCTATCACATGCAGACAATGGCCTACGTCGGCTATCTCAAGTCGATCGCGGCGACACTCGGCGGCAAAATATACGAGGCGCAGAACGTAAGCGTCGACCGCGAAGACAATGGATCGATCGCGGCACTGATCATCGATGGGTCGCTGCGTGTCGAGGGCCAACTTTTCGTCGACGCAACTGGCGAAGACGCAATCCTCATGGGCCAGTCGCTCGGCGTACCCTGGGACTATTGGCGACAATACCTAGGTGTCGATCGTGTTCTTTCGGCACGAGCGCCTGCGTTCACGTCAACTCCACCCTTCGCGGAAATACGAGCGACGCACGATGGTTGGACTGCGCTTCATCCCAACCAGGTCGCCACGGGTGTAATTCACGCCTATTCGAGCGGCCTTCTGAGCGACGAAGCCGCTCTCGAGTCAGCGACCGCCGCATCCGGCGTCAAACTCGCTGACGTATCGTGCCATTCAGTGAATCCGTGCGTCCGATCCAGAGTATGGGAAGGCAATTGTGTCGCTGTCGGACGATCAGCGTGCAGCCTCGATCCAATTCACGATGTCGATCTGCATGCTCTGCAACTTGGGGTAGTCCACTTACTGTCCTTGTTTCCGGTCACCGAGCAGTTCACGGCTGAGCGGGCGGAGTACAACCGAATCATGCGTTCGTACTACGAGCGTATACGTGATTTCCAGTGCGCATTTTATGCGCTTTCATCCTTCGACGGCGAATTCTGGCAACAAGCTCGTGATCGCGCCGTGCCACAGCCGCTTTCGCACAAGATCGCCACCTTCCGCGCGCGCGGGGACATCGCGCCCATGGAAGACGAAACCTTCTCTCCGGAAAGCTGGCAAGCGATTTTCACCGGCCTCGGTGTAATGCCAGAGAGCTGGCCGCCAGCCATCGACCGAATTTCGCCGCACCGTGTTAAGGAAGAATTTTGCCGGACGCTCGAGTTCATAAAAGGAAAAGTTCTCGAGCAACCCACGCACGCCGGATATCTCGACAGCATATGCCGGAGCTCGACGGCATGATGGCCACCGTTACAGGTCATACCGCTGGCGAGACGGACGGCTTTCTGAGAAAGGTTTCCGGAATACCGGTGCGTCCTTTCTGAAGCCGCCATGACTGACCGCTGCTGTTCCTTCAACCTCGAAGAAGTACGCCAATGACTTTCAAGTTTGCTGCAATTCTTTCGGCGCTGTGCATCCCGGCCATGGCTGGGGCGGCTGCTCCCGAATGCGCACAGTCACCCGGCCGTGTGATCAGGCTGTGTGTTTCCGTGCAAGACAACCGCGCCACGTTCGAGGTAAGTCGCCTGGGGAAGTCGGTCCTGGCGCCGTCGAATCTTGGTCTTGATTTCGTTGGGGAGCCCGAGGCGCACTACAGCGCCATCACGAGCGTAGATCGAAGGTCTTCAGACAGCAGCTGGGAGCAGCCATGGGGCGAGGAGCGAACTATCCGCGACCAACATAGCGAAATGACCGTCAGACTGAAGGGCGATACACCAACCAATAGCAGCGTTGACGTCACGTTCCGGCTATTCGACGATGGGTTCGGATTGCGCTACGGGTACACGGCAATACCAGCCGGTCGCGAAGTCGCGGTCAGCGCAGACCGGACCTCGTTTCATACGCTGGGCGATTATCAGGCCTGGTGGTATCAGGGCCTGGGCCAGGAGCGTGACGAATATCTCTACACACACACTGATGCCAGGCGCATCACGCTTGCCGAGACCCCCCTGACCCTGAAAGGCGCAAACGGGCTTTACCTTTCGTTTCATGAAGCGGCCTTGGTTGACTTCCCGAGCATGCTGCTCGCGGGCAACGGCGTGGGGACGCTCTCAGCGTGGTTAATGCCTTGGCCGGACGGCGTTCTTGCACGAAAGACAGGTCCATTCACGACTCCATGGCGCACTGTGCTGATCACAGACAGCGCCGGCGCGCTCGCCGACAGCCGGATCGAGCTCAATCTGAATGAACCCAATAGGCTTGGAGATGTGTCCTGGTTTAAACCGGGAAAATTTGTCGGTGTTTGGTGGGAAATGCACATCGACAAGTCCACGTGGGAAAGTGGGCCCAGGCATGGGGCTAACACAGGCAATGCCGAGCACTACATGGATTTCGCTGCCAGATACGGCTTTGACGGAGTGCTGGTCGAAGGCTGGAACCAGGGCTGGAATGGCGATTGGATCGCAAATGGCGACAAATTCAGCTTCACGGAAGCATATCCGGATTTCGACATGGCTGCGGTCGTCGCGTATGGCCGCAGACTGGGTGTCAAATTGATCGGCCACAACGAGACCGCGGGTGCCGTCCCCAACTACGAAGCGCAGTTGGAGGATGCGCTGCGTATGTATGAAAATCATGGCGTCTCGATCGTCAAGACGGGGTATGTCCGCCACAGTGGCGACATTATTGACCAGAATGGCGGTCGTGAATGGTTCGCCGGCCAGTACATGGTGCGCCATAATCTTCTCGTGGCCCAGGTCGCGGCGACCCATCACATCGCGATCGATGCGCATGAGCCCGTCAAGGATACCGGGCTGCGCCGAACCTGGCCGAACATGATCAGTCGTGAGGGCGCGCGCGGGCAGGAGTACAACGCCTGGGGCAAGCCGACTAACCCGCCCGAACACACAGTCATCATTCCATTTACTCGCATGCTCGGTGGACCGATGGATTTTACGCCCGGCATCTTCGACGTCGCTCATGGTCAGCAAGACGTTACGCGCCGCGTACAATCAACTGTGGCTACCCAGCTTGCCGAATATGTCGTTCTTTATAGTCCGATCGCGATGGCTGCGGATCTGCCGGAGAATTACGAGGCAAGGCTCGACGCATTCCAGTTCATCCGCGACGTGCCTACCGATTGGGAAACATCAAAGACGCTGCAGGGTGATATCGGCGAATTTATCGTTGTCGCGCGATTGCAGCGCGGCGGCAAAGACTGGTTCCTCGGTGCATTGACCAACGAGAACGCACGCAAGCTGACCCAGCCGTTGTCGTTTCTCGCATCCGACAAGCAATACGAAGCCCAGATCTATCGTGATGGACCTGGGGCGGACTACCGCACCAATCCGCAACCGCTCACGATCGAGCACCGGATTGTGACCAGGAAGGACAGCATATTGATCGATATGGCGGCAGGTGGAGGAACTGCCATCAGATTCAAGTGCCTCGATTGACCTTGGGATTCTGAGAGGCGATCGTACGCGGCGACGGTTCCCTCCAGACTTTCCGCGCCAGTCCCAGAGGCCTCGCGCAAAGAAGGCTGCCGAGCGATTTCTCCGTGTCAATGATGGCCCGTTGCTATGGGCGCACCTTTGACCCGAGTCAACGGACGGATGTCACAGGTGGGCAACCGACGACTTGATGAAATCGACGAACGCGCGTAGCGGTGCGGGCAGGAGGCGCCGGCCGGGATAGTAGAGAAAAGGCCCCGAGAAGCGCTGCCACCACGGTTCAAGGACGGGCTCCAGTGCACCGCTGTCGAGATGCGGGCGCAGCCAGTCCTCAAAAAGATGCATGATGCCGGTACCGGCGATTGCCGCATCGACTGCAAGATCGGTTGCTGCACCGATCTGCACGAGGAGCGGGCCGGAAGGATCGACCCGTACCACCTCGCCATCGCATTCGAACTCCCACGGCGTCATCGCGCCGCTGGTGAAGCGGCCGCGCAGGCAGGCGTGGCTGAGCAGGTCGCGTGGGTGCTGGGGTCGGCCATGACGATCGAGATAGGCGGGA
>JAQGOG010000208.1:5000-89140 GCA_028293765.1 Gammaproteobacteria bacterium
GGCGTTTTTACGGACGCCGGTCGAATTCACCCGTGTCAGCTCACGGTTCAACTCGGCCCGTTTGCATCCGATCCTCAATACGATTCGTGCCCACAAGGGTGTCGACTATGCCGCGCCGATCGGCACGCCGGTGCGAGCGGCGGGCGAGGGCCGCATCCGCTACGCCGGTCCGAAGGGCGGCTACGGTAACGTCGTCGAAATCGACCACACTCGAAGCATCGTCACGGTTTACGGCCATCTTTCGCGGTTCGCCAAGGGAACTCGCGTCGGCCAACATGTGACTCAAGGTACGGTCATTGCTTACGTTGGGATGACTGGCCTCGCGACCGGACCCCATCTGCACTACGAGTACCGCGTCAACGGCGTTTTCAAGAATCCGCAGACGGTTTCTTTACCCGACGCCGAGCCTATCGACGCGCGCTGGCGCCCTGATTTTCTGGCGCATTCCGCGCCGTTACTGGCCTGCCTCGAGACGCCCCTGGGTTCCGCGCTCGTCGCGCGATGAATGACCGCACGACGCCACGTGTTGCCAGCGGCCGCATGTGGCGTTCTGACAGGACGTCCCGGTCCGCTGTCATGTCAGTGTCACCGGGGGCATGTTCATATGCGCTTTTTGCGGCAGGTATAGCGATGGATTCACCCGATTTCAAAGCTCCCCAGAACTACATCAACCGGGAGCTGTCGTTCCTCGAGTTCAACCAGCGGGTGCTCGATCAGGCCTTGGACGAGTCGGTGCCGCTGCTGGAGCGGCTGCGTTTCCTGTGCATTTCCTCCAGCAATCTCGATGAATTTTTCGAGATTCGCGTCGCGGGCCTGAAGCAACTCCTGGAGCTCGGCTCCGGGCAGTTCGCCGGCGATGTCCTGTCGCTTCCGGACCAACTGGCGGCGATTCACGAGCGCGCGCTCCAGCTCGTCACCGATCAATACCGCTGCCTGAACGACGTGCTGCTGCCGGCGATGGCGTCCCAGGGCATCAGCCTGTTGGGCCGCACGGCCTGGAGCCCGGAAGCGGAAAAATGGCTCGAGCAGTACTTCGAGCACGAGGTCGAGCCGGTGTTGAGCCCGCTCGGTCTCGACCCAGCCCGCCCGTTCCCGCGCATCCAGAACAAGAGCCTCAACTTCATCGTGCGCCTGGAAGGCAAAGACGCCTTCGGCCGCGACAGTGAGCTCGCCATAGTACAGGCGCCGCGCTCGCTGCCGCGCGTGGTACCGATACCGGGCGAAGGATCCAAGAAGAGCCTGGTGCTGTTGACGGCCATCGTCGGTGCCTTCGTGCACAAGCTGTTTGCCGGCATCAAGGTGATCGGCTGTTACCAGTTCCGCGTCACGCGCAACAGCGACCTGTTCGTCGACGAGGAAGAGATCGATGACCTGCGCCGCGCGCTCGAGGGCGAGCTGGCACACCGTCGTTATGGCGCGGAGGTCCGGCTGGAGACTTCGCGCGACTGCCCCGAGGACATGGTGCAATTCCTGCTGCGGCAGTTCGCGCTCCACGACATCGACATGTACCGGATGCCCGGCCCGGTAAATCTCAACCGGCTGTCCGCCATATACGATCTGGTGCAGCGGCCCGACCTGAAATACCCGATTTTTACGCCCGGATTGCCGAAACGCCTCGTCGGCAACACCGATCTGTTCGCCGTCATCCGGCAGAATGACGTGCTGCTCCACCATCCGTACCAGAGCTTCGCGCCCGTGATGGATTTTCTGCGGCTGGCGGCTGCGGACCCGCAGGTGTTGGCGATCAAGCAGACGCTTTATAGAGCGGGCAACGATTCACCCATAGTCGAAGCGCTCGTTGCCGCTGCCAATGCTGGCAAGGACGTCACGGTGATCGTCGAGCTGCGGGCACGCTTCGACGAAGAAGCGAACATAGAGCTGTCGAATCGCTTGCAGGAAGCCGGTGCGCACGTCATGTACGGCGTCGTGGGCTACAAGACGCATGCGAAGTTGGCGCTCGTCGTACGCAGGGAGCCCGGTGGCATCCGGCGCTACTGCCATCTGGGCACCGGGAACTATCATCCCCGGACGGCGCGCCAGTACACCGACTATGGGCTGTTCACTGCCAACGATGAGATCGGGCAGGACGTCCATGAGTTGTTCCTGCAGCTCACCAGCCTGACCCAGACGCCAAAGTTGAATCGCCTCGTACAGTCGCCGTTCGGCATGCACGAGATGGTGCTCGCGAAACTGGCGCGTGAGGCTGAGCATGCACGCGCGGGCCGCAAGGCGCGCGTGATCGCAAAGATGAATGCCCTCGTCGAGCCGCAAGTCATCGAGGCGCTATACAGAGCGTCGTGCGCTGGTGTGCATATCGATCTGATCATCCGCGGTGTTTGCGCGCTTCGGCCTGGAGTGCCCGGCGTATCGGAAAACATTACCGTTCGGTCGATCGTGGGCCGCTTCCTCGAACACTCGCGTGTGAGTTATTTCGAGAACGGCGGAGAGCCGGAAATGTATTGCACCAGCGCGGATTGGATGGAGCGTAACTTCTTCCGTCGGGTGGAAGTGGCCTTCCCGATTCAGCGCGAGGCGCATCGCCAACGGATCTTGCGGGACCTGGATTTCTGCCTGAGCGACACCTGCCAGTCCTGGCGTCTGCTGCCGGATGGCAAGTACGAGCGCATTCAGCGAGCCGCGGACCGGGCCGTGAGCGCGCAAGTGGAGTTGCTGGCGAAATATGCGGCTGGCGCCGTGGTTTCGCCGTAAGTACCCTAGCGTCCGTTGCGGCTGAACACCCGCAACCTGAAGCTGCTGGCGCGCAGATAGTCGGTTTCCTGCTGCAGATCGGCCGACGTCAGCGGATGATCCTTCAGCCAGCGGGCCGGAAATTCGACCTCGAGGGAGCGCGGTGTTGCCTTCAACTCTATGGGCGGGAGCGCCGTTGGGCTGCGGCCCCGATGCAGCAATACCGCGAGCCGTAGCAACACGATGAGATAGAGGGCGTTGCGATCCCAGGGCGGGACGAGCTCCTCGACGCCCTCCAGCGCCAACTTGCGCCGGTGAGCAGCGACCATCCGTGCGAGAAGACGCTGCTCTTCACGCGAAAATCCGGGCATATCCGCGTTTTCCAGCAGATAGGCACCATGCCGGTGATAACCGCTGTGGGACACGTCGAGGCCGATTTCGTGCAGGCGCGCAGCCCACTTCAACGCTAGCTCAGCCAGCGGAGCTTCGAGTCGCCAGGTTTCACGCGTCTGCTCGAGAAACTTTTGGGCCGTCGACTCAACACGCTCCGCCTGCGCGAAGTCGACGTGATAACGCTGCTGCATGGCTCGAACAGTGCGCTCGCGCGCGTCCTCGTCCGTGAAGCGGCCGAGCATGTCGTAGAGAAGGCCCTCGCGCATCGCACCGTCCGCGATGCGCATCTCCTTCACCCCAAGCACGGCGAAGATTTCTGCGAGTATCGCCGTGCCGCCGGGAAACACCGGGCGACGATCTTCGGTGATGGGAGCCAGCCGCAGCTCACGGATGTGACCTGCGTCGATCATGTAGTTGATGGCGCGTTCGAGGCCGGCCGCGGTGATCGTGACCGCCTGCGGATCGAGCTCGCGGATCGCTTCGCCGATCGCGCGCACGGTGCCCGAGCTTCCGGCGCAACGCTCCCAACCTCGGCGGCGGAAGGCGGCCTGCACCGGCTCGAGCTCGAGGCGGGCGGCCATCCGGGCTCGCTCGATGCGCTTGGCCGATATTTTGCCGTCACGGAAAAAACGCTCACTCAATGAGACGCAGCCCATCTGGAGGCTCTCGAGCTCCAGAGGCGTGAGGCCTTCCCCGATGATGAGTTCGGTGCTGCCGCCACCGATGTCGGCAACGAGACGCTTTCCGGGCTCGCTCGGCATGGTGTGAGCCACGCCGGAGTAGATGAGCCGCGCTTCTTCCATTCCGGCGATGATTTCGATCGGGTGGCCCAGAGCTTCGCGGGCACGCTCCAGAAAGGCCTGCTTACGATGCGCGAGGCGCAGGGCATTTGTCCCCACGACGCGCACGCTGTCGGCGTGCATGTCGCGCAGACGCTGACCGAAGCGCTGAAGGCAGGCGATGGCCCGTGCGGCAACTTCCTTGTCGATTCTGCCGTTCTCTTCGACACCGGAAGCGAGACGAACCATCTCACGCAGGCGATCGATGATGACGAGCTGGCCGTGCGAGTACCTCGCCACGACCATGTGAAAGCTATTCGAGCCGAGGTCTACGGCCGCGAGGACGTCGGGGACGTTTCGGATGGAGGTGCGTGCTTGCGGTGATGAGCGGGCGGAAAGTGCCGGTCGCACGCGTAATGCCGAATGGGCTAAGCCGCGGTGAATGAGGACCCGCAGCCGCACGTCGTGGTGGCGTTCGGGTTACGGATCACGAACTGGGCGCCTTCGAGGCCTTCGCGGTAGTCGATCTCAGCTCCGGTCAGGTACTGCACGCTCATGGGATCGACGAGGAGCTTTACGCCGAGGTTCTCGACGCAGGTATCGCCGTCCTGGAGCGCTTCGTCGAATTCGAAGCCGTACTGCAGGCCGGAGCAGCCGCCACCCTGCACGAATACGCGCAGCATGAGTTTGGGATTGCCCTCGCCGGCAATCAGGTCCGACACCTTGCGAGCCGCCGCATCGGTGAACAGCAGGGCGGGGGTTTCCTGCAACGCTTCAGCAGTGGTGCTCATCTTCGCCTCTCTACAAAAATCGCTTATCACCGGACAGTCTAGGAGCCGCCGCGGGTCCGGTCAAAGGCGCCTGCCGCAGATCTCTTAAAGAGCCCCCGGCTAGAGCTTTGACTTAACGGTCCCTGGCTCACCGGCTGGCGGGGCTTCAGCCGCCGCCTTCCCGGGCACGACCTGCATCAGTTTGCCCATAATCTGTGCGCCAAGTGTCATCTCGATGACGCCGTAGTACAGATTCCCTTCTACCCGGGCCGTCGCCCCAAGCACGACACGCTCCAGGGCATGAATATCACCTTTGACCGTGCCGTCCAGCCGAATGTTCGGCACCTCGACCTTTCCCTCTATGGAGCCGCCCTGGCTCACTGACAAGGCGGACCCCGGCGCCTGGTCCGAACGGACGTTGCCCACGATGCTGCCGTCCAGGTGCAGCCCCCCTGCAAACTCGACATCGCCACGCACGCGCGCGGCCTTGCCAATCAGGGTGTCGATACGCGCCAGCTTCGATTCGCGGGTGAACATCATCTCTCCGAAGTGGTGGACTTGCCGGCGGCTACTGCGACGCCCCCAGGCTCCACAGAAACGTCTGGACCAAAGGGGCGACGTCCTTGCGGCTCGAGCGGACTTCGACCGCCAGGTGCTCGGGCTTGAAGCCCGCCGGGATCGCAATCTCCTGGTCGAAGTTCTCATAAAAACGGAAGTTGAAGGGTAACTCACGCTGCTTGCCGGGGGTGAGCGCAGCGAGGTCGAGTGTCGTGACTGTTCCCCCTGTGGACCCCCCGTCGACCGTGAGGCCCAATATGCCGGTCACGACGTTATCCGGCCGCCCCGAGCGGACCAGCGAGAGGTGGACGACAAATTGCCCGGGCTGGTGGCCCCCCGCAATGCGCACTTGTCCGATCTTCACTCCTAGCTCGGAGGCGCCCTGCGCAACGACGCCTCGATAGAACGCCAGCTCCTGCGACTGACGCGCCACCTGCGCTTGGAGATCTCCGATACCGCGTGAGACCTCGGCCTGCTCCCGGGCACGACCCACACGGATGGTGTCTAGCTCCGCCAGCTTCGTGCGCAGTTCGCGGTTAGATTTCTCAAGGTGTTCCATCGCGACTTCTTGTTCCGTGCGCTCCTGCGCCACGGCGAGACGGTCATAGCCAGCGTTGTAGCGGCCAAGTTCGTATATGACGTAGAGGGTGAAGACCGCGAGAAGCGCGACTGCGGCGATCAAAATGATGCGGCGTGTCGGCGCATACGTGCGAACGACGAGACTGGGCCTTCCATCCTTACCGGGCATTTTCGAAAGCGTCTGTCGTAAGGGCTTCGGGTCAGTCGATCGATGCCGGTGTCGAAGACTTCTTTTCGCGCTCGGGCGCGGTCACGGCGTCCCACCACCCGGGAAACGCCGGCTGCCCGGCAGGGAAAGCGAAGGGAGCAAGCTCAATGAGGGCGCGCGTGTACACGAGGCGTTTGAAATAAATCACTTCCTTGACCGGCTCCCAGTAGGGAGCCCAGCGCCACTGGTCAAATTCCGGCTCACTGGTCTTACCGAAGTCGAACTCGACTTCTGCGCGCTTCAGGCGCAGAAGGAACCAGCGCTGCTTCTGCCCGATGCAGACCGGGCGCTGGTTGCGCCGAATGTAGCGGGCTGGGAGCCTGTACCGTAACCAGCGAGAGGTCCGTCCGACGAGTTCGACGTCGGTACGCGACACTCCGATCTCTTCGTGAAGCTCCCGATACACGGTGTCCTCGAGTTGCTCGCCGGTGCGAACTCCGCCCTGGGGAAACTGCCAACCGCGTCCTCCGGACCTGCGCCCCAGAAACACCTCTCCCTCGCCGTGCATCAGGACGATGCCGACGTTGGCGCGAAACCCGTCTGAATCTATGACGTCGCTCATGTGTCCATTGGAGTCTGCCACAAGCTGTGCTTGTCGTGAGCAAGGTCTCGCTTCTAAGAGCCTGTCTGACTAGGCTAGCGGGAATGTTGAACACCAGTGCCGCTTCGTGGAAGGGCCTCGCGGTGCTGCTTGCGCTGGCGGCGGCCGCTGTCTTTTTGGCGTCTCTTTTCATCGGCAGCTCCGGAATGGGCCTTCGTCAGGTGGTCGGCGCCCTCTTCGGCCGCGGCGATGAGGCCGCGCGCAATGTGATGATCGTCGTCCGTCTGCCGCGGGTTCTCGCCGCTTTCGGCGTCGGGAGCCTCCTCGCTCTTTCGGGTGTGCTACTGCAGGCATTGTTCCGCAATCCGCTGGCAGATCCGTACGTCCTCGGAGTCTCTGGCGGCGCGGCCGTGGGTGGATTGCTCGCAATGGTCGCCGGTGCTGCGGTTGCGGTGGTGCAATCGGCAGCGATCGTCGGTGCGCTGAGCGCCGTTAGTATTGTGTACCTGCTTGCTCGAGGCGGCGGCACTCCGCGCCTGCTGTTGACTGGAGTGGCGCTCGCCAGCGCGTGTGGCGCCGTCATCAGCGTACTGATGGCCGTGGCCGATTCATCGCGAGTCCGGGGCATGATGTTCTGGATGGCGGGGGATCTGGAGTGGGCTTCCAATCCGTGGACTAGCGCACTGGCAGCCGTCATCGCCGTGATACTGGCCGTGGTGATAGCAAGGCCGCTCAACGTGCTGGCGGCTGGGGAGCTGCGTGCCCGCAGCGTCGGCTTGCGGCTCGAAGCCTGGCGTACGCTTCTCTTCCTGGCATGTGCGGTGCTGACCGCCATCGCGGTCGTGAGTGCCGGCACGGTTGGGTTTGTCGGCCTCATCACGCCGCATGCGGTGCGGCTGACATTTCGTACGAGTGATCACCGCATTGTCGCGCCGGCCTCGGCGTTACTCGGCGGGACGCTGCTTGCAGCCGCCGACCTCGTCGCGCGAACGATCGCGAGTCCGCGCCAGCTTCCGGTGGGAGCGATCATGGCTATCGTCGGCGCTCCGCTGTTTATCGCTTTGTTGAGGGGGCGCAGACCCTGAGGGCGGGTAGGGGTGCGCCAAGCCCCGGGCGAGCAACCCGCGGGCAGAACCCAGCCAGTCGGCGCAAGCGGCCCGGTTTTCGCCGGCATAGCCGCGCCTTTTGCCCGGAGCGCCCAGTCTACGGGCAGAACACGGCCACTAGGCGCGCTCGCTGAAAGCGCCCTGACCTGCGCGCCCCGGGCGACACGTCCCGCACGACAACCGGCTGGCACTTTTCGCGCGCAAAAGTCACGCCTTTTGCCCGCGGGCAGAACGCAGCCAGTCGGCGCGCTCGCTGAAAGCGCTGGCCTATCCCGGGCCGCAGGCTGCGCGCGCCGGGCGTCTTTCAGCCAATCAACAAGCCCATCAACTAATAACGACGTTCTGCGACGTGGCGACTCGATTGCGGCCCGCGCTCTTTGCTCGATACAACGCGGCGTCGGCTTCCGCTATGAGACGCTCGGCGAGCAACTTGTGATCTCTCGCCTCGGGACCTGGCGCCGCGGCGGCAACGCCGATCGACAGGGTCACGACCTCGCTGATCTGGGCGCCGATCTTGAAGGGCTGGCTGTTTACGGCGCGCAGGACGCGGGATGCGACTCTCTCGCCGTCTTCGACACTTCCCTGCGACAACACGATCGCGAATTCATCCCCGCCGAAGCGCGCTCCGGTGTCACTTGTGCGCATCTCGGCGTCGATGCGTCGGGCGACTTCGCGCAGTACTGCGTCGCCCGCGAGGTGCCCGTATTGATCGTTAATGCGTTTGAAGTGGTCGACGTCAATCATCAGACAGACTAGGAATTGGCGAACACGCTGCGCGCGCGCCAGTTCCTCACGCAAGCGCGCGTGGAGATAGCGACGGTTGTGGAAGCCGGTCAGAAAGTCAGTCAGACCGCTGCGCACCAGCCGCGCGCGATTTACAGCGTTCTCAACGCTAATCGCAGCCACGACGCCAAGGTGAGCCAGAAAGTCGCTCGCGAGTTCACGGTTGAAGCGCATCGGATCCGCGCTGCAGAACACGAGCACTCCATCGAGCTTCTCGTTACGCCACAGGGGGATCAATGCGAGGCTGCCAGAGCGTGCGGCGCCCTGAAGCAGCAACTCGTGATCCGCCTTGCGGTAGGGCCCGAGCCACGGTCGCTCCAGGTCCGAGAGCTGCGGCACCACGTTCGTGACTACATCGACGAACTGCACTTCCTTGAGCTCCTCGAGCAGGAAGCCGTCGCCCGCAACCAGGTGGCGAATTTCGTGCTGCGGGTCGTGCAGCACCAGCGTGATGGCATCGAGCTGATAGGAGCTTTTCAGCCCATGGATCAGAAGCTCCAGCAGCTTCGCGAGTGAGTCGGCGCGCAGCAGTTCCAGCTCGCGCTCCTGCGTCTTGCGCAGCAGCAACTCGTTGCGGCTGACCTCCTCCGTTAGACCCTGCAGGCGTTCGTGCAGAAGACGGTTCTCGGCCTCCAGCGCGCGGACGCGTTCCGCTGTGGCGGGAGCTCGCCGATCAGGCACGGCGCTCCGCCATTGTGCGGCGGTCTTCCAGATAATCACGCCCACGGCGCATCAAGGCCGTGAACGCCTCATGATCCTGCGACAGCACCGCCGTCCGAATACGCTCCACCGCTTGCGAAAGCGCCTCCAGCGACTCGGCGCCGTAATCGTTCAGACTTTGAATCTCGTAATACAGATCCGGGCTTTCCTGCGACACGCGGGTCGCCACATCGAGTTGCGAATCGAACGTAGTGCTCGACATGCGCGCGAGCTTCGGCGCCGCCTCACCGCTCTCCGCGAGCGCTGTGAAGAATGCGATATTCAGCGCGTGCGAGAGGCCGAGCACGTACGCGATGAGGCGATCGTGATCGTCGAGGCTCATGACGACTTGCTCCGCCATCGTCGGCGCAAACAATTCTCGCGCGCTCGCGAGCGCCTCGGCGTGACCGAGGTCCACAAAAACGACGTGGCGTCCCGAAAGCAGCTCGGTGTCCGGCCCGAACATCGGATGCAGCGAAGTGACCCGGCACCCGTGTGACTTCAAAGCGAGCAGTCCGGAGCGAATGGGCGACTTCAGAGAGCCAACATCGAAGATCACGCCCGAAGGTCGACGCAGTGCGAGATCACGCAGAATCGCATCCGTCAGGCCGAGCGGGGTGGCGATGACGATGTAATCGTATTTGAGGTCGGTTTTGCGCCAGTCTTCGACGCGAGTTACGCCAGCGGGACCGCCTGTCGGATCGGCCACCTCGACCGCGAATCCCTGGGACGTGAGGAATCCCACGAACCAGCCGCCCATCTTTCCGCCACCTCCGATGACGAGCGCGCGCCGGCCGGTGCCGGTACCGCGAGCGACCACGCTCGCTTGCTCCTGAGTGGTCAACGACGAGCGGATCAGGAGGCGCAGGAGTTCTTCTGCGAGGGCAGGAGACACGCCAAGCTCCGTCGCCGTGGCTCGCACGCCAAGGATCACATCGCGTTCGCGTTCGTAGTCGCGCGTCGGATAGCCGGTGGAGCGCTTGACGCGGGCGACTTCGCCGCTCACGGCCTTACGCTCCGCCACCAGCGAGATCATCTGGCGATCGATCTCATTCAATCGCCGGCGCAAATCGTCCAGCGTCACATCGTCGCGCGTCATGGCAGCTCGAGGCCTCTTGGAAAGTGAGCCCCCTTTCTATCGGCGTCGCGTGAGCCCTGCAAGTGCGAGTGTCGATTTCCGCTTCAAAGCCCCGCAAAAGGCTCTAACATTGCGGCAAATGAACCGCCACACCGAGCTTCTCCCCGAGCCCCTGCCACTGGAACCGCTGGTAGTCCTCGACCAGTGGATGGTCGAAGCCTGGCAGCATCGGCTGCAGCCGAATCCCAACGCCATGGTGCTCGCCACGAGCGATCCGCAGGGCCGGCCGTCCGCGCGCGTGGTTCTGTGCAAGGACATCGTGCCGCACCCTGGATATCTGGTGTTCTACACGAACTACCTGTCGCGCAAAGGCAGGGAGCTTGGGCAGAATCCGCGGGCCGCCGCCGTCATCCACTGGGACGCATTGCATCGGCAGGTTCGCGTCGAAGGGCCGATCCTTCAGGCGCCGACGTCGGACAGCGATGCTTATTTTGCCTCGAGACCTTGGCAGAGCCGCATCGGCGCGTGGGCGAGCGAGCAAAGCGCTCCGGTGGCCTCACGCGAGGCGCTGCAGAAGGCGGTGACTTCGACGGCCGAACGCTTCGGTACCCCGGATCCAGGACGCCCTGGACCCCAGAGCGACAGCCCTGGTGACTTTTTGGTCCCCAGGCCGCCGCATTGGGGCGGCTACTACCTTTGGGCCGACTCGGTTGAATTGTGGGTGGAGGGAGAGGGGCGCATCCACGATCGCGCCCGCTGGACGCGCGAGCTGACGGTGCAGCCTGATGGGCTCTTCGCACCCCGCCCTTGGAGGGCGACGCGGCTACAACCATAGCGCCGTCACGGGTTGAATGCTGCGCGACGACCGAGCGCGCGCAGCTGAATCGGACGCTCGGTTCCGCACTACCCGGCGAGCCACTCGTGGAAGGGAGCCTTTGCATGACAATCCAGGTGCCAGCGAACGCGGCAGCCATTCCCACAGGGCTTGGCTAGAGAGGCGCGCTGGCCATGTGGAAAAACCTGCGCATCGCGCTGTTGCTGCTCGTCCTGGCGATCGTCGCCAGCCAGGCCTGGATGGACAGGGTCGCGACTCAAGGCTGGCAGAGCACTTTGTGGGTGGGTATTTTCCCGTTCAATGGCGACGGCAGTCCGGTGGCGCAGCAATACATCGACGGGCTCACAACTGCCGACTTCCAGGGCATCGAGACCTTTTTCGAGCGCGAAGCGCAGCGCTTCGGCGTGGGGCTCGAGCACCCGATTCACATTGAGCTGTATCCGCAGGGGAATCGGTTGCCACCCCAACTCGAGCGGGGCGCGGGGGCGATCGGAGTGGCGTGGTGGAGTCTGAAGATGCGCTGGTTCGCCAGGCGCGCCGCACGAGTGCCAGGGCGGGCTCCCCCTCGCATCCGAATTTTTGTGCTCTTTCACGACCCGGCGACGCTGACGACAGTGCCGGATTCCCATGGGTTGCAAAAGGGTCTGATCGGTGTGGTCCACGCGTTTGCCGAACAGGGGATGGCCGGTGGCAACAACATCGTCATTGCTCACGAGCTCATGCATACACTCGGAGCGACCGACAAGTACGATCTCGCAACGGGCGCACCGCTGGACCCGATCGGCTTGGGAGATCCGGATCGCAAACCGCTCTACCCCCAGACGCGCGCGGAAATCATGGCGGGCCGACGCGCTCTGTCGGCGACGGATTTCGAGATGCCGGTGAGCCTGCGCGAGGTCGTGGTGGGCTCAGCAACAGCGACAGAGATTCGATGGACGCATCATTGAACGGAAAACAGGGGCTGGCCGCGAGACAGGTCGGCGTGCGCGTTGGCGCGCGCGAGCTCGTCAGTGATCTGTCCGTCGAGTTTTCTCCGGGTGAGGTCGTTGCCATTCTCGGCCGCAACGGCTCGGGCAAGACGCTCACCTTGCACACCCTCGCAGGATTGCGACAGCCAGAGGGCGGAACGGTATATCTGGACGGAGCCCCATTCGAGCGACTCAGTCGGCGTGCAGTGGCGCTGCGGCTCGGTCTCCTGGCGCAGGATCTTGAAGACGCTTTCGTCACGACTGCGATGGAAATGGTGCTGATCGGCCGTCATCCTCATCTTGCTTTGTGGCAGTGGGAGAGCGCGGAGGACGAGCGGATCGCTCGCGAAGCATTGGCAGCTGTGGATCTCGGGGAGTTCGCCGAGCGACACACGGATACACTGTCTGGAGGCGAGCAGCGCCGTGTTGCAGTAGCCGCGCTGCTGGCACAACAGCCGGGTATTTTTCTGTTGGACGAGCCGACGAATCATCTTGATCCGCGGCACCAGCTCGTGGTGCTCGGCCTCTTTCGCGAGCTCGCCCGGACGGGAAGCACGGTGATTACAACGCTGCACGATCCTACCCTCGCGGCGCGCTTCGCGGACCGGGTGGTATTGTTATTCGGCGACGGCCGCTGGACCGCCGGACCCGTGCGCGAAGCGCTGACGGCAACGAGCCTCACCGCGCTCTACGACTCGCCAATGGTAGAGATTGAGAAAGATGGGCGGCGTGTGTTTGTCAACGCGTAGGCAACGACGGCGCCGATCCTCATCGCGATGGTCGGAAGGGCGGGCGCTGTGGCGCTGTTTGAAGAGTCACCAATGCCTGCTTGTCAGCGAGTCAGCGCCTCGAGCACCTTTGCGTGCAGCAAGCCATTGGTCGCGAGCACCGACGTCGTTTCAAGTCCTACTTCCCCGCCGCGCAAGTCGGTGAAGGTGCCACCCGCCTCGCGCACGATGACCGTGAGCGCGGCGATGTCCAGAATGTTCACATCGGACTCAATGACAACATCAAGTGAGCCGCGTGCGAGCAAGTGGTAGTGCACGAAGTCGCCGTAACCGCGAATACGACTGACGCGACCGATGAGCTCGCCAAAGAGGTTCCACTGCGGCGAGCGCGCGAGAGTCTTCAGGTTGCCGCTCGAGACGATCGAGCCGGCCAGATCGGCGACGGCGCTGACCTTGATCGGGCGATCATTCATGAACGCGCCAGCTCCCGCCTCCGCCCAGGCCAACTCGCCGTAGGCGGGCGCGCTGGAGACGCCAAGTACGACCCGGCCGCCGCGCATCAGCGCGATCTGCGTCGAAAAGAACGGGCACTCCCTGACGAAGGATTTCGTGCCGTCGATCGGATCGACGAGCCAGACGTTCTCAGCACCCATAGCGTGCTGGCCCGTCTCCTCGCCATAAAACCCGTAGCTTGGGAAGCGCTCGCTCAGGATCGCCTTGATGGTCTCCTCGGCCCGCACATCCGCTTCCGTCACTGGCGAGGCATCAGCCTTCGTCGTTACGGCGAGGTTCTTCTGATAAAGCGACCGTATGACCTCCGCCGCGGCCTGCGCGGCGTCAAGTGCCGCCTGGAGCTCTTTCGATGCCATGTTCGGTTCGTCTCAAATGGGGCGCGCAGCGTCGCTGAGCTATAGAGTGGCTGTCAACGCGCGTCGCTGTCGATGAGCCAAGCAGCGACACAGGGGATGGCCACGCAGGAGCGCGTACATCCATGCGCGAGGGCTATCGGCGCGGATCGCTCCGGTATCGCAGCTTTGGCGCTCGCCGCCTTAGGCGCCCGCCCTCTGGCAGAATCCTCGGGCGGGCCCGGGTGCGACCCACGGGCTCGCGGCGACAGCGCCTCACACGCACGCGGTACCGAGGACTACGACCATGGGCAACCGACTAAGCAAAATTTACACGCGGACCGGCGACGACGGCACGACCGGGCTCGGCGACGGGACTCGGGTACCGAAAGACAGCGCGCGCGTGGAAGCCTATGGCACGGTGGATGAGCTCAACAGCGCGGTGGGCGTCCTGCTTGCCGTCCCCGGTATACCGGAGAGCGTGGTGACCTGCCTAACCGAGGTGCAGCACGAGCTCTTCGACATGGGTGGCGAGCTCTGCATACCGGGTCATTACGTCATCAAAGAGGCGCACGTCACGAGGCTCGAGGACGCGCTGGACGGCTTCAACGACGCGCTCCCGCCGTTGAAGGAATTCATTCTGCCGGGCGGCGGACCTGCTGCCGCGGCGTGCCATTTAGCGCGCACGATCGCGCGTCGCGCGGAGCGACGCACCTGGACGCTGGCGAGAGAGGAAGCCGTGAGCCCCGAGGTGCTGAAGTATCTCAATCGGCTGTCAGACCTGCTTTTCGTTCTAGCGAGAGTCCTCGCGCGCCACGAACGTGGCGCGGAAGTCCTCTGGCATCACGACCGCAGCAAACCGGCCTAGACGGAAGTATTCAGACAAATAGCAGGTCGGGCGCGGACGCGCGCGAAACGGCGAGTTTCCGGGGCGCTCAAAAGCATGGGCTCGACGCCGAGCGGGGCTTCCGGTCCAGGGCGAAACCCTGGCTTTCTGCCCGACACCGCAGAAAGTTTTCGCGCAGGCTCTCAACGCGCGGCGTAAGCGTCGCAGTGGCGACCGGGACGGTCACCTCGGAATGAAGTCGGCAGCCTCGCCATTGCCCAGCAGCTGCCGCCACCGGCTCCAGTCGAAGGCCCGTCCTGGGTCGGTCTTTCGTCCCGGGGCGACGTCGCTGTGCCCGACGATATGCATCGGGCTCAATAACGGATAGGTCGCGAGCAGCGCTTGTGCAACGAGCGCCAGTTGCTCGTACTGGGGGTCCGCGTAGGGAACGTCGTCGGTGCCTTCGAGCTCCAGGCCTATTGAGAAATCGTTGCAGGAGGAGCGGCCGCGATATTCGGATTGGCCGGCATGCCAGGCGCGCGCGCCGAAGGGAACGTATTGAACGATCCGTCCGTCACGACGAATGAGGGCGTGAGCTGAAACGCGCCCGCGGGCGATATCGCGAAAATAAGGATGCGCATCGGCCGGCAGACCGCCAGTGAACAGTCGGTCGATCCAGGGCCCCCCGAATTCGCCGGGCGGCAGACTGATGCCGTGCACGATGATGAGCTCGGGCACAGCGCCGGCCGGACGCGCATCGAAATGCGCGGACAACACCTGCCGGACATTGACGAGCAGGCCCGTGGCAGGGTCAATCTTTAAAGACAAGAGCCGGCTCCGAGCGCGCATCCCGCGCGCAGCTGTCGGTCCCTGGGGCGCCAACCTGGCGCGACTGTGAGCTCGGACCGTGTGCAAACGGCGAGGGTGCTTGCGGCGAACATGGCTCGGACGGGCTCGAAATACGGCTGGTCAACCATCGCCAGGATCATGCCACAATCCCCACATGACTACCGGCAACGCACCCTACGTCGCGCGAGACCTGGCGCACGTCTGGCATCCCTGTACGCAGATGAAGGATCACGAGCAGCACTTGCCGTTGATCCCCATCCGACGCGGGCAAGGTGTCTGGCTCGAGGACTACTCCGGGCGACGCTACCTCGATGCCATCAGTTCGTGGTGGGTAAACCTCTTCGGCCACGCCAACCCGCGCATCAACGCTGCTGTGCGCGAGCAGCTCGACAGCCTCGAGCAGGTGATCTTGGCCGGCTTCACGCACGAGCCGGTGATCGATTTGTCTGAGGCGTTGGTCGCGATCGCTCCCGAGGGGCTGACCCGCTGCTTCTATGCCGACAACGGCTCGGCCGCGGTCGAAGTCGCGGTGAAGATGAGTTTCCATTACTGGCGCAATGTGGGCCGGCAGGCGAAGCGCCGCTTCATCACGCTCTCCAACAGCTATCACGGTGAGACACTGGGCGCGCTGGCCGTCGGCAACGTCGAGCTCTATAAAGAGATCTATCAGCCGTTGCTGATGGACGTCATCACCGTGCCTTCACCGGATTGCTACGAGCGTGAGGCCGGCGAAAGTTGGGCAGAGCATTCCCGGCGCAAGTTCGCGCATATGGAAGCGACGCTCGCGCCTCACGCGCATGAGGTCGCGGCCGTGATCGTGGAACCGCTCGTGCAATGCGCAGGCACCATGCGGATGTACGACCCTGTCTATCTCGAGCTACTGCGCGATGCTTGCAACCGCTATGAGGTGCATCTCATAGCCGACGAGATCGCGGTCGGGTTCGGCCGCACCGGCACGATGTTCGCCTGCGAACAGGCCGGGATCCGGCCTGACTTCATGTGTCTGTCGAAAGGGCTTACGGCGGGCTATCTGCCACTGTCTACCGTCATGACGACGGAACGCGTCTACGCCGCGTTCTATGACGAATACGAGAAGCTGAATGCATTCCTGCATTCACACAGCTTTACCGGCAACCCGCTCGCATGCGCGGTGGCGCGGGCAAGTCTCAGGATCTTCCGCGACGACAATATCCTCGAACGCAATCGCGCCCTGGCCGCGCATATGGGCACGCGAGCGCGGGAGCTCGAGGATCATCCTCATGTTGCGGAAGTCCGGCAGCGGGGAATGATCGTTGCCATCGAACTGGTGAAGGACAAGGCGACGCGCGCGCCGTATCCGTGGCAGGAGCGCCGTGGACTGGTGATCTACCGGCACGGCATCGAGCGCGGCGTTCTTTTGCGCCCGGTTGGCAACGTGGTCTATTTCATGCCGCCCTACGTCATAACGCCCGACGAGATCGATCTGATGGTCGATGTCGCACGGGAAGGTATTGAGCTCGCAACATGCGACTGACCCGGGTTTACGTCGCTACGCCAATTACTACTGGCGAGGGCCTCGTCATCGAAGGCGGCGCCGTAAATCACATCACACGTGTTCTGCGACTCCGCAGCGGCGATGCGCTCACGCTGTTCGATGGCCGGGGCGGCGAATACAGCGCCCGTATCGAGGAATTCCGCAGAGACACGGTGGTGGTGACAGTGGACTCGCATCTCGAGCCCGACCGCGAATCGCCGCTCTCACTCACACTGGCGCAGGGGATCTCTCGTGGTGAGCGTATGGATTGGATCATCCAGAAGGCTACCGAGCTAGGGACCTCGCGCATCGTTCCGGTGTTCACCAAACGCAGCATGGTGAAGCTGGATGAGAAACAGGCGGAGAAGAAGTTGCAGCACTGGCGGGGCATTGCTGTCGCGGCGTGCGAGCAGAGCGGGCGCAATCGCGTCCCCGATCTCGCGGCACCGCTCGATTTCTCCGAGGTCCTGCGCGATGGCGATCCGGCGTCCACGCGCCTGTTACTCTCCCCTACCGCCGAACTGGGGATCGACGAACTCGAAGCCGTCAGCACGGGGATCACAGTCCTCATAGGACCGGAAGGCGGTCTGGCGGAAACCGAGCAGCAGGCGGCCGTCGCGGCAGGCTTCAGGCCCGTCCGCCTGGGACCGCGGGTGTTGCGCACGGAAACGGCGGCGATCGCCGCATTGACCATAATCCAGCACTATTTCGGAGATCTCTAGGAGATCAGACTAACGGGCCCCGTCCTAACGGCGGCCCGCAGCAGCGCCCTGGACCGACTACGAGGCGCACTGCGCGCTTAGCGGGGACGCCGGGGTAGACGCGCACTCGTGCACCGGATCCGCCACCCGGCGGGCTGCGATTGCCCAAGTTGGGGCGGCCTCCTTGGGATAATGCGCGCGGATACTTGATACTAGGCGGGTGAAATACCTTCTCATCACGCTCCTCGCCCTCATCGTTGGCGGCTTCATCGGCCGCACGATCTGGGGCGAAAAGAAGCCTGAGCCCGTCGATCCCGTGCAGGTCATAGTCACTCAGGTCCGGACTCACGCCATCATCGAGCACGAGCGGCAGCTCGCGATCTGGTATCGGGCCTGCCCACAGGTGTTCGGCAAGACGCCGACGATCTTCATCGCCTGGCCGGCAAAGCTGTCCTATGAGCTCGAGCTGGCGGATGTACAGGTGACGCGGGAAGGCACCGTCATCAAGGTGACCACCTCGGCCATTCATGCGGACGAGCCGTCCATTCCGACGGACTTCGTGGACTACTTGTCGACCACCTCGATCTTCACGTTCGCCAACGAGCAGGAGCTCGTCAATCACGAGATCGGCAAGGCGTCACCAATCGCTCGTTATCTAACGACGTATTTCCTGACGCACGATCCGTCGCTGCAGGCGGACTTCGCCAACGAGTTGCAATCCCTCGTCGAGCACCTCGCGGGTGCGCTCGGCGTTCCGGTAACGCGCGTCGATGTGGACATTCCGAAGGTCGTGGTGCCGACGTCGAACTGGCCCAAGCTGCCGAAGCTCGAGTTATGTGCTGGCAGCCTGGCGGCGGTGAATGGGATGCCGTTCGCGAAGGTCGACGACGGCTATACGGTGCCTGTCGGTTTCCGGCCGCCGCCGTCGGCGCGCTCCACGAGTCCGCGAAAAACAACTTCCGGTACCGCCGCTCCCATAACCACGCCGGCCGACGCGCCGAAAGGAACGGCATCAGTTTTTCCGATGCGCTAATGCCCCTCGAGCCGCCTTACTGACTGATGCTCGTCTCTTCTGCGATCATCTCTTCGAGACGCTCGAGGTCCGGAACCAGCGGTGTTTCGTTGACCATCCGCACCTGACAGATCACCGGGGCGCGGTCGGGAAACACGCGCGAGTTATCGGGGCGTACGACGTCGTTGCTCACGCGGACGAGTTGCGGAAACCCCTGCGATACGATCGCGAAATTTCCGCCATCGACCCGGGTGCCCAGGCAGTGAAGGATCACGACGCGGGTTCGACCGGAGGCGGGAGGAATCATCTGCCCGCAGGCGCCTTCGAAAGACACGAGCGGCACCGCTTTGCCATTCCACGGCACCGTACCGATGTACCACGGCGGAGCGCCGGTCATCTCCGAGGGTGTCTGGAAACCAACCACTTCGGCAACACAGGCGCGCGGAATGATCAGTCGCCCGTCCACGAGCGGCACCAGCAGGCTGTAAATCTCTGTAACGCGTTCAGCCATATCGTTTCTCTTGAAACGCGCTCCGCGCCGCCATGCTCACGGGCCTCGCGGTGTCGCGTGACTTCCATGGACGTTGCGCGCCGCGCATGAACAACCTTCAACCCAACTCTGCGGCGTACAGGTGGCTGCCAATCGCCATGCGGCGGCGCTCGACGAGCGGCGCGATGGCTTCGAGTAGCTGGGCTTCCTGGTACGGCTTGCCGAGGTAATCGTCTACCCCGAGCTCGATCGCGCGGGCGCGGTGTTTCTCGCCGACGCGCGACGTGATCATGATAATTGGCACATCTTTCAGGCGCGGGTCATTGCGCACGTGCGCGGCGACCTCGTAGCCATCCATCCGCGGCATCTCGATGTCGAGCAGGATAATGTCGGGCACGTTGTCCTGAAGCAGAGCGACCGCGTCCATGCCGTCTCGTGCAGTGAGCACGCGCATGCCGTTGCGCTCGAGCAGCCGCTGCGTCACGCGACGCACGGTGATGGAATCGTCCACCACCATCGCGAATACACGTTTGTCGCCCTTTTCCTTCGGCACCACAGGCGTCTGCGGACGCGTACGCCACTCGGCACGTACGAGCGCGCCAATGTCGAGAATGATCACGATCCGGCCGTCGCCGAGGATCGTTGCGCCGGAAATGCCGCGGATGCTGGATATCTGCGGGCCCACCGACTTCACCACGATCTCGCGGCTTCCGACGAGTTCGTCGGCAACGAGGCCGGTCGAGTGCTCACCGGCGCGTACCAACACGACCGGGATGGTGACGTCCTGCTCCGGAAGTGGCGAGGGCTCCAGGCTCACGAACGTCGCCAGATGTTGGAAGCGGTATTTCTGGCCGCCGTAGTCGAATGCGGAAGCGTCGCGGCCGAGGTGCGCCGTGACTTCGGCCTTCGACAGGCGCAACACGCCTTCGACCGTCGGCAACGGGAGGGCGTAAAACTCTTCGCCGGTGCGCACGACGAGGGCGTGGCTGATCGCGAGCGTGAATGGCAGGCGAATCGTGAAGACTGTGCCCTCGCCGGCTTTCGTCTCCATGTGCAGTGCGCCGCCGAGTCGTTTGATCTCGGTGGCCACGACGTCCATGCCGACGCCTCTGCCCGCCTGCTGCGTGATCGCGCCAGCGGTCGAGAATCCAGGCTCGAGGATCAGCTGCATCGCATCTTCATCGCTCAGGGTCTGACCCGCCGCGACGAGTCCCAGAGCCAGCCCCTTGTCCCGGATGGCTTTCAAGTTCATGCCGCCGCCGTCATCCGTCAGGCGCACCATGACTTCGGCGCCTTCACGGTGGAGCTCGAGAACGATGCGGCCTGCCTCCGGCTTGCCGGCGCGGACGCGATCTTCGGGCTTCTCGATACCGTGGACGACAGCGTTGCGAAGCATGTGCTCGAAAGGCGGCAGCATGCGCTCGAGTACTTGCCGATCGAGCTCGCCCGAGGCGCCCTCGACGACGAGCTCGGCGCGCTTGTGTGTGTCCGATGCGGCTTGTCGCACGATGCGAGCGAGTCGTTGCACGTGGCGCTGGAAGGGCACCATGCGGGTGCGCATGAGGCCGTTCTGCAGCTCGGTAATCGTGCGCGCCTGTTGTTGCAACAGGGTCTGCGTATCCTTGGCGAGATTTTCGAGCAGCTGCTGGATGCTCGCCACGTCGTTTGCGGTCTCGGCCAGCGCGCGTGAGAACTGCTGGATCGATGAGTAGCGGTCGAGCTCGAGTGGATCGAACTCGCTGCGGTGGCCGTCTTCGTCCTCGTGCCGGTGCAGAATCTGCGCCTCGGTCTCGATTTCGAGGCTGCGCAGCTGCTCCTTCAGACGCGTCACGGTCCGTGAGAGCTCACCGAGGTTGAAGTCAAAGGAGCCTAGCTGCTGCTCGAGCCGGGAGCGCGCGATGCTCGCTTCGCCCGAAATGTTCAGAAGTTGGTCGAGGAGCTCCGCGTCGACGCGCGCCATTTCCTGGCGCTCCGCGGGCGCGACCGGCTCGCGGCCCGGCGGGACCGGTTGCGGGGGTACCAGGCCGTCTTCGTTCGCTCGCGGCTCCGCGCGCCGCTCGAAGCTAATGGAAACACTTCTGGTCGCCGACGCGGCCGCGGGCTGAGGGATCTGCTCGGACGCGGCGGAGACTGTTGGCATGGCGTGCATGCCGGTGGCCGCGAGGCGCTCCAGATCGGGCAGTGGGGCGTCGATCGCCGGCAATGCATCGAAGCCCGGGGATTCTTCGATCACGATGATCCCGGCGTCCACGTCTGCGCTGGGGTTTGCATCCGCCCGAGCGCCGCCCGCATGTGCGCCGCCGTAAGCACCAGCGTCGGCGCCAGAGTCGCCAGCCTCACCATTGTCCTCGGCGACAACATATGCACCGGCGCCTGCCTCGTTCTCGGACACCACATAAGCGCCGCCATCGACGGTGTTCGCGTCACCGTCAGGGTCAGCGAACGCGTTCGCATTGGCAGCGTTCTCACTGCCCTCAGTATTGAGCGGCCCGGTCTGCCACGTCGCCTGTGGCGACTCCTTCATCCATGACTGCTCGGGGGACGGCTGCTCGGATACTTCTCCGCCTGCCTGCCAACCGTTTTCCGCAGTCCCGGACACCGAGGATGCCGCCGATTCCGGCGACTCTCCGGGCTGCACGCCGCCCTCCGCTCCGCCCTCATGCAGTGCGTCCGCGACGAAGTGAGCGGGGGAAATCGCGTCTGAAGCCGAGTCCTCTTCGGGACCTGAAGGCGAATCCGCGAGCCGCTCGATGTTGAACGGCTGGTCTGAGTCCGGCGCAAACAACTCCAAGGACGGCGACTCTGCCGGTCCAGACGACTTTGGCGATTCCGACGGGGCACCGAAGCCAGGCCATACGGTGTCTGACGGATGGGCCGGTTCGTCCGGCAGCTCGAGCAGTGTGTCGGACGAAAATGCGGGCGACGACGGCGCGCTCGGCTCAGGCCTCGACGGCGTGAGCTGAATGATGTCAGCAGTGTGCTTCGCGGCGTCGGTACTGGACCCTGGCGGCGCGGCCCCAGTCAGACTTGGTGTGGGCGTGCTCGGCGAGCCTGAAGCGTCCGCGGCTCCACCGGTACTCGCCGATGCCGGCGCGCTAGGTGGTGTGGCGCCGGGATAAAAAGGGGCGGTGGCCCGTGGTGCCGGTGGTGGTGGTGACGCGGCCTGAGCGGTCTTCGGCCGTGATAGTCCCTGGATCCGAGCAATCATCGCGCGGGCGGGCGCGACGCGGCGACCGTTGGCTACGAGCTCGCGCATCCGCGCCAACTCGTCAAGACTCGCCTGGACGACTTCGAACAAATCGCCATTCGCAGCCACCGAACCGTTGTCGACCTGCATGACCAGAGTTTCCAACTCGTGGCTGAGGTCGCCCATCGCCATGATGCCCGCCATGCGGGCTCCACCTTTCAGGGTGTGCAGCGGCCGCTTCAGGGCCGAGCGGTACTCGGCGCTAGCAGGCTCTTCACGCCAATCGCTGAGCGCGTGCTCTGATGCGTCGATCAGCTCCATTGCTTCCTCGGTGAAGATCGCGGCGACCTCGGCGTCGAAGTCACCGGCGTCGTCCGACGCCTCGCTCTCTTCTTCCGACATCAATTCGTCTGCCGACGGTGACGACTGCTCTTCGGCATGTGCCGCCGCGGCAGCGATGCGCTGGTCGAGGTTCTTGTCCGCCGCGCCGATGCGCTCCTGCAGCGCCCAGTGGCTCACGAAATAACCGGTCGGCTCATCCAGATGAGTCGCGACGGACTCCATGGCGACCATGCAGTCCGCGAGCAGTGTCAGGTCTTTCTGTTGCAGTCCGAGGCCGCTGGCGAATGCTCGCCGTAGCCAGTGATCGAGCGGCTCGGCCACGCGGGTGCCGTGACGGGCCTGCGCCATCTTCGAACTGCCGGAGAGGGTATGGCACGCGCGGTACACGTCTTCTGGGAGCACGTGCGGGTCCGCTAGACCTGCTTCGCGTTCGATGTACGCGCGGACTGTCGCTATGTGCGTGTTCGTCTCACGCGCATAGATCTCGCGCAGTACCTCATCCAGGCCCGGGGGCTTAGCATCGTCCTGAGATCCGAATGTTAAAGCAGTCTCAGAGGCAGCGCCGCTCGCGGAAGCTGCCAAGCCGCCTAAAGGCACGGTCCCGCTGCTCGCGGCTTCCGAACGCGCGCTTGCGTTCTTCGACGCCGATTGTGCCGATGACGAAGCCGGCGGGGATGCAGACGTCCAGGGCGGAGACATCGGAGATTCAGTCGTCGGCGATGAACTCGCGGAAGAGCGGATCAACGGCGATTCAGAGGGCCCCGACTGAGAGAACTCAGACGAAGCCTCGGACGCGAACGCTGAGGAGGGATGCGATGCCGCATTATCCGGCGACGCAAACGCAGCCGAAGGAGATCCTGACGCGCTGCCTGGCGATCCAAACGCGGGTGAGGAAGACCCTGACGAACTGCCGGGCGATGCAGACACAGACGAAGGCGCTGTTGATCCGGAGTCAGTTAATCCGTGAGTCGACGCTGATGGAGTCGCTGGTGACTGAGACGGCGACGATGCGGCGAACGAGGATGCGAAGTTCTGCGTTGTAGACGTCGGTGACCGGGGCGACGAGGATTCAGACGTCGATGATGCAGACGCCGACGAGGGGATGCCAACAACCGTGGCTGTTTGCGAAGAAGCGCTCGGGGAAAATGCCGCTGCGGATTCCTCCGTCGTCGGACGCGTCAGCGGCTTCGGCGCACCGGCGAACGTCGCGACGGCCACGGTCGCCGTGCTACCGGTAGACTGCTCAGCAGCTTCTTCCCCCGCCTGTTCGACGGGTGCAGCGCGAGGAGTGACCGGTTGGCGTCCGGCAGCGAGTGCGTGCGCGCGCGCAGAAAGCGCGGCCATGTCTACGCGCGGCTTACGGCCTGTCTCAAGTTGCTCGATAAGTTCGGGTAGCGCGCTGACCGCCTCACGCAACACACCGAGAATGGCGGGCGTGCGCGTGAGCGTATTGTCGAGCACGCGATTCAACAGATTTTCGATCGACCACGCAAACTCGCCCAGCTCGCGGGCGCCTACCATGCGGCCGCTGCCCTTCAGAGTGTGGAAGGACCGGCGCACGGTTACGAGCGACTCGCGCTCCATGGGATTTTGATCCCAGGAGGGGAAGTAGCGTTGGATCTTGACCAGCTCTTCGTGCGCTTCCTCGATGAACAGCTTGACGAGCTCGGGGTCCGCGTTCTCCGCCAAGGCGAGGAGTTTGGCACTGCGCGAAGAAGAAATCGTAGGCGCTGCGGCTCCCACGAGCGTTGCACTGGGATCGCCGACGTCGAAGAACGTTCCGGTCGTGTTGGAGATCTGTACGGTTTTCGCGAAAGCCGCAGCGTCCATCGCCGGCACCGTCGGTACGGCAGGCGTCTGTTGCTGTTCTAGCGCCTGCACGCAGGACTGCGCGTTGTCCAGCATGTACCAGGGATCGCTGCGGCCCGCCTGCAGCGTCTCCATGTAGTACTCGACGCTGACGATCGCGTCGGCCAGACGATCCATGAAACCAACTGGCAGGGCGCGAGCGCCCGGCTGCATGACTCGCTTCAGCTGCCCGGTGACGGCCTCGATGACCTCCACTGCGCGTGCCTTGCCGAGCATGAGCAGGCCGGCCTTCATTCCGCGCATCAACTCCTGCCAGCTGTCGAGGCCCGCGGCATCCAGCGTGCCGCCGACATTCTGGGTAATGGCTTCCTTGATAAGCGCGAGATTGAGGATGCACTCGCGCAGCACGGCCGACTGTACCTGCTGGAACTCGACGTCTTCGCTCGGTTCCTCGAGGCCGTTGTTCTTCGGTCGGATCATGCCGACCAGGCCGTCGTCGAGCCGGTCTTCGACGCCGATGAGCGTTGCCGCGATCGTGACGAGCGTGGCCTCGTCGGCCTTCAAGGTGCCGTTGACGATCTTCTCGAGGCGCTCGGTCTCGCCCTGCACCTTGCCGCGCAGCTCGCCCAGACCCAACACGCCGAGCGTGTCGCCAATTTTGCGCAGCAGCTCGACCTGCGGGCTGAGCTCTTTCGGTTGGCCAGCGCCGCGACGGACGAAGATGTCGAGGACGTCTTTGACTTTCGAGAGGTCTTCGCGGATGGCCGCTGCGACCGTCTGCATGAGCTTCACGCTCGGCGCGGACAGGTTTTCCCGCTCCTGTTCGATACTCTCGTCAACAGGCAGGAGTTCCGATAGGCGGAAGGACGCACGTACAGCCGTGACTCGCGGACCCGAGGACTCGGCGCGGCCCACGTAGTAGAGCAGGTTGTTCAGTAATTCCACCGCGGGCGACTGCGAATAGCGCGCCTCGCCCTGCTCGTAGAGGCGGCGGATTTCACGATCGCCGAGGCCCAGCAGGCGCTTCACGGAAACGCCGCCTTCGATGCCGTTTTCCTGCAGCGCCTCAATAATAGCGCCGATGACCCACCACAGCTGGAACAGCGGCTGCCGGGTCGCGATCTGCTCGAGCTTCTGCGCCACAGCTGCAAGGATGTCGAGGTTCTGTTCGGTGCGCTCGCCGCGGATCCAGCCGATGAGGCCGACCTGGAACCGGGCGCGTAGGCGTCTCGCCCACTGCTCCACCGTGAGCGGCGGCTCGCCGGGAGCCGCGGCCATCGGTTGCGCCTGCTTGTCGGACTTGAGGTTGAGCAGCAGTAGCGTGCCTTCTGACAGCAGCGCGCTGCCGCGGACCGCACGCAGATCGTTGAGGAGAGGCAGGAGCACGAGGGCGAGGTCGCGGCCACCGGCGAGCACGCGCTCGAGGTAGCTCGGCAGTTGCACCATCGCGCGCATCAGCGCGTCGAGGCTCTCGGCCTGGCTCTTACGCTCGGTGGCGGTGGCGAGCAGATAACTGGCGACCTGCTCCATTTCTTCGGCGAGGAGCGCCGCGCCGTAGATCTCGAGCACGCGCAGTACGCCCTGCACCTGATGCAGCTCCAACGTGCAGCGCTCGAGCAGCGTAACGTTGTCCGGCTGCTCGACGTAGTTTTCGAGCGCAGTACGGGCCTCCGCGAGCGTGATATTCAGCTCGCGACCGACGAAATCAAGCGTCTGGGAAGCGACTTCCGGCATGAAAGGCTCTTAGAAGATGTTTCAGGTGCCGCCGAGCGCGGAGATCTGCCGGACCGTCGAGGTCGCGGCGGCCTTGTTGCCTTCGTCCAGCCGTTTGAAGGCTCCAGTCGATCCGATGGGCTCGGTGGTGGTCCCCGGGAGGCGGAAGCCGGCGGCGGCCTTACGCAACCCGGCCGAGAGCTCGGCCAGTTTCGCGATGGCGGCGGAGGTCGCGTTGGTCGACTCCGCGGTCTGGACGCTGATCTCTTTGAGGACCTGCATGTTGCGCGCGATGTTCTGTGCCGCGCCGGTCTGCTGGCGCGAGCTGCCCGAGATGTTCTGCACCAGGCTGGCGATCTGGTTGGACACCTGCTCGATCTCCTCCAGGGCCGCGCCTGCGTTTTCCGCTAGCAACGCTCCTCCGACCACGTCCGTCGTGCTGCGTTCCATCGAAACCACCGCCTCGTTCGTGTCGGTCTGAATGGTACGCACGAGCACTTCAATCTGCTTGGTCGCGTTCGCGGCGCGCTCCGCGAGGCGCTGCACTTCGTCGGCGACCACTGCGAAGCCCCGGCCCGCATCACCCGCCATCGAGGCCTGGATCGAGGCGTTGAGCGCCAGGATATTCGTCTGCTCGGCGATGTCGTTGATGAGCTCGACGATGTTACCAATCTCCTGCGAGCTTTCACCGAGGCGCTTGATGCGCTTCGAGGTCTCCTGGATCGTCTCGCGGATGGTGTTCATGCCGTCTATGGTACGACGCACGGCGTCGCCGCCCTTGTGAGCCACTTCCACCGAATGTCGCGCGACGTCCGCGGCGCGCTCGGCGTTGCCGGAAACTTCCTCGACCGACGAGGCCATGCTGCCCGCCGACTCGGTCGCGGAGGCGATCTGCTTGGATTGCGCTCCACTGGCCTTGGCGAGGTGCTGTGAGAGGGCCTGCGTCTGGCGGGTGGCGCTGTCGAGCTGGATGGCCGATTGGTTGATCGTAGTGACGAGGCCGCGTAGAGCATCGACCGCGTAGTTGATGGAGTCTGCGATGGCGCCGGTGATGTCTTCGGTCACCGTTGCCTGGACCGTCAGGTCGCCGTCCGCGAGGCTCGACAACTCATCGAGGAGCCGCAGAATCGCCTGCTGATTGCGGTCGTTTTCCTTTCGTTGCGTGTCGACCGTGAGACGTTGGGTCTCGACCGTCTTACGCACGCGCAATGCGGCGATGACACCGATCAACAGGAGCGCCAGTGCGCCAGCCATGAGCGCGAGAGGAGCCCATGTCGGGACTTTGCTAGTGGCGGCCGGCCTTGCGTCGGACGCGGCGGCCGCAGCAGCAACGGCCAGGGCGCGGGCATCCGCGGTGATGTCACGGGCGGCGGTCTGCGCGGCAGGCAGGACCGGAGCAGCGGTGACGGCACGGCGGACCGCGCCGTTGAGGTCGGTGTAGAGGGTGTCGAGTGCCTTCAGGCGCTTCTCTGCCTCTGAACCCGTCAGACGTGGCAGCGCGAGCCCGGTGTTGGCTCCCTGGAGACCCTGGATGACCTGGCCAAGGTAGTCGGCGCTCTCCGCAAGGCGCTGTGCCGTCTGGTTGGGATTGGCTCCGCCAGCCGCCAGCGCCGCGACATCGAGCTGCAGACGCTGTGCGCGCAGCTCGAAGCGCTCGAAGGCCCGGGTCGCCGTTTCGAGGTTTGGGCCCGTCAGACCATTGGTGATCGTGCTCATCTCGGTCAGCAGACGAGGTACGAGGTCGCGGGTCTCGCGTGCCGCCGTGCCAGCGTCAGCTAGCGCATTGCGCGCTTCGACTACGGCCGCCGCGTTACTCATGAGACGAGCAAAGCGGGCATCCTTTGCGAAAGGAGCGCTCGGGTTCGCCGCCGCGGCGTCTTTGAGTTGCCGCAGCTGGGCTTGGAAGCTGCCGAGGGAGGCTTCGTTACCCGCTACGGCGCCTTCCGCGTCGACGGCGATGCCATACAGGGCATCGACCGGAGCGGTCTGACTCGCGGGTACCGAGTGACGTGCCGTGTTGAAGTAGGCTGCGACGGCCCCCGCTACGAGTAGCGTCGCTACCGCGAGCAGCGCGGCAAGGCCGTTGCCCACTCGCGCAGATGATGCCGGACCGCTCATCGCTGTATCACTTTTGCCATGTTCGCGCTTCGTGCTTTCTAAGCCGCAGCTTCGGAGAACGCCGAGCTTTCCAGCACGGACCTCAGACTCAGTACGGGCCACTGCTCGCTCGCCCGGCGGAAGGCTCCCGCGAGATAGCGCTCGCAGCGGGCCACCGTCGGCGGCGCGTCGCCCGAGAACTCGCCTTCGGCAAAGCGCCGGAAGCCGAGGACTTCGTCGACCAGCAGGCCTGCCGGTATTTCGCGGTGGTTTACCACCACGACGCGGGTGTTACGGGTGACCGGGGTCACGCCGCTTCCCAGAAATTGCCTCAAGTCCACGACGGGCAGGAGCTGGCCACGGACATTCGCGAGCCCTTTGACCCAGGGCTTGGCGCCGGGGACTCGCGTGAGGCTCGGTGGCAGGCCGAGCACTTCGCGGGTTTCCTCGCGCGCCACGAGATAGAGGTCGCCGGCCATGCGCAGTGCGACTCCGACCCATTCTCGCCCTGTCGTGCCTTCCTGGTTCACCTGGGCGGACACGGCGCGGCCGCGGCGGTCGAGCTCGGCCAGCAGCTCGAACGGACGGTCCCGCAGGGACTTCAAGGGGATTTCGTCAGCCATGGAGGGCGACTCCCCGAGGCGCTTCAGTTTGGCGGGCGACGGCTGTACGGGTGAGGCTCATGCGGCCAACGTCGCCTGTGCCTTGGCGACGAGCTGGTCGGGAGACACGGGCTTCACCATGTAGTCGACCGCTCCCTGGCGCAGGCCCCAGATGCGATCGGTCTCCTGGCCCTTGGACGTCACCATGATGATGGGGATCGTGCGGGTCCTCGGGTCGTTGGCCAGTGCGCGGGTCGCCTGGTAGCCGTTCATGCCGGGCATGACGATGTCCATGAAGATCAGGTCCGGGCTCATCTCTCGAGCGAGGCGCACGCCCTCAGCGCCGTCCGCCGCGGCCGCCGTGCGGTAGCCGTGCTTCTCGAGCGCCTTCTGCATCACGTGCACTTCGGTCGGCGAGTCGTCGACGATCAATATCAGCGGCATTCCATTATCTCCCGATATGCGTCTCGATCGCGCTCAGGAGCTCGTCCTTGGTGAACGGCTTGGTCAGGTAGTGCTCCGAGCCGACGATGCGGCCCCGCGCGCGATCGAAGAGGCCGTCCTTCGAGGACAGCATGATCACGGGTATGGAGCGGAATACCTTGTTGTGCTTGATGAGGGAACAGGTCTGATAACCGTCGAGCCGCGGCATCATGATGTCGACGAATACGATGTCAGGCTGATGATCGGCGATCTTCGCCAGCGCATCGAAGCCGTCGATCGCCGTGAAGACTTCACAGCCTTCTTTCGCAAGCAGTGTCTCCGCCGTGCGGCGGATGGTCTTGCTGTCGTCGATGACCAGTACCTTGAGACCCTGGAGTTTCGTGTTGCTGCCGGTCACGGTCAGGCAACTCCTTCCTTAACAGCCTAAACAACGTGCCACGCGCGGGGTGGCGGTACTTGAGGCAAATGCAGCGCGGGTTTTAACATATCGGTAGACCCCCGGCTATGCAACGCGCGTCACGTTTTTCAAAGGTAGGGCCAGTGAACCTCCCTGGCGGTGCCGCGGTCGGACATATTCGTGCCCCGACGAGCATAATCGCTTCATGCGGCGCGTGACCGCGCGACCCACAGGAACCAGTGTGACTGAACGATTGCGTCTGGGCGTCGTGATGGATCCCATCGGCGCCATTAAATTCGCGAAGGACTCGACTTTGGCCATGCTGCTGGCGGCCCAGGCCCGCGGCTTCGAGTTGGCCTACCTCGAGCAGCAGGACCTGTTGCTGCGTGATGGGGTGGCGCTGGGCCGGGTGCGGCCGCTCCAGGTCAGGGCCGATCCGAAGAACTGGTTCGCCCTGGGCGAGCCGCGGATCGAGACGTTGGGCGACCTCGATTGCATCCTGATGCGCAAGGACCCGCCTTTTGACATGGAGTACATCTACACGACCTACATCCTGGAGCGGGCGGAGGAACAGGGGACCCTGATCGCCAACCGTCCGCAGGGGCTGCGGGACATGAACGAGAAGGTGTACACGGCCTGGTTTCCGCAGTGCTGCGCGCCGACTCTCATCACCCGTGCTATGAGTGAAATGGAGGCGTTCCTGCGGGAGCACGGGCGGATCGTCTGCAAGCCGCTCGATGGCATGGGCGGGCGCTCGATCTTCGTGCTCGAGCAAAACGACAAGAACGTGAATGTCGTATTCGAGACGCTCACGCAGTATGGACAGCGATTCGCGATAGTGCAGCGTTACATCCCCGACATCGTGAAGTCCGGGGACTCGCGTGTGCTCTTGATCGATGGAGAGCCGGTGCCGTACGCCCTCGCCCGTATCCCATCACCTAACGATAATCGCGGCAATCTCGCCGCGGGGGCACGGGGCGTCGGCAGGCCGCTCAACGAGCGCGACCGCTGGCTCGCCGCCCAGATCGGGCCCGCTCTCGCCGCCAAGGGCATGCTGTTCGTCGGTCTCGACGTCATCGGCGGCTTGGTCACCGAAATCAACGTCACGAGCCCTACGGGCATCCGGGAGCTCGACAGGCAGTTCGGTATCGACATCGGCGATCTGCTCGTCCAGGCGATCGAGCGTCGCCTCCTGGCGTCACCCAGACCCCCTCGACCGGCGCGCGGCGGCAGCTGACAATAGGGCTCGTATCGATGAGCCGATGGAGCGGTATGCACGTCACTTCTTCCCAGCGGCGCAGGGGTCGCTACGCCCGGCTTTGCGGCGCCGCGCAACGGTCCTCGCGCCGCCCGTAAGGCTTGCCTGCGCCCGATGAAACCCAAAGCTCTGGCATTACGGGAAGGTAAGGCACCGGTGCGCGACCGGCTGCTCACGATGCTGTTCCTCGCGGCGCTGCTGCATGGCCTGCTGATTCTCGGCATCACTTTCAACGCCGCCGCTGGGGACAAGAGCGGTGCGCCGGGACTGGAGGTCCTCCTGGTCTCCGATGAGGTCCCGGAAGCGGATCGCAATGACTCGGCGACCTACCTCGCGCAGCGCACGCAGTTGGGGTCTGGCAACACGCGCGATGCCGTAGCGCCGCGCAACCGCGCCTCTTCGGTACCCATACCTGAACAGGACGGCGTTGCCGACGGGAATTCCCTGGGCCCCAAAGGAGACGTGGAAGGCAGTCAGGAAGAGCGCGTGCTGACCACTACGGGCTGGAACGTGCACGTTCAATATCTCGCGGACGACGGCAACACGGGCATGTCGCATAACCGGCCCCTGCTTCTCGACCAGCAGCCGGCCGAGCAGCCCGGGCCGGAAGAGCAGGAGGGTCCCGCCACGCTGCGCGGGCCGAAGCGCGACGAGCTTTGGACCACTCCGGACACGAAGGCCGCCACGCTAGCGCCTTACCTGGATGGCTGGCGCCACAAAGTGGAGCGCATCGGCACTCTCAACTATCCGACCATCGCCCGTCGGCTCGGGGTAAAAGCCAGCCCGGTGATCGAGGTCGGCATCGCAGCCAACGGCACACTCGACCGCGCTGTCATTCAGCGCACGAGCGGCTACCCCGAGCTCGATGCCGCGGCACTCGCGATTCTGAAGCTCGCCAGTCCGTTCGATCCGTTCCCACCCGAGCTATCCCATGAGTACCGGGTGTTGCGCTTTGCCTACGAATGGCAGTTCGTCGGGGGAGGCGGAAAAACGGGCGGCGTGACCGCGATTCCTTGAGCCCGCTGCTGGGCATCCCCATACTTGCGGACATGGGCGGTAAAAGCATCAGTGTGACGGGAACTACGGGGATCGCCGGGACGCCTTTTGCTGAAGCCGTTCCGGGGAGCCTCACGAATCATCTGCTGATTGCGATGCCCTCGCTTTCCGATCCGAACTTCTCGCAGACGGTGGCTCTCATTTGCGAGCACACCGACAAGGGCGCGCTCGGCATCGTGCTCAACAAGCCGTTACCGATGAAGCTCTCGGATGTCCTCTCGCAGATGAAGCTCGAGCCCACCACTGAGATCATCGCTGCGCAGCCGGTGCTGCGTGGCGGACCGGTTCATACGGATCGTGGTTTTGTGCTGCATCGTCCGGGTGGGAAGTGGGACCACACTCACAAGGTGTCCGACACCATTCAGGTCACGACGTCCCGCGATGTCCTCGCGGCCATGGCGCGCGGCGAGGGTCCGTCGGATGCCTTCATTGCACTGGGCTACGCCAACTGGGATTCCGGGCAGCTCGAGCGTGAGATGCGCGAGAACGCCTGGCTCACCGTACCGGTCGATGCGAAGGTTGTCTTCGATCTGCCGTTCGAGGACCGCTGGGCCGGTGCATGGCGGCTGCTGGGCATCGAGCCGGACCGGCTGAGTCCCGTGGCGGGTCACGCTTGACGTGGCGCTTGTGGGGCTTGCGGGCTACGCGCCCGCCAGGGATCCCCGCGAAGGTGAGCATCGTCGTCTTCAGCAACCCGCGCGTTCACTCACTTCTGCATGAGTGACATCAAAACCGTCCTCGCTTTCGACTTCGGACTCAAACGTATTGGCATTGCCGCTGGGGACACGCTCACAGCGACGGCCGCGCCGCGTCCTGCGGCGGCGGTTCATCACAGCGGACCTGACTGGGACACCATCGGGCGCGAAGTCCGCATGTTGAGTCCGCGGCAGCTGGTCGTCGGCGCGCCGTATAATGCGGACGGTACCCCGGGGGCGCTCGCGCCGGCTGCATACCGCTTCGCGGCCGAACTCGAACGTCGTTTTGGTCTTCCGGTGAGCTTGGTGGATGAGCGCTGGTCGTCTCTCGAGGCGAGTGCGGCGCTCAAGGCGCGGCGCGCAAGCGGGGAACGCAAACGTCGCGTGCGAAAGGAAGACATCGATAGCGCGGCGGCGGCGGTGATTCTCCAGCGCTGGCTTACAGGTGAGGGTAAGTGAATGATTTCATACGTGGCGTGGGCCGCGTGGGGGGCGTAAAAGGTGACTACCGTGACTAACCAGCTTCGAGCCGACGGAACGTTGCGGCATCTGCTGACTCTTGAATCCCTGGCTCGCACCGATATTGAGCGATTGCTGGACCGTGCACAGACCTTCGTCCGGCCGCTCGGTGCCAAACCGCCGGTGAGCACCGCGCTTGCTGGCATCACCGTTGCCAACCTGTTCACTGAGCCGTCCACTCGTACGCGAGTGTCGTTCGAGCTCGCGGCGAAACGGCTGGGGGCCGATGTCGTGAACCTCGAGGTGCAGCTCTCGTCCCGAGTGAAGGGAGAGAGCATGTTGGACACGGTGTATACACTCCAATCGTTGCATGTCGACGTGATGGTGATTCGTGATCCGGAGGCCGGAGTGCCGGACCTCGTGGCGGCGAACGTGGCTCCTCATGTAAGCGTGCTGTCGGCCGGTGAGGCGCACGTGTCTCACCCGACCCAGGGGCTGTTGGATGCCTTGACCGTGCGGCAGCACAAGAAGCGGTTCGAAAAACTGGGGATCGCCATCGTCGGCGACATTCGCCACTCGCGCGTGGCGCGGTCGGCTTATCACGTGTTTCGTACGTTAGGGGTGCCGGATCTGCGCATCGTTGCGCCGGAATCCCTGCTGCCGGCGGCCAAGGAATTCGCCGGCTGCGCGCGGCACACGACGCTCGAGGCGGGAATCAAAGATGTCGATGTCGTGATGATGTTACGGATTCAGAAAGAGCGCATGGGACAGGTGGACCTGCCGGATGCGGATCGATATTTTTCGATGTACGGCCTGACTCCGGAGCGACTGGAGCACGCGCGGCCCGATGCCATCGTGATGCATCCGCAGCCGATGAACCGCGGCATCGAGATTGCCTCCGATGTGGCGGACGGCAAGCAGTCCGTGATTCGGGATCAGGTGCGCAACGGCGTGGCCGTGCGCATGGCTGTGCTGGCTGAGGTTGTTGGGTCACGGGCCGTGACGGTCGAGGGCGGGCGGTGAGGCACGGGATTTCAATGAATTGCGACGTGCTGCGGGCGGCTTACGTATGAGCAGCAGTAGCCGAGGCACGATTTACCTCGAAGACGCGCGGGTACTGCAGCAGTTGGCGTACGACGGCGACCAGTTCGTGTTGCGCGTCGAAGCGCCCAAGTGCGCGGCTCGCGCGGAGCCCGGCAGCTTCGCGCATCTCACCTGTGATCCATCCATCCCCATGCGACGGCCTCTATCCATCATGCGCGCGGACGCGCAGGCCGGGTGGATTGAGATGCTCTACAAAGTGGCGGGCCCGGGACTGCAGGCGCTGGCGGCACGAAAGAAGGGCGACACGATCAGTGTCCTCGGACCCATCGGTCGTCCGTTCACCGTTCATCCGGAACGACCCCGCACGTTGTTGATCGGTGGCGGCGTTGGGATTCCGCCGATGGTTTTTTTGGCGGAGCGCCTGCGTGGCCGATCCGACGTTTCGTGGAAGCCGCTGGTGCTCATGGGGTCGGAGATACCGTTTCCATTCCGCACGCGGCCTTCGAGCATCATCGTACCTGGCATACCCACCAGCACGATCGCGTGCATGCCAATGCTCGAGGAGTGGGGGATTGCCAGCCGGCTGGCCAGCAAGGCTGACTACCCGGGGTGTTTTGACGGGTTCGTGACTGCATTGGCGGACGCGTGGCTGGCGTCTCTAGGGCCGGCGGAACTCGCCGAGGTCGAGATTTTCTCCTGTGGGCCGACGCCCATGTTGGAGGCCACCGCAAAGGTGGCGCGGCGCTATGGCGTACCGTGTCAGGTGTCGCTGGAAGAGTTCATGGCCTGCGCCGTCGGCGGATGCGCGGGCTGCACCGTGCGCGTGCAAACACCGGATGGGCCGGCGATGAAACGCGTGTGCGTCGATGGGCCGGTGTTTGATGCCTATACGGTGTTCTGAGTCGCCGAGGCAACCGCTGTAACCGGATCAGCGCACGGCCAGAAACGGTAACCGACGACCTCCTAACGTGACTCGCCTGCTGAACCTCGTGGATTCCTACGGGCTGTGAGCGGCGCGGCGTGTGGCTAGCCGAAGTTGATCTTCGCTTCCAGGTTCGCGCGCGAGTCGGCGTTGACGAGCGCCTCTTCGAGGTTGATGCGGTTCTGCTTGTAGAGCTCCCGGAGGGCCACGTCGAAGCTTTGGATGTCGCGCTCGCCGCTGGCCGAGATGGCTTCCTTGATGCCGACCACGTCGCCTTTCTTGACGAGCTCCTGGATATGCGGCGTGTTGAGCATGACCTCGACAGCGGCGCAGCGCTTGTTGTCCTTGCCCATGATGAGCCGCTGGGCCAGGATCGCGCGCAGGTACTGCGACAGATCGAGGAAGATCTGCGCGTGCTGCTCGCGCGGGAACATGTTGATGATACGGTCGAGGGATTCGGCGCTGTTGTTTGCGTGCATCGTCGCAAGCACCAGGTGACCGGTGCCGGCGAGATGGATGGCCGCTTCCATACTTTCGCGGTCGCGGATTTCACCAATCAATATCACGTCGGGCGCCGCACGAACGACACCGCGAAGGGCGCGAGCATACGTTTTCGTATCGAGCCCGACTTCGCGCTGATTGACGATCGAGCGCTTGTTCGTGTGCAGGAACTCGATCGGGTCTTCGATGGTGACGATGTGGTCGGAGGAGTTCTCATTCCGGAAGTTGATCATTGCGGCAAGCGTCGTCGACTTGCCGGAGCCGGTGGCACCCACCATGAGGACGAGGCCGCGCTTCAGCATGATCAAGTCTGTCAGGACGTCGGGGAGGCCGAGATTGTCCATTCGCGGCATGTCCGCCGTGATGTAGCGCAGGACCATGGCGGGATAGCCGCGCTGCATGAAGACGTTGACGCGGAAGCGCCCGAGGCCGGGCTCCGAGATCGCGAAATCGAGCTCCCACTCGTTGATGAAGTGTTCGCGTTGGGGGTTGCTCATGAGCGCGTAAGCGGTCTGCTTCACCGTTTCGGGTGTCAGGACCTGCTTGTTCACCGGCAGAATCTGGCCTTCGATCTTGATCTTGATCGGGGCATTGGAGGTAAAAAACAGGTCGGAAGCCTTTTTCTCCACCATGAGCTTGAAGAGCGGTTTGGTATTGAGTGTCAGGTGGGGACCGCCCGCCAACACATCGGTCCCCGCGAGGGCCGGCTGCGGGCCCGTGGTGGACAGGGTCGTATCCACCGGTGCGCCGGCCGCCGGTACGCCGGCCGCCGGCATTCCGGCCACCATTTCTTTCACCACCGTCATGGTCTGCTGCACCTCAAAAATGAATCCCTACAGGCTGTGTCCCTGATCTTCCTCGACGATGTGCAGGGCGCCGCCGTCATCGATGTTCTTGACCTCGCGCTTGCTCTCGAGCTTGATGCGCAGGCGCAGCTCGTTCTTCGAGTCGGCGTTGCGCAAGGCATCCTCGTAGGAGATGAAGCCGGTCTCGTACAGCTCGTACAGGGACTGGTCGAAGGTCTTCATGCCGAGCCGGGTGGAGCGCGCCATGACCTCTTTGATCTTGGCCACTTCGCCCTTGAAGATGAGGTCCTGGATGAGCGGCGAGTTGAGCATGATCTCCATCGACGCGATTCGGCCAGAGCCGGATTCGCGTGGGATGAGCCGTTGCGAGACGAGCGCGCGGACGTTGAGCGACATGTCCATGAGGAGCTGCTCGCGGCGTTCGTCGGGGAAGAAGTTGATGATGCGGTCGAGCGCCTGGTTGGCGCTGTTGGCGTGAAGCGTGGCCAGCACGAGGTGGCCGGTCTCGGAGAACTGGATGCCATACTCCATGGTCTCGCGATCCCGGACTTCGCCGATCAGGATCACGTCAGGCGCCTGGCGCAAGGTGTTCTTCAGCGCGGCATGCCACGAGTCGGTGTCCACGCCCACTTCACGGTGCGTGATAACGCAGCCCTTGTGCTGATGGACGTATTCGACCGGGTCTTCGATCGTCACGATGTGGCCGCGCGTCTTCTCGTTGCGGTAGCCGACCATGGCGGCGAGCGAGGTCGATTTTCCCGAGCCCGTGCCGCCGACGATAATGACCAGGCCGCGCTTCGAGAGCACGACTTCCTTCAGGATCGGGGGCAGGTCGAGCTCTTCAAATGTCGGGATCTTGGCGTTGATGAGGCGGATAACGCAGCCCACGGCACCCTGCTGCACGAAGGCGCTCACGCGGAAGCGGCCGATGCCGGGGGGCGCAATCGCGAAATTGCACTCTTTCGTGGCATCGAATTCCTTCGTCTGGCGATCGTTCATGATCGCGCGCACGAGCGTGCCCGACTGCTCGACCGTCAGCGCCCGCTCACTCTGCGGGCGGATCTCGCCATCCAGTTTGATGGCTGGGGGAAAGCCCGCGGTGATGAACAGGTCCGAGGCTTTCTTCTCGGTCACCCGCCGCAGCAGGTCCTGCATCAGCTTGATAGCTTGATCGCGATCCATGGGTCAGATGCTCACTTTGGCACGCATGCTTACAGCGCGTCCTTGTTCTGCGCTTTGTAGCGCGCCTCTTCCTTGCTGATGAGGCCCTTGCCGACGAGATCCGCGAGACACTGGTCGAGGGTTTGCATGCCCGCCGCCTGGCCCGTCTGGATGGAGGAATACATCTGCGCGATCTTGCCCTCGCGGATGAGGTTGCGGATCGCGGGGGTGCCGATCATGATTTCATGCGCCGCGATGCGGCCGCCGCCGTTGCGCTTCAACAACGTCTGCGAAATGACCGCGCGCAACGACTCAGACAACATCGAGCGGACCATGTCCTTCTCGGCCGCGGGAAACACGTCGACGACACGGTCGATGGTCTTCGCCGCGGAGCTCGTGTGTAGCGTACCGAACACAAGGTGCCCGGTTTCGGCGGCGGTCAGCGCGAGGCGAATGGTCTCGAGGTCGCGCATTTCACCGACCAGAATGACGTCCGGATCTTCGCGCAGCGCCGAGCGCAGCGCCTCGGTAAAGCCGAGCGTATCCCGGTGGACTTCGCGCTGGTTGATGAGACAACGCTTGGATTCGTGTACGAACTCGATCGGATCCTCGATCGTGAGGATGTGGTCGGGACGGTTGTCGTTGCAATGGTTGACCATGCCGGCCAGCGTCGTGGACTTGCCCGAGCCGGTCGGACCGGTGACGAGGACGAGGCCGCGCGGCAACATGCACAGGTCGCGAAAGATCTTCGGGGCGTTCAGGTCATCGAGCGAGAGGATGGCCGAGGGAATGTTGCGGAACACGGCGCCGGCGCCGCGGTTCTGGTTGAAAGCGTTGACGCGGAAGCGCGCGAGCTTGGGGATTTCGAACGAGAAGTCGGTCTCGAAGAACTCTTCGTACCCCTTGCGCTGCTTGTCGTTCATGATGTCGTACACCATGCTGTGCACTTCCTTGTGCGAAAGGGGCGGCATGTTGATGCGCTTCATGTCGCCATCGACACGGATCATCGGCGGCACGCCCGAGGACAGATGCAGGTCGGAAGCGTTGTTCTTGACGGCGAACGCCAGAAGTTGCGCGATGTCGACGGCCATTGATGCTCCCTTGGGGGCGACTAAGGACTCGAAGAGCACGCCGGTGAGAGCGCGAACGGGTAACTGCTTCCCGAGTGCGCGGCAGTATAACGGAGGGGTTCTACATCCAATATGTTAATGGGTCCGCAGAATTTGCCGCTGCGCCTCGATGAGTTGCGGGATCGCATCGCTGGGGCCGCCGCGAGAGCCGGACGGAGTGTCGATTCCGTCACATTACTCGCCGTAACCAAGGGGCAGCCCGCGGACCTGGTCCGTGCGGCCGCCGGGACGGGGATCCGGAATTTCGGCGAGAGTTATCTGCAGGAAGCGCTCGAGAAGGCCGCCGCGGTGAGCGATCTCGAGCTGACCTGGCACTTCATAGGCCGGCTGCAGGCCAACAAGACGCGGCCGATCGCGGAGAGCTTTGCGTGGGTTCACGGCGTGGATCGCCTGAAGATCGCCACGCGGCTGTCGGAGCAGCGACCTTATTACGCTCCTCCTTTGAACGTCTGCCTGCAGGTCAACGTCGCCGGCGAGGAGAGTAAAGCCGGCGTGAGCCTTGCCGAACTACCGGCGCTCGCGTCCTCCGTGGCGGCGCTCCCGCGCGTGAAGCTCCGCGGCTTGATGTGCATTCCGCCGGAGGAGGAGGATCCAGCTCGCCAGCGTGGCTGGTTCGCAAAGGTGCGAGAAGCGCTTGAAGCGCTTAACGCGTCCGGGATGGGGCTGGACACGCTATCGATGGGAATGAGCGGCGATCTCGAGGCGGCCATCCTCGAAGGCGCGACGCTCATACGCGTCGGAACGGCACTTTTTGGGGCGCGACCGGCAAATCCGGGGGGCTGAGCGTCGGACAGGAGGGATAACTTGCGCGCCGGTGAAAACAGTTTAGCCGGCGTGGCTTTCAGTGCTCGAATAAGCTCCAATCTGGGGCAGGAGCCGTCCGTGACCGGTTCCCGGGGCAAGAAGCCCTGCAAAATCAGGCCCTCGTTACAATAAGCAAAGAGTATGGTCAACATGCAGCTTGCATTCCTGGGCGGCGGCAACATGGGCCGGGCGCTGATCGGTGGCCTTTTACGCCGTGGTACTCGACCTGAACAGATTTCCGTGGGCGAGAGCGTGGAAGCCGCCCGCACCTCTCTGGCGCGTGACCTAGGGATCACAGCGACCGACAACAACCTGGCGGCCGTCGAGAACGCCGAGCTCATCGTGCTCGCAGTGAAGCCGCAGCACGCGGCCTCGGTTCTCGCCTCGCTGCAGCCGGTGCTGAAACGAAATCAGCCGATCGTTCTGTCTGTCGCCGCGGGTATCCGTACTGCGGCGCTGGAAACCTGGTGTGGCGCTGGGATTCCGGTCGTGCGCGCCATGCCCAACAGACCCGCTCTCGTGGGCGCCGGAGTGACCGGTCTCTACGCGTCCACGCACGTGGGCCCCGCGCATCGCGCCGCGGCCGAGCGCGTCATGCAGTCGGTTGGCGAGGTTGTTTGGGTGCCCACCGAAGAAGCCCTTGATGTCGTCACCGCCCTGTCAGGTAGCGGTCCGGCATACTTCTTCCTGCTCGCTGAGCTAATGGCGCAGGCGGCGACGGAGCTGGGGCTGGAGGCGCAGGCCGCGCGACGACTAGCTGTGGCCACGCTTCACGGTGCCGGCTTGCTGGCGCACGCCAGCGATGGAGACCTCGCGCGCCTGCGGGCCGAAGTGACTTCAAAGGGCGGAACGACCGAAGCCGCGGTGCGCACGATGGACGCGGCCGATCTGCGTGGGATAGTCTCTCGCGCGCTCGAGGCCGCGACTCACCGCAGTCGCGAGCTGGCCACGCAATTCGGCATGTAGGTAAAGAGTCGGTCCGACCAAGAATCGCCGTGGCGAGGCCGCAGTGGGCAATCAATAGTTAGCACAGAGTCCAGGAACCGGCCGCCAGCGGGAACCTCATGAGCGCGATCATTTTCATTGTCGAGACGCTGCTGTCTTTAGCGCTGTTCGTCGTCCTGGCGCGGCTGTTGCTGCAATGGACGCGCGCCGACTTTCGCAATCCGTTGTGCCAGGCAATCGTGCGGTTGACTAATCCGCTGATCCTGCCGTTGCGTCGCATTCTGCCGCCGATGGGCAAAGTCGACACCGCCTCGGTCGTGGCGGTGGTCATCGTGGCGTTCGTAGAAGTCGCGATCATCTTCGCTCTACGCGGCATTACCTTCCCCGGCCCGTTGATCTGGCTGCGGATGGTCGCGCTGGAGATCGCACGGACGCTGTTGTGGACGTATTTCTACGCGATCTTCCTTTACGCCCTCCTGAGCCTCATTGCGCCGGGAGGGTACTCGCCCATGCAGTCAGTCCTGGCGACCCTATGCGAGCCGGTGTTGCGTCCGTTCCGACGGCTGATCCCGGCCGTGGCGGGCCTCGATCTGTCGCCGCTCTGGGCCGGCATCGCTATTCAGGCCATCCTGATCCTTCTACATTGAACGGTTAGCGAGGGATGAAGGGAGAGATCGCTCCCATGTCTGCACCAATCTGGCATGACGTCCGCGGTGCGGACCTGCTGCTGCGCCTGCGTATTCAGCCACGAGCCTCGCGAGAGGGCATCGACGGCGTTCGTGACGGGCGCCTGCGCGTCCGCGTGTCGTCGCCGCCCGTTGATGGTGCCGCCAACGATCGTGTCATTCGAATGCTGGCACAGGTGCTGGACGTACCGCGCTCATCGATAACCCTGACACGTGGTGAAAAGAGCCGTGACAAGGATCTGACGGTGCACGGAGTTGCCGCGCGCGCTTCCGAGCTCGTCGCTCGCCTGGGCGCTCCGCAGCAGTAGAGCTCACCGAGTGAAGACCAAAGGCCAAGCGCCTCACGCCCGACTTTTTCGCGCGATTCGCGGCGGATGACGTTTTTTGGCTGAAATTCCCGCAACCTTCGCTCGCCACGCGCGGCGCTCGTAACCTCTTACTCTGTTAAGAAACACGCTCTTAGCGTTCACATCGCAACGAGAATGGCAGCATCCGAGCGCGCGCCGACTTCGCTCTAAGCGACATTTAATACGCGCGCGAAACGCCGCACCGAGGGGGCTGCGTGCCATCACAAGTGCAAAACACTTGAAAAAAAGGCATTTCAGCGTCGCCCGGCGCGAAAAAAGCCTTGCGAAAGCGTGCGCATGTGCTATTTTCCGCGCCGATTCTCTCTCACGCGGACACAGTGGCACCGCGTTTCACGCTCACACGGTTTTATTCGAGGAGTACCGCAAAATGGCGAAAAAGGCTGGCGCACCGACCAAGTCAGAAGTCCTGACCCAGATTTCCAAAGACACATCGCTCTCACGCAAGCAAGTCAGCAGCGTCTTCGATTCGCTCGGCGGCGTGATCAAGAAGAGCCTGCGCGGCAATGGCCTGTTCACCATGCCCGGCCTGCTGAAGATGAAGGTCGTCAAGAAGCCCGCCACGAAGGCGCGCGAAGGTATCAATCCTTTCACCGGCGAAAAGATGATGTTCAAGGCCAAGCCCGCGAGCAAGAAGGTTCGCGTGATGCCGCTCAAGAGCCTGAAGGCGATGGTCAACTCGTAAGCCGTCATTTTCCGCCACGAGCCTGCCCGGCAGGCTCCATAGCGGTGAGGAAACCCGGAAGGAGCGTTTTACGACGACCCTTTCGGGTTTTTCTTTTAGGGGCCGGTGCTGTCGCGCATGAAGGTGAGTACGGCTTCGCGGAGCTCCGGGAGATGGCCGTGGAAGAAGTGTCCTGCACCCGCGAGCGCGGTAACCGTAGGCGGTGGTGAACGCTTTGCGGCCCACTCGAGCACCGCACGGGGCAATACGACGTCGTCGGCGCCACCCTGCACTATCAGCCACTTCGAAGGCGTTATGACGTCTTGCACGTCGACAAGCGTGATAGCGGGGGCCGCCACGACCAACCGTTCAAGTGGCCAAAAGTCACGGCCTTCGCCCGCGGGCTGAAAGTGCCGCAGGGCGCTTTCAGCAGCCGAACAGGATTTCACGCGACCTGAGGCGCGAATAGCAACGGCACCGCCGAACGAAAATCCCGCAAGCCATAAGGCCGCACGAGGCCACCGATGCCTGCCGTAGGTAATGACCGCAAGTGCATCGTCGGTCTCGCCAATGCCTTCGTCATATTCGCCCTCGCTCGCCCCAACGCCGCGGAAATTGAATCGGATCGCAGGCGCGCCAAGCTGCTCGAAGGCTCGCGCAAGGGTATATACAACTTTGTTGTCGAGGGTCCCGCCGTACAGCGGATGGGGATGGCAGATCACGCCGAAAGCGCGGACCTCATCAGTGTCGACGGGTTCCGCGGGAGTTTCGATCAAGGCCTGGATATCCCCGGCCGGTCCGGGGATCACGAGACGCTCCGCGCGCCGTGGCTTGCTCACCATGTCGGCGGAGAAGCCTTAGGGCGCGGTTACTTGATACCGAGGAGCTCTACGTCGAACACCAGTGTCGCTCCCGGAGGAATGACGCCGCCGGCGCCGCGAGCTCCATAACCGAGCTCCGCCGGAATGGTGAGCCGCCGCTGCTGCCCCACCTGCATGCCCGCGACGCCCTGATCCCAGCCCTGGATCACCTGGCCGCCGCCAACAGGAAAGCTGAACGGGTCGTTGCGATCGACCGAGCTGTCGAATTTCTTGCCCTTGTGATCGGGTGCGTCTTCGGCGTACAGCCAGCCGGTGTAGTGCACGACAGCTGTCTGCCCCGCTTGGATGGCGGGACCGGTGCCGGGCTTGAGTTCGGTGATGGTCAGGTTGGCAGCGGGCACATTCGACTCCTGGGCTCCGGGGGTGGCGCCAGCGCTGTCTTGCGAGGCGGGACTCGAAGCGGTGGTGGATTGGATACCGTCGCTGCAGCCTGTCAGCAGGACGGTGGCGGTCATTATGGCGGCCGCAACGGCAGTGATGGGGGCATTCAGCGGCCGCAAAGATTGCGGCATCGGGCGCGTCATGTCGCCGCACCCGACTGCGCTGCGGCGCCGGCAGGATCCTGCCCATCAGCCACGCTCTGCGCGCCGGCGGGGGGATGCACCCCTGCGAGGCGCACGAGCAGCCTGTTGAGACGCTGCACGTACTCGGCAGGGTTGGCGAGTTGGCTGCCCTCGGCGAGCGCGGCCTGCTCGTAAAGCACCTGCGCAAACTCCTTGAACTGCTCAGGATCCGCGACGCCCTCGAGGTACTTCACGAGAGGGTGGCCGACATTGAGCTCGAGCGTGGGCTTGGATTCGGGGACTTTCTGGCCGGTCGCGGAGAGGATCCGCCGCATGTTGGCGCCCAGGTCGTGCTCGCCGAGGGCAAGACACGAGGGCGAGTCTTTGAGACGCGCGCTGATGCGCACCTCGTCGATACGATCGCCGACGGCGTCCTTGACGCGCTTGAGGAGGCCTTTGTTTTCCTTGAGCTGCGTTTCGTGCTGCTTCTTGTCCGCCTCGCTCTCGAGGCCCCCGAGCTCGAGATCGCCGCGCGCCGCGTCTTTGAGCTTCTTGCCATCGAAGTCATCGACCTGGCCCATCACCCACTCGTCGATGCGCTCGGCAGTCAGCAGGACTTCGAGGCCGCGCTCCTTGAGCACTTCGATGTAAGGGCTCGCGCGGGCCGCTTCGATACTGTCGGCGGTGACGTAGTAGATGCGATTCTGTCCGGGCTTCATGCGCTCGACGTACTGCGCGAGGCTCACGGAAGGTTCGCTGTTCTGCTCATGCGTACTCGAGAAACGCAGCAACGACAGGAGTGCCTGGCGGTTGGCCGTGTCCTGCCCGATGCCTTCCTTCAGCACCGCGCCGAACTCTTTCCAGAATGCCGCATACTTTTCCGGCTCGTCCTTCGCGAGGCGGGTGAGCATGTCGAGGACGCGCTTCGTCAGCCCGCTGCGGATCGCCTCGACTTCCGGCTCCTGCTGCAGCAATTCGCGTGAGACGTTCAGCGGCAGGTCGCTCGAATCCACCACACCCTTCACGAAGCGCAGGTAGAGCGGCAGAAACTGCTCCGCGTCGTCCATGATGAACACGCGGCGCACATAGAGCTTCAGGCCTCGGGCCGCGTCGCGTTGCCAGAGGTCGAAAGGCGCACGCCCCGGGATGTAGAGAAGGCTCGTGTACTCGCGCTTGCCTTCGACTCTGTTGTGACTCCAGGCGAGCGGTTCGCTGAAGTCGTGGGCGAGGTGCTGATAGAACTGGGTGTATTCCTCGTTCTTGATCTCACTGCGCGGCAGGGTCCAGAGGGCCTTTGCCTGGTTGACCACCTCGTATTCGAGCGAGGCCTCACCTTCCTTGCGCATGCGGACCGGGAATCCGATGTGGTCCGAGTAGCGCCGGATGAGCGAGCGCAGGCGGAACCCATCGGCAAATTCTTTCGCGTCGTCCTTGAGGTGCAGCGTAACGGCGGTGCCGCGCTCGGGACGCGTGATGGTCTCTACGGTGAACTCTCCATCGGCGCGCGACTCCCAGTGCACCCCGGCCTCTTCGGGCGTCCCGGCCTTGCGCGTCTGCACTTCTACGCGGTCGGCGACGATGAACGCGGAGTAGAAGCCGACGCCGAACTGCCCAATGAGCTGGGACGCTTTCTGCTGGTCGCCGGAGAGGGAGCGGAAAAACTGCGCCGTTCCTGAGCGGGCGATGGTGCCGAGGTTCGCTACAGCCTCGTCGCGGCTCATTCCGATGCCGCTGTCGCGGATGGTCACCGTATTGGCTTTTGGGTCCGCCTCGATCGTGATCTGCAGATCGGGGTCCTGGGCCAGCAGCTCGGGCTCCGCAATCGCAGCAAAGCGCAGGCGATCATTGGCATCGGAGGCGTTCGAGATGAGCTCTCGCAGGAAGATCTCCTTGTGGCTGTACAAGGAGTGGATCATCAGCTGCAGGAGCTCGCGGACTTCCGCCTGGAAGCCGTGCGTCTGCTTATCAGGATTCTTTTCGGGGGTCGACATGCTGGCCTTCCGTATCTGCCTTAGGAGCGGAAGGGAGCGATGATGGGAATCAGAACGGAATTTTCAAGCTCAATATCCAAACGACACAGCTTGAAGCCACGGTGACCAGCGGCCTCGACAGGGCAGCCGCCTCGATCGCGGCGGAGGTCGCGACGTGGCGACAGGCGCCCGCCAAATCGTCGAGCTCGTCCCAGAGGTGCAGAAAGATCTCCATGTGCGGCGGACTCTACGCACAGCATCCGGCAGCAGGCGTGCTCGACCTCACAGACGGGGGGCAGGGGGCGTGCGTCACACGCGGCGCGACGCGTGCGTCGCAAGGGTGGGCCCGGGAGGTCGCGCAGCGCGCGCGTAGCGACGGGCAGCGTATCCCCTCAACCGAGGTCACGCGCTGAACCGAAGGAAAGACTGCACCCCCCGCAGGCGCTGCGCGCAGCAACTGAACATATGTCAGATGGGCTCTTGGCCGCACCGGCGACACACTGTGGGCCACCGGGGTGCATACAGCCGGAGTCAGCTTGCAGCAACCGCGGGGCCTGCGTAGGCTCCCCAGCAGGTTGCTCTAAGTACGTGTTTCGTAAAACAAGGTCACCATGAAGCGCATCGTCGTCATGAACCCCAAGGGGGGTTCAGGCAAGACGACCATCGCAATCAATCTGGCGAGTTATTTCGCTTCTCGTCAGCACACGCCCGTCCTCATGGATTTCGATCCGCAGGGCTCCTCGATCCGTTGGGTCAGGAAACGCCAGCCGACGCAGGCGCCCATTCACGCGATCGCGGCGTTCGAGAAGGACAGCCGCACGACGCGAGCGTTCCAATTACGCGTGCCGGACAAGTCGAGCCACGTGATCGTCGACACGCCCGCCGCTATCGAGTCACGCGAGATGCCGGACATCACGCGCGACGCCGACAAAATCCTCGTGCCGGTACTGCCGTCCGACATCGATATTCATGCCTGCTCTCGGTGCATCCGGGACTTGCTGCTGGTCGCGAAGATCCGCCGTGAGGATGACCGCATCGGTGTGATCGCCAATCGGGTCCGGCGCAACACCCTCACGTATCAGACGCTCATTCGGTTTCTGCAGACGCTCGGGATACCGATCGTGGCCACCATTCGTGACTCGCAGAACTACGTGCGCGCCGCCGAATTGGGGATCGGGGTGCATGAGATGAAAAGTTACATCGCGCAGGCGGACGTGGAGCAGTGGGAGCCGCTCATCGAATGGCTCGACAAGCCGAGCACCACGCACACGCCGGCTCTGAGCACGCCGCCCGCCATAGCCAGCGTTTAGCGGCGAACTCGCGACGGCGCTGCCTATCGAGACGGGAAAAAAACCTGCTCCCGGGCGACTGATACCGGCAGGTGGGTCAGCGCGCCCAGCGAGATCCCTGTAGGAATTGTCCCACCTCCATAGGTTATTTCCGCCAAGTCCGCACGGGCGATGAACGGTGTAGGTTGAAGTCGGGCAGCCAGATCTCGCCCGCCGCGGCAAGAATACGGATGAGAAGTTTTCACTGCACCCACTGCCAGCACCTCGTATTCTTTGAGAACGTTCGCTGTCTCAACTGCGACCATGCCCTCGCCTATCTTCCCGATCGGGGAGTGATGGCCGCCCTCGAGAAGGCCAACGATGATCTCTGGCGAGCCGAAGGGCGGGTCGGGGACGAGCGCGGCTATCGCCTGTGCGCCAACTATGAGGGAGAGGGAGTTTGCAATTGGGCGGTACCCGCAAGTAATCCAGAGACGTTGTGCGCGTCCTGCCGCCTGACGCGTGTCATTCCCAATCTCGCCAACCCCGATAACAGGACCGCGTGGTATCGGCTCGAACTGGCGAAACGCCGGCTGATCTACACATTGCTCGATCTCGAGCTGCCGCTCGTCCGGAAACAGGAGGCGAACGACGCCGGGCTGGCCTTCGAGTTCCTGGAAGACCCGACGAGCGGCGACAGCACTCGAGTTCTCACCGGCCACGATAACGGCCTGATCACGATCAACGTTGCGGAAGCGGACGACGTGCGCCGCGAACAGCAACGGCAGCAGCAACACGAGCCCTTCAGGACATTGCTCGGTCATTTCCGGCACGAGATCGGGCATTACTATTGGGATCGCCTGATTCCGGGCAGCCCTCATGAAGAGGGCTTCAGGCAGCTATTCGGCGATGAGCGCATGGACTACAGCCAGGCGCTCGAACGCCACTATGCACACGGGCCGCAGGCGGGCTGGGAAAGCAACTTCATCAGTGCGTACGCCACGTCCCACCCGTGGGAGGACTGGGCCGAGTCCTGGGCGCACTTTCTTCACATGACCGATGCCCTGGAGACCGCGGGCGCTGCCGGCATGTCCCTGAAGCCTGAGCGCGCGGACGAGCCGGCCATGATGAATCCACCCCTGCCGCTGATTTGCCAGCGATCGAGCTTCGACCAGATGATCGCGGACTGGGTGCCGCTCACGTATGTGCTCAACAACCTCAATCGCGGCCTTGGCCTCCCGGATGGCTATCCGTTCGTGTTGTCCGCGCCGGTGATAGCCAAATTGCGCTTCATTTACGCCACCATCGAACACCGGGAGAAAGCGCGCGCTGCGGCCTGAAACCGACGGGCACACCGCAGTATTGCCATGGAAAGTCCGGGCCAGGAGCACCGTGCCGTGGGAGACGAGACGCGAATGGGCAGAACTCCCTAATTTGCATCTGGAGGCCTGGCTATCGCTGGCAGGCGCTTGCAGTTTTGCGCCCCGGCCGGCTCATTGGGCATGATGCTCCTCATCCGCACGGAACCAGCCCTTTGAGGAGAGTGTATGGCCGGCATCTCATCGCCCAAGCAAGTCGCCGCGTCGCTAACCGAGCTATGGTCGCCGCGCGTTGTCGCCGAAGTCGATGACGCGTACGTCAAGGTCGCCAAAGTGCAGGGATCGTTGGCCTGGCATAGCCATGAGAACGAAGATGAGCTGTTCCTCGTTCTCAAAGGGCACCTGCGCATCGAAATGGAAAGCGGCCCGGTAGAACTCTCCGAAGGAGAAATGTATGTGGTACCCAAAGGGGTGCGTCACAACCCTGTGGCCGAGCGTGAATGCCATGTCATGCTCATTGAACGCAAGACTGCGCTTCATACCGGCGACGTCGTTACAGAGAAGACCCGGTCTCTCGCAGAACAGTTGCGTCCTGTTTAGGCGCTGACTGGCGGAGCGCGCGGCATCAGCAACGCTGGCAGCGGTTCGGTCGTGTTCTCATTTCCACGTGAGGCCAGCTGAGTCCCTGCGGCGTGTCTGCTACCGCAGCGGTATCAACAAAATCGTGTTGCCTCGCCGGACTTCGAGCACCAGCACCGAGGTGCCCTTGGCACGCTCGCGTAGTTGCTTGAGGTTGGTGACGCGGCCACGGTTTGCGCCGACGATGACGTCGTTGTTTCGCAGGCCGGATTGCGCGGCTGCGCTGCCGGGCTCGACGCTTTTTACGAGCGCGCCGCCGGCGTCCGGTGCGTCCGCCAGGGTGGCGCCTTCGAAGTTCCTGTGAATGGTCTCGACCGGCGACGCCTGGGTGGTCGCGGCCGTGTCGGCGATGATGGCCGTGACCTTCAACGGCTTGCCATCGCGCAGCAGACCGATCTCGACCTTGTCGCCAACGCGCATCAGCCCGATGCTGTTACGGAGCTCGCTGTTGGATTTGACCGGCTGTCCGTTCACCGATGTAATGACGTCACCGGTGTGGATGCCCGCTTTTTCCGCGGGGGAACCGTCGACGACCTGAGACACCAGCGCGCCCAGTGCGTTGGCGAGGCCGAGCGAGTGCGCGATATCCGGTGTTACGGTGTACATGCTGACGCCGAGCTGGCCGCGCTTGACCGAGCCGTACTTGATGAGCTGGTCCATCACGCTGTGGGCCATGTTCACCGGGATCGCGAAGCCGATGCCGATGTTGCCGCCGCTGCGGGAGAGGATAGCGGTGTTGATGCCTATCAGCTCGCCGCGCAGGTTCACGAGCGCCCCGCCGGAGTTTCCCGGGTTGATCGAGGCATCTGTCTGAATGAAATCCTCGTAGCCGTCGGGATTGATGCCGGAGCGGGACAGGCCGCTGATGATCCCCGAGGTCACGGTGTGCTGGAGGCCAAACGGGTTGCCGATTGCCAGCACGAAGTCGCCGACTTCGACCTTGCCCGAGTCGCCGAGCCCTATCTGAGTAAGAGCGCCCTCGCTCTTTATTTTCAGCACAGCAACGTCGGAAGGCTCGTCGCTGCCGACTACGTCGGCCTTCACGTCGCGCCCATCCTGCAGTGTTACGGTGATTTCGCTCGCGTTTTCCACGACATGGGCGTTGGTAACGATGTAGCCGTTCTTAGCGTCGAAGATCACGCCGGAGCCGGCGCTCTGAAACGGCCGTTCCCGCGGGCCGCTATCGGGCGGCACGTCGAAGAACCGCCGGAAGAACGGGTCGTCGAGCAGCGGGTTCTGCGGGCCACGGTCGCGGATCGTGCCTCGGGTGGCGATGTTCACCACCGCGGGCGAGACCTTCTTCACTATGGGGGAGAGTGAAGGCACAGGCGTGTCACCCACAACCGCCGGCATGGCGGCGGGAGCGGCAGGCGGGGCCATCGCCGCGACGAACATTAGTGCGACGAGAGCGATCTCGGGACGTTTCATAGTGAATTCCGGTCGGGCGATGCCGGGGGAAGATTCCGCAGCGAAGTATTCTACCGTGGTCCGGGACCTCGCACGCTGTGCGCCGCGCCGCGTTTACGCCAAAGCGGGCCGAGCAATGAAATGGGGGAGAGCAGGTGACTGGCAGGTGGTCCGCGTGCGGCCGGATATTGTGCCGACACGCTCTCTTCCTGGGTCCGGGGCGACTCCCAGGACTTAGCGATAAGCCATAGCCAGCGGTTCTCGTCTGGGTTGCCGAGGAGAGGATCCGCGGGCTCCGCGCCTGAGTTGTCCTTCGTGCCGGCAGCCTGATGGGCGCCCTTACGGGCGCCCATCAGCCGGACCGATACTGGAGTCGCTACCGACCCGGTTCTTAGCCGGCTTCGACGGAAATGCGTCGCGGCTGGACCTGCGGGTGCTTGGGAATGCTGACTTCCAGCACGCCGTTGGTCTGTTTGGCCTTGATCGTTTCCGTGTTGGCACTCTCGGGGAGCGTGAAGCGCCGCAGGAACGAGCCCGAGCTGCGTTCGACACGCTCGTAGCCATTCTTGTCCGACTCTTTCTTATCCCAGCGGCGCTCGCCGCGGATCGTCAACACGCCGTTCTCGGCAGTGATCTCGATGTCCTTCGACTCGACGCCGGGGACGTCCGCAAGCACTACGAAACGCTCGGCTTCCTCGAAAATATCGACGCGGGGAATCCAGGCAACACTGCGAGCGCTCGCCGCTTCCACGGGTGCGGATGTTCTGTTGAATGCCTGATCGAGCTGCCGATGCAGGCGACTGACGAGCGTCCAGGGCTCGTAACTAACAAGGGTCATATGGCCTCCAAGGTTGTAGTAAAGGCGCCAGTCGCGCATGGGAGGGGATTTGTGGCTGGGCATGCGAATTTTCAAGTGTTGATTTGGCGCGCGAGTCAAACCGGAACCTGGGTAGACGGTGCGAGTGACGGCGGGCGCCTCGTTTGCGGTCGGGCCCCGCCCGGCGGCGGGTTCGGTTGGCGGCGCGGGCTCAGCCGGGCAGCCAGCTCACCTTTCAGCAGGTTCGGCGGGCGGCAGACCCAAAAACCGGCAGGGGGCACAGCTGACGGCAGGCTCAGCAGGCAGGCTCAGAGGCAGGCTAAGCAGGCAGGCTCGCAGGCGGCAGGCAGCAGGGCTCAGCAGTCACCCCATCCCTTCCCTTCCGCCCGTATGCCTGTCCAGATACGGGCGCAGCCACTCCGGCAGGCAATGTGCCGCTTCGATCCATTGCGCAGCAGGCTCAGCACGGGCTCCGCGGGCGCCAATGCGGGCGGTGGGCGCAACTGGCGGCCGGCTCAACGGGCGGCGGGCTCGGTGCGCGGCCAGGCGCGGCAGGCGGCGGCGCTCCGGGGAGCGCCCGAAACTGGTGCGGCTCAGCTGACCCCAGGAGCTGGCGGCGGTTAAGCGCGCGCGGGCTCAAACTGGCGACAGGCACCGCTGCTGGTGCGCACACCAAGCGGCTGGTTCGAGCGGCAGCACATTCGGGTTGCAGCGGCGCTCCACAGGGCCACAATGACGGTGTCGCAATCCCCAGGAGCCCGACTCCGCGCACCTCCACCGTGACCTGCGCCTGTGAGCAGGCTGTGCACAACCTGTGTGCCGCGGGAGCACTATATATGGGGGGTACGTCACCGTTCCCCAGGGGGTGGATTTCGTCCGGAAAATCCGCTGCGCCGCGGCCCATATCGCTATAAATGCCTGAATTTATAGCCCTTTATCGGTGTTACAAAATCTGCCAAAAAATGTTGACCGCGTGGTCAGTCGTCTTTAGTCTTTTGACCCCGACACAAGATCTTGTGTTTCGCGCTAAGCGATCCAATATCGCGCGGTCGGGGGGAGGTTTCAGGGGGTACCGGCTTTGCTGATCGGCAGCAGCGGGTCCTATCAGACCCATAGCTCGCTGACCAGATGCCAGGTACCGGCGTGAAGGCGCCGTATGCCCTGTGATCCGTCGGAAGGGGCGTTAATAATATTCGGAGCGCCGCGGATTCATGAATACCGTCGTAAAGATCGAACCCAAGGACATCGATGCCGTTCCTTTCCAGGAAGCATCGCTGGACATCTGGGACAAGAAGTACCGTCTGACCGCAAAGGACGGATCCCCCATCGACAGATCGATGGACGACACTTATAAGCGGGTCGCGCGCGCGCTCGCCGATGTTGAGCGCGAGGACATACGCGACCATTGGTACGAACGATTCCTGTGGGCCTTGCGCCGCGGAGCCATTCCCGCCGGACGAGTGACCTCGAACGCCGGAGCGCTGGAGCACAAGCCCGCCACGTCGACGATCAACTGCACCGTCTCCGGCACGATCCGTGACTCCATGGATGACATCCTGAAGAAGGTCCATGAGGCGGGACTCACGCTGAAAGCCGGTTGCGGTATCGGCTATGAGCATTCGACGCTGCGTCCGCGTGGTGCGTACGTATCGGGCGCGGGCGCATATACGTCCGGCCCACTGTCGTTCATGGATATTTTCGACAAGATGTGTTTCACCGTCTCTTCCGCCGGCGGCCGCCGCGGAGCACAGATGGGCACGTTCGACGTCGGACATCCGGATGCGATGGAGTTTGTCCGCGCCAAGCGCGAGAACGGCCGCCTGCGGCAATTCAACCTGTCGCTGCTCATCACGGACGAGTTCATGAAGGCAGTGCGCGAGGATCGCGAGTGGAAGCTCGCCTTTCCGCTCTCGCTGCAGGAGCACGAGGCCGAGACGCCGAATCTCGCCGATCCGGCGAAGTTCGTCTGGCGCGAGTGGCCGATTCACGATGGCTATGTCGTGAACGACGAAGGACTCGTTGCCTGCAAGATCTACAAGACGTTGCCGGCGCGCCGCATGTGGGACGTGATCATGACGTCCACCTATGACTTCGCGGAGCCGGGGTTCATTCTCATCGACCGTGTCAATGAGATGAACAACAACTGGTGGTGCGAGAACATCCGCGCCACGAACCCGTGCGGGGAGCAGCCACTGCCGCCGTACGGCTCGTGTCTGTTGGGTTCCGTGAATCTGACTCGCTTCGTGAAGCATCCCTTCGGCGAGTTCGCGGAATTCGACTGGGAAGAGTATCGCGAGGTCGTGAAGGTCTTCACCCGCATGCTCGACAACGTGGTCGAGGTCAATGGGCTGCCGCTCGAGAAGCAGCGCGAAGAGATCCTGCGCAAGCGCCGCCACGGCATGGGGTTCCTCGGCCTGGGTAGCACGATGACTCTCCTCGGCATGAAATACGGCTCTTCCGAGTCCGTGCGTTTCACCGAAGATGTCTCGCGCGAGATGGCCGTAGCCGGCTGGGAAGCGGGACTCGATCTCGCCCGTGAAAAAGGACCCGCGCCGATCATGAGCGAGGAGTTCACGGTCACGAAGGAAATGCTGAGGAAGCGCCCCGAGATGGTGCGGGACGGGTGGAGGCCCGGCGTGAGAATCGCGGGACGGCTGCTGCACGCGAGGTACAGCCGTTACATGCAGCGTGTGGCGGAAGTAGCTCCCCGGCTGGTTCACGAACTCGCCGAAGTCGGTGCGCGTTTCACCCACCATACTTCGATCGCGCCGACGGGCACCATTTCGCTATCGCTGGCGAATAATGCCTCGAACGGCATCGAGCCTTCGTTCGCGCACCACTACTTCCGTAACGTGATCCGCGAAGGCAAGAAGTCTAAAGAGAAGATCGACGTCTATTCCTTCGAGCTACTGGCCTATCGGGAGCTGGTGAATTCGAAGGCGCAACCGCTCTCCACGGTGGAGGCCGAGAAGCTGCCGCCCTACTTCATCTCCTCCGACGGCGTCACGCCGAAGGAGCATGTCGATGTGCAGGCCGCCGCGCAGAAGTGGGTCGACTCCTCGATTTCGAAGACGGCGAACGTGCCGACGGACTTCCCGTACGAGAAGTTCAAGGACATCTATCTCTACGCGCACGAGCAGGGCTTGAAGGGCTGCACGACATTCCGCTTCAACCCGGAAGCCTTCCAGGGCGTGCTCGTGAAAGAGCAGGATCTCAAGAACACGCTTTACAAGTTCACGCTCGATGACGGCACCGTCGTGGAAGCGCGCGGTGACGAGGAGATCGACTATGACGGCGAGATCCACACGGCGGCGAATTTATATGACGCAATGAGGGACGGGTATTACGGGCGCCTTTGAGCATCTCAAGCCCCCAGGGTGCGGCTGACCGTAGCGCACGCGCGCCGCCCCTCCCCTTCCGCAAGACCAGGAACGCAGCATGGCTATCAAGATCGACCGAAAAATCGTCAAGTACACTGTTCAGAAGCCCGAGGACAAGGCCGCGGCCGAAAAGGCCGAGAAGCAGCTGGCGGACGCCAGGGCGTCGGGCAGCGCGAACGACGGCGAGGTGTTCAAGGATAAGAACGGCCGGACCGCCAAAGTCATTCGGATGCACGAGAAGCTCGAGCGCCCGGAGATGCTGGTCGGCTCGACTTACAAGATCAAGACGCCGATCTCGGATCACGCGATGTACGTGACCATCAACGACATCGTACTGAACGAGGGTACGGAGTACGAGCAGCGGCGACCCTTCGAGGTCTTCATCAATTCGAAGAACCTCGATCACTTTCAGTGGATCGTCGCCCTCACCCGGATCATTTCCGCGGTGTTCAGGAAGGGCGGCGACGTAACGTTCCTGGTCGACGAGTTGAAAGCTGTGTTCGACCCGCGCGGCGGCTACTGGCAGCCGGGTGGGAAGTTCATGCCTTCAATCATCGCGGAGCTCGGCCACGTGATCGAGCGGCACTTGCAGAGCATCGGTCTCATGCGCAAGACGCAGCTCGATGAGCACCAGCGGAAGATGGTGGACGAGAAGCGTGCCGAGTTCGATTTGCGCGCCAAGCAGGCAGACGCTTTCTCCAAATCGCACTTCCCCGAAGGGGCGCAGCTGTGCGGTAAGTGCAGCACCGCCGCCGTCGTCATGATGGACGGCTGCATGACCTGCCTGAACTGCGGCGACTCGAAGTGCGGCTGAGGACCGGGGATCTCAAGCGATCAGTGGCAAACACGGAAGCGTCCCCGACCATTCAGGCTCGAGCGGCGGGCAAACCTGGCTCACTCGCCGCTCGCAGGCCTTTAGTAGCGCAGACCCCTCACCAAGGGACCCACTCGTCGGGGATCAGCTCACTCTAGAAAGGGCAATGGCCGGGACTCGGTGCGTCAATACGTCGGTCAGCGGCCGCCGGAATGATCTGGAAAGCGACCGTCACGAGGTCGGTGGCCCCCTCGTTGCGCACCATGTGCGTGTGCCCGCCGCCCTCGTCGATGAAGCCGGTTCCTGCCACATAGGTCACAGGCGTGCAGCTGGGATCATCGCCGTTATAGACCGTTGCCGTTCCTGACTTGACCAGCACCACACTGGGACCTGGGTGGGTATGCCAGCCGCTGTAGCCTCCCGGAGGAACTGTGTTTCTCACCACGTAGACATCCGAGGGCTCTTCGACCTGGATCTTTACCTTCGAGTCTTCGTCCTTCTGGCCATGTTCCCGGCGAGTGTTCAGTTCGATCTCTTCGAAGAACGAGCGCGCGAGAATCTCACTATTGAAGTGAAAGGCCGGCGTCGCCTCAACGATGCCGGGCCAATTAAGGATCGCCGCCGCACCGCAGACCACGGCTCCTGCTGTCAGAGCGAGCATCCAACGTGGAGATTTGCCGTTCATATTGTTCCTCCTGCGCCGGTTGCGATCGGCGCTTCAAGTAATTGCGCGTCTTCGCTCACCCGAACTGGTGAAGGATCGGCCGCGCGAACCCGACCCTTCCTGCGGTCACATGCGTCCGCCGAGGTAGGGCGTAGAATCCCGTTCGGGGAGAGGAACTGTCTTTGGCGCAGTCCTGAAACTTTCTTAAATTTTCGGAATGACGCTCATGAACGAGCCTCAGCCGCACGTCATTTACGAATTCGGGGATTTCCGCCTCGATGCAGGTCGGCGCCTGCTCTTTGCCAGGGGCAGCTCCGACCCCCTGGCGCTCACTCCCAAGGCGCTCGAGACGATTCTTTATTTCGTCGAGCGCCGCGGCGAGTTACTGGCGAAGGACCGGCTCATGGCCGAGCTCTGGCCGGGTCTGGTCGTCGAGGAGAACAGCCTCACTCAGGTGATTTCGGTCCTGCGTCGCGTACTGGGGGAAACGCGGGGTGAAAATCGCTACCTCGAGACGGTACAGGGCCGCGGCTATCGATTCGTCGCCGATGTCGTGCGCCTTTCGGACGAGGCGATGGCCAATCGCAAACCTCCTGCCCGCGAACCGGCTGCTCAGCAGAGTCGCATACGCCGCACGACACTCATCGGGGTCGTCGCGGTGGCGGCAGGCGTGTTCTTCGTCGCGCTATTCGCATTGGGCTGGCACACACGCTGGTGGCACGGAATAGAGGCCGCTGCGACAACACGCCCCCAGCAGACCACGGCCGCCGCGCAGTTACCGCTGCACAGCATCGCAGTTCTGCCTTTCGAGAATCTGGATGGCGAGGCACGCAACGAGTTCATCGCCCTGGGCATCGCGGAAAGCGTGCTGCACCGGCTGGCCGATATTCGCGATCTCACCGTCATTGCGCAGACTTCGTCGTTCGCTTTTCGCGGCCAACGCGCGGACGCTCGCGACATCGGACGCAAGCTCAACGCCAGATATCTGGTCGAAGGTAGTGTGCAGCGCGCGGACGACCGGCTTCGAGTTACCGCACAACTCGTCGACGCAACCACCGGCGCCCACGTCTGGTCGTTGAAATTCGATCGCACGATCGACGACATCTTCGCGGTCGAAGATGAGATTTCCCGTAGTGTCGCCCGGGACCTGGAGGTGAGCTTGGACGAGAGTGCGCACCCATTCGCCCGCTTCGGCACAGATGCCTACCTGGCCTTCCTCCAAGGCAGAGCATTCATGGCCACCCGGAAAATGGCGGATGCCGAGCACGCTATCGAGCGCTTATCGCATGCCATCGAGATCGCACCCACTTTTGCGGCTGCTCATGTGGCTCTCGCAAATGCCTACCTTCAGGTCGCCGTTCTGACGAGCGATAAGCCCGACCCGGCCGCCTTCAGCAATGCGGAGCCCCTGCTCGCCAGAGCCCTGCAGCTCGATGACCGGCTGGGGGAGGCGTACGTCCTGCGCGCCCGCATAAAGGACATGAAAGGCGACGACGCAGGTACCGAGGCGGATTTCCGTAAAGGCCTCGCGCTCAGCCCGCACTACGGCGTCGGCCACGAGCAGTATGCGGAGCTGCTCCAGAGACAGGGGCGCCTCGAGGAGACGCGTGCCGAGCTCGAAGAGGCGATCCGTGTCGATCCACTGACGCCGCGCAACTATTATGCCAAGGGACTGACGTATCTATTCAGCTACGAAACCGGCGTATTCGGTCAGCAAGCCGAGGGGCTGTTCGTACAGACACTCCAGGTGGATCCGGATTTTCACCCCGCGCTGCTGCGCCTCGGTGAGATTCGCTGGCACCAGGGGCGTTTGGCTGAAGCCGTGCAGCTCGCTGAGCGCGCGATCGCTATTGAACCGCGCGCGCGGTGGATGCGATCGCCTCTGGTCGCATTCTACCTGGGGCTCGACGACGTCGACGCTGCACGCAGTGTGCTCGTGGAGCAACCCGAACCCCTGCACCTGGATCAGTGGTTGACGGTGTGTCTCTACGAACGGGAATTGCAGCACGCTGCCGATCTCCTGAGAGCGGATCCGGTGGGACGCGCGGACGGTGAGGAGGACGTCGACGCTTTCGTGATTCGCGATGCCGCGCTCGCAGCGGGTCGGCTCGCTCGCGCGCGGCGCGAACTCCTGACATTACGCATCGATCCTGATCTCCCGCTGGAGAAGGATCCGTATCGCATGGTGACGCTCGCGCAGGTGAGCCTCGCGTTGGGTGACCGGAATGAGGCGGAGCGGCGGGCGCACCAGGTGCTCGACGACACGGAAGTCGGCAAGTTGTATCGGTGGGCATACCCGAGAGCCGTGGCGCTCACACTGCTGGGTCAGCGGGATGCGGCGATCGATGCTCTGGAGGAGAGTTTTGCACGCGGGTGGTACGGGATACGAGCCTGGTATGCGTTCGAGCGGGAGCCGGCATTCGCACCGCTCCGAAGCGACCCTCGGTTTCAAACCCTTGTGCTCAAGGCTCGTGCGCACGCGAGCGATGAGCGCAAGCAGCTCGAGCAGATGCGCGAGCGTGGCGAAGTTCGACGTCGCGCGGCGAAACCGATATCGAGCCCCGGGGCTTGCTAGCCGTCAGATTCTGCGGTGCCGAATGGAGCGCCAGGCGGCGCACCGCGGGATTGGGGTGCCGCGATCGTTCGTTCTCCCCGATAGGGGGCCGGGTTTGCAGAAAGTCGCTGCTCCTGCGCGCTGAGCACGGGAAGCCCGCCCGCAGAGCGGCAAGCGGTCTGCCGCCAGCACCTGCAAGCGGGTCCGTGCGCGGCACCGATGCGAGCGCCGATCCAAAAAAAACCCCGCTAGGTGCGGGGTTATTGGTCGCCTGCTTGTGTGTGGAGGAGTGTCTTCTCGTTTTTGTCCGCTGACGAGGTATCCGATCAGCTTGCAGCTCGTTCCAGATCCACGCTTTCTTCGTATCCGCTAGCTTGCTTGCTTCTTCCCGAGGCCCGTTCGCCTCTCTTGGCTGTTATATAAGCAACCCGCATGCCAAGGCCCCCGCCGGCTCTTCCAATGTGACATGTTGTATCTGCGACGTGGTTCAAGTGTGACGTACTGCCCGTTGTGAGAAATTTTCGCGCCTGCTGCGGGGCGATTCGGGCCCCGCCGCGAGAGGGCACGCAGCCGCGGCGAGGGTGAACTGTCAAGATCATCGACATATTCGCGGCGTGAGGCATCCGGCCAGTGGGGCCATGCAGCGTCCAAATCATTGAATGCACAGTCGAATCTTCGAATAACCGGGGTGTAAATGAACTCGACAGGGGAAGGCGTCACGGGGATGGCGCTCCGATGGTTACTGGGCGCGGCGGTCACCTGGCTAGCGGTGACGCGCGTGTTTGCGGCCGACACCGAGACCGTCATGCCACGTCCGCCGGAACTCGAGCGCGATGTGCAGTTCTGGGTCCGCGTCTATTCGGAGGTCGATACGAACGGCGGCTTCCTGCACGACCAGTACAACCTCGCAGTCGTCTACGACAAGCTGCACTTCGCGCCGAACACCTCACCCCGCGAGCGTGAACGGGTAGTCGATCAGGCGCGCGGTCGCTATGCCGCAGCGCTGCGCCGTATAGCGGCCGCTAAAGACGGACCGCTGTCCGATGACGATCAGCGTATAAAGACCATGTGGGGCGCCGAGGGTACTCCCGCGCGGCTTCTCGATGCGATCGAAGACATTCGATTCCAGCTCGGTCAGGCGGACCGATTCCGTGCCGGTCTCGTTCGCTCGGGCGCCTGGGAGACGCACATCGCGGAGACGCTCGCCAATCTCGGCCTGCCCGCCGAACTCGCCGTCCTTCCTCATGTCGAGTCTTCCTTCAATCCGGCCGCGTACTCCAAGGTCGGCGCCGCCGGCTTGTGGCAGTTTATGCGCTCAACCGGACGGCGCTATATGCGTATCGACAACGCGGTGGACGATCGCTTAGACCCGTTTCGATCGACCGAGGCTGCCGCACAGCTTCTCGCGTACAACTATCGCATCCTCGGCACTTGGCCGCTCGCGCTGACGGCGTACAACCACGGCGCCGCCGGCGTCCGCCGAGCCAAGGACACCCTGGGAACCGACGACATCGTCAAGATTCTGCGCAATTACAACAGCCGCTCATTCGGCTTCGCGTCACGCAATTTCTACGTCTCCTTCCTCGCAGCTCTCGAGGTCGACCGGAACCCGGAAAAGTATTTCGGTTCGCTCGACAAGCTCGGCGAGGCGAAATTTCAGGAGGTCGTCGTTCCCGGGTACGTCTCGATCACTTCGCTCGAGCGTGCATTGAAAATCGACGGTCAGAAGCTGCGCACCTTGAACCCAGCGCTGCTGCGCGCGGTCTGGGACGGCAAGCGGAACGTTCCGAAGTCGTACCACTTGAGGCTGCCCATCGATGGAGACAAGTGGACAAGCGAACTGCTGGCGCAGCGACTCAGTCCTTCGGAGCTGTTGGCCGCCCAGCCCGAGCCGCGTGGGCCACGACGCTACCGGGTCCAGAGGGGAGACACGCTGGCCAGCCTGGCTGACGAGTACGGGGTCAGCGCGGAATCCCTGGCGCTGATGAACCGCATGAGGACCAGCAAGAAGTTGCGCGTTGGCAGCACCATCAAGGTACCGGAGCTGTCAGCCAGTACGATCGTTGCCGCTGCCGCCGTTACCCCGGCCCCGCCGGCCCCGGCGCCCGTTCCAGCCACGATCGGCACGCCTGGAGCGCCTCCGGTCGCAATGCCGAGCGCGCCACCTACGACTCCTGGTGCATCGACTTCGCCAACTTCGGCTGACGTCGCGGGTGTTTACACCGTGAAGCGCGGCGAGTCCCTCGCGGAGATCGCTTCGAAAGTTGGGCTGACCGAAGGTCAGATTCTGCAGCTCAATGGCATTCGCAATCGCGACTTCATTTTTGAAGGCCAGCAGCTTGCGATCAAACCGGGGGCCGAGACCGCCGCGCAGGTTGCCTCGACGGCCGCTCCTGACATGAGCCACGTGCACCCCGATGCAGCCGCTGCTGCCAGTGCAGCGGCTGCGGCGAATGGTGCGGCTCCCGTCGGGCACGGCGGGGTGCCCGCGGCTGTTGCCGAAGAGGAGAGCACTGAGGATGCCGCTGCCGCGACGGCGCACGGGCCGGCGCAAAACGCCCAGCCGGTATCGGCGGCGCAGGCTGAAGATCTCGGCCCGGCACTGGGGCCAGCGGCTGACAATCAGCAGAGCGCGGATCCCACGGATTACTCGGTGGCGAAGGACGACACCATTCTGGTCGCCACGGCGGAGACGCTTGGACATTACGCCGACTGGCTCGGCGTGACGGCGGTCCATCTACGCCAGCTCAACAAAATGAGCTACGGCAAGCCGGTGCTGGTCGGGCACAAGATTCACCTCGACTTCCACCGGGTGTCGCACGAGAAATTCGAGCAGCGGCGGCGTGAGTACCATCAGACATTGCAGGCGAGTTACTTCGCATCCCATCGCATCGTGGGTACGGAGATCTACATCGCGCGGCGTGGCGATTCGATGTGGACGATCACGCAGCGTTTCTCGCAGCTGCCGGTCTGGTTACTGCAGCAGTACAACCCGGACCTGGATCTGGCAGACCTGCACCCGGGCACGCAGATTGTCATGCCTCGCGTCGAGGTTGTGGTGACCAATGGGGGCTGATGCGCTCACTGCGGGCTTTGACGGGTGCTGAACGCCTTCAGCGCCGCGAGATTCTTGCTGCCGACGGTGAACCGTTGGGACTCACCGCCACCGGCGACGTGGGTCTCGAGCGCGATGGTCTGAGCGCCCGCGAGACACTTCAGCGCGTCTTGCGTGAGTTGGAAGTACCACTGCTCGCTCCAGGGGGCCGGCGCGGAGTACGGAGCGTGCGCGATACCGAGGTGCCTAAGTCCGCCTTCTACTGGCTGTAACACCAGGGGCTGCCCGTCGCACAGTAGCTGCGTGTCCAGCGTCGCGCCCTCCGGCGCTGGTGCCGTCATCCAGAGGAACAGCGCTCGCTTGCCCATCTGATCTGTCTCGAAGGGTGCGATATAGGCGAACGGATCGCCAGCGGCACCGCGAGTCGCTTCGGCGAGCAGTTCCACGGGGCTATCCATCACGGTCAACGTCGAGCCGGTGTCGGGATCGAGCCGGTCTACCACGGGCTGCGACGGCGTAGACGCGCAGGCGGTCAGGACCATGACGAAGGCCGTCAGGCCCCCACGAAAGGCCGAACGACGGGAGGGAACACTGAGCCTCACGGGCGGTCTCTTAGGCGGACGCTGAAAATCATTATAGTCAGGCGCAGCTCCCCGCAGCCAAAGTGTGACTCATAGTGGAACTCCTGAACGTGGCGCGGGTTCCCACCGTCTGCTGGCGCCGACGGTGTGACGGATGTACATCGCCCGCTGGAACTGAAGCGCTTATAATTCCGTTCAATATCCGCAAGTGCTTGTTTACCCGGAAGATGACGCCCTTTCCCAGGATACTGCTCGCCACTGCGGTCCTCGCCTGTGCGGCCGTCGCTGCTCGGGGTGACGCGCTCCCTCAGGCAGAGCGAGTCATGCTGCGGTCGACGGAGAGTTTGCCGGTCGTCGACCGCCTCGTCGTGCGCAAAACCGATCGCAAGCTCCTCCTGCTGCACGGGGACTCCGTGGTGCGCACGTACAAGATCGCGCTCGGCTTGAATCCGGTGGGGCAGAAGGAACGGGCGGGCGACTTCCGCACGCCGGAAGGGCGATATTCGCTGATCCGCCGCAACCCCCGCAGCGACTTTTTTCTCTCGCTGCAGGTCTCGTATCCGAATGACATAGACCTCAAGCGGGCCAAGCGCAATCATTGGGACGCCGGCGGCTCGATCATGATCCACGGTCTGCCTAATCAGCTGAAGCACGAGCCGACGTACTACGAGAGCCGGGACTGGACGGACGGCTGCATCGCTTTATCGAACGCCGACATGGTGGAGGTCTGGCTGCTCACGCCGGATAACGCGCCGATCGACATTCTCCCGTAGCGCCTCAGGCGCGCGACACCATCCGGGAAGAGTTCAGTGGACAGCAGTATCGTCGTTCCCGAATTCATCGACGCCCGGGTCGGTCCGCGGGGCAGTCTCGAGAATCTCTCCCAGGCGGAAATCGGCAAGCTGCTCGATTCGGGTCAGGGCGGCCTGTATCGCCTCTTTCGCCAGTGCGCGCTTGCTGTGCTCAACAGCGGCGCCGATACCGACAACGCGAAGGAAATCTTCGACCGCTACCGTGACTTCGACATCGAGATCGTGCGCCACGCATGGGGCATCAAGCTCGAAATGCACAATGCCCCGGCCGCGGCATTCGTCGACGGCCAGATGATCCGGGGCATCAAGGAGCATCTGTTCGCGGTTCTGCGGGACGTGGTGTTCATCTCGAACGAGATCATCGACAGCGGGCGGTTCGATCTCTCGAATTCGGCGGCGATCACGAACGCCGTGTTCCACATCGTGCGCAATGCGCGTCTCCTCGACAACAAGGGACGGCCGAATCTGGTCGTGTGCTGGGGCGGACACTCTATCGGCGAGGCCGAATACCAGTACACGAAGAAGGTCGGCTACGAGATGGGCCTGCGCGCCCTCGACATCTGCACCGGGTGCGGCCCGGGCGCCATGAAGGGCCCGATGAAGGGCGCGACCATCGGTCACGCCAAGCAGCGCATCGAGCACGGCCGCTATATCGGAATCACTGAGCCGGGGATCATTGCGGCCGAGCCCCCGAATCCGATCGTGAATCAGCTCGCCATCCTCCCGGACATCGAGAAACGCCTCGAAGCGTTCGTGCGACTCGCGCACGGGATTGTCGTCTTCCCGGGAGGCGCGGGCACGGCAGAAGAGATTTTGTATCTGGTCGGCATCCTGCTGGACCCGGCGAACCGCGATCAGCCCTTCCCTGTCGTCCTTACGGGTCCGCGCGCAAGCGCGGCCTACTTCGAACACGTGAGCCGCTTCATCGAAGGTACGCTGGGTGAGCAGGCTCTGCGACGCTTTACAGTGATCATCGACGATCCGGCGGAGGTCGGACGTCACATGGTGCGCGCCATGGAAGCCGTCCGTGAATTCCGCCGCCAGCGCAATGATTCGTACAACTTCAACTGGCTGCTGGCGGTCCAGCCAGAGTTTCAGCGACCGTTCGAAGTGACGCACGAGTCGATGCGCGCGCTCCAGCTGCATAGGGATCAACCGGTACACGAGCTCGCCGCGAACCTGCGGCGCGCGTTCTCCGGAATCGTCACGGGAAATGTGAAGGAATACGGCATCAAGGCGATCGAGCGCGACGGTCCGTACGAGCTCTCGGGCGATCCCAAGATCATGGGGTTGCTCGATGAGCTGCTCGCCGCCTTCGTCGCCCAGAAACGCATGAAGTTGCCGGGCACGGAATACCGTCCGGTGTATCGGCTCGTCGCCTGAGACGTGGCACTAACTCATTGCATTACATAACGTTGCGTACGGTTCACAGACGCGCGACCAGACATGGAAGCTGTGTCGCAGCGTAGGCAACTGGCGACATGCGTGTGAACCAGTTCCTGCCTCCTTGGCGGGAACACCGTACGCTGCTCGAAATCTTCAGGAGCTTCTTATGAGCTCATCCGATAGAGGGCGAGGCGACGCGCCAGGACCGCGCCACGAACCGGCACCTGCCGGCACTACAGCGGGACCCGTTGACCCAGCGGATCCTTATGCGAATTGGCTCGATCGCATGCAGCGTGCTCGCGCGCGCCACGCGGCGATCACCAAGAATCTGTACACCTGGTCCAACTATAAGAACTGGGCGGACAAGATGCGGGACACCTTTGACGAGGAGGACCCGAACGCCAAGGGCGGCAGCGCGCCGGGCGCTCCGAAGCCGTCGCTGCCGAAGAAGTAAGTACAGCTCCGCCTTAGGCGTCGCCCAGACGCCACGCACCACAATCGGCCCGCTTTTCGCAAGCAAAAGCGCCGTTCTTTTACTGGGGGCGCTAGCCCGCGCGCAGCAACGCAGCCGGTCGACGCGCTCGCGGCAAGCGCCGCGGGCGTTTTCAGCCCATTACTCAAGAACGGCAGGCTTCCTACAAAGTCTCTCGTGCCGCGCGGCCATCGGCAGGCGGGCCAGCTCCCGGGCAGCGACGTAAAATCGCGGCAGGTCGTTGTCCTGCTCAGCGAGCAAGCGCTCGAATCCAGGCAGGCAGTCGAAGTAAGTCGCCTCGGACGCCAGGCGCGCGTTATTCAAACCCTCGGTCAGCCATTCCTCGTACAACGGCGTGTGCACGCCCTGCCGGCGCTCGAGGTCCCGGATCGCTGTTGCCAATTCGTTGAACGTAGCAGCCTTCTGCTCTCGCATTTGCGGCGAAGGCAATCCGGAGGCGTAAAGTCGCGCCAGCTGCGCACGTGTGCGCGCAAACAGCTCGACGAACTCTCGCTCGCGGGCGCTGTACTCCCGATAGTGTTGGATACGATCCGCGTGACCGTTGAGTGTCAGCCAGCGCTCCAACCCGGCGTTCTCCACGGTGACCGCGAATGCCTCGTTGAATTGCGAGTCGTTCTGGACGTAGAGCAGTTGGTGAGCCAGCTCGTGAAAGATGATCGCCGCGAGCTCGTCAGGGCCATAGCGAAGCATCGTGCTCAGCACCGGGTCCGCGAATTTCCCGAGGGTGGAATACGCGGGGACACCATCCAGTGTCACGTCGAAGCCGCGCTTCGCGAGGGCCGCCGCAAAGCTCCGCGCCCGCTTCTCGGCGAAGTAGCCCCTGTACGCCACGCAACCGGCGACTGGGAAACACCATTGCTTGGGGTGCACCGAGAACTCGGGAGCGGCGACCACATTCCACACGACATAGGGCCTATGGAGATCGGCGTACGTACGGTAGCTTCGATTGTTCGGGAGTTTGAGCTCGCGTGTAGCGAAATCGCGGGCGGCCCGTACCTCTGTGAGACGGTCTCGCACCGTAGGTGGAGTGCGCGGATCCGCAACCACCGCATCGATAGGTTTGCGCGCGCGCATTACGTGCCACTGGCCGTTCGCCGCTTGCATGACATACAGGGTACCGCACCCGGGAAGCGCGGCTATAAGAGCGGCGACAAGCAACAGCCGCAGCGACGAAGTCCGGATTACGCGGGGCATTCAGGGTCCAAAGGCAGCTCGGGCGTGGGTTTCGCGATGCGAACGGGCTCGCGACTTCGCGAACGCTTGCAGTCGTGCGCGCTGCGCATGAGCACTCTCGGGTAACATGTGGGTATGGAAGTCTACTTGGTTGGCGGCGCTGTTCGGGATCGACTGCTCGGACGCCCGGTGCACGAGCGCGATTGGGTCGTTGTCGGCGCGCGGCCCGAAGAGCTGGAGCGGGACGGGTTCGTGCCGGTCGGGCGCGAGTTTCCCGTATTTCTCCATCCGCAGACGCATGAGGAATACGCCCTGGCGCGGCTCGAACGCAAAGTGGCGCCGGGCTACAGGGGCTTTACGACGCAGTTCTCGCCGGACGTCACGCTGGAGGAGGACCTCAAGCGCCGCGATCTCACTATTAACGCAATGGCGGAAAGCGCCTCGGGGGAGATCATCGACCCCTACGGAGGTCGCCGGGATCTGGACGAGCGCGTTCTGCGGCATGTGTCGGAAAGCTTTGTGGAAGATCCGGTACGCATACTGCGCGTGGCCCGCTTCGCGGCGCGCTATGCGGACCTTGGGTTTCGCGTGGCGGACGAGACCCGGGCGTTGATGGAACAGATGACGGCTTCGGGAGAAGTTGACGCCCTGGTTCCTGAGCGGGTTTGGCAAGAGACGGAGCGAGCGCTGGGTGAGCCGCGACCGGATGTCTTCTTTGAGACCCTGCGGAGCTGCAGAGCGCTGCGCGTCATCTTCCCGGAGATTGCGGCACTTTACGGCGTGCCTCAACCGCCGCGGTGGCACCCGGAGATCGATACCGGGGTGCATGTCATGTTGGTCGTGCGGTACGCGGCAAAGATCGGAGCGTCTACGGCGGTCCGCTTCGCCGCGCTCATGCACGACCTCGGCAAGGCGCTCTCGCCGCGCGATAGGTGGCCGAGTCACCGCGGACACGAGGAGGCAGGCGTGCCGCTCGTCGAAGAATTGTCGAATCGGCTCAAAGTACCGAACGAATACCGCGAGCTGGCGGTTCTCACCGCCCGTCACCATGCGTCCGTCCATCGAGCCGCCGAGCTCAGGCCGGCAACACTCCTCAAACTGTTGGAGACCACGGATGCGTTTCGGCGGCCGGAACGGTTCGCGGAGTTGCTGTTGGCATGCGAGTCCGATGCGCGGGGGCGGGCTGGATTGGAGACGCAGCCCTATCCGCAGGCGGAGTATCTGTTGCACGCGCGTGATGCGGCGGCAGCGGTGACTCTGTCAGAGGAAGAGCGCGAGGGACTCAAGGGGCCGGCGATTGGCGCTAAGGTCCGCGAGAAGCGGCTCGCTGTGGTGAGCGAGATCAAAGAGTCGGCCTGCCCGGCTGAGCGGCCCCAATAAGGGCAAGCGGTGGCTTGTTGGGTCTAGCTCTCAACGCTGCAGCTGAATGCTAATTCGTTGGCACGCCGAAGGTGCGCGCGAAGAAACTCGCGGTGGCCTCATCGACGCTCTGCCATGACGCACTGCGCAGGAAGCCGTGAATCTCGTTGGGAATCACCAGCTCTTCGTAGGGAAGTTTGAGGAGGTCGAGCCGGCGCGCCAGGTCCACCGTCTGTTGAAACGGTACGTTGCGGTCGTCGTCCCCCTGGATCAGGAGCACGGGTGATTTCCAGCCTTCGACGCTAGCGTCCGGCGACGAATCCCACGTAACTTTCATCGCTTCCTCACGATCGCCTTTCTCGTAGCGATCCTCGGGCTTGTTGCCCAGGTCGCCCAAGAATCGCGACCAGTCGTGTACGCCGTGGATGTCGACGCCCGCCTTGAAGATGTCTGAGTTGCGAGCGAGCGCGAGACCCGTGAGATAACCCCCATACGAGCCGCCCCAGATTCCGATTCGCTTCGCATCGACGCCAGGAAGCGTTTGCACGAAACGGGCGCCGGCCAGGACATCCTGGTATTCGGACGCCCCCGCGGGTCCCGCATGTTCGGGTTGGTGGAAGGCGCGGCCATATCCAATACCGAGCCGGTAGTTTACGGACAGCACGATGAAGCCGTGTGCCGCGAGGTATTGGTTTACGGCGTAGGCGTTGCTGTAGTACTGCATGTAGTGCCAGCCGAGCAGCATCTGCCGCGGTGGCCCGCCGTGCACGAAGATGATCGCCGGCTTCGAAGAGCCTCGATTCGCGGGCTGCTCGGTGTGCTCGAACAACTGACCATGGACCAGAGTTCCGTCGGCCGCCTGGAAGGTAACGGGCTGCGGGGCAACGAGTTGCGCCAGAGGGAAATCTGCTGGCAGCTTCCCCGCATCGAGCCGGGAGCGATGTGCTCCATCCAGGCCAACGATGCCGATCGACGGCGGCTGTTGCGCGCCCGATGCGACGAATGCGATCCGCTCGCCGGCCGCGCTGACGGGTCTCCATTCCAGCGCGTCTCCGGACGTGAGTGCCACGGGTGTCGCGCGATCGACCGGGACTCGGAAGAGATGGCGGCGGTCGTGATCTCCCGCCGTGGCACCGGTATTAGCGTCGTAGATCATGAAGTGGCGATCGCGACTTGCGGCGACGTGCTCGACCATGAAGGTGCCGGGCGTCAGCAGAAGTGGCGAGCCGCCGGCGACCGCAACCGAGTAGAGATGAGGCCACTCGTCGAGATAGGCGAGGAAGATGAGACGGTCGCCCGCCGCCCAATGCAGATTTGCCTGCCCTTCCACGTCGGGATAGGAGCCAGCCAGGGTATCCGGACTTTGCCAGACGGTGCGACCCGAGCCGCTGCGGGCATCGGCTACCCAGATCGACCAGGGATGGGGGATTTGTTTCAGGATCGGCTGCGGCGGACCGCCGTCTCCGCGACGTCGTACAAAAGCGATGTGCGTGCCATCCGGTGACCAGCGGGGGGACACATCAGTGCCCGTAGACGGCGCGAGATAGATGAGTGGCTCGTTCTTCGCAGCGTATACCCCGACGAACGCGTGATCGCCACGGGTGGAGACAAACGCGAGCCGACTTCCGTCCGGTGACCAACGCAGGTCGCTGTCCTTGCCTCGATCGAAGAACAGGCGCTCGGGTTTGGGCTCGCCCTCGAGCGCCGCCGTCCACACGTGATCTTCTTTCGTGTAAGCGAGCTGTCCTCGTGACGAGATTGCGGGAGTGTCGCCTTCGGCGATCTTCTGCGGTGAGCCGCCTGTCGGCGAGATGCTCCAAATGGTCGTCACCGGCTGCTCAGGCGAGGACGTTGGGTCGGGCGCGAGATTACCCTCCGCGGGCCAATTTGCATCATGGTCTCCGCCCCGCACGTAAACGAGGCGCGAGCCATCCGGGGAAAAGGTGAGCTGAGTGATCTCCTGCCCGTCGTCCTCAGTATATTGCGTGAGCCGCATGGGCGAAAAGGCGGGACCGCGCGCGAGCCAGACATTACGCACGCCATCCACATCGCGAACCCAGGCGATCAGGTCGCCCTGTTCCGCGGACGCGAGCTCGCTCGCATAGGGGTAATGGAGTACTTGCGCCATCGTGAACCCTGAAGGGGTGGACGCGTGTGCCACGACAGGAGCAAGAATCAGAGCCAATACCACAAGTGTGCGCGGACGGACGGCGTGCATAGGCAGACCCCGGATATGAAATTCCCGGCCGCAAGTCTAGCGGAGGACCAGAAGTGTTGATACAACACCAGGATCACGTACGGTGCGAAGCGGGGAAATGGGGATATGGTCGCAAGAAGGCTCATGAGTTCGGGTAGGGTCGTGCTGTCGGTGCTCTGTGCCCTGGGAATCGTGCTGCCAGTGGCTGCGGCAACCCCGGAAGTCGACGCCGCCTACCCTCCGGCGTACGCGTTCTATGTCGATTTGCACCAGCACCCGGAGCTGTCGGGTCACGAGATCCGCACGGCGGCGAAGCTGGCAGCCGAACTACGCGGCATCGGCTATACGGTCACCGAGCACGTCGGTGGTACCGGAATCGTGGCGATTCTCAAAAATGGCCCTGGGCCCACCGTAATGCTCCGCACGGAGCTCGATGCGCTTCCAGTCGAGGAAAAGACTGGACTTGCATATGCCAGCAAGGTGCACGCACAGGACGCGGCAGGACACGATGTCTTCGTCGGGCACATGTGCGGGCACGACCTGCACATGAGTGCACTCGTGGCTTCCGCGGGCATCATGGCCCACGATAAGAATGCATGGCACGGCACGCTCATGCTGATCGGACAGCCGGCGGAGGAGACGATCAGTGGCGCAGCCGCCATGGTCCAGGGCGGCCTGTTTACGCGGTTTCCGCGCCCGGACGTCGTGCTCGCGCTGCACGTGGGAAACGAACTTCCAGCCGGGAAGGTCGGAATCGTTCCGGGAATTTACAACACCAACGCCGATTCACTGCGCATCACGATCTACGGAAAAGGCGGGCATGGCTCCGCGCCTCATACGACTGTCGATCCTATCGTGACCGCGGCAAGAACCATCCTTGCCTTGCAAACGATCTCTTCGCGAGAAGTGAAGCCGGGTGAGCTGGCGGTAATCACGGTGGGGTACATCAATGCCGGTACAAAAAACAACATCATTCCGGACCAGGCGGAGCTCGGGCTCACCGTGCGCACCTACAAGTCTGACGTGCGCAAGCAGGTCCTCGCGGCGATCACGAGGATCACGAACGCGGAAGCCGAGGCCGCCGGTGCGCCGCGCGCTCCTTCCATCGACCGCTATGAGACGACCGACGCCGTTTACAACGATCCGGCGCTCGCGCAGCGGCTTCGTGCCGCGCTCGAGAGCACCCTGAACAAGGATAACGTCATCATGACGGCGCCGATCACGGCCTCGGAGGACTTCTCAGCGTTTATCGCGCAGGGAATACCCGGCTTCTATCTCAGCCTGGGTGGGGCGAACCCGGAAAAATACGCAGCCGCCGCGGCTGCGGAAACCCACTTGCCATCAAACCACTCGGCTCTCTTTGCACCCGACGTGGACCCGTCGTTGCACACTGCAATCGCTGCGGAAGTGGCCATGCTGCGTAGCCTGTTGAAGGCCGAGGGAAAGACCTGACGCACGCTCGGCTCGTGTTGGGAAGAATCCAGGGGACGTTGGCGGCGGAGGCGCCACGGGTGAGGGAGCAATTCTCCTGCGGAATTGTGCTTCGGATAGGTGAGAGAGCGGGCGGGTGCGGAACCGCGCTCACGCCAGCAGCGGATAGGGCATGACCCAAACCGCGGAAAAGCTGCCGGGATGATCGAATAGCGACCACCCCGGCACCGGCGCGTTTTACCGGAAGATAAGGGGACGCATGCGCGTCCCCCGCAAGTGCGCGGCTCAGGCTTGCGCCGCAGCCTTCGCCTTACCCGCTTCGGCGATGACCTCATCGGCGACGTTACGCGGCACCGGATCGTAGTGCGAGAACTCCATCGTGTAGGAAGCACGGCCGCTCGTCATTCCGCGCAGGTGTCCGATGTAGCCAAACATCTCCGACAGCGGCACATTCGCAACCACCGCAATATTGCTACCGCGCTCCAGCTGGTCGTGGATCATTCCGCGGCGGCGGTTGATGTCGCCGATGACATCACCCAGATAATCGCCGGGCGTCACCGTCTCGACCTTCATCACCGGCTCCAGCAGGATCGGTGCGGCCTTGCGGATACCTTCGCGGAAACAGGCTTTCGCCGCAATTTCGAAGGTCAGCGCGTTGGAGTCAACGTCGTGGTAACTACCGTCAATCAGCGTCGCGCGGAAGTCCACTGTCGGATAACGGGCGAGCACACCGTCTTCTTTCTGAATCTTCAGGCCCTTCTCGACTGCCGGTACAAACTCCCTCGGCACGGAGCCGCCGACGGTTTTGTCGACGAACTCGAACCCGGCGCTGCGCGCCAGTGGCTCGAAAACGATCCAGACTTCGGCGAACTGGCCGGATCCACCCGTCTGCTTCTTGTGGACGTACTGCTCGGTCAATTTTTTCGTGATGGTCTCGCGATACGCGACCTGCGGCTCGCCCATTGTGCCCTCGACACCGAATTCGGTGCGCATTCGGTCGAGCGTCACCTCGAGGTGCAACTCGCCCATGCCGCGGAGGATGGTTTGACCGGTTTCGCGATCGGTCTCCAGATGCAGTGAGGGGTCGGCGCGGACCATCTTGCCCAGCGCGTTCCCGAATTTTTCCTGTTCGGTCTTGTTCTTCGCCGTGACCGAAACGCTGATGACGGGATCGGGGAAGCGCATGCGCTCCAGCACGACCTGGTTGGCGGAATCGCACAGCGTATCGCCGGTCTCGGTGTCGGCCATCGACACGAGCGCGATGATGTCTCCGGCGCGCGCTTCCTCGATGGGATTGGCTTCTTTCGCGAACATCTCGACCATACGGCCGATTTTCTCGCGCTTACCGCGCGTGGAGTTCTGCACTGACGCGCCTTTGGTCAGGACACCCGAATACACGCGGATAAAGGTGAGAGCGCCATAGGCATCGTTGATGACCTTGAACGCCAGCGCGGAGAAGGGCTCGTCATCGGAGCACTTCCGTTCGCCAATGGCCTCACCGTCAGCGTCCACCGTCTTGATGGAGGCGACGTCGGTCGGCGCCGGCAGATAGTCGACAACCGCGTCGAGTACCTGCTGCACGCCCTTGTTCTTGTAGGACGAGCCGCACAGCACGGGACTGAACGCGGAGTTCAACGTGCCTTTGCGGATCGCCCGCTTCAGCGTCTCGACCGAGGGGATGGAGCCGTCGTCGAGGTACTTCTCCATGGCTTCATCGTCCTGCTCGAGGCAGGTGTCGATCAACTCGGTACGATACTGGGCGGCCCTTGCCAGGATCGCCCGGTCGGCAGGAATACCGATCTGCAGCTTGTCGGCCAGATCGGGCGTCACGTCGAGCGACTGCCATTCGGCGTCCTTGTCATCCGAGTCCCACACCAGTGCCTTCATCTCGACCAGGTCGATCATGCCCTTGAAGCCGTCTTCCGATCCGATCGGAATCTGCAGGGGCAACGGGCGCGCACCCAGCCGTTTCTTGATCATGTCGACACAGCGCACGAAATTGGCGCCGCTGCGGTCCATCTTGTTGACGTAGCAAATGCGTGGCACGCCGTAATTGTCGGCCAGGCGCCAGTTGGTTTCCGACTGCGGCTCGACGCCGGCCACTCCGTCGAATACCACTACCGCGCCGTCGAGGACGCGCAGCGATCTGTTGACCTCAATGGTGAAGTCGACGTGGCCGGGGGTGTCGATGAGGTTGATTTTCTTGTCGCGCCAGAACGCGGACACGGCCGCGCTCTGAATGGTGATACCGCGCTTCTGTTCCTGCTCGAGATAGTCGGTGGTCGTCGACGTCTTCAGATCTTTCGTATCGTGAATGTCGATGATGGTGTGCTTGCGCCCCGTGTAATAAAGGATGCGCTCGGTCGTCGTCGTCTTCCCGGCGTCAACATGGGCGATGATGCCGATATTGCGGATATCGGAAAGGGGGGTTGTACGGGGCATTAGCAGATTTCCATGACAGTTTTGGATTGGATCAAAATCGACGCTGCCGCTTGGGCCTCGAGGCCGCCGCCTGCGCGGTACCGGCATGTAATTGCCGCGAACTCGAGAAAATGCACGGGCAGTCATGCACTCTCGTTCGCGGCGAGACGCGGGCACAAGACCGCCAATTATACCGAATGACCGGGCACGAGTGCTGCAAAATGGGCAGCCCTCGTCTATGGAAAGCGACTTCCCCAACAATCCCGCTGCGCGAATCAGGCCTTTCTGCAGACCCTGGGCGCCCCGGAAATGCGCCCGGATCCATGCCTTTAACGTAATCGGCCGCCGATCGATTGCTGTCGCTGGTACTCGAGACCGAAGCTAGCCGGCGCGCCTGCCTGGATTTGCGAGCAGGGGATCGAGGGCCGGCTCAATCCCGAAACCCTCGGCACCCGTAGATAAGGGCGGTCAGCACGGACACAAGGCCGCGTTTGGCACGGGCCGCATAGCGCCTCGCACCACCCCTCTTCGAGGAGCCCTTTCTTATCTAACCCTTTGATTATGCTATATAACGTTTGCCGAAACGCGCCAACTGCACCGCGGGCGGTGCCCTGAGCAAGCTGACGCATTCGCCATGCCCTCCCCCGCTTTTGAAGATCAAGCTTCAGGTTGAAGATGGACGCCGGGCGCTGGAGAGCGCACCACTCGCACGTCGGCCTGACGGAGGCGGGCAGGAGACTGCTCGCAGGGGTGAAGCCGGCAGCGATTGAGATTGACGAATCGCTCGAGGCACTCGGGGCCTTGCGCGGGCGACCTTCCGGACTTCTGTGTCCGGCGCGAAACCAGATGCAACCGAAGCTGCGCACGTTCGCAGATGCCGCGCGGGCTCTGACCAGACGTCACGCGCTCTTCTGAATGGATCGTTACCGGCCGCGAGCAGCAGCGGGCGCTCGCAGGAACTAAGTACGATTCCTGACCACGAGCCAATTCAACAGCGCGACGACGATGGTGGCCAGGAGAATGAGGGACTTGGTGAAGTCGACGCGCGTCAGAAGAGCGCCGCAGATCATGATGCCCAGAGCGGGAAGTATCATTCCGCCGGGAACGCGGAATGTAGCCGCCTCTGGCTGCCTTCTACGCAGAACAGGAACGGCCGCACACACCGCGCCGTAGTAGACCAGCCTCGCCACCGCCGACAGAGTTATGTTCCAGGAGAAGCTGCCAAACAGGGCGAAGCTCCAGATGAGCAGCGCAAACACCGCGATCGAGACATGCGGGGTGTGAAATCGCGGATGCACGGCAGCGAACCAAGCCGGGAAATCTCCGACTTCGGCCAGTGCGAACGTGGAACGCGGTACGGTGAGCATGTTCGCACTGAGATAGCCGTAAACTGAGATCAAGGCTCCTGCAGAGATCAGCACGGCGCCGGAAGGTCCCATCAGCACTCGGGCGGCATCGGCGAGCGGTCGATCGCTGTGTGCTGCATCCGGCAGCACACCGACGACCGTAAACTGAAGCATCGTATAGAGCAGTGTGACGATGAAGAGTCCCACGAACAGGGCGAACACTGCATTGCGCCGCGGGTCTGTGGCCTCACTCATCGGGTTCAAGGCAGCCTCATAGCCGCCGTAGGCAAAGAACAGCAGTAATACGGCTTTCAACCAGCCATCCAGGTCCGTGACCAGTGCTGCCGACCGGACGGTCGGGTGCGCGATCAGGTAGCCCATACCCACCACACCGACTATTCCGAGTGCCAGAAGTTTGGCCACTACTGAAACATTGCTGACAGCCGCGCCCGCGCCTACAGCGCGATAATTCACAACCGCGAGAGTCCCGATGAGAAGAGTGATCACCATGAAGCGGGGAACGGGATGCGCCGCCTCGGGCCAGAACTCGCCCAGGTAGACGACGAGCAGATTCACTCCACCTGCGCACGCAGTGAGGCGGCTCAGCAAACTCAACCAGCCCACCTGCAGCCCGGCGAGCCGCCCGAAGGCTCGGCGCACATACAGATAGGTTCCGCCGGCCTCGGTGAACTGCGATGCCACCTCGGCGTAGCAGCTGATGATCACGGCCATGGCGGCACCCGCCAACAGCACCGCCCACGGGCTCAAATTCCCGAGGGCGGCGGCAATGGCGGACGGAAGACCGAAAATACCGCTGCCGAGAATGCTGTTTACCATCAGTGCAACCATGCTCCAGCGCCCTATTGCACGCACCAGTTGCGGCCGTGACGGGCTGGAAGGCTGTTGGAAAGTGGCAGTGTCAGGCATTCGGTACAGGTCGCATGAACGAGCGCTCGTGGCTCAGGAAGCACTATGTTTCTTCATAGTAGCGCACGGCAGCCTGTCGTTTTTAAATCGGTGGCGGCGCTGCCCGGGCTCGCCGCAGAATCGTAGCGTGACGATTCCCGGCCTTTTGATGCCTGATTGGCGCAATTTCAGGACCCCGAAAAGAATTTGCTCTGGGAGCGCTGCAGTCCATGCAGGATTGAGTCGCCGCTGACGCCAGTATTGCAGCCTTGTGCTGCGTGCGCTGTCGGGCGGAAGAAGCGCTCCGAACGGGCAACTCAGTCGCGCAGTGTCTTGAAAAAGATCGTGGTCGCACAAGGTCTGCCGTCGGGCCACAGCGCGTAATTCGGGATCTGCCCGCAACGGTGCCAGCCCTGGCGTGCATACAGACGCTCGGCATCGCCGCCCGTGACAGTATCGAGCACCAGCAAGGTCTTGCCAGCGCCGAGAGCGTTGTTCTCGGCGGCAGCGAGCAGCGCTGCGCCAACACCCTGCCGGCGGGCTCGTCGATGCACGAGCATCTTTGCGATGTCGCCTCGATGCAGCTGATTCTCAGGCTGCTTCAAAATGATCTGAACGGTGCCGACGATCGCTCCCGCCACGTCCTCCGCAATGAGCACTATTCGCTCGCCGCGCGCCGCACTCGCTGCCGTGCCGCGCCAGAACGTCTCCGCCTTTGCACGAGACATTGGGAGCATGAAACTCACGGACGCGCCTCCTTCCACGCAGTCGATCAGTAAGTCGCTCAACTGCTGAATTTGGCGGTCGTCGATGGCCTGCAGACAGCGAATCCGAATGGAGCTCGGCACTTCATCGCCTCGGGGCACGCGAACGCTCGGTTGCGACGATCACGATGTATCGCGAAGGCTTGCGCGTTCTGTTTTGAAACGCCACTGGCTCGTTGAGCTGCATGGCGAGACAGTCGTCTTCCGAGAGGCAGTGGGTAACACTGCCGAGCGTCACCTCGATGCTCCCCTCCTGCACCCATATCTGCTGATGGATAGTCACGTCGCGCGCGCCAGTCTCGTAGGCCACTCTCGCACCGGCCGGTAAAGCGACCTCGACGATCTGGATGGGCGAGGGAAAGTTGGCAGGCGAGATGTTGCGCCGTAAGTAGCCGGTCTGCGGGTCGCGCCACGGCGTGCGATCGCCGCGCCGCGACACCGGGTCAGTGGAGGCACTCGAATCCTCGAATAGCGTCGCAAGCGGCACGCCGAGTCCGGTGGCGATTTTCTCCAACACGACCGCGGTAGGGCTGCTTTCTCCACGCTCTACCAGCGAGATCATCGAACGGCTCACATCGCATTTGGCGGCGAGGGTATCGAGGGTCATGCCGAGATCCGCTCGCAGCGCCCGGACACGGCCCGCGATACGAGCGTTGATGTCCTCGGAAACGGCAGTAGCTGCGCCTTCTTTCATACTGGACTGATTGTCCATTAAAATGGAAAGCGCGTCAATTTGGCCCGGGGAACCGCGCGGGTGAAGGCACCCTACGCCTGAACCCAGTCGAAAGGTCACCGCCCGCTAGCGACGCGAGGCAGGCTTACAACGCGCCAACGCGTCGTTGAGCTCGAGGCGAGAAATCGTGCCCGCGTGGTAGTCCGTCAGCCATACAGCGCCGTGGCCGATGCCAAGGGAGTCGCCTCCGGGTCCCACCCATTGGCAGAGCAGTGTTGCGGTAGCGGCGTCGATGACGGAAAGGGGAACCTTCGGCATCGTCGTCCAGATCATTCCACCGCCAAAACCGATGTCGCCGCCGTGGCCAGGCGTCTTCAAGGCGACTGTCGTGGTCGCCTGTTTTGAATGGGTGTCGATGCGTGTTACGGTTCCATCGCCTTGGTTGAGCGTCCAGACCGCCCCCGCGCTGGCGGTCAGGAATCGAGGGCCCGGGCCAGTGCGCGTCATAGCCAACACCGATCCTGTAGCAGCGTCGACGCTGGTGAGTTCGGATCCGTCGGCACGCGTCACCCAGATCCGGCCCTCGCTGTAGAACGGGTTGTACGAGCCAGCCGGCAGGCGGATTGTCTGGCGAACTTTCCCGTTTGCCGGGTCGATGCGGGCGAGCGAGCCGTTCTTATCCACGACGAGCCAGACGCTGTCCGGGCTCGCGGCTACGCCGCCCTCCGCGGCGGCAGGACCGATGTCCAGGACGGTGATCAGCTTATTGGACTCGAGATCGATGCGTGCCAACATTGGCGACTTGCCGCACAACGGGACCCAAAGACTACCGGAACCGGTCGCCAACCCTGCGCAGGGTTCGCCGGGCAATACCACGGTCGCGACCAGCTGGTTTGTGTTGGGATCTATTTTGTGTACGGCGAAGGGGCGGGTGCTTCCTACCCAGACCGCGTCGAAGGTGATCACGACCCAGTCGGCAGTTTTTCCAACGCGGAGGGTCGCCGTCGGTTTGAGTTCGCCGATCGATCTTGGCGCAACCGCGGTCACAACATCTGCGGCGGCGAGCGTCGTGACCGAGGGCAGCATCCACGTCGTGATGATTGCGACGTTGAAAACTTTCGAACATAGCGTAGCAGCGATCGCGGCAACACTCCGCTTCCTGATGTCCTGACTCATTTCCCGAGATTGCTGGTGCGGCGAATGAAGCCCGCGACATTCTCGTGCAGCAGCTTGAGCGATGCGTCCTTCGCATACACCATGTGGCCCGAGTCGTAGAACTTGTACTCGATGTTGGCCTGCAGGCTGGCCGGCATCGGCAGATGATGCATTTCGTAGACGCCCTGGTAGAAGGGGGTCGCGAGGTCGAAATAGCCGGCGTTCAATTGAACCTTGAGGTTCGGATTGAGCTTCATGGCGTTCGCGAGATCGGGCATGACATTGGAGCCCTGGCGTGACGAGGCCGGTTGCTGGGTCTGGCCCGGCAACTGGTGTTGGAAGTTCCAGGTGCGGAAGGTCGGGATGCTGGGCTTGAAGAGCTTGCCCGCGCCGTAGTGCAGATCCTTGCGCACATATTCGTTGAACGCGGAAACGTACGCCGAGCTGAGCGCGGCGGACTGCGGATCGTAGTCGGCGCGCTGGCTCAAGGGATCGATGTCGGGCCCGGAAAAACGGGTGTCGAGACGGCCGGTCGTCATGCCGTCACTGCCCTGCAGGTTCTGGCGAAACTCTCCGCCGTCGATACGCAGATCCGCCTTGAGAATGTAGTCGACGGAAAGTCCGGTGTACTGATGCAGCTTCTCGGCGATTGCGGCCCGGTCCGTCACATTGAGGTCGGAGCCGGCGGCGAGCGCGCGGGCATAGTCGCCCATCGCGAACTGTTCGACCTCGGCCAGCAGGGCCTCGAGGTTCTTGTGCTCGCCAGGCAGCTTCTGGTGGTACCAGGCGGTGGCGGCATACGTCGGCAACACGGTCTGGTAGGGCACATCGATGCCGGGGTTGCCTGTCGGCCGATCGGGACTCAGATCGAAGTTGAGAATCTGGGAGAGCAGGATGACGCCGTTGAAGTCGATCGAGCGGTCTGATTCGAGCTGGTTGATGAGCACCGCCGAACGGGGCGTGCCGTAGCTTTCACCAAACAGGTATTTCGGCGAATTCCAGCGGCCGTATTTCGACAGGAACTGCGCGATGAAGTCCGCGAACGCGTAGGCATCCTGATCGACGCCGAAGAAGGCTTTTTCCTTGTCTTTGCCTGCGATGCGGCTGAATCCGGTACCGGGTGCGTCGATGAAGACGAGGTCCGTTGCATCGAGCAGGCTCGAAGCGTTGTTGACGAGCGAGTACGGGGCGGCCGCAGTGTGTGCGTCAGTCGCCGTAACGATGCGGCGCGGACCGAAGGCACCCATGTGCAGCCAGAGTGTCGCGGAGCCCGGACCGCCGTTATAGACGAACGTCACGGGCCGGGCGCCACCGCCATTTTTGAAATAGGCGACGTAGAACATCGACGCCTCGGCGGTAGGATTCTTCCCCTCATGGCCCGCCTCGCCAGACGCGGAGCTTCCCTTTTCGGTGTTGGGATCGCGCGGAACGTCATCCCAGTCCTGCGGATGCACGATGAAGGTGCCGGCGATCGACTGATACGATATCGACTGGCCATCGACGGTGACAGTCCCGGTACTGGTGGTCGCTTCGGGTTTGAAGGGCTCGAACTTGCGGCCATCAGGTGTTTCCGAGTCGCTATCCGGCTTCTTATCCGGCGTGCTCGCCGTGGCAGGTGCCGCCACCAAGGGCGCGGACGCGATGAGTACGAGCGCCACTACCAAGCCGGCCCCGAAACCAAATCGACTCATGAGTTTCTCCCAGTATCCAATCCTTCACCGTGGCGGCGAAGTCTAGCGGACCCGCCCGGAGAAGTAAGCCGCCAGCATTTCAATACGCCGCAATGAACACGCGACGCCAACATCGCATGCCCCATCAGACTGAAAATCGGCGTTGTCGGGCTGGCGGCCGACGATCTACTCGCTTGGAATGGGAGAATTCGCGTACATTACGATTTGTTTATAGCGGATACTCGCGACGGCGCGAAACTGGGAGCGAACGATGCGGCAGATTGCGATTGCGGGGCTTCCGGCCTTTCTCGTTCTGTTCGGCTGTACCCTTGTTAAGCCAACTCCGTCGGGCCCGGCGCCTGCAACGACGGCACCCACTACAGCGCAGAGTCCTGCGACATCGCAGGGCACGGGAGCGCCAGGACACTCGACTGCGAGGCCGTCTGGCTCCGCGACATCCCAATCCGCGAATGCACCAGCGCCGGCAACGAAGCGGAAAGACAGTGCGAAAGTGGCTCCGCAATCCGCAAGCGCGGCTACTGGCGCTTCATCAGCGAGCGTACCGTCCGCTCCCCGTCAGGGCACAGCGGATAGCCCCGTAGCGGTGAAACCCAAGCCGCCCGTCTCCAAAAATGCGGGGAATGCCCCCGCCGCGCCCGTGGGGGCCGCAGAGCCGTCAAAGCCGACAGCCGCTGCGCCAGCCGCTGCCACCACCGGTGCCGCGCGTCAGAGTCCCTCGCCTGCACCGACGCTCGATCTCGGTTCTCTGGAGCAGCGACTCAAGGAGACGCGCGCGATCGGCCTATTCAGCAAACTCTCGCTGAAAAATCAGGTCGACGATCTGCTCAATCAATTTCGCGCCTACCATGAAAAGCAGGCCAAGCTCTCGCTGGCCGAGTTGCGGCAAAGGTATGATCTGCTGCTGCTCAAAGTGCTCAGCCTGCTGCAGGATGGCGACCCGCCGCTGGCGGCAGCCATCTCAACTTCGCGGGAAGCCATCTGGGGCATTCTCACGGATCCGGATAAATTCGCCAAAATCTGAAGTCGGACAAGAGGAGACATCATGGGCAGTCGTACATCCGTTTTCGTTCTTACGGTCGCCGCCGTGTTGGGCTGCGCGAGCCTGCTGGCCGCCGAGGATCCGTCCATGAGCAAGGATCTGGGCGCCACGATCGCTTTACAGGGGATGCCCTGTGACAAGGTGGTGGACGTCAAACGCAATGCCGACAGCGACTACAGCGCCTCCTGCAAGGACGGCAATCGCTATCACGTGTTTGTCGATTCGACGGGCCGCGTGGTCGTAAAGAAGCTCTGAGCCAGACGGTGGAAACGCTTCATGCGGCTGTCGCGGTCAGGAAACCGCGATACCGTACGAGGCCTGGCCCCGTCAACGAATAGGGACTGCGCCGTGATAACGCCCATTGAAGTGCGCCCGGTACGTCGCGATGATTTCCCAGCCTGGCTAGTGCTATGGGAGGGATACAACGCTTTCTATGGGCGGTCGGACGATACGGCGTTGCCGGCGGAAATTACTGAGATGACGTGGTCGCGATTCTTCGACGCGTATGAACCCATGCATGCGCTGGTCGCCGAAAGCGGCGGCGAGTTGTTGGGCTTGACGCACTTCCTCTATCACCGCAGCACCATTCAGGTGGCGCCGAGTTGCTATCTCCAGGATCTCTTCACGGTGGCAGCCGCGCGCCGCCGCGGTGTCGGGCGGGCGCTCATTCATGCTGTCTGCGAGCGAGCCAAGGCCGCGGGATCGCCGCGCGTCTACTGGCAAACACATCAGACCAACAAGACCGCCATGCGCCTCTACGATGGATTGGCCGAGAAATCGGGCTTCGTCGTGTATCGAAAGGTGTTATGAATTTCGCAACAGCGTACGTATAACCAGGCTATCCGACGTCAAGCCTTCAACGGCGCTGCGGCGGCGGGCTTCCCCCCTGGCGCAGGGTCGAGCGAAGTTGGATGCCATCGTGCTCACCTAACAGTTCGGCGATCCAATCGACGAACACCCTTATCTTGCTCGACAGGTGGCGGTTCTGTGGGTACACGACATAGAGGGGCGAGGGTTCCGGAAACCAGTCACCGAGCACCAGGTCGAGGCTGCCGCGTTCCATCGCCTCTTTGAGAACGAAAGCGGGGATGCGCGCGATCCCGAGCCCTGCCTCGGCTGCAGCCACATAGCTGTTCTCGTCGTCGAGGGCAATATGGCCACGCAGCGAAGTCTGAATGCGAGTTCCGTTCTTGGAGAAGACCCATTCGGATATCTTGCCCGTACGCGGCGAGAAGTGGTTGATACAGCGGTGCTGCGCGAGATCGTCCGGATGGCCCGGCTGGCCATGCGTAGCAATATAGGACGGCGCGGCACAGGTGGCGAAGTAAAGAAAGCCTACGCGACGTGCGACCAGGCTGGACTCCACGAGCTCCCCGCTCCAGATCGCGCAATCGATGCCTTCCTCGATGAGATCCGCGCGGCGCTCACTGCAGGCGAGCGCCAGTTCAATGTCCGGGTAGCGCGCGAAGAAAAGTGGCAGTGCCGGCACGAACACCGAACGCGCCATCAGCGTCGGCACGTCCACACGCAAACGCCCGCGCGGTGTTGCATGTTGCTGAGTGAGAGACTCCTCACTCTCGCGAACTTGGGCCAGGATAGCGACACAGCGCTCGTAGTACGCAGCACCGTCCGGCGTCACGCTCACGCGGCGGGTCGTGCGGTTGAGCAGTTTCACTCCAAGGCTGGCTTCCAGCTTTTGAATCAGCGTCGTTGTCGTGGCTTTCGGAAGTCGCAGACTATCCGCGGCGCGAGAGATTCCGCCCGTCTCGACGACTCGCACGAAGACCTCCATGGCCTGCAACTTGTCCATTCCCATTGTTCACAAACCTGAATAGTGAGTACGTGTGCGACCCGGGGCGGTTTCGAATAATAGACTGCGGTCGTGCTACCGACCACACTCCTCCCCAAGGGAAAACCGCCCGATGCGCCGCCATCCCCCGGTCCAACTTTTAATTCAGCGCCGCAAACGCAAGTGCCCCATCCCGCATCGGCAGCAGTCGATTGCGCTTGACCGGCGGATCCGAGATCGCGAGTAGTCCCGCGACAATGGCGATTGGAAAGAGCGTCATTTGATGCCGGCCGCAAGCATTCAATCCTTTTTTTCGGGCATGGGCGCCCGCAGTTCCTCAAGCCTGGAGAGGAACAGCTTGAGAATCGGCGAGGTGTTTGCCTTGCTGTAACCCACGGCCAGATCGATCGTTGGCGCTTCACCCTCCAGCGGACGGCTGACCACGGACCACGGCAGAAGATTCTTCGCATAGGCGGGCATAAGCGCCAACCCGCGGGTGGACGCAACCAGGGACATGGCCATCGCCATGTTGTCCACCCCATGATCCAGTTTGATGTCGAGGCCGCAGCGGCGCAGATAGTCCTCGGTCACGGCGCGCAGCAGTGTGGCTTTGTTCGAACCGCCGATGAAGATCTCGCCGACGAATTCCCGCGGGTGAATCGCTTCGCGGCTCGTGAGGCGATGGTCGCTCGGCATCAAGACGATCAGCGGCTCGTGGTCCACCACCTCGTAGCACAGGTCGAAGGTTGGCTCGGCGCGCAGGACGGCCACGTCGGGCCGCCCGCGGCCGAGCGCCTCGGCGAGGTCCGGCGAATAGTCGCTCGAGACCGTGACCTGGATGTTCTTCAGCTCGTCGCGCAGCACATGCATGGCCTGCGGCAGCCAGCTCATCTCCTGGCCGGTTTGGAAGCCGATGGCGAACGTCTTTCTTGCAGGCTGTGCGGCCCTGCGCGCCGCCTCCACCGCGGCATCGACCTGCGCCAGCGCCAGCCGGGCATGGTCGAGAAAGGCCTTGCCTGCGGCGGTCAGCTCGACGCCATGAACGCTGCGAGACAGCAGCTCGGCCCCGACCTGGTACTCCAGATCGCGAATCTGCCGGCTCAGCGAAGGCTGGGAGGTGTGGAGCCGGAGCGCGGCGGCCGTCGTCAGGCTGCCTTCCTCGACCACGGCTACGAAGTAACGCAGGTGCCTCAGCTCCATGGTCATTCCATGCCTGAAAGGTATGCCCCACAGCTTACAAAGTCTTTTTCACGCGCGCTACGGAAACCTACAGTGGCCGCCATGGAAGCAGGGTGATCAAGACAAGTCCCTGTTATTAAAGAATTTATGTGCATCGATCCGTCATCAGGAGTAGCGCAATGAACAAGCCAGTCGTTTTGATCACGGGAGGCCTTACAGGCATCGGGCGCGCCGCCGCCGTCGCCTTCGCCAAGAAGGGCGCGAAAGTGGTTGTTGCCGGTCGGCGTGATGAGGCCGGCAAGGCGCTCGTGAAGGAGCTGCGCTCTTTCGGTTCGGAGGCCGAGTTCATCAACGCCGACGTCCGCAAGGAGGATGACGTCCGCGCTCTGGTCGACAAGACCGTCGCACGGTTTGGCCGTCTCGATGTCGCGGTGAACA
>JAQGOG010000047.1 GCA_028293765.1 Gammaproteobacteria bacterium
ACCCGTCACTGACCTGTCCAGCGGAGTGAGACGGTATCGCCGCACTGCACAACGACATTTCTAGTCAAAGTCACCGGATTTGCCACAGTGACGACTTACCCGACAGCCCGCAGCCCTATGCGCTCGCTTATCAGCCGTGGTCAGTTGTATCGCTCTTGTAAACGGGGCTGGGGGAACAGAGTGCTGCGATTGCATTGGCTGAGATAATCGTTCTCTGCTCTCGGGAGTGCCTGGGGAGTTCCTGCGACAGGCGCGGCGCGCGTTCCGGCTCCGCAACCCGTTCTTCCCGAGCATGATCTGATTGCCTCAATCTGCCTCCTCGCGACGATACGACGCGATGATGGAGGCTGACGCCCACTCGATGCGGGTACGTTTACGGGTATCTGCATCCTACGGCAATCGCGAAGTGCTCTACAGTCAGTAACTTACGCCATAGAATTGGGTGCCCTCAGCCGGCACCAGAATTCCTTTTCGTATCAAGCGGTTGGCAGCTGCCATTCAAGAGCCCAAAAATCTTAGCTACCAACTCTAGCTACCAAAAAATATTTTTGGCCGGCTGATTTTCCGGCGCAGCATTCCTCTGGCGGAAGAACGCGGCGCCTGGAGCGCGCTACCGCTGGCTCAGGGACGAGCAAGCGAGAGTTGCCCATAGAGAGTCGGCTGCGGCTGAAATGCTAGCGCGTAGACGCTTACGGGGTCCGCTGGCGAGCGCGGTGTCGCAAGGTTCGAGAATGGATTTCGCCATGCGAAAAATACACGCGAAGTGTTGTACACATGTCGGGACCCCTATATATGTAGGCGAACGGAAGCTCGGCGCGTAAGAGCCCCACCGGATAGAGTCCATTCACCCGACTCCGCCGCGGGTCCTCCGTTCCTTGCAGACAGGGTCGCCCGCACGCCCCGCAACAGCCCGTCAAGGGTAGAGCCGTGGAACCTCGTTCATTGGCTCGATTCACGACGTAAACCCCGCGACACCCCTCGTTCTGTTTACGGCCGAATGACTGGTCGGCGCTCCCCCGGTGAGGCAATTGGCGTTAGCTCTCAAAATCGCTGGCTGAAATGATGACACCCTCGGCCGTGAGCCCCTCCTCATCATCGGGTGCCGAGTCCAGTTGCTGAGCGGGCTCAAGGCGCCACGTCATGCGATTTCGCTTCCGATCCTTCGTGGTGAAATGAACGACTCGGCACCGCTTGTTCGCTGGTTCATTGACGATGGCGACATGGTCCGGGACTACGTTCGTGAGAATGCGACGGCATAATTCTCCCATATAAGGTCGGCCCACGACGTGAAAGCAATCACCGTACTCAGTGCCGCATATCGAACATATCGATTTCTGGACAACGAGCCCTGCACTGAAGAACACCTGAGGTGGAAAGACTAACTCCTCGATAGCGCAGTTCAAAGTGCTTGTTGCGCATTCGTCAGCACGCGCCCTGCTAGTGTTGAGGGACCACCGGCCGCCCAATTTGCGCTGCTGGGTGGGTCGAAAGACAACACTATGCCTGCCAAGTGTAGTCTCTACTGCTCGTTTAGATGAAGACCGCAGGGGAGACTCCGAATCGCCCGGCAAGCGCACGTGCTTGACGCGCATTTATCTCACGCTTGCCGTTCAAAACCTCGCTGACGTTCGATTGAGAGCCAAAGATCTCCGCGAGATCGGCTTGGCGCAAGTTGTGCTGCTCCATGAGAAACCGCAACACTACAGGGGGCTCCGCGTCCGGAATTTCGATATTGCGTTCCTCATAGTCGCGCACAAAGAAGGTCACGATGTCGAGCAGGCCCATGAGCGGGTGAGTCTCGCGGTCGCCGATCTCGTCGACGAGCTTGTTCATGAGGTTGACCATCGCTCGGTAGTGACGCTCGTTCTCGACCGTGCGGAGCTTCACGGGTGTCCGGGTCTGGAATTCGCGCCACGCCGGAGCGAGCGCGTCAAGGTCGTCGTTGCCTGCTGCGGATGCCATCACTTGCCCCTCTTCGGTCGTTTCCGTTTGCGCCTGTCGTCCGACCACTTGTCGTACTCAGGGTGAGTGAACACGTGTCGGACGTAAACCCGGCCCGTATTGTGGTGTATCGCCGCGATCAAGCGGAATTTGTTTCCGCCGATGTCAAAAACCGTGAAAGGAGCCACGTAGTCGGCGGCGGGGAAAGTCGCCTTGATCGCGTTGAAGTCCGCGAACCGGGTCTGCTCCATGACGCGATACCACGCGCACAAGGGCGCCTTGGCCTGTGGGTGGACTTCCCAGAAGTCCCGAAGAGCTCGTCTCGAGATCACCCGCATGGGCCGCTTCCACAATTCAAGAATATCGCAAAGTGAGATAAAAGGCCAGCACGGCGGAGGGGCCGGGTACTATCTATAGGTGTCCCAAAGCGGGTCATTGTCGCCTCACCGTGTGCGTTCTTGGATTCGGTCGGGCCGAGCAGCCGCTGTCTGATCCTTGGCCCAATTCTGTTGTGCGAATTCTAACGCTTGTCGCTCCTTGTCTGTTAGAGCCCTGGGCATTCGCTGCGTGAAGTTGCGAACGTCGCCGGCCAGAGTCGTTTCCCCCTGCCGCTCCAGCGCCTCAGCGATCCCGAGCCATCCCGCGACGATGGAATTGCCCGTTTCTACTAGCCGCTCGCGCGCCGGATGACGATATGAGCCGTGCTGTAACACTGTTGTGACCACGTCCCTAACGCGTTCGCGGACGACGGTGGACTTGCCGCGCAAGTGCGCCCTGTAGATGCCGTCGATTACCTTTCCCTTGTTTCGACCTCGCGCGACACGCGGCGTCGCGTTCGCGGCTGCTCGCGCATCAGTCGTGCGAAGTCGTCACGCCAGGTGCGTAACATTGCCTTGTCGATGTGAAGCCGCTCGCCCTGTTCGCTCTCAGCTTTCACGACTAGGTGCACATGGGGGTGCTGCTGATCGGTGTGCAGCACCATCGCATACCGGTGCTGAAGTGCGAACTTCTCGCGCGCGAATTTCCGAGCGGCCGCCAGAACTTTGTCCGGGGGTGTCGGGTGGGGCATCGAAAGCACGATGTTATGGAGTCGTGGTATGGGCGGTCGCACGTCCGTCCCTCGGGGCGCGGTATTGGCCGGACGAGAGTTCAAGATGCCAGTCATTCAGGAGCGCCTTCTGGGAGCCGCGGCTGGCGACACGGTCACCTTCGTCGGTCTCGATGGTGAGCGCTCCCTTACGACTGATGTACGCAAAGTGGGCGGCGAGGGCGCCTACCTTCGTGCCGCCCCCGGTTACCTTCACCATGACCTCGGGTACCCCTCTGACGGTTCGACGAATCTGTTCGATCTGAGTTGGAGTGAATCGGCCGGAGGGGCCGGCCCGCCCCAGCAAGTGCAATGAAGCCAAAGAGCTCGATGAGCAGCGGCAGCCTAAATTCCGCGCCGCCGAGACCGATCAATCCACCGAGCACGCCGATCAGAGCGCCGCTGAGAAATGCGGCCCATGAGGTGCGAGTGTGGCGAGGGCTACGTTTCACGGGACGCATCGAGGTAGTTTTTGGGGATTCGATCGCATTCGGTGTCCGCGACAAGAGATTCAAGGTCTCTTTGCGCGCTCCCTCTCTTCTGCTTCGTCAGACTCGTGCGCCTTCTCTGCCTCCTCGGGTTCGTGCGCTTGTGCCCCGAACCGCCAGCGTACACCGAGGTTGATTACCCGACCGTCAAGCGGCCCCCATGCCTCGGTGGTCCAGCGGCCATCCGGCGCTTGGGCGGGCAGCACGAGAGGTTGAAAGCGGGTCAGGCGCCGATCCGTGAGGTTCTCGGCATTCAAGAACACATCCGCCACACCTATCCTCCGCTGCACCAGAAACACCAACATCAGATAGCCCGGACTCTCGGTTCGATACGGATTCTCGATGAGCGCCTGCCGGCCGGTGAAAAACGCCTCGATGCCGACGCGGCCGATTTCTTCCTGCTCCCAGACTGCGGTGAAGTTCACCGTGTGCCGTGGATTGAGCGGTACCGTGCGGCGGATGAGGGTCCCCGGTGCGAGCTCCGAGGCGTTGACATAGGCGTGGGCGATAATCGCCGTGAACGGGCCGGAGCGCCAGCGCGCCAGGAGCTCCGTCCCGAGCGTTCGAGTTGGAAAAGCCGCGTTGACCAACTCGGGTGGGATCGTGGCGAGATCCGTCAGACCGACCGCGTGTGCGATCTCGGAGGCAAACACCGTGGCATTCGTCTCCACCGATCCCGACCCGACACTCCATAGACGCCCGAGATCGGCCGAGACCCCTCGTGCGCGCTCGGCCCGCACGCCTTTGAGCGGCAGCACGCGTGCAAGCCCAATCCCTTCGGTGTCCTCGGTGATCGGCGTGGGAGCGAAGAACCCCGTGCCCAGCGCAAGGCGCGAGCGCCAGGGAGATCCTGCTCCGCCGGGTCGCCAGAGCACGGCCAGGCGGGGACTGAAGAACGTTCCGTAGACGTTGTGGTGATCCAGGCGCGCGCTCGCGGAGACGGTCAGCGCCTCACTCGCTCGGAATTCATCCTGCAGGAATAGCGCGGGAACGCTGTACGCGAAGTTGAATGCCGGCAGGCTCGAGTTGTGGTAGTCATCCTGTTCAACCGCCAGGCCCGTGACCCAATCGTGTCGACCGCTGACACCGTTGAGCGCCCACTCGGCAAACCCCGTGCGTGAGCGGGTAGGCTCGATGTCCGTTCCGAAGGTCTGCCGCTGCTCGCGCTGTGTGGCGGAGGCGCGCACGGTGAGCGTGCGCTTGGGGGAGATGGGCCATCGCCCGGTCAAACCTACATCGAACCGCTGGGTCTTGAAGGCCTCGACGAACGGCGTACCGTCCGGATCATGCGCCGGAACGCGGCCGTCCTTCACCGTCCCGCCAGATCGGTCTTCGAGCATCGCCCCGGCGGTTAGAAAAACTTCGCGACCCGACTCATCAGCCCAATAGAAGCGCGGGCGAACCGTGCCCCGCAGATATCGCGGGATATCTGCCCAGCCGTCGCCATTGACATCCCGCATCGTTTGGCGATCGGCGCCGGCGAGCACGGAGTACGACCATCCTTCCTTGGCTCTGGGGCTCGCCCACCACAGCGCCGCGTCGCTCCCACCGCGACTGGTCTCATTGAGCAGCAACTCGTGCGTGCCATCGGGGCGGCGTGAGGTGAGATTGATCACCCCGCCGAGCGCCGAGGGACCATAAAGCGCTGAGGCAACGCCCTTTAGGATTTCGACCTGCCCGAGATCGAGCGGCGGGATCTGCAACAGTCCGATGCCTCCGGTCTGTCCTCCATAAAGGGGTAGCCCGTCCGCGAGTACCTGGCTGTAACGGCCACGCAGCCCCTGAATGCGCACGTTCGCCGCACCAAGGCCAGGTGCGGTCGTCTGCACGTGCAGCCCCGGGGTCTCGTTGAACAGCATCGCCACGTCGCCCGGACTCATGGCGACCTTCTCCTCGAGCTCCTCGTGATCGATCACTTCGACGCGCGTGGGCTCATCGGCGATGCGCCGCGGGATGCGCGTCGTCGTGACGATCACTTCGGAGAGCCCCGCCTCGGGCTTTTCGTCGGCCCAGACCGCGAATGCCGCGAGCGCCGCCAAGACTGCGATCAATGCTGTACGCGGGATGTTCACACTGCGCGGGTGTGAACGCCGCTCTCGGCGTCCTCGAGCAAACACAAAGCGCGCTCGAAGATCTCGGCCACACAGGGATCGACGATGCGGTAGTAGATCATCGTACCCTCGCGGCGCGTGGCGACCACTCGCCGATCAGCAAGCCGCTGCAGTTGATTCGAGATGGCCTGCGGCTTCATCGCAACCGCGTCGGCCAACTCCGACACGCACAATTCGCCGGCACGCACCAGGGCATGCAGAATGCGCGCGCGGGTTTCGTTGCCGAGCATCTTGAATAGGCCGGCGAGTTCACGGGCTTGCTCGGAAGTGATCATCTTGCGCTGTGCGAGCGCGGGCTTTGGCGGACAGCAGGATGTGGTATTTCGGGATCGGTCGGCCATCACGAAACACTACTACACGATATCGTGTAACTCAATCCGGTCGGCGTGCGACTCATCCAATCGGAAAGCCGTCCAAAACTACCGATCAATCCGCCGAGTGCACCGATGACAGCGCCGCCGATAAATGCGGCCAGTCCTGTGCTCCACGCGAGCTGCCCGCCAGACTTCTCGTGCGGCGAAGCTGGTGATCTCTGACGCTCACGAAGGGATCCAGGCCGCCGTAGCGAAGGTGCTCAATCCACGTGGCAGCGCTGATCAACACCGTGTTCGCTCAAGACAGCCAGGACGCCGCGATCGCACAGTGGCGTGCGGTCGCCGATCAGGTACGTTTCCCAAACCCAGCACGCTCATGGACGATGCTGAGTCCGTCGTGCTGGCGTACATGAGCTTCCCATGTTCATGGGTCCGACAGCACCCTTGGCGGAGCCGGCAAATTCGCAACCGGACGTAGACGCGTCACGACCACAGCGCCATCCGCACGCAACACACGCGACGCCAGCACCCTGAAACGTGTATCAGCGGATGGGGACACGCGAGCTGCTGACAGCTCTGCTGGCCGTTCCCGATACGAGCAGCACTGCACCCAGGAGCATCAGTGCGCCGTAATAATATTGGCCGAATACCAACGATCCGCTCTTCGCGGCGACCCAGCCGACGATCAACGGACTGAGAAAGGCCGATACACCGCCGAAAGTGGTGATGAGTGCGATACCGCCGGCTGCCGCCGTGCCGCGAAGGTACGCCGCAGGCATGCTCCAGAAAGGTCCGGTGGCGCCAAAGGTTCCTGCGGCCGCGACGGTCAGGCACAAGAGCGCCAGACCAGGTCGACCGGAAACGAGGGGGAGCGACAGCCAACCCGCACCACCTATCGCGGCGGGAATAGCGGCGTGCCAGCGGCGCTCGCCGTGCCGATCGGAGCGCCGCGCTGCATACTGTTGCGCGACGATTGCCACTGCGTAGGGCAGCCCCGAGAGTAAGCCAACATACAGCATGTTGGTGACGCCGGCCCGATGCAATATGCTGGGTAGCCAAAGGGCTATTCCGCCGATGCCCGAGATCAGAGCGACCGACATTGCCGCGAGCGCATACACCTTGGGATCGCGCAGTGCCGCCGCAAACGAAGTGTGGGCTGCCACTGAGCCTGCTTCGCGTGTTTCCAGCTCCAGATCGCGCCGGACGGTCTCCCGTTCGGCTTCGGTCAGCCACTTGACCTGGGAGGGATCGTCGGCGAGCGCGTAGTAGGCCAACAGACCGATGAAGCACGAAGGTAGGCCCTCGAGCAGAAACATCCACTGCCAGCCTTTCAGCCCGCCCAGACCGCTCGCGGAAGTCATGATCCAGCCCGACACCGGGCCCCCGATGAGCCCCGACAACGCCATGGAGGACATGAAGATCGCGGTGAACTGCGCTCGGCGCGAGGCGGGCGCCCAGAAAGTGAGAAAGAAAATGACGCCCGGAAAAAATCCTGCTTCCGCCGCGCCCAGCAGCAATCTGAGCACGTAGAAGTGGCTGGGCATTGTTATGAACGCAAACGCCGCTGACACCAGGCCCCAGCAGATCATGATGCGCATGAACGCAAGTCGCGCGCCGGTCCTCTTCAGCAACAGATTGCTGGGGATCTCGAACACGCTGTAGCCGAGGTAGAAGAGGCCGGCGCCAAGGCCGTAGATCGCCTCGTTAAAATGCAGATCCTCCGTGATGACGAGCTTGGCGAGTCCGATGTTCGAACGGTCGAGATAAGCGAACACGTAGCACAGCATGAGGAAGGGGATCACTCGCCAGCCGATCTTGCGGTAGATCCTGGCGGAGTCGCCCGAATCGGCTCGCGCCGGAGGCGCCGTCGTGCGGGAATGCTCAGAACCCATAGAGTGCTGCCGGGTTGCGGATGAAGATCTTCTCGCGCAGGGTCGCGTCGACTGTGAAGGCATCGAACAGGTCCACCAGGTGCCCAACATCCGGGGGGTCCGGATCCAGGCCGATATACGGCCAGTCGCTGCCCCACAGCAGCCGATCGGGCGCAGCGCGCAGCAACGCCTCGTGGAATGGCCGCACATCCTCACAATCAGGCAGTCGCTTCGAAACGCGGCAAGCGGATAATTTCACCCACCACCGGCCATCGCTCACGAGTGCGAGGAATGATTGGAAATCGGCATCCTCGACGCCGCGCGCCACATCGAAGAACCCCATATGGTCGATCACGAGTGGAATGTCATGGCGGAGCAGCCCCGGCGCCGCCGCGACGATCATTTCGCACTTGGCCCATATCTGCGCGTGCCAGCCCAATTCGCGCAGTCGTCCACCGAAGGCCTCCAGGTCGTGGAGACCCAACACTCCCTCCGCCGGCTGAGGACCGCGGGACCGCTCGCCCGTTTCGGTAAACCGGATCCCCCGCACACCCCGAGCATGCATCGACTGCAGTTGGGCGTCGCTGGCGCTCGGCGGCACGACCACGATGCCGCGCAAGCGACCGTTGCCAAGTTCCAGTGCATCCAGCGTGCAGCCACAATCCCATCCGCTTGCGGAAGGATGGACCAGAACGCCGTGACTGAATCCGGCGCTATCGAGCATCGCCACGTAGTCAGCGACCGGGGCTGGCGGCGGGGTGTAGCGCCGGCCCGAGTAGAGAGGAAAGCGCTCGTAGGGCCCGAATACATGCGAATGCGCATCGCAAGCGCCCGGCGGTAGAGGACGTGCCGGTCGGGACACGCGCCGTGGCGCAAAATCCATGCAATACCCCCTTGTCGGTCGCTACAGATCGTCGTGCGGTGCAGTCTTCAACGCCGCCGGCCGTTGCTCAAACATCCCCAGCCAGCCGGCGAGGCGCGGATGAGTTGCTCCCCAGGGCAGGTTGGGAAATCGAAAACTGCAGTACCCCAGTGCACAACCGATGGCGATGTGCCCAATTCCGAACGCTGTTGAGGCAAGCACATCGGCTTCATGCTCGAGCAGCGCAAGCGTGCGGTGGGTTTTCAGCTCGAATGCCGCCAGCAGCACGGGCGACTGCTGCGGCGGAGCGCGCTCGCGCTCGTTGCGCCACAGAATGAGAACGTCGAGCAGGCCGTCGCCAAGCGCATGGCGGCGCAATGCCTGCCAGCGCGCGTCACCGGACTCCGGGAACAGTCGGGGCCCGCTGTGCAGAGAGTCCAGGTATTCGCAGATGACTGCCGAATCGAACAGAGCCTGTCCGCTTTCCAGCACGAGCGTCGGTATCTTGCTGAGCGGGTTGTCGTTCATCAAAGTTGGATTGGGCTGGGTCATCAATGCAACACTGCGCACGAGCTCGAGCCGCTCCACGAGCCCGGTCTCGTGCGCAACCATCATGACCTTGCGCACGTAGGGAGATTTTGGCGACCAGTGCAGTTTCATGGCTTCGGGACGCTCTTGCCGCGATCGGCGTTGAGCGATTCCATGATCCGCTCCAGCCGGCCCGCGGCCTGCGCCTGCAGATCATCGTAGAGACTGTTGCCATGCGCATCGATTCCCACGGTTGCGGGGCCGAGTCCCGCGACTCTCAGTTTCACCAGCCGGTAGTGCAGCAGCAGATCCTGCCATCCGACCGCTGTGACCTCCCGGATCGCGTCGGAGTACAGTGTGCACAAGCCGCCGGGGAACGAGAGATAGACGCACCCCGTCGCCTGCATTGCCCGCGCCGACTCGGTGTCCAGGCCGCCCTTGCCGCCGACCGCCCGGAGGCCGAACGTACGGATGATCTTTGGCATGTAGGGAATGAAGCGAGTGCTGGTAGTCGGGTTCATGTATACGACTTCGAGCTTGCCATCCACCTCGCGGCTGTAACCGCCGAAATGCAGCAGCACCGCTCCGGTGAGATCGATCGGCAGGGCTTGCCCAGCGTCGATGTGCTGCACGATCCGCTGATGCGTGGGCAGCCCGGCGGTAATGACGATCTCCCCATCCAGATAAACCAGGTCTGCGGCACGCAGCGAGCGCACGGCATCCTCGGTCAGCGGCAGTTGCAGTCTGTGATTCGTGCTCATCGGCGCATGGCTACTCGAAGAATTCGACTTGGCCGGAATTGAAAATCCGCGCGCGCGTCCGGCGATTGATCCAACAGTTGAATTCCACGGCGACCGGGGTAAACCCATGTCCTGCGGCGTAGTTGACGTGCACCGCCATGGCCGTGCTGTCGCCCCCGGTGCCCATGGGGCCGAACCCGGTCGTATTGACCGCGCGCAGCAGCCGCTCTTCCATGTCGGCTACGATCGGCTCGGCGTTTTTCTGCCCGAACGGCCGCAGCATCGCCTCCTTCGCAAGCTTCGCCGCATAGTCGAAGGTGCCGCCGATTCCGACGCCAATGACCACGGGAGGACAGGGCTGGGAGCCGGCCCGCAGGACGACTTCGATGATGTATTTCTCGATGGTTTCGAGACTCGGAAAGCTGAAGATTTCAAGCGCCGCCCAGCGGCCGGATCCGAGCGCCTTGGGTGAGCAGGTGATCTCCACGTGATCCGCACCGTCCACGAGATCGAAAGTAACGATCGGGACGTCCTTGCCTCGGTAACCTCTCTCGAGGGTGAGGGGGTTGGTGACGTGTTGAAGCAGCGGCGGATCGCTGGTGCGCACGAGCTCATCGAACCCATCGGAGATCGCCTTCCTGATGTCGCCCTCGAATCGAACGAGCGTGCCGATCTTGACTACATAGACAGGGATGCCGGCATCGGAGCATACGAAACGCTGTTGCCCCTCGGCTGCCTCTGCGCTCCGGAGCATGACGCGCAACGTCTTGCGCGCTGTTTCATTCGTGTCGTGTGTCTCGGCGCGGCGCAATGCGTCCTTCGTATCCTCCGGAATCTTTCGCAAGGACGCTCGATACAGCTGCGCCGTGACCGATTTCATGAGCTCATAAGTCACTGCCATAGGCTCCTCCTCACGCGCGCCCGTAGATTTCCGGGTTGATGAGCCCGGCCGGCCGTTCGCCCCTGAGGACAGCGACGACGCTGTGCGCAGCAGATAGGGCGACGCGGCCCATCGCCTCGCGCGCAAGTGCCGCCATGTGCGGAGTGACGATGATTCCCGGAACCCCGATGAGGGGACTGGTGCTGCTCGCTCCCTGCTCTCGCAGCACGTCGACGGCAGCACCCGCAAGACGTCCTTCGCGGACCGCTTGGGCAAGCGCTTCCTCGTCGACCAGACCTCCGCGCGCGGTGTTGATGAGGTATGCGCCTGGCTTCATCAGGGCCAGTGTGCGTTTATTGATCAGACTTTCGGTCTCGGCCGTCAGAGGAGCATGCAGCGAAACGAAATCGGCGCGCGCGAGGCCGTCTTCGAGCGTCACGAGCTCCACTCCAACATCACTCGCAAGCGCCTCGTCCCTGTGCCGGGTCACTGCGAGCACACGCATGTCGAAACCACGCGCCCGCTGGGCAACAGCCCTGCCGATGCGCCCAAATCCGAACAGCAGCAGTGTCTTGCGCCAGGCTTCCGTACCGATCACCTGTTGCCAATGTCTTTGCTGAACGCTGTGCGCCGCGCCCAATATTCCACGGGACAGGAGCACGAGCAACCCAATCGTGAAGTCGGCGACGCTTTCGTGGTTTGTCCCCGCTGCGATAGTGACCGCGACACCCTTACGTGTCGCGGCCGCAATGTCGACCGTCTCGTAACCGACGCCGGGCCGCGCGATTACCTTCAGGCGCGATGCAGCCTCCAGGAGGCGGCTGGTCACCGGCTCCATCGAGAAAATGAGACCGTCGACGTCTCGAACCTGCTCGAGCAACCATTGCTCGTCAAAAGGTGAGCGCGGGGCCTGGAGCTCCACGAGACAACCCGAGCTCTCCAGGTATTGCAGCGCCGCCGGCGAGCTCGACACCGATTTCGCGGTGATTAATATCTTGCCGAGCATCCGGGTCACGCCTCTCCCCGCGGCGGCAACGGCCGCGGAGTATCCGCCGGCGGCGTGAGCTCGTGCGCGTTGAGCGTCATGGCCACCATCGCGTAGTAGCCGAGCAGCGCGGTCAGCTCGACGACGCCCAGCACGCCGATGACCTGCAGAGCACGCTGGTAAGTCGCCTCGGCGATGAAATGCTTCTCGTGAAGCTGGAGCGCGTAATCGAAAATCGCCTGCTCGTCTTCACTGGCAAATGCGGGCTGCTCACCGCGACGGATCGCCTCGATCGCGTCAGGATTCAGGCCGGCTTGGCGCGCCGGCGGCTCGTGCGCATACCACTCGAACTGACAATCGAAGTGCCGGGCGGTGACCAGGATCGCCAGCTCGCTCAGGCGCGGCGCGAGACTCGTTCGATAACGCAGCAACTCCCCGAGCTGCTGCCACTTGTCGGCGAGCTCAGCATTGTGCAGCGCCGCCCGCAAAGGGCCGCGAAGCGCTCCACGGGGCCCATTTACGACAGCGTCGTACACGCGCCGCTGCTCGGGAGACAGCTCGGACGGCGATGGCAGAGGAATACGGGGCAACGGCAGCTCCTGATGCAAATCAGATTACACGATCCGCCCGCAGACGCTGGATCTGCGCATCGTCGATGCCCAGATCGCGGAGAATCTCCACGGTGTGCTCACCCAGCAGCGGCGGTGGCCGCGCATACTCGGGCGGCGATCCGCTGAAGCGCATCGGGCTCGCAACCTGCGGTACCGTGCCTGCAAGCGGATGCGGGATGTCGAGTCGCATCTGTCGATGCTTCACTTGGGGGTCTGCAAATACTTCCGCTATCGAGTTGATCGGGCCTGCGGGCACTCCGCGTGCCTCGAACGCCTTGCCCCACTCTGCGCGCTCCTTTTGCTTGAGCCTTGCCGTGATCAGCGGCCGCAGGATGCTCATGTTCCGCACCCTGCCCGCGTTGCTGGCGAAGCGCTCGTCCGTTGCAAGATCGGCGAGGCCGAGAACGTTGCAGAACTCCTTGAACTGGCGATCGTTTCCCACCGCGAGCGCAATCGCTCCGTCGCGGCACTCGAACACGTCCTGAGGTTGGATGTTGGGATGCGAATTACCGGTGCGTTTGGGAACCTCGCCCGATACCAGATAGTTCATCGCCTGGTTGGACAGCATTGCAACCTGCACATCGAGCATGCCGATGTCGATGTATTCACCCGCGCCGGAGACGTCCCGGCGCGCGAGCGCGGCGAGGACGGCGATGGTCGCGTACATCCCGGTCATGAGGTCGACGATCGGAAGGCCCACCTTCTGCGCACCGCCTCCAGGACGGTCATCCCGTTCGCCGGTGACACTCATCAGCCCGCCCATCGCCTGGATCATGAAATCATAAGCAGCCTGGTCGCGCCGCGGACCGCTCTGTCCAAAGCCGGTGACGGAGCAGTAGATCAGTTTCGGATTGATCGCCTTCAGGTCCTCATAGCCGAGCCTGAATTTCGCCAGTGTTCCGACCTTGAAGTTCTCGAGCACGATGTCGGAGCGAGCTGCCAGGGAGCGCGCGATGCTCTGGCCATCCGGTGTGTCGAGACTGATGGTGAGGGAGCGCTTGCCGCGGTTGACGGCAAGATAATATCCCGCCTCGCTGGTCGCGGCACCGTTACGATCCTTCAGGAAGGGAGGCCCCCAGCTTCGCGTGTCGTCGCCCGCCCCGGGCCTTTCAACCTTGATGACGTCCGCGCCGAGATCGGCAAGGATTTGACCCGCCCACGGCGCGGCTAGAATGCGACTGAGGTCCAGCACGCGAATATGCGACAGGGGTCCAGCCATCATGGGTTCCGGGCTCGTGCGTACACGGATTGAGTCTAGCGCCCAATAGCTCCCGCACCAGCTTGTTCGGCACAAACCAGCTATGCACAAACCGATATGTCGCTTCGCGAGCGATCAGCGGGTTGGCGGCCTGAGCGCGCCGCTCTTGAACAGCTCATGCATGATTTGTCGAACGAGCTCGATGACTTTTCGCCCGGCGAGGGACGGTGTCTGATGTGTGGTGGTCGCCAGCGTGACGATGCGTTTGATGCCCGGGCTCACGATACGCGAGGCCTGCAGAAGCCGGCTCTTCACGTCGCCGGAGACCGCATGTCCGCCGAGCACCGCGTAGGCCTCGCCGGTCGCCGCGATCGTCTTCTGGATGGGAAGCGAATCCGCCTCGATGGCTACACTGAGACTGATCCGGCGGCGTTTTGCGAGCTGGCTGAGAGCGACGCGCAGACCGTTCGGCATGCCAGGCAAAATCAAAGGCAGCTTGTCGAGACGCGCAAAGTCCACGGTTGCCGCCGAAGTGATCCGATCACCGGGAGGTCCGACGAGATAGGTGTCGACGGAGCCGAGCAATTCCTCATCGCGCGGGACCGATTCGCTGTAACGGAACAGGGCAGCCGCATCGATGCGTCCGGTCGCGAGCCACTCCTCGAGCTGCCCCGCGGAGCCTTCGAACAGATGCAGGCGGATTTGCGGAAAATGCTCGCGCGTCTGCCGAAACAGCAGCGTGACGAGCGGATCCGCCAGCGACGGCATGAGGCCGATGCGGACCTCCCCGGAAGGAACCCCGGCGCTTGACTTGATGTCGCTGGCCAGCCGCTCCGCCTCGAGCAAGAGGTGCTTGACGCGTGGAAAGATGCTTTCGCCGAGCTCCGTGAGCGTGACGCCGCGGCCGGTGCGGTTGAAGAGCCGGCCGCCGCAATCGCGCTCCAGGGCCGAAATCTTGCGGCTGATGGCGGACTGAACCGATGCTGTCGCTACGGCAACCTTGCTCAGGCTGCCCAGCTCGGCCACGTGAGCGAACAGCTTCAGTCTGTCGAGGTCCACACGATCCCATACGCAAGGAGGGATGACAAAATCATGCTATCAGCATTCGCAGCCGGCAACTAGGTTGGCACGCAGCCCGTCCTGTAGCCTTTACGCTTGGCGTGGTGTCCCATGTATCGGCCGCCGCGCTGCCCTATTGCGCAACCTGAACCATCGAAAGGAGAACCGCAGTTGAGTGATCTCATCGTGGAGAAATCGGCAAAGGTCGTGTCGGTCACTCTGAACAATCCTCCCGTCAACGCGCTCTCCCTGGATCTGTATCGGCGAATCGCGCAGACGTTCGAGGAGCTTGGCCGCAGTGACGATGTCAATTGTGTGGTATTCACAGCGCGCGGCTCCAAGGCGTTCTGTGCGGGCCTGGATCTACAGGAGTTTCTCGCATCGAAGGTCGAGGACGATCCGATGCGGGCCGCGGTCGTACGCGCAACGTTCAAGGCGGTACGTCATTGCCCGATCCCGGTCATCGCGGCAGTGAACGGGCCTGCCTTGGGCGCCGGAGCGGTGCTGGCGGCGGTCAGTGACATCCGCATCGCCTCGGACAAGGCAACATTCGGCATGCCGGAGATCAATGTCGGCCGCTGCGGAGGCGGATCGCACATCGGTCGGCTCATTCCACCCGGGATGCTGCGCCTCATGTACTTCACCGGAGAGCCGATCAGCGCCTGGCAGGCCTATCGGATCGGTCTCGTCGAGGAAGTCGTCGTTCCACGGCGCCTGTTGCCTGCAGCCTACGAGCTGGCGGAAATCATCTCAAAGAAGAGTCCGATCGGTTTGCGCATGGCCAAGGAGGCGTTGAACCGTGTTGAATTCATGCAGACCGAGGCAGGCTACGAGCTCGAGCAGGAATACAGCACGAAGCTCATGCAGACCGAAGATGCTCGGGAGGCGGTGCGCGCCGTTGTCGAGAAGCGCGAGCCGAATTTCCGGGGCCGTTAGGCCAGACTGGCTACCAGCCGCAGCGCCTTGTGGTTGCTGCGGCCGGATGAGGGCGAGTTCGGCACGTCAGCGGTTTGACGTTACCACTTCAGCCGCAATCCGAGCGCGAACGTACGCCCGATGACATCGTAGTAGTTAGCTCCGTTGTCGCTGAACGCATTCAGCGCATATTGCGGGGGAGCGCGGTCCATGAGGTTGTTGACCACCCCATACACCTGCAGATTCACGCCGCTGTTGGTTTCCGTGTCGTAGGTGATCGTCGGATTGACGTAAACTTCGCCTGGAAAGACGTTTCTCGAGATGCTGTTGCTCGCGTTCGGAGCGTAGCCCGGCTGGCCCGGGCCCACATTGAACGGGGAGTAGCGCAGCGGGCTGAATCCCGTGACCTGCACCTGAGTCGTGACAGGGCCGACGACGTAGCTGATTGTGAACGTGCCCCGCCACTTGGGAATGCCGCCGCCCGAAGGTTCGGGCGTATCGATGAACAATCCACCCGATCCGCTGTAGTTGGTCGTGCTCCCGGAACTCGTGATGGACTGGTGGTTGCTGAAGCTCGCCAGCATTCGCAGATCCAGTGCGCCCGGGATGCCGAACGGCAGCCGCCGCGCGCGATAGATCGATTCGAAATCCAGACCGTCGCTCAGCAATGACGAGCCATTCACGGCCTTCAGGAAGATCGTGTTTACCGTGTGATCGCTGTTGAAGAGGATGTTCGAGCAGAGGTCGTGGTTGCCCGCATAGCAGCCATCGACAGTCTGCTGGGTCCCCGCTGTGGCGGGCAGGATCAGGTCCCGTATCCGGATGTGGAAATAGTCCAGCGAGGCCCGGAAGCTGTCGGAGCTGAAGACGATTCCGGCCGTCGTCGAGTCGGCAGTCTCCGACCGCAGATTCAGATTGCCGGCAGTGACGTAGCGCTCGGTATCGGTTGTGCCGGTGAACGGATTTGAGACGACATCGAGGCTCGGGGGCTGGCGGCTGTAGAGGTCGTACAGTGTGGGCGCGCGGATATCGCGCGAGCGCGTGGCGCGCAGCCGCCAGGTGTCGTTGATGTCGTACGTCAGCCCGAATTTATGAGTCCACACCGCGCCTTCGATCTGGTAGTCCGTAAAGCGGGCGGCGAGATTCAGATCGATGGCCTTGACGAAGGGCGCAGCGTTTCTGGCCAGGGGAATGCCCAGCTCGGCGTAACCCTCTTTCACGTAGTTGCTGCCGCTGTAGTTGGCCTGGCCCGAGGTCAGATAGTAACCCGCAGCGCCGATGGGATCCGATGCGACATTGAGCAGGTCGTGCCGGTAGTCCAGTCCGACTCCGAGCTCGACAGGGCCGGCCCAGTCCGATACGGGGGAACCGTTCAGATTCACGCCTGCCGATGCCTGACTGATCCGCTGCACGGAGTTGATGACCTGAAACATATACCGGTAGGCCGCCGGATTGGTTGCGGGGGAGCTGACCCCGAATATATTGAACGGTACACAACCCGCCTGCACCTGAGTCATCAGGTTCGGATCGAGGTTGGGATTGCCCGCCAGCGGCGCGCAGGTGGCCGCCCCGTTGGGTCCGGCGACCGCATCGGCCGCCGCCAGAATGTTCGCGACGTAAATGCCGTTGAAGCGATAGTCTTCCCGCGTCTGCCCGTAGGCGGCATGGCCGCTCCAGTTCCAGTCGCCGAATATCTTGCCGGCCGCGCCGGCCGCCACGCGCCAGGTGTCGTTCGCCTGGTTGGAATAGTTGGCCCCGACGGTCGAAAAGACCTTCCCCAGGGTGATCGTGGGGAGGCTATTTGCCACCATCTGGTCTCGGATCGAGGCCGGCAGGTAGGGATTGTCCACCCCGATCACGATCGGGCCGATGCTCGTCGGCGGCGCACCCTGCCCGCGGAAAGCAAAGTGACCGTAGTTGGCGGACACGAAAACCGTCGTATCGCTCGTGAGGTCAAAACCCAACTTCGTATAGGCCGTCTCCCGCTTGAACG
>JAQGOG010000050.1 GCA_028293765.1 Gammaproteobacteria bacterium
CGCCCGCATTCCGCCGCACCAAATGACAGTAGCCGCATCAATCCGGCCGCCATTTCCGAGCACGACGCCACCGCCGTCCACTGTTTTCAACTCCACGTTGGGCATCAGTTCAACGCCAAGTTCTTTCATCGCAAGTTCGATCACGGGTTGTGCACCACCCATTTCCTGCCCGATCTTCGCCGTACGGTCCGCGAGGATGACGCGAATGACATCGCGCTCCCTGTCACCAACGACGCTGCGCAGCCTGGACGGGAGTTCAGCCGCTACCTCTATACCGGTAAGACCCGCACCTACGACGACTACCGTGTAGCGGCCCGCCGACGCCGGGGCGGAAGATAACGCAGACATGTGCTGCTGAAGTCTTCTCGCACCCTCATAGGTGTCTACGTCGAAAGCATGTTCAGCCAGCCCTGGTATGGCGGGATGGACGAGCTTGCTGCCTGGCGCGATAACAAGCCGGTCATATTCCAGTGACTTCGTTCCCGTCTGCGTGCTGACGGTTACGTTGCCCTTGTTGGCATTTACGCTGGATACGACGCCCTCAATCCAGTTCACACCCGCCGGGGCCAGAACATCGGATAGAGGTACCAGGGTTTCATCGAGGTTCTTCTCGTAATTCCGCACCCGGATACTGTGATAGTTACTGGCATTGACTGTGACCACCTCAACCTGGTCGCTGGGTATGCGTAGTTCGTCGAGTTTTCGTGCCGCGCCGAGCGCGCTCCATAGTCCGGCGAAGCCAGCGCCGATCACCACAATTCGCTTCACGGTTCCCTCCGGTCAGACGATTTCAATGCGGTCAATGCATCTACTCAGCGAACCCAGAATCCAGTTTCGGCCAGCTACTCAGCTACTACCCGTAAATCTACGGACTTTCTCAGCCAGACTATCGAGACAGCGAACGCCCCGAATGCAATTGATGCGCCTGGAACTAGTCCTTTGGCAGCTGCGGAGTCCTCTTCCTTCGCGCTCCAATAGCGCCAGACGCGGCGGCCCTCACAATACGACGGAAGGTGGGGCATTCCATGTGGCTCGGTGCGGGGCAGGCAGCAGCGTGCCGCAGGCCGTCGCGCATGGCGCTCAGTTTGCGGATCGTCCTGTCCAACTCCTCCGCCTTGGCCGCGAGCATCTGCCGGTCGATGCGCGGCCGCCCGTTCGGCGCAAACATGAGCGCGATCTCATCGAGCGAGAAGCCGGCGGCGCGCCCCAGCGCGATCAGCGCCAGCCGTTCCAGCACGCCGGGATCGAACACACGGCGCAGGCCCCGCCGGCCGACAGAGGCGATCAGCCCCTTTTCGTCATAGAACCGCAGCGTCGAGGCCGGAACGCCGGACAGCTGCACCACCTCAGTGATGTCCAAGTCTCTCACCCTCTTGACCTCAAGTCGACTTGAAGTGGCACAGTGCGGCTTCCGCTTCGTGAAGACAAGTAAAAGGAGACGATCATGGATGTCACGCACCAGACCGATGACGAGCAGACGGCACTTTGGAACGGCCTCGCCGGACGCGCCTGGGTGGAGGCGCAGGAGTTGCTCGACCAAATGTTCAAACCGTTCGAAGACCGGCTCGTCGAAGCGGTTTCCGCCGGATCCGCAGGCCGGGTGCTCGACGTCGGCTGCGGCACGGGCAGCACAACGCGCGCCGTCGCGCGGCTGCTCGGCGCGAAGGGCCGCTGCATCGGCATCGACATTTCGGATCCGATGCTCGCCGCCGCCCGGGCCCGCACCGAACGGGAAGGCACGCCGGCAAGCTTCATCCATGCCAACGCACAGAGCCACTCCTTCGAGCCCGCAAGCTTCGACATGATCATTTCGCGCTTGGGCGTCATGTTCTTCGACGACCCTGTCCGGGCCTTTGCGAACCTGCGGCGCGCCGCAAGGGACAACGCCGAGTTCCGGTTCGTCGCGTGGCGGAGTGCTGCGGAAAATCCGTTCATGACGACGGCCGAGCGCGCCGCGGCACCGCTCCTGCCGAACCTCCCCGCCCGCCGGCCGAGCGCGCCGGGGCAGTTCGCCTTCGCGGACCGGCGCCGGCTCTACACCATCCTGGAGGAGAGCGGCTGGGCCGAGATCGACATCCGGCCGATCGATGTTGCCTGCACCCTGCCCGAGAAGGAGTTGGTCCGTTACCTGAGCCGGCTCGGTCCCGTCGGCCTGATCCTTCAAGAGGCGGACGAGCGGACTCGCACGCAGGTCATCGAAACGGTCCGCGGCGCCTTTGATCCCTATGTGCACGGAGCTGCAGTCCGCTTTACCGCTGCCTGCTGGATGGTCGGCGCTCGAGCGCCGTCTGCGTCAGCCGCGCTGAAGGAGGTAGCGAGTGCCTGAGGCGGTGGACTATCTGGCGTGCGCTCTTCTGACCGGGGCAGGCGCGACGTCGGTGATGGACATCTGGGCAGCTGCCCGGAAGGGGCTGCTCGGCATTCCTCCGCCGGACTATGGCTTGGTGGGCCGCTGGCTCGCCTATCTGGCGCGCGGGCGCGGCATGTGCAACCGTATGGCACACGGTTACTTTGACATTGACCTGAGCATCGTCTGGCATACGGTCCAATCCTCTCTGCCAGAACTTGAGCGCCAGCTCGGAGTGCTGGTTTCAGAAACCGCATCTTAGCGGCGGCGAGGGTGGCTGTTTAAAGTGCGTACCATGGAAGTAATCGCGCGGTTAGCTGCTGACGAGACGCTGGGAGACCGAGTCATCAAGGTCAACCATGCTGGTGAGCATGGCGCGGTCAACATTTATCGGGCGCAGTTACTCGCTTGTTGGTGGCGCAAGTCCGATCTGAAGTCTGAATTGCGCGGGTTTCTTGACCACGAGAAGCGGCACCGCGCGATCTTCGCATCTGAGCTTACCCGACGTGGCCGGCCCCGTTGTCGGAGCGACTGGCTCTGTGGTGTTGGTGGCTTTGTCCTGGGTCTGGTTACTGGGTTCTGCGGACGACCTTCCATAGCGGCAACAACTGTCGCCGTCGAAACTGTTGTGCTACGGCATCTTGAGGCCCAGATGTCAGTATTGAGCTCGGCAGATCCAGCGGCGGTTTCGGCCATCAGATCGATATTTGATGATGAGCTCGCTCACCGTAATAGAGCTGCCAACGAGTCCAGGGCGGGCATCTTCTGAGGCGGTAATCTGGCTTGGCATGCGGCTCTGACCTGCATCGGCAGGTTCTCATCGCTAGGCGGGATCGTGAATTCCAACAGCCACACGCCATCCTCAAATTGTTGCAGGCGCCAGAGGCATAACCCATAGCCCTGCATGTAGCGCAGGAATGGACGGTTGTCGATCAAGCCCCATGGAAGGCTCACGGCTACCGTTCGAGCAACGTCTCAAAGTCTCGCGCGATAGTGTCGAACCCGAACCGCGACCGTGCCCAGCTCGTCGCGGCGTTGCCCATGTCCCGACGCAGAGCACGATCGCGGATCAAACCCAACACCGCGTTTCCGAGGCCGACGCTGTCCGTGGGTGGCACCAGGAGTCCCGTTACACCGGGCAACAGGGTTTCCGGAAGTCCGCCGGCGGTGCTGCAGACCACGGGTACGCCGGTGGCTTGCGCCTCGACAGAGACTCGTCCGAAAGGATCGGGATACAACGACGGTACGACGAGGATATCGAGCGCCGGATAGATCGCCGACATGTCGGGCTCCCATCCGGATAAGATGTGGAGGGCTCGCTGGGCCGAGGCGTGAATTCTGGATCGCAACTCCATCGTGCACTCGCCGTCCCCGACCCACAGCATGCGTGCTCCGGGTGCCTCGGCGAGAAATCGCGCGGAGGCCTCAAACAGCGTGAAGACCCCTTTCTCGCCAAGTATCCTCCCAACATAACCGACGAGAGTCTCGGATTCCTGTATGCCGAATCGCGATCGGGTGCTTGCGCGCGTCTCGGGCGAGCGCCTGAAGCGCTCGGTATCGATTGGGTTATAGAGTATTGATGCGCGCTCAACCTCCATTCCCTGGCGGCGGTAATCCTCGCGCTGGAATTCGGAAACCAATATGAACCGGTCGGCCTGCCGCGCCAACAGTTTACGCGAGCGTCTCGTGCAGGGTACATCGTGCCAGTGTCGGAAGATAGCGGTCCGCGCGCCGGAGAAACTACGCAGGACAATGAACATTTGATAGAAGCGCGGATCGTTCGAAATCAGCCACTCCGGTCGCTGCCGCCAGGTCGTGAGCAGCAGCGACGCCGCCATGCGCAGCGCGCGGGTATGTCCGGCGCGCACCGACACGGTCGGCACCCCGGCCCCGCGCAGCAGGCTCTCGACCGGACTGCTGGTGCTCGCCAGGCACCGCACGTCGTGGCCGCGTCGCGCCATTGCAGTTGCGAGAGCCGCGATGTGCTGCTCGGTTCCGTAACCGCGCGTGCTAGATTCCGCAAACAGCAATCTCATCGCGCGATCATCACCTTTGCGCATATGCGCGAGGAGGGCGATGCCGGCCCCCTAGCCGGAATAGATAACAAGCATAGCAAGACGTAGTCCGGTACGTCGTGAGCTGAACGGCTCCTGAGTTGTCCTCTGACGCCGCTCGACGATGCCAAAAACGCTGAGAGCGCGCTGAGACCCTCGGGGTTGGTCAGCAAACTGTCCAGGTGCGCGATCAGGAGATCCGGCGCACGGTTTGAGATGGCCTCGACCGAGCGGACGGGAGATGTCGAGTTCTTAAGCGCGCGGCGCTCGAAGCCGCACTGCTGTGGCCGAGCTCTCGCTTTTAATAACTGTAAGGACGCCGCGCTCACATTTGGCGCAGCAACGCGACGTCGGCTTCGTGCGTTGAGGTCGCGTGCGCTCTTCGGGGTGATACTTCGATGAGCGTGAGAAACCCGCACCATGCGTCGAAGACGGCATCCACCGGAATCTGGTCCGTGCGTACCGAATGGGGCGCGCCACCGACACCGATGACGGGCGAGCCCGACAGACTGCGTGGCAACCAGCAGCGCTGTTCCTGGGCGCCATACATGACAACCAGCGGCAAACCCAGGGCTGCCGCCGCGTGCGCGGGGCCGGTATCCACCGAGATCATGCTATGAGCGGCTTCGCAGAGCGCGAACAGCCGCCGTAACCCAATGCCCACGACGACTACCGAGTCGAGGGCCGCCGCCGCGCGGATGCGCTCAAGCATCGCGGTCTCCTTATCCGAGCCGCGCAGCATGATCAGTGCATCGGGCATACGCTCGTGCACCTTGTGCAGCAGAGCCGCCCAGCGCTCCATCGGCCAGGCCTTGTCGTCAGTCTTGCGTCGTTCCCACCGGCGGCGTTTCCTACTCATGCTGCGGTGGTTGCCCGGCTGCACCAGGATGAGCTGCCGCCCGGCCCAGCCCTCGCTGCGCAGCCACCCAGCCAACTCGACACGGTCGGAATCGAGCACGCGCAGTCTCGGCGCCCACGCGGCGTTTGTTGTCGGCAACGGGTAGTCCGACGCGCGCAGCGCCGCCGGTGTTTGTTTCGCGAAATGAATGAGGCGGTCGACAGAGTGATGCACGGTGCCCGGCTTTTCCGCGATGAAGACACAACGAGCCGGATCGACGCCGCTGAATGCGAGCATCCGGCGAATACGCGGGAGCTGGCGATGGTGATGCTCGCAAACGTAGATTGGGCCCGGGTGACTCTCGCGTAGCGCCCGCGCCAGACGCGGCCACTCGAATCTGAGCGGGAAGGGGATGTACCGGCCTACGGACCAGAACTTCGCCACGTCGGGATTGCCTTCCAAGACGGCGCTGTTAAAGGCGTCCGAGCTGATGACCTGGCATGGCCGGTGGTAGCGGTGATGCAGGAAATGGAGCATGGCGGTGAGCATCACCATATCCCCCACGCGGGCGAAGCACAGGACGGCCGGTTGCACAGGGGGGGCCGGAGAGCGCGGGGCGATATCGATATCCAAGATGGCTCGGGGCGAGCTGCGGCGAGGCTGTTCAGGTCGATGCGCTGGCAGGGCGCCTGACGCATCGGACGCAAGAAATGCGCCTTGATTCAAAACGGAGGTGACGAGAGCCGCTACCGGTCCCCGATCGGGCCAGTGCTTTTACCAACGCGGCAACGCCTGCGCGCCGCAATTCTGCGGGCGTCGCTGTGCTGCCGTCGATCGGTTCTTCAGCGTTCATGGTGCGGTGGCCCTCCGTATACTATTTTGCCAGGATTTTTGATCCGGACCACCATCGAGAAGGCTTTTGCGTTGTAGTGCTATCATTGATTGCGATGAGCCGCAGGCACGTGTGCTGGAGCGCTGGCTGAATAGCGTAATAGATCGATTTGACGATGCGATCTTGTCGTTCGATCAGGAGGCGTCGGAGATTTGGGGGCGGCTGCGCGTGCCGAACCGCGAAAACCCACTCGACAAACAAATTGCTGCCACCGCCCTCATTAACGATCTGACTGTGGTGACTCGCAATACCGCGCACTACGCACCGACGGGTGCTCGGCTACTAAACCCGTTCACTGAAGGTTAGTTGAGGGGCTCGCAATTGCTGGATGAGCGGGCTCAAGCACGTCGTTAGCGGCCCTCGGTCCGTTGCCGGTTCATCAGAGGGCGGTCCGATGCAAATCCACGCTCGGGTTGATATCCGTTCTGGTTCCGGGGGAAGGAAGTTCCGGGACAGCGCAGGTCATCGCGCTATGGGCCTTTCGGCCTTATGCGCTGAGCGATTAGCGCCAGCCTCGAAGCCGCAGCTCGAGTTGCCACGCGCTTGCTGTAGGCGGCGCCCGTAAATTGCACAGAAGCGGCGGGGGAAAATTGCACACTCGTTGACGGCGGGAGAACCGCCGGGTCAGCTTGGCGATGAGGCTTCAGGAGCGCATCGCCATGGATTGGGGTGGCCCCGTTTCCACGGACGATCTTGAGTTTGTAATTTCCGGCTCTGATCCTCCTCTTCAGTCTATACCCCATCGGGCTGCGCAGCAGTGCGGTCTGCCGCGTATGCAGAAGGCCCGCGCGTGATTTCTAGATGAAGCGCCTTTCGAACTCCTTCGGTGAAAGGTACCCGAGCGAAGAATGCCTGCGGTGAGTATTGTACCAACCCTCGATCCAAGCGAAGATGGCCGAGCGTGCTTCGTCTCGAGTCTGGAAGCTATTTCGATCCAACACCTCACATTCCAGACTGGCGAAGAAACTCTCCGCCATCGCGTTGTCGAAACAGTCTCCAACGCTGCCCATCGAGGGCCGCACGGCAAGCTCCTTGCAGTGGCTACCGAAAGCAATTGCGGTGTATTCGGCGGATTCAAACGGTCGTTGCAACACTTCAACGATGGAGGTTGCGATGATGGTACGAAGACGGCGATCAGATCGTTCAGGACCGGCGAAGTTGTACTCGCCAGGCCGGCCGGGAACTGGGATGCGGCCGATACGACAGCAGTTCTGGCTGGGGATTGCGGCGGGGATGTCCAGCGAGGACGCGGCAGTGGCTGCTGGGGTATCGTCACCGGTTGGGGGACGATGGTTTCGGGAGGCTGGAGGTATGGCGCCATCGCATTTACGGCCGTCGACGCCACCGCTGTCGGGGCGATACCTGTCATTCTCGGAGCGTGAACAGATAGCCATTGAACGCGCGAAGGGCCATGGGGTTCGCCAGATCGCGCGCCAACTGGCGCGCGCAGCCGCGACGATCTCGCGGGAGTTGCGCCGCAATGCCGCCACACGCAGCGGTGGCCTTGAGTACCGCGCAACGACTGCGCAATGGCATGCGGAGCGCGCGGCTCGTCGCCCAAAGCCGGCTAAACTGGCGATCAACGCGGCGCTCAGGCGGTATGTGCAGGACCGGTTGGCTGGCAGAGTCTTGGCGCCGAGCGGGGCGGCGATCCGGGGTCCGGTGGTGCCGTGGAAGGGCCGGCGGCACGGCCGACGGCAGCATCGGCGGTGGGCTCGGGCCTGGAGCCCGGAGCAGATCGCCCACCGTCTACCACTCGACTTTCCCAGTGACACTTCCATGCGTATCAGTCACGAGGCGATATATCAGGCGCTGTACGTACAGGGGCGCGGCGCGCTGCGCCGGGAGCTGACGGCATGCCTGCGCACTGGCCGCGCGCTGCGCGTCCCGCGGGCACGCACCCGCGGACGAGGCAAGTCCTTCGTCACGCCCGAGATCCTGATTAGTCAACGACCCGCGACGGTGTTGGATCGCGCGGTGCCAGGCCACTGGGAGGGTGATCTCATCTTGGGGTTAGCCAGTTCGGCGATCGGCACCTTGGTAGAACGCACGACTCGGTACACTCTCTTGCTTCATCTGCCGCCTCTGCCCGAGCATGGTCTTCGCCCGCGTGCGCACAACGGGCCTGCACTCGCGGGCCATGGCGCTGAGGCGGTTCGCGACGCGATCGCACGCACAATGGCCTCCTTCCCCGCGCAACTCCGGCAGTCGCTGACGTGGGATCAAGGCGCAGAAATGAGCCAGCACGCGCGTCTGCGAATCGACACGGGGCTGAAGGTTTACTTCTGCGATCCGCAAAGTCCATGGCAGCGTGGCACAAACGAGAATACCAACGGATTACTGCGACAGTACTTCCCAAAAGGCACAGATCTGAGTGTGCACAGCGCCACAGACCTTGCTACCGTTGCACTTGCGCTCAACACCAGGCCCCGTAAAACGCTCGAATGGCGTACACCAGCCGAGGCGCTTAACGAGGTGTTATGCTCCGCTCCGAATCGAGCTCGGCCTTCTGCCGCATACGCGTCAGACTGATCTGCGGTGAAGACCCGTAAAATGTTAGATCAGGCAAACCAAGGCAGTGTTGCGACGACCAGCTGAACCCAGGTTCGCTACCATGATCAGAATGGTGAATTACACCGCGAGGCAGCCGTTGCGCGTAGGCTCTCTCAAGCGCCGTCGACACGAGTTGGCTTTGCAGGCGATCGCTCATCGCCCACCCGACGATCAGACGCGAAAACACATCGAGCACTACCGCCAGGTACAAAAAGCCCGCGAGGGTCGGCACGTAGGTCACGTCTGCAACCCACAGCGCGTCTGGCCGATCGGCGACGAAATTCCGATCCACCAAATCCGGCGCCCAGCGCTCAGGTGTGCCGCTGCGCGTCGTGCACAGGAATCTGCGCTTCTGCACTCCTTGCAGACCGGCTCGGCGCATCAGGCGCGCCACCCGCTTGCGTGCGACCCGCACGCCGTAGGCCTCGCGCAACTCCGCCAGAACGCGCCGGGCTCCATAGGTGCGATGAGATCGCTCGTACGCGGTATGAATCAACGCGGTCAGCTCCACATCCTTGCAGGCATGGCGCGACATCGGACGATCGCGCCAGTCGTAGAAGCCGCTCGTGGAGACCTGCAGCAACCGGCACATGACACCCACCGGAAAGGTGTCCTGGTTTGCTCTCACGAATCCGAAGATCGCTTCGAATTCGTCGTCTCCTGCGCGAACCAGGCCGTGGCTTTTGCGAGAATCTCTCGCTCCATCTTCAGCCGCTTATTCTCTCGACGCAGCTGCGTCAGCTCCTCGCGCTCGCTCCTGGTCAGGCCGCCAGCACCGCGGCCGGCGTCACGATCGTCCTGCTTGACCCACAACGCAATGGTCCAGGGTGAGGGGCCGAATTCGCGCGACAGCTCGGGAATGCTCCGGCCGCCGCGATGCAGCTTCACCAACTGCTCGCGAAATTCCCGCGTGTACCGTTTCGCAGTCTTTGACTTGGCCATAACAGACTCCTCGAACGCTTACTGTAAGGAGTCCGTGAAAGCGGGGCCACATCAGATACACGGGAGACGCGAGTGTTGTTGCGCCACTATCTGGAGCAAGGGGTGAGTAAGAGCGAGCTGGCGAAGCGCTTCGGGACGAGCCGCCGCACGGTCTATCACTGGATTGAGACGGGGCAGTTGGACCGGGACCTGGACAGTCAAGAGGTCCGCTACCGAGCGAGGCCGCCGGTGCCCACGCAGCTGGATCCATACAAGGCGATCATTCAGGCACGGCTTGAGGCCTTTCCACTGCTGACCTCGCAGCGGCTGT
>JAQGOG010000051.1 GCA_028293765.1 Gammaproteobacteria bacterium
ATTCCGTCTGGACGGCGCTCTACATCGTCGGCATCCTGATAATGCTCATCGCGTGGTGTGCGCAGTTGCTCCGTCAGCGGGCGATCGTCGAGCACATGCCGACGGCCGACGCTTTCGACTTTGGCGAAACGCGGCGCCGGCTGCTGCCTTTCTTGACCATCTCGCTGCTCGTCCTGGTGGCGGTCCGGGGTGAATTCGCTTTGCTCGAGGTGGTGCCGTTGCTGTACCGGACCCCGGTGGCGGTGGCGGCTCTCGCGCTGAGCCTGTATCTCGGCGTGATGCTGTCCTGTACCTGGCCCGCGGTGCTGTTTGCAGGTGAAGGGGCGTTCGGCGCGGTTCGCTATAGTGCTCGGCTCGTCTTTCGTAACTGGTGGCGTGCCGCCACCGTCTACGCGGTAGGGTTCGCGGTAATCATCGCGTTCGGCGTGGTGATCGCCATGATCATTCCGATCATCGTTCCAGCGATCGGCGTCGACATTGCCGTCATGACCGCCGTACTGCAGGTGGTTTTGAGCGCCCTGGGCGCGCTGGCGGCGCCGTTTTTCGGGGCGCTGCTGCTCGCGGCTTATGGCGATCTGCGCGTGCGCAGAGAGGGTCTCGATCTGCAGCAGCACAGTGTCGGCATGGCGGTCGACTGAATCATGACGGGCAGCGGCCGACCGGTTGGGTTGACGGCTCTGCTCATCCTGATGACCTCGGCGGCGGTACCGATCGCCGCCGGGCAGGATGTACTGGGCACGATCGATTCCTGTACAGCCCGGCTGAACACCGACATCGATATCGGTTACGAGCGAATTGCGGCACGTTGTCCGGAGCTCGTCCGCGGCCTCGACCACAGCGGCTGGGCGGCCTGGCTGCCGCGCGACTGGAAGCGACCCGGCAACGATCTCTCCGCCGGCAGCCTGCGAGAGCTTCGCGTTCTGGTCGCCCGCGAGCTGGCGCCTCAGACGACGGCGCGCACGCCAAGGGTCGAACAACTGCGCGGCGTCCTTGCGAGTCTTGATCACAGGAGCCACGACCGCAACGGGTGGTGGGCTCGCACCAAGGCATGGCTGCGCACTGCCTTCGAACGACGTGAGGAGACAGCAGATGGCGGCTGGCTCACTCGCCTGGTCGCGCAAATCGGCCTGTCGCAGGCCGTCATCGAGCTGGTCTCCTATGCCGCCCTCGCACTCGTCGTGGTGTTGGCCGGCCTCATCGTCTGGAACGAATTGCGTTCCGGCGGTGCGTTCGCCAGGCGGGGTCGTCAAGCCGCTCGTCTCGGCCTCGCGACGACCCGGCGTGACGGCCTCACCCGGAACGACATTGAAACGGCAGCGTTCCGACACAAGCCGCGTTTGTTGCTCGAGCTGATCGCCGCACGGCTCACCGAAGAGAGTTGCCTACCGCCTGCGGGCGGGCTCACGGTTCGCGAGTTGGCGCGCGCCGCGCGGTTGCCGGATGAAAGAGACCGCGAACGGCTTGCGGAGCTTGCCCTGGCATCCGAGCGCTTGCGGTTCTCCGATGTAGAAGTTCCGACTGACAACATAGAGTCGGCTCTCGAAGGCGGACGCAAGCTGCTCGAACGGATTGCCGCGCGCGCCTCCGACCTCGAATCCGAACGCTCATGAAAGAGCGGCTCATAACGTCTGCGTGCGCACTTGGCGCTCTCGCTCTGTTTTTGGCGATTTTCATGGGCGGTGACGGAGGAGGAGGCGGGCGCAGCCACGTTCCGCGGCCGACATCGCAAGAAAGGCGCGGTAACGGCTATCACGGCGCGATGGCCTGGCTGGACAAGGAGCAGATCCGCACGATGTCGCTTCGGGAGCGCTTTGACAGGCTGGTAGCCCGGCCTGGGTTGCGACCGACAGGCAACCTGCTGGTCGTGACGTTGCCTGCCACGACGGCCTTCAAGACGGAGGAATTCCGTCCGCTCGCTAACTGGGTTCGCTCCGGCAACACCCTCTTGGTACTCGCCGCCCTGTCGGACAATCCCGACTGGGCGTTCGCGCTTGGGGGGCTTGCCTCGGGCGATTTGAGTCTGTTGACGGGTCTGGAGTTCGAAACGGTCAGGAGTCGGGAGGGGCGCATCCCGGATCCAGCCAGATCGGTCAGACGTGCGAATGCTGCGCCGCCTGCGGTGGCGGCGTCGAAAGGTAAGGCCGATGCTCGGGATGTGGGTGCACGCCTGATGGCAGGCGCCAGAGCTTTCTCACGACCTCAAGTTGGCACGCTCGTTCCGAACCGGGCGCACGCGTATTTCAATGGCGTGCTCGAGGCTGTGGCGTTGTCGGATTATCCGTCGCAAGCCTGGACCGTGAAGGTACCCTACGACGGATTCGTTCTCTCGCTCGCCAGTGAGCGGGAGACAGGGGAGGGCGTGTTATGGACGCGCCCGCTCGGGAACGGGCGAATTATCGTGAGCGGACTCGGATCGCTGTTTACGAATCGGGCACTCGGACTTGCGGACAATGCGCGCTTGCTGGCCAACATCGTAGGCACGACCGTGGGTTTGGGTGGCACCGTGCTGTTCGACGATGTACATCAGGGACTGGGGGCCACGTACGATCCGGCGAAGTTCTACAAGGATCGCCGGCTCTATGCGACGGTTGGTATCGTTGCCGCCTTGTGGCTGTGCTGGGTCCTTGGATCCACGAGGCTGCGTATGCCCGTGGGTCGAGGCCCGCTACTCGCGCCGCGGGAAGCCGACCTGGTTCGAACGACGGGAGGATTCCTCGCACGTGTGCTTAGCTCCGATGCAGGCGCGCGCAGGTTGTTCGAGCATTTCTTCCGTCGCATTGGCGAGCGGTTGCCCCCGAGCCGGGAGAAGGGGCATCCGCCATGGGGGGTTCTCGAAAGCCATTCGGAAATCGCCCGTGCGGATATCCGGCAGCTCAGGGACTGGTACGCTGACGCGAACGCGGCGCGTCCGGTGCCGCTGGGACGCTTGCATAACCTCATTCTAAAAGTCGACAGGCAACTAACGATATGAGCGCAGCCATCCAGCAGCTCGAGTCACTGCTTATGCGCGAGTTGGGTCGCGTCGTCGTCGGTGCGGATGCGTCGATCCGCGCGCTCGTCATAGCGTTGGTCGCCCGCGGCCATGTACTCGTGCAAGGTGCGCCGGGTCTTGGCAAGACCTTGCTCGCGAAGACACTTGCACGGGCGCTGGGAGGCGAGTTCAAGCGTATCCAGGGGACTTCGGACCTCATGCCGAGCGACATCATTGGGATTCATGTTTTCGATGAGTCGGCGCGCGATTTCGTCTTTCGGCCCGGTCCCTTGTTCGCCGACGTAGTGCTGGTCGATGAGATCAACCGTGCGGGACCTAAAACGCAATCCGCGTTGCTCGAAGCAATGGAGGAACGGCAGGTGAGCGTTGAGCGTGCGGCATTCCCGCTCCCAGCCGATTTTCTCGTCCTGGCAACGCAGAATCCGCGCGAGTTTGAAGGGACGTATCCCTTGCCGGAGTCGCAGCTCGACCGTTTCCTGCTGAGAATCGACGTGGACTATCCGGAACGTGATGCGGAAAAGGAGATTCTGACCCGCTACGGTGGGATGTTCACGGCGGCACAAGCCATCATGGAGGGCGTGGCGGTGCTCGACAGGTCGCTGTTGACACGCGCTCGCGAGGAAGCTGAGCGGATTCATGTTGCCGATGGGCTGTTGGCGTACGTGTTGGATCTTGCCACTGCCTCCAGACAGCATTCGAGGTTGTCGCTCGGCCTGTCGACGCGTGGTGCGCTCGCTCTGTTGAAGGCCGCGCGGATCACGGCCGGCCTGCGGGGTGCGGACTTTGTGACACCGGACGATGTGAAGGAGGCGGCAATCTGGGTAATAGCCCATCGCCTCGTACTGACGCCTGAAGCGGCCCTCGAGGGGTCGACGGATATCGACGTCGTGCGCAGCCTGCTTGCGGAAACGCCTGTGCCGCGTTGAGTGATTGGTAAAGGCTGACAGATGCACCTCGCGCAGCGCGCCTACATTCTGCTCTTGCTGACAGCCGTGTTGGCGATCGCCGGTGTCTGGTCCAGCGATCCGGGGCTCGCCGGGTTGTGGCGGCTGCCGGCGGCGTTGCTGCTGTTGGGGCTTGCATTCGAGGGTTTCAGCGTGCGCAAGGTCGAGATCGCCGCGGGCGTCGAGACCGCAGCGCGCGCCTTCCTCGGCCGTGAGCAGCCGGCAGCTTTCGCTTTTCATAATAAATCTTCGCGGGACGTTGCCGTGGAGTACGCCCCGGTGATGCCGGGCGGATTGGAACCTCTCATGCACGTACGCAGGGTGATCGCGCCTGCCCGTGGTGTCGGTCGTGACTCATTCATCCTTGTGCCGATTCGGCTCGGACTTCAATCCTGGCTGACATTGCCGTCACGCATGCTAGGTGCACTTGGGCTCGCATGGTGGTCGAAAGACCTTTACCCGTCGGGCCAGATCTCGGTCACTCCCGACACTATGCGCGCGGCCGGTAGTCGGCCACGTGGCAATCCGGCCGGCGCGCGTCCGCGCCGCGTGGTGGGCGCGGGGGCTGAGTTGCATCAGTTGCGCAGCTACATACAAGGCGATCCTCTGGCTAGAATCGACTGGAAGGCGACGGCGCGTGCGCGTCACCTCATCACCCGTGAGTTCAGCGAGGACCAGCATCTCGACATACTCGTTGCAATTGACGCCGGCCGCTTCAGCCGGGCGCGGGCTGGACGCCTCGATCGGTTCGGCCTTTACGCCAACGTCGCGGCGCGGTTCGCGGAACTCGCCACCCCTAATGACGACCGTATCGGCTTGATGGTGTTTTCGGACCGATCGCTGGCGGCGTGTGCTCCGGCCCGCGGTCTGCCTGCCGTGACTCGAATCAGGCGCACGCTCGAGCGGGTGTCCGTGGAGTCCGCCGAATCCGATCCGATCGCGGCCGCTGTCCGCATTCGCGGCATGCTCAAACACCGAAGTCTCATTGTTCTGCTGACCGACCTCGATGATGTGAATGCGGCGAATCCGCTGGCTCGGGCCGTGCGACTCCTGTCGCCGCCGCATCTCGTCGTCGTGGCAGGGGTGCGCAGCCCTGAAATAGCGGCGTTCGCCGGCAGTGAAGCGCGCGAATGGGGCGATCCATGGGTCGCGCTTGCCGCGCAGGAGCATGAGGCGCGAGCGGCTTTGCAGCGATCGCTGTTGAGACGACTTGGGGCGCCTGTGATCGTAGCTTCCGAGGAGTTACTCGAGAGAGCCGTGTTGGCGGAGTATGAAACGCTGCGTCGCAACCGGCGTGTCTAGGTGACGGCGGCGGCCCCGAAATAGCCAACCGCGCAGCAGCGCGAGCATGAACAGCCAATAGACGACTCCGATGACGATGCGCGACCACAGCGGGAAACGCGGGTTGGGCGAGACGTAACCCTCGATAATTCCGGATCCTATGAGCAGCACTACGCAGGCTAGCAGCAGTTTTCCAGAGCGTAGCGCGGCGACTCGGAACGATTCCATGCGGCTCGGGTGGGTCGGACGGATGAGCGCCTCACCGACAGCCGCGCCGGCGGCTCCGGAAAGGCACATCACCGAGATCTCGACGCAGCCGTGCGCCACGATGAAGCGGAACAGATCGTCGCCGAGTCCGTACAGGCCCGTGAATGCGAAGACCGCACCCAGCATCAGGCCATTCAGGCCCAGGATGTAAAGAGTGCCGAGGCCGAAGAGAAACCCCGCGCAGTAGGCGAACAGACTCACCACGATGTTGTTGGTGAGAATCTGTAGCGAGAGAACGGACGAAGGCACCACGTTCAGTATGCCATCCGTCCAGAGCTGTCCGCGCTCGACCGTCGCGACCAGATCCGGGGAGGCGAACAGACCGATCAGGTCCGGGTACGTGTGCACCATCCAGTAGCCGGCAGACACCGTCAAAAGGAAAATCGACGTTGCCCAGATGATGTGGGGTTTGAGCCAGCTCGCCACTGCGGGAATCTCGTCGCGGAATAAGGTGAGGAGGGCGTAACCCGGATGCCAGGCACCGCGGTGAAGTGTGGCGTGCGCCCGGGCGTAGGCGGCTTCGAGATACTCACGGGTTCGGGTGTTCGGCATGAGGCGACGAACACGGGCTAGATCATGAGCCAAGAGGCGGTAGTCGTCTGCCATCCGCGCCGCATCCGTCGCGTCATCCGCCTGTTCGCTAGCGAGGCGATGCGCCCGTACCGACGCGGTTTTCCACAGCTCGGAGCGCTGGAGAAGCGCTACTTTGAGCGCTTCATCGTGCGCTGACAGGGAAGCGGTCTTTACCTGCTCTAAGAGCGCGACGTCAGCCCGGTCGTATGCCAGCAGTGTGCCGGCCGCCATGTCGCCTACACGGATGTTATCCCGTGTCAGCATAGTCGTTGCGAGCCCAACGCCGTAGAAAATGGGAAGACTGTCGACGAGTCGAAACACGTTACGAGTTAGCAAGGCACCAATACCCGGGACGCCGCCGTCTCGCGTGATGATATGTACGCCGGCCATGCGTTTGCCTGGCGTCCGGCCGTGCATCGCGATCTCGAGGACGACGTGATAGAGGAAGTAGATTGTCGCCGCCGGTGTTACAACGAACACGAACCATGATGCGTTCGGATTGAAGGGAGCGCTGAAGCTCCAGCCGCCGTTGTAAATGAGTGCGGCGACGACGTACCACGCGACGAAAAGGATTGCGCGGATGAACCAGTCGATGAGAAAGGCGTAGGCGCGCGCGCCGGGACCCGCCAGCCGCAGGACAACGTCAACCCCGGTGACGCTGTCTACGACCAGGTCCGAACTATTCATGCGCCGCGCGCTTCGGTCATCACTCCTCCGCAGCCAGCAGCTCCGCCTGGTGCTCCTGATGGAGGGCGTCGAGCAACTCGTCGAGTTGGCCGTTCATGATCTGCGCCAGCTTGTAGAGCGTGAGATTGATGCGGTGGTCGGTAACGCGGCCCTGCGGGAAGTTGTACGTGCGGATGCGCTCCGACCGGTCGCCGCTGCCGACCTGCAGGCGGCGCGAGTGCGCCTGCTCGGATTGCTGCTTCTCCTGCTCGGACGCGAGGAGGCGGGCTTTCAGCAGGGACATCGCCTTGGAGCGGTTCTTGTGCTGGGAGCGCTCTTCCTGGCACTCGACGACGATACCGCTCGGGATGTGAGTGATGCGTACCGCCGAGTCCGTCTTGTTGACGTGTTGGCCGCCTGCTCCGGAAGAGCGGTACGTATCTGTACGCAGGTCTGCCGGGTTGATGTCGATGGTCTCGACTTCGTCGATCTCCGGAAGAATCGCCACGGTACATGCAGAGGTATGAATGCGTCCTTGCGCCTCGGTTGCCGGGACGCGCTGTACACGATGCGCTCCGGATTCGAACTTGAGGCGCGAGAAGACGCCGCGGCCGGCGATCCGGCTGATGATTTCCTTGTAGCCGCCGTGCTCGCCGGCGCTCTCGCTCAATATTTCGACAGTGAGGCCTTTCGATTCCGCCCAGCGTGCATACATACGGAACAGGTCACCGGCGAAGATCGCGGCCTCGTCGCCGCCAGTACCGGCGCGCACTTCGAGGTAGATGTTCTTATCGTCGCGGGGGTCCTTCGGCAGCAGCAGTTGGCGCAAGTCGGCTGCGGAGGCTTCGATTTTTTCCTTGACCCGCGTCATTTCCTCGGCGCCGAGTGAGCGCATGCTAGCGTCAGGGTCCCTGAGCATCTCCTCGGCAGAAGCCAGGTCGCGCTCGAGGTTATGGTAGCCGCGGTAGCGCTCCGCGAGCGGCTGCAGGCGGGCATATTCCATGGACAGGTCGCGATATTGCGTGGAGTTGCCGGCCACTTCGGTGCTCGTGAGCAGCCGGCCGACCTCCTCGAAGCGGTCGGTCATTTTCTCGAGCCGCAGGCGAATGGATTCCTTCATAAGGGGTCTGAAAGCTAAAGGCGCGGCATTCTCGGGGATGGCCGCGGGTTCTGACAAGGCACGCGATGCGCGTTAGCCGAGGAGGCTCTATAGTGCCGAACGTGCACACCATCAATCGAACAATTCCGTCCGGCTGGGCCGTTCGGCGCCTGTTGCCGGGCTTGTCGCTGGGTCTGACGCTCGTGGCCGGATGCTCGAGCCTGCATCCCCAGAAAGAGGCGCCGGCAAAAGGCGACCCCGCTGCGCTGACGGTCGTGGCAGAGATTGCGCTCGAGCGTGGCGATTGCAAGGAGGCTGCAGAGAGCTATGCGAAGGCTGCGGAGGTGGGAGCTGCTTCGCTCGCCCGCCGCGCAAGCGAAGTGGCCCTGGCTTGCGAGCATTTGCCTGCGGCCTGGGAATCGGTGACCCGTTGGCGGACGCTCGCCCCCATGGATCGTGAGGCGAACGCCATGTACGCCGCGGTCGCCCTCAAACTTTATCGCATCCCCGAAGCTCGCACCGCCATCAACGATTTTTCCAAGGCCCCGCCGGCGGCCGCGCGCGGTAAAGCGGGGGGCGAACCGGGGCAGGGCAACGACCCGGGTGCTGCGGACGATCCCGGACCAGCGGGCGGGCGCGGTAAATCCCCCGGCAAGGCAGGTGCGGACCGCAAGCCCGGGCAGGCTGACGCGAGTCTGACCGCGCTGACGGCACTTCTGCTGGAGCAGTCCGACGCGCCCACTGTATTGGCGGCTATGAGCGGCACGCTCGAATCCGCGTCGAGCGCGTCGGAATCGCTGTCGCTTCTCGGTGAGCTCTCTCTGAGTGCCTACGATGCGCAACGCGCCGAGCGTTATGCGCAACAGGCTTTGGAACGTAATCCGAACGACTTCGCGGCGAAGCGCGTGCTGGCGCGGGCCTATGTCGTGCGCGGGGACGCTACTAAGGCCATCGCTACGGCGCGCGAAGCGATGCGAGACGATCCGTCGCACAGCAGCTTCGATCTTGCCGAAGTGCTCGCTGAGCTCGATCGCGTTGAGGAAGCGCACCAGGAATTGGAGCGCCTGCGTTCGGCTAAAGCACCCGCGGGTGAGATTGACCGGCGTCTGGCGCTTCTGGCGTTCGAGGCTGGCGACATGAAGGAGGCGCAGCAGCGGTTTGCCGAGCTCGCTTCAGGCAGTCAGGCGAACGAAGGAGCACTCCTATATCTCGCCGATATCGCCGCGCGCGATGGCGATACCGACGCCGCGATCGCCGGTTATCGGAGGCTTTACGACTCGTCCGTCGCGTTGCCCGCGCGCTCGCGGGCCGCATCGCTACTTCTGGCTCGGAGCGATCGTAAGGAGGCTCTGACTCTGCTGGATGATTACGCCTCAGAGCACCCCGAAAGCGAGTTCGAGCTGACGCTCGCGAAAGCGCATCTGCTGGCGGACCATGGCGAGGCGGAGGCAGGGCTCACCCTTTTGAGCACCGCCCTCGAACGTCATCCGAGCCACCCTTCAATCGAGTACGACCGTGCCGTCATTCTCGAACAGGCTGGGCGGGTTCACGACTCCGTCACGGCGCTCGAGCATCTCCTGACGATGCGGACCGACGATCCCACTCTACTGAATGCGTTGGGTTACACGCTTGCTGATCACAATCTCGAGTTGACGCACGCCGAATCTCTCATCAGGCGGGCGCTCGTGGTGATGCCGGACAATCCTGCGGCGCTGGACAGTCTCGGTTGGGTGCGCTTCCGCCAGGGAGATTCCAAGACGGCGGTAGTAACGCTCGAGCGCGCGTACTACATCAGCCATGATTCTGAGATTGCCGCGCACTGGGGCGAGGCGCTCTGGGTCAGCGGTCAGCACCAGCAAGCCCGTAAAGTGTGGGCGGCGGCCTTGGCTCGGACGCCCGACTCACAACACCTGAAGGCGACGCTGGCGCGGTTCCTGCCCGATGCGAAGTAGGCTGCTGTGGATTGTCGCGGTGGCCGCGCTGGCAGGCTGTCGCACTGTTCCCGTGCACCCTCCCCCGGCGACCCAATCGTGGGAAGCCAGGAGGCCGGAGCTGCAGGCGCGTGATCGGTTCGGCCTCAAGGGCAGAGTGGCCGTTGCTACCGGTAAAGACGGGTTCAACGCAGGATTGCGTTGGACACAGGAGGGCGCGCTCTCCCACGTGGCGCTGGAAGGTCCTTTTGGCGCCGGCGGTGTGCAGATAACCGCAGAAGGCCCCACGCTCAGTGTCGTCACCTCACATGGAGAGCACCTCGACAGCGACGCGGCGCGCGCCGAGCTCGGATCACGGCTCGGGTTCGAGCCGCCGCTCAGCAGCCTGCGCTATTGGATACTGGGAGTCCCCGATCCCGCACAGCCGGCGCAGGAAGCGGTCGATCAGCAGCAACAGCGGCTCCAGAGCCTGCAGCAGAACGGCTGGCAGATCGATTACAGCGGCTACATGCCGGTCGGCAGCGAGTGGCTGCCAGCGCGAATGACGCTGCAGCGCGCGGGCGTGCGGGTTCGCGTGGTCGTCGACGGCTGGAATTCGTGAGGGGGCGAGGTGGCTGACTCCGTTCCGGGCGAAACGCGCTGGCTGGCGCCGGCGAAGCTGAATCTTTTCCTGCACGTCACCGGCCGCCGAGCGGATGGGTATCACGAGCTGCAGACGCTGTTTCAGCTCATTGATCTCTGCGACACGATTGCGATCCGCGTGCTTGAGGATGGGCGCATCGAGCGCCCGACGGGCCCGGCGGACGTTGATCCGGAGTCCGATCTCACGGTACGCGCCGCGAGATCGCTGCAGGCCGCGACGGGCGCGACGTCCGGCGCCTCCCTTCGGATCCTGAAACGTATCCCTCTCGGTGGGGGCCTTGGGGGTGGGAGTTCGGACGCCGCCACCACCCTGCTGGCACTGAACCATCTCTGGGCCTGTGGCCTCTCCATCGACGAGCTGGCCGGGCTCGGGTTACCTCTGGGCGCGGATGTCCCTGTTTTCATTCGAGGTTCCTCGGCATGGGCCGAAGGCGTGGGGGAGCGGCTGGAGGCCGTGGAGCTGCCCGAGCGCTGGTATGTCGTCATCCATCCCGGGGTCGCCGTAGCAACGCGCGACGTATTCCAGAGCCCTGAATTGACACGAAATTCCCCCATCATCACAATACGCGCCCTTTTTGAGCCGGCGGGCGGCTGGGGCGGACGGAACGACTGCGAACCGGTCGTGCGGGCGCGCTATTCGGAAGTGGCGGACGCATTGGACTGGCTGGGGCGTTTTGCGCCGGCGCGGCTGACGGGGACAGGATCCTGCCTCTTCGCAGCGTGCGCGAGTGCGATCGAGGCCGAGAGAATCGCGGCGCAGGTTCCCGATCGATGGAAGAGTTTCGTGGTCCGGGGCCTGAATGTTTCGCCCGCGCATGAGCAGTTGCGGGCAGCGCAGGACCCAAGGCGGTAACAGTAGCGCGGCGGCCGGGGCCGTTGCGCTTTAGAATGCTCGTCTGGCGCAGGAGCCGGCCTCCGGGGCGCTATCTGCGAACATTGCGTTCACATGCTGGGGTGTCGCCAAGTGGTAAGGCAGCGGGTTTTGATCCCGCCATTCGGAGGTTCGAATCCTTCCACCCCAGCCATTATTGGTCAGATGGTGCGAGCTCTATGGACGCGTCTCCGGAAACTAAGCTTACGGGCTGCGCGCTTCGCGATGCCCGTGGACCCTGCGCGCAGCGCATAACATGAGTACGAGCGATACGTTGGCGTTGTTCGCGGGCAATGCCAATCCGATTCTCGCGCAAGAGATTGCACGGCATTTGCAGACTCCGCTGGGTCGTGCCTTTGTCGGTCGTTTCAGTGACGGCGAGTGCAACGTCGAGTTGATGGAAAACGTACGCGGTCGCGATGTATTCATCGTGCAACCGACCTGTCCTCCCGCGAACGACAGCTTGATGGAATTGTTGGTGATGGTGGACGCCGCGCGCCGGGCTTCGGCGGCACGAATCACGGCGGTCATGCCGTACTTCGGCTACGCGCGTCAGGATCGCCGCCCTCGCGCCACGCGCTCCGCGATTACCGCGAAGCTCGTGGCGAACATGATTTCGAGCGCTGGCGTGAACCGGCTGCTGACGATCGATCTGCACGCGAACCAGGTCGAGGGATTTTTCGACATCCCGGTGGACAACGTGTACGCATCTCCGGTGTTGCTCGGCGACGCCTGGAAGCAGGCGTACCGTAACGTAATCATCGTGTCGCCGGATGTCGGGGGCGTAGTGCGCGCGCGCGCATTTGCGAAGCGCCTGGACGATGCAGAGCTCGCCATCATCGACAAACGGCGCCCGCGGGCGAACGAGTCCAAGGTGATGAACATCATCGGTGACATCGAGGGCAAGACCTGCGTGCTCGTCGATGACATGGTGGATACCGCCGGCACGCTGTGCCAGGCGGCACAGGCGTTGAAGGATGAAGGCGCTCTGAAAGTCGTGGCCTACATCACGCACGCCGTGCTGTCGGGCAACGCCGTGGAGAAGATTTCGAAGTCGGCGCTCGATGAGCTGGTCGTGACGGACACCGTCCCTCTCTCGCCGTTGGCGAAGAGCAGCGGCCGTATTCGGCAGCTATCGGTCGCCGCGCTGCTTGCAGAGACGATCCGCCGCATCCGCGACGAGGAGTCGGTGAGCTCGCTGTACGTCGACTGACAGTCACCCGCGGGCCCTTGGGGGCCCTGCAGGGGGCGGGTGTGCAAAATGAGTTTTGGGTGGTGCCGCTTTGGTCGCGATCGGCACCGAACGAGCAGGCAAAAGTCACGCCTTTTGCCTGCGAGCTGCAAGGGCCGCAGGCCGCTTGCAGCAATTGGTAACTACTGGAGATAGCAATGCGCATTTCATTCACTTTCGGCGCGGACCTCCGTGACATGCAAGGCAAAGGTGCGAGCCGCCGCCTGCGTCACACGGGCAAGGTTCCGGCCATCCTCTATGGCGGACATCAGGACGCCCAGGCGCTGGTCCTCGATCAGCAGAATCTGCTCACGATGGTCGGAGACGAGCGGTTTTATTCCTCGATCGTGCAGCTGAAGCTCGGCGAGCGGACGCAGGAAGCCATCGTCAAGGACATCCAGATGCATCCGGCGAAGAACCTCGTCGTGCATGTCGATCTGCTGCGCGTGGTCGAGAGCGAGCCGATCCGCATCATGCTGCCGATCCACTTCAAGGGCGAGAGCATCTCCCCGGGCGTGAAGGTGCAGGGCGGTGTCGTGTCGCACATGCGGTCGGACGTGGAGGTCTCCTGCCTGCCGAAGGATCTGCCAGAGTTCCTCGAGTTTGATCTGTCGGGCATGAGCCTGAACGAGACCAAGTTCATGGCGGATCTCCCGCTGCCTCCCGGTGTGACGATTCCGGAACTGACCCGGCGTAACGCGCCAGTCGTCTCCATCCATAGCCCGCGTGCCGAAGAGCCCGAGGCCGTTGCCGCCGAGGCCGCCGTTGCCGCACCTGCCGAAGGCGCTGCTCCGGCCGCTGGAGCCGCCGCTGCGCCGGGCGCCGCTGCTGCCGACGCCAAGAAAGGCGATGCCAAGAAGGGCGACGCCAAGAAAGGCGACGACAAGGCCGCGGCTCCGGCCAAGAAGGAGGGCGGCAAGAAGTAGCCGCCGGCCAGAGGATCCTGGGAGCCTGTCTGACAGGCGCCTGGGATCTGTGATGTCATCGAGCGGGTGTCCCGGGCTGTTGGTGCATGGGACGCCCATCTCGGGGGATCACGACTTGGCCATTGTCTGCAATCATGTCAGCCCTGCCGCTCAAGCTGATCGTCGGGCTCGGCAATCCGGGCACCGAATACGCACGCACGCGTCACAACGCCGGCTTCCTGTTTGTCGAGGAGCTGGCGCGCCGTTACGGGGCGACTTTTCGGAGCGAGCCGCGTTACAAGGCGGAACTCGCACGAATACGTGTGGATAACGATGAGCTGTGGCTGCTGAAGCCGATGAGCTTCATGAACCGCAGCGGTGGACCCGTGCAAAGCGTTGCGGGTTTCTACAAAGTGCCGGTGAACTCGATACTGGTCGCGTACGACGAGCTGGATTTCCCGGCCGGCGTCGTCAAGATGAAAGAGGGCGGCGGCGCGGGCGGACACAACGGAATACGCGATATCATCGCGCAGATGGGCGATGCGTTCTGGCGCCTGCGGATCGGCATCGGCCATCCCGGCGACAAGACCGCCGTGCTCGATTACGTGTTGGGACGTCCGCAGGCCGATGATGCGCGACTGATTCAGGAGGCGGTGCAGGCCTCCATCGATATCGTGCCTATGTTGCTCACCGAGGGGCCACAGAAGGCAATGAACCGTCTACATACTCGAAACTCTTCGCTCGCCACGCCGCCGGTGCCACCCGCCAGGCCGTGACGGCCGGCGCGAAGTCTTCTGGAGCTGAATTTTCATGGCAATCCGGTGCGGCATCGTAGGTCTGCCGAACGTCGGCAAGTCGACTCTGTTCAACGCGCTCACGCGTGCGCAGGTCGCGGCTGAGAACTACCCCTTTTGCACGATCGACCCGAGTGTCGGCGTGGTGCCCGTGCCCGATCCGCGATTGCAGGCGCTTGCCGCAATCGCGCACCCGGAAAAGATATTGCCGACCACCGTCGAGTTCGTCGACATCGCAGGTCTCGTGGCCGGGGCTTCTCAGGGTGAGGGCCTCGGCAACAAGTTCCTGTCGCATATCCGCGAGGTCGATGCGATCTGTCATGTCGTGCGGTGTTTCGAGAGCACGGACATCATCCACGTTGCCGGTAAGGTGGATCCACTCGCGGATATCGAGATCATCGACACTGAGCTCGCGCTCGCCGATCTGCAGTCGGTCGAGAAGGCCATCGATCGAGCGACGAAAGCAGCCAAGGGTGGCGATAAGGACGCCGTCCGCAAGCGCGCACTCTTCGAGCGAGTCAAGGTGCAGCTCGACGCTGTACGCCCGGTGCGGGCGATGTCTCTCACCGAAGAAGACCGCCGCGACCTGCAGGAGCTGCAGCTCCTGACCGCTAAGCCGGTGATGTACGTTGCCAACGTCTCCGAGAACGGGTTTGAGAACAACCCGCTCCTGACTTCCGTGGAGAAACGTGCCGTTGGTGAAGGCGCTGGCGTAGTGCCCGTATGCGCCGCCATCGAAGCCGAGGTTGCGCAGCTGGACGAGGGCGACCGGGCCGAATTTCTTGCGGAGCTCGGATTGAAGGAGCCGGGGTTGGATCGCGTCATTCGCGCGGCCTACAAGCTCCTCGGTCTGCAGACGTTTTTCACCGTCGGCCCAAAGGAAGTCAGGGCGTGGACGGTGCGGGCAGGAGCTACGGCTCCGCAGTCGGCCGGCGTGATCCACACCGACTTCGAACATGGCTTCATCCGTGCGGAGGTGATTGCCTATTCCGACTTCATTGCCGGGAAGGGCGAGGCGGGCGCGCGCGAGGCCGGCAAATTCCGGCTCGAAGGCAAGGAATATTTAACCCAGGAAGGCGACGTCATGCACTTTCGCTTCAATGTATGACGCAGGTAACGCAACAAAGCTCATGAGCTTTTCAGGCGCCAGGGTGAGTGGGAGTTTCGCGCGGGATTTCGTTCGAGCGCCGCGCGCACGTGGAAGCGGTCCGGGCGGCACAGGCTCTCGATGACTGCGTGGAGCCGGTTGTGGCCATCGGACAACACGGCGCGGGTGCGCAACAGAGGAGTCCCCAGCGATACGTCGAGTCGTCGCGCGGCAATCGCGTCGGCCGCGACCGCGCTTGTCGTGTAGTCGGTCGTCGTCGTCCGTGGCCCGATCTGATCGAGCACCGTCAGAAGAGACGCCTTCGTAAGCGCAGTCCGCCGGATTCGTAGACCCATGGACTCCGGCACGTATGCGGTGGTGAGCGCATACGGGGTTCCCTGAAAACGATGCAGGCGTTGAATGATCACAGCGCGGACCCCGACCTGTGGTTGTAGCTCTCGCACCGCCGTGGGCACCGCGCCGACTTCGAATCGGAGGATGGACAGCGATGTGTGGGCCGCCAGCGCGGGCAGATCGTCGAAGAAATCGTTGAGATTCAGGTCGAGGCGTACGGGCTCACGATTCTGGCGCGCGAAGGTTCCGCTGCCACGGCGTCGAACGATGCGACCTTCTTCTTCCAGCCGCGCCAGGGCACGGCGCACGGTCGTTCTCGATAGTTTGTAGCGGGTCACGAGCTCGGGCTCGCTGGGCAGTGCCCCGCCGGCGGGGATAGTCCCGTCGTGGAGCGCACCGGAAAGGAGCTCGTAGAGTTGGTAGTACCGTGCGACGCCGCGGCCGGTGCGGGCGGCGAATCCGCCGCCCAGCCCTTGCTTGGGCTTTCTGGCTCGGCGCATGGTGGGCGGCGACACGTGGCTGTCCCGCTGTTACTGCCGGGAAGCCGGACGCCCGCGACGGTTCCGGCGCCGCTCGATCAAGGTGTGGATCTCGTACCGATCCGGCCTGTACAGGTAGTTGGAATACTCAATGATCCGCCCCCTCGAGTCGCGCGCCAGGCGCTTCAGGTTCAGGATCGGAGCGCCGATGCCCAGGTCCAGGTGCTTGGCCGTGAATGGATCCGCGGCCGCCGCGCTGGCTTCCTGTTCCGCGCTCGAGCCGCGAAACCCGAGCTTGTCGAGGGCGGCGGACACGGTGTCGTTCCCCAGCCGGCTTGGTGTGAGCTCGTGGCCAATCCTTTCCGGCACGTAGGTCGTCACCAGAACGACGGGTTCGTCCTCGACGTAACGTACTTTGCGGATCGTGAGCACGGTACTGCCGAACTCCGGCCACTCGCGATGGAGGAAGTCGGGGGTCGGCGTGTTCTTGAATGTGAGCAGGCGGATAGTGGTGTTCGTCGCAAGGCTGCGGGAGTCGTCGAGGATCGATGCGATCTGGCGGACGGTGGCGGACCGTCCGGCTGCCTTGTCACGGGCGAATGTGCCGCTTCCGCGACGGCGGACTATCGAGCGCTCTGCCGCCAATCTCGCGAGCGCGCGGCGGACAGTGGTGCGTGAGACGCCGTACTGGCGTACGAGGCTGGGCTCACTCGGCAATGCCTCGCCCGCACCTATGGCGCCCTCCGCCAATGCCTGCGAGAGAACGGTATAGACCTGTAGATAACGCGTGACTCCGATGCCAGCGTTTGTTGCTCTGGTCATGACAACGGACCCCCTTCCCTGGTTGAGTCTACACGCGACGTTATGCCCGCGCGCTCTGTAATTGTAGTTATTTTGGGGGCTACAAGCGTCGCGCCTGTATGTGGCTGTTTGGTCTGGAGGAGCGCGAATGTTGTTCCCTTTGGGAGGTGGAATCCAGGCTTGATGTATGGAGGGGTGGTTGGGTAGCGGGGGATAGTTGGGTAGCGGAATAAGCGAATTTGGAGGGTAGGGGTGTGTTTGGTGGTTGGTGGTGGTACGTGAGGTGGGTTGGTGGGGCGTGGCCGTGGCGTGGGATTGTGGGTGAGGGTGCCTTGGGTGGTTTTGTGATTTGGGACGGTGCGCCTGGGCGGTGCGCTGACGGCGACGGCGACGACTGCGGCGGGGACGGGGATTGAGGGGTGAGTATTCGGGGGTTCGGGGGGAGACCCCCGGCTGAGAGGCGGGCTGAGAGGCGGACTGAGGGGCGTCGACTCAGGAGCGTGGGTTGAGAGGCGCGGGCTGAGGGGAGGGCCGGGAGACGTGTACTGAGGGATCTGCCTGGCTCAGCGGTCGGCTGGGGCCCGTCCGGGCTTCGCTTGAGCTTCTGCGCGGAGGGGCCCAGGAGGCGGGATAACCGGGGCGAAACAGCCTCGGTTGACACCTTTGGGGCTGGCCGAGGACAATGCGCGCCCCTCGCAGGGGGCGTATCCCCTGCCAGCCTGCCTATTTCCGAAGGCGGGATCCGGAACGGTCTGTGGAAAGGTAGCTCAGCTGGTTAGAGCACGGCACTCATAATGCCGGGGTCGAGGGTTCGAGTCCCTCCCTTTCCACCATAGAATCAAGTAGATGCGCGGCACCAAACGTTGACCACTCCCGGCTTAAGTGCAGGGTAAGTGCAAGTGCTGCATCTACACCCGGGAGTTGGACGGAGAACGCCGAAATCCGACTGAGTGTCCGGATCGGGACGAGCGGGCCACGGCAGCTCAGCCCAGGCCGGGACACATGACCACCGGCAAGCGGGCGGTCGGCCGCAGCGCAAAGTGAATCCCTCGCCGAGAGGGCGGTCCCGTCATCCCGTAAATCGCTTGCGTTCGTAGAGAAATTCCGGGGCGGCCCTGTCGGCGGTACCGGTCGACCACCTTTCGGGCAGGATCCGCACGCGAACGTCCGGCTAGAAGTCCAGGACCGGTTCACACTGAGCAAGCGATAACCCCAGCTTCAACACCGCCCCGCGACCAACAGTAACTCTTTCGCCATCTTTTCGTCAGCCGCCCTGCCTGCACCCTGCTGCTCGCGATTGATCCGCTCGCGTATCTCTTCGCGGTCGACGCGAACGTTCTTTGGGGCGTTGACGCCGACGCGGACCTGGTAAGCAAGTAGCTGTTTTACAAAGACAATCATGTGCCGGGCACTGCAATTACCGGGAAATCCTCCCGTATGTTATTGCACCAAAATCAAGGGGACCCCGATAAAGATCCCCGACCCCCCCCGTCTGCTC
>JAQGOG010000055.1 GCA_028293765.1 Gammaproteobacteria bacterium
CTGGTCAGTTGGATCGAACATCCGCAGCACATGCTTCCCGGCAACGCGATGCCCGAGATGGGCCTGTCGCACGAACAGGCCCGAACCATTGCCGCCTATCTGTACACGCTGGAAGACCGCTGATGAGATTTACGGTAACCGTATTGCTCGCCCTGGCGCCCCTTGCGGCTCTCGCCCAGACCGTGCCTGCTCCGGTCCCGGCCAGCGAGGTCTTCACGCGTGAGGAGATAGGCCATGCCCTCGCGGCGCCCACACCGCAAGCGGGCCGCACCATGCCCAGCGCGGCCAACGCTCCCGAAGACGATGGCCAGTGGACTATGCCGTCGAAGAATTACGCCTCGACGCGTTTTTCGGCGCTGACCGAACTCACGCCGCGGACTGTCAAGGGCCTGCAACCGCTCTTTTCATTCTCACTGGGCGTCAACAAGGGGCAGGAGGCGGCGCCGATCGTCGCCGACAACACGATGTTCATCGTGACCGCCTATCCGAACTACGTCTACGCGCTCGACCTCACCAGGCCGGGCGCCCCGCTCAAATGGAAGTTCGCGCCGAAGCCCTTGCCGGCCAGCCAGGGCGTGGCCTGCTGCGACGTGGTCAACCGGGGCGGCAGCGTCAGTAACGGCAAATACATCTTCAACACCCTCGATGGCCAGACCATTGCGCTGGACGTCAGGACCGGGAAGCCCGTGTGGCGCACTCAGCTGGGCAACATCAACACCGGCGAGTCCATCACCATGGCGCCGCTGGTCGCCCAAGGACGCGTCTATGTCGGCAATTCCGGCGGCGAGCTCGGTGTGCGCGGCTGGATTGCAGCGTTGGAGGAGAGCTCCGGCAAGCTGTTGTGGAAGGCTTACAACACCGGACCCGACAAGGAAGTCCTGATCGGCCCGGCATTCAAGCCAGCGTACGCGACGGACCGCGGCACGGATCTCGGCGTCAAGTCGTGGCCGCCGCAGGCCTGGAAGATCGGCGGCGGCAATGTCTGGGGATGGATCACGTACGACGCCGAGCTCGATGCCATCTATCACGGCACGGGCAATCCAGGTCCCTGGAACGCAGAGCAGCGACCCGGCGACAACAAATGGACGGCGGGCATTTTCGCCCGCGACCCGGCCAGCGGCGCCGCCCGCTGGTACTACCAGTTTTCACCGCACGACGAGCACGACTACGACGGCATCAACGAGCAGATCCTGCTCGACATGCCGTTCGCCGGCACGATGCACAAGGTGCTGATCCATTTCGACCGCAACGGCTACATCTACATCATCGAGCGGGGCACCGGCAAAGTGCTGTCCGCCGATCCCTTCGGCCCCGTCAACTCGTCCAAGGGCGTCGATATCGCCACGGGCGAGTTGATCAGAAACCCAGCCAAGCAGACGAGGCTGGGGCAAGTGGTCAGCGACATCTGCCCGACGGCATCCGGATCGAAGGACTGGAATCCGAGCAGTTTCAGTCCGCAAACCGGTCTCGTCTACATCCCACACGAGAACATCTGCATGGATTGGATGAACATGCAGGTGAACTACATCGCCGGTACGCCGTATGTCGGGGCAAACGTGCACATGAAGCCCGGGCCGGGCGGACACCGCGGCGAGTTGACGGCGTGGGACCCAGTGCGGCGCGGTCCGGTCTGGGTGGACAAGGAGAATTTCCCGATCTGGTCCGGTACGGTGGTCACCGCAGGGGACCTCGTGTTCTACGGAACGATGGACGGCTGGTTCAAGGCCGTCAATGCACGCACGGGCGAGCTTCTATGGAAGGCAAAGGTCGATAGCGGAATCGTCAGCCAGCCGATCAGTTATCGCGGACCTGACGGGCATCAGTACATCGCCGTACTATCCGGCGTCGGCGGATGGTCCGGTGCGGTGGTGTCCGGACCGGTCGATCCCCGCGACGGCTCTGCCGCACTCGGCATGGTCAACGCCATGTCGGATCTCCCCAAATACACGACCGCCGGGGGGACACTGTATGTGTTCACGCTGCCGCATTGAGTTAGCAGGGTTGCTATTGCTCGCGCTTGGCGGCTGCAACAAGGGCCCGGCGGCAGATCTTCCCGCGAGTCAGATCGGCAGCCAGGCCGTGATCGATAGTGCGTTGATACCGGGCCTGACTCGCAGCGCGGTCAGCAGCGATCCGCGAGTTGCGCAGTACTATGATAACGCGGATGCCGTGAACACCGGCAAGCGGCTGTTCGGGCAATACAATTGCTCCGGATGTCACTCGAACGGCGGCGGCGGCATGGGCCCATCGCTGATGGACGACGAGTGGATCTATGGCGGACGCCTCGAGCAGATTCACCAGACACTGGTGGAAGGCCGCCCGAATGGGATGCCTGCATGGGGAGGCAAGGTGCCCGACCAGCAACTCTGGCAGCTATCGGCGTACGTTCGGTCGATGTCACTACCCGCAACGCTGGCCGCACAAAACGGCGCGACGCCGTCGCAGACTCCGGCACCTGTTCCGCGCGAGGCCGATGATCATGCAGGCTGGTCTCCTCCTCCCGGCACAACCAACGATTACACGACGCTCACGACAGGCCCATAGTAATCGGATCGCATGCATGGTGCCCCTTCGGTCCGGCTGCACCTGGCGGCGCAGCCAGCCTCCTCGTCTAGCGCGCCGCCTCGCGCTCCAGCAGAACGCGCTTGCGCTCGACTGCCCATCGATAGCCCGAAAGTGCCCCATCGTTGCGAACCACGCGATGACACGGTATCGCCACGGCAATCGGGTTCGCCCCGCATGCCTGCGCCACCGCCCGCACGGAGCTCGGTGCGCCAATCTGCTTTGCGATTTCGGTGTAACTCGCAGTCGACCCGACTGGAATCTCCTGCAACGCCTTCCAGACGCGCTGCTGGAATTGCGTCCCCCGCACATCCAACGCCAGCTCCAGCCCTGACTTCGGCGCCTCCAGGAACGCTACGATCCGGGCGACCAGCTGCTGGAACTCGGCGCCACCGCCCAGCAGATTCGCGCCTCGAAAGCGCTCCTGAAGGTCGCGCACCAGTGCATCCGGATCAGCGCCTATGAGAATGGCACAGATGCCCTTGTCGCTGCTGGCAACGAGCATCGCACCCAGGGAGGAGTCACCGATCGCGAACTGAATGTCTGCAGCGCCAGCGACCGGATTGTTGGAAACAGTCATTTGCAGCACCTCGTGTGGTTTGCGGTAGGGGCGCATTCTGGACACTCCGACCCCGCGGCCGCATTCCGATTCTTGCCGTCAAATCACGCTGTGCATCTGCCCACGGCCTTAGCCGTAACGCGTTGGTAAAACGTCATGTTCTTGCCACCCAGTTTGACATTGAGCGTGCCCCGGATCTGCCGCTCGCCAAGCTTCCAGACTGCATCGCCGGTCGTGCCATGCCCGCCCTCGCACACCAACAGGTATGAGACGGTAGCGTCGGCGCGGCTCTCCTGAGCCAGCCTGCACCCCTGCAGCGCGGGATGGCTGAGGATCGGAAAGGCTGAAGCAAGCCGCTGGTGCGCCAGGCACTGCCTCTGCCTCGTAATCGTGTACCGCAAATTCTCCTCGAGATGCGGCATGCCCGTCTCTGTCGTCACCTCATACAACCGCGCCGGCATCAGTTCACCCGCCAACGCAGGCGCGGTCGCGAGGACGAATGAGACCAGCGATTTAAAGGGTGGTGCCTTTCGTAACGTTGGTGCGGCCATCGGCGGTCCCTCTTGCGGATCGTCTGACGCTAGAAGCTCGAATCGCGCGGCACAACCCGATTCTTGCGCTGCGCATTGAGGCAGCAGCTTCGTTGCCGTGAGCCCCGCAACGCGACGTCGTCCTACGCGCGACCCCGCATCTACCGGCTTGCCGTCGAAACGATGAGACGGGATACTGGGCACCTTCTTCACGGTAAACGTCCAGTTGCGAAAGGCGCAGGTTCCTGGTGTTCAATCACAAAGCGATTCCGCCGCTGCGGCCCCACGTATTCGACCCAAATAACCTCGGCACTCCCGACAGCTACTGGCAGTCGGAGCTGTCGAATTCACTCGAGTGGACGCCGCCGGCCGGCAGTCCCATCGTGGTGGTCGCGGCGCATCCGGATGACGAGACGTTCGGCGCGGGGGGCCTGATTCATACGTGCGCTCGCGCGGGCCATCCAGTGAGCGTCATCACGGTCACCGATGGCGAGGGCGCTCGCACCGATCTTCCGGAGCCAGGCGTCATACGCCGTCGCGAGCTTCGCGCGGCACTCAGTTGCCTGTCCGGGCGCTATATTCAGTGGCACCGGCTGGGAGTGCCCGACGGGAATGTGGCCTTGCACGACTCCTTCGTCGAACGCGCCATCAAGACCCGTTTGCCGCCCGAAGCCACGCTCATCGCGCCGTTTGAGCATGACGGCCATCCGGATCACGAAGCGGTGGCCCGAATCTGCCTCACCATAGGCCGTCGCCGTGGGGTGACCGTCCTGCGCTACCCCATCTGGGCGTGGCACCACTTCGCACCCCCTGCCTGGCGCAACACCGAATTCGTGCGCTTCGAATTGAACGCCGAGGCGCAGCTTGCCAAGGCCCGCGCCATCCGCTGCTTCGCTTCGCAGCTGGACGCCAGCTTCTCCCCGCCGGTCATGCCCCCTCACGTGTTGAGCTACTTCACCCGCCCTTACGAGGCATTTCTGACCTGACTCGCCGCCTCGGGTGACTCGTGCCGGCTCGCGAACGAAGCCGCACCCTGTCCCCTCGTTGACTGCCGGTCGTCCCGCCGCAGATGAATTCTCGCGCCAGAACGTGGACCCTGATAGGACCTGACGGCAAACCGTACGCCAGCGAGCGGCCGGGCACACTCGGCGGCCATCGTCGTACGCACATTTACGGGCGCTTGAATTGCCCCACCGCGCTTCGCGCCGTCGCCCGGGGCGGCTATGTTCAGCAGCGCGTCTTCTTCCTCAATGAGCAGGACGCGCTGGCCGCCGGCTACCGGCCCTGCGCCGTCTGCCTCCCATCTGCTTACGTTCACTGGAGAAGCAGCAGCAAAGCCGACTAAGGTACGAATCGGGCCGCTGCCAGAAAGGACGCCAACGCATCGCGCTCAAGCTCAGTCGGAGCGCGTCTTCTTGAAGGCGCGCAGCGCGCGGTCGAGAGCCTGCTCGGCGGCGTGAGCGCCCAGCCGCCCGGTAACGCGGAAAGTCCGCCCCTGCGCACGATTGTAGGAAACAAAGAATTCCTCGATTCCACTCAACTCGTCGGCGTCTAACTGGCTGAGCTCAGTGACCGCCGCGCGATTGACCGGCGTTTCGATGACGCCTATCAGGCGATCGTTGCGAATCCGACTGGTCTCCACCTGGTGAGCACGCAGCATGCCGATGAGACGTACGGTGACGAGACACCCGGCGAACGTGGGTGCCGGGCCGAGCACCAGCACGTCGAGGGGATCGCCGTCCTCCGCGCGCGTGCCGGGCACCGACCCGAAATCGTGAGGGAAGGACATCCCCGGCGGCAGCACACGGCTCACGCGGAACAATCCGAGCGCTTCGTCGAATTTATACTTGTTACGGCTGCCGCGCGGTGTATCGATGACGACGTTCACCAGGCCAGAACGGCCTGCTCGCGCAGGAATCCCGCTGCTAGGTGAGGTGGACATGGCACGCGGAATCGACAGCAGAATTCATGCCGCCTGCGGCCCTCCCCGAAGTCCCAGGCGCCAGCTCGAGTTTGGCCGCGACGGTAGCCTCCAAGCCCACACTCTCTTTCCACGGTCGGGTTGTACTTTCACGTCCATAATCCGACGGCAGAACCCCAAGCTCGAAAAATGAAACTGAAGCGCAAAGGTAGCGTTCCTGCCGTCGTCAAACGCGCGGTCCGAAAGCGGATCGATTCCGCGCTGGGGACCGTCGACGTCAGACCCGGGACGGTGATCGAAGACGCGGCGATCCACAGCGCGCGCAAGCAGCTCAAACGCTCGCGCGGCCTGATACGCGTGGTGAGAGATGATCTCGGCCGAAGGCGCTTCGCTCGTACAAATCGTCGCCTCCGCGATGCGAGCCGCCCGCTCTCGACCGTACGGGACGCGAAAGTCCTGATCGACACGTTGGAAATCCTGTGCAACACGGAAGGCCTGCCGCAGCGATCGGCAGAGCCGGTACGCAAGGCGCTCGAAGCCCGTCTGCACCAGGTGCGCCAGCATGTGTTGAAGGACCGTCAGACCAGGCGCGCGATGATCAAGAATCTGCGGCAGAGCTCCCGAATCATCGCGCGGTGGTCACCGGCTGAACAGGGCTGGAAGGCGATCGGCGCGGGGCTGAGCCGTACGTATCAGCACGGTCGCGCGGCGATGGAGGCCGCCGTCCGCGAGGGTTCCGACGCGGCGCTTCATGAATCACGCAAGCGGACGAAAGATCTGCTCTACGCAATGGAATTCATCGTGCACGTGGAGCCGCAGTCGCTACAGCCGATCGTCGACGACGCGCACACGCTGACGGATCAGTTGGGAGACGATCACGATCTTGCCGTGCTGCAAGACGTAGTCGACGGCGAGCTCGAGCTCAATCTCTCGGCAGCCCGTCGAAATCAGCTCAAAGGAATCGTTGCGCGGCGGCGCAGGCACATCCAACAGCAGGCCCGCACCTTGGGGCACAGGTTGTATGCGCAGAGTGACGCGCAATTCGTGGCGCGCGTCCACGGATATTGGCAAGCGTGGCGGCGCTAACGACCTCACGGACGCGAAACGAGGCTCTCGGGTCTCGAGACCGTCTCGGGACCAAAGTGCCGGAATTACACTCTTTCGTCGTAGATTGCACCGCGCTGTGTGTCACATATCCATCCATACGTGAGCTGCGAGTCCGCACCGTAACACCATGGACTTCGAAACGGCGCCGCGCGTGAGTACCGCCAATTCCGCCGGTGGAGTGAGAAGCCGGTCGCGCCTTTGCCGCGTTCAATGCGAACCGCGGCGCAGATTCGCGCGCTGCGCGCGGCCACTGACGGAATGTGGCCGCTTGCCCGTGAGGTGGCTGTCCCTTCGCGAATGCATACCTGGCGGCATCTTCCGCGGCGCCGCCTCTATCCGGCAACGAACGGGCTCCGCGGTCCTCGTGCAAGTGGCAACCACAATCGCGTTCCCGTCGGCACCCCGACAGTACCGGCATCACGAATCCCCTGGCCACGGTGTTGCTCCGCGTGATTTCAACATCACAGTCGCGCAACGCCGCGACGATCTGCGGCAGCGGCAAATGGTTTCTGCGGAGCGGGTCGCAAGCCGCGCCGGACACTGCCGCTACGATTGGAGGATATGTCGCAACTGTCGCCGCGCTCAGTCACCCGGGCGCTGTCCCGCTGGCTACGGACGGCGTCCTGCTCGGTGCTCGTCCTATTCGCCTCCTATGGGGAAGCTGCGGCGCAGCAATTCAGTTTCCGCCAATACGCTCAAAGCGACGGATTGACGAATCTGGCTGCGGGCTACCTCCTGACCGACCCGGGCGGCGATATATGGGTCGGCACGGACGGTGGCGTGTTCCGCTTCGACGGCACCGCCTTCGTTCCCTACGACAAGTCGCTGGGTCTGCCGTCCGAAACGGTGCGCGGCATGAGCCTGGACCCCTGGGGCAGACTGTGGGTAACGCTGGACCGTGGGTTGTATGTTGGGAACGTCGCCGGGTTTGAGGCCGTTCGCAGTGCCGAGGGTCCGGTCCTCACCGATCACTCGCTACCCATTGCATTCCTGAGCAAGGACCGCGTCCTCGTCGCCAGAAAATCCCACGTACTGGAGCTAAGCCGCGAGCCGCCAGGCGCGTCGTCTCCCGGCGCGGCCGTTATCTGGCGCGCGACGCCGTTCTTTTCCGCCGGACAGGTAAAGACCACACCGGATCTCGACGAAGTCGTCAGCCTGTTCACCGAACGCGATGACGTGCTGTGGCTCGGTTGTGGCAAACAACTCTGCACCGTTTCGGACGGCCACGTGCGCTCCTGGGGCGCGGGCGATGAAGTGCCTGAAGGAGCCTACGGCGCCTTCCTCTTGGATCGCAGCGAGCGCCTGTGGGTGCGCAGCGAGGCTCATCTGCTCATGCGTGCACCGGGCACCGCGAAGTTCGTCGTCAACGATCCGCCGCACGCGAAGTTGGAGTCCCGCGTCGTCGAGCCCATGCTTACCTTGGACTCCAGCGGCCGCCTGCTGACTCGAACGGCACCCGGCTTCGCCCGGTGGGACGGCGCGCGTTGGCAGGAGTTTACAAGCGACAATGGGCTGTCCGACAGCGTGATCGCCAAGGCGCAGGTCGACGGTGAGGGAAGCCTTTGGTTGAGTGCGCTGGGTCTGGGCGTGTGGCGTTGGCGGGGGTATGACAACGTCGAGTCGTGGACCCGGGCACAGGGCTTCATTTCGCAGAAGGTCTGGAACATCGTACGCGATCACGACGGCAAGCTGCTGGTCGGCACGGAACGCGGGTGTCAGATGCTGGACGAGGCTGCCGCGCGGATTGCGGCCTGTCCTTTCGAGGGGCTGCCGAACATCGAGGTGATCTCCCTCGCGGTCGATCCCAAAGGCGGCCGCTGGTGGGGGCTCGAGAACAGCCAGCTGTGGACTATACCGGCGCACGAGACACGCGCACGCCTCGTTCCCTTCCCGGAAGGAAAGGTGACGGTATCGGTCATCTCTTTCGACCACACCGGCGTGGGTTGGATCGTCTGCTACACCGACGGACTGTACCGGCTCGATCCGACGACCTCGCAGCTGCGGAAGGTCGAGCTGCCGCGCGCCGACGCGCGCATTTACGACATTACCGAGGATCGTGCCGGCACGCTATGGGTTGCGGCATCCGGCGGAATCTTTCGCTTCGCGCAAAATCGCTGGGATTTCCTGCCGATCCACAACGAGGACGGCAGCCCGGGCGTGTTCTCCTCAATCGTCGCGACTCCCGACGGCGCGCTCTGGGCGTCCAATTTCGGCAAGGGGCTGCTGCATGCGCAGGGCGCGAACCTGGAGCGCCGCGACTGGGTGAAGCCGGAAATCATCGCGGATGCCAGCGTTTATTCGCTGCGAACCGACCTGCACGGGCGGCTCTGGGCCAACACGGACCAGGGCGCGGTCATATTCGACGGGAGCAATTGGCTGCGCATCGACGTCGAAGACGGATTGGCCTGGAACGACACCGAAGCGTTTGCGTTCCTGCCGGATGCCGATGGCTCCGTCTGGATCGGTACGGCCGCCGGCATGACTCACATCCGCGACCCGGACAGGCTGTTACACCCGCAGGGGCCTCTCGATCTGCGTATCGCCAGCGCGAGGCTCGGCGACCGTGTGCTCGATGTGGAGCATGAGACCGCCGTGCCCTGGCGAGCCGATGCGGCCTTCGATGTGCGCTTCAGCTCGCACAACTATTCACGGTCGCCGCGCACCGAGTTCCGCTATCGGCTGCTCGGCTTGTCGTCCCGCTGGTTCGGCTCGCGCAGTCCCGAAGTCCACCTGCCGGCGCTCGACGGCGGCAGGTATGAATTGGAGATCATGGCCGTCGATGCTCCGCATGCCCGCGAATCGCGGCTCATGACCATGGCGTTCGAGGTGCTGCCGCCGTGGTGGCGTACGCTGACCTTTCGAATCTGCGTCATGGCGCTGGGCATGCTGCTGCTGAGTCTCGCCTGGCGCTATCAGAGCGGCAAACTGCGCGCGCGGCGGTTGGCGCTCGAGCAGGAGTTCAGGGAACGGCAGGCGCTGCTCGAGCGAGCGACCCGGGATGCGCTGACGGGCTTGTGGAATCGCGCGACCATCCTGGACTTTCTGTCTCGCGAGCTGCTCAGCGCTCAGCGGACCGGCGCACCGCTGGCGCTGGCGATCATCGACGTCGACCATTTCAAGCTCGTCAACGACACCTACGGTCATCCGGGTGGCGACGAGGTGTTGCGTGAGCTCGCACACCGTCTCGGCACGGCCCTCCAACACAACTATTGGCTCGGCCGGTACGGAGGCGAGGAATTGATGGTGGTCTTTCCCGGCCTGTCTTACGCAGGAGCCACAACGCCCATCGAGCGGCTGCGCGAGTGCGTTTCCGAACGGCCATTCGCCCTGCACGAGTTCAGCGTGCCGCTGACGGTGAGCATAGGCATGGCCTGGTGCGAGTCCACGACCGACACGGTGCACGACATGATCCGCCGCGCCGACACCGCTCTTTACGCAGCCAAGGATTCCGGCCGCAATTGTGTCGTCTATCCCCCGGCTCCGCGAGATCCGAACGTGGAGGCTACGGGCTCGCGCCGCTACATGGTGGAGCTGCGCGACAGGTTGAAACGCGAAGTCCAGAAGCAGGGCTGAGGACTGGCGGCTCAGCTTCCCCTGGCGCCTCAGTTGCTCGCGAACAATCCAGCCGTAATGTTGATCGCGAAGCCCAGAATCGATACGTTGAAGAGAAACGAAATGAGCGTGTGGGCAAGCACCGTCTTGCGTATCGCCATCCCCGTCGTCGACACATCCGAAGTCTGGCACGCGGCGGCTATAGTGAAGGAAAAGTAGGCGAAGTCCCAGAAAGCGGGCAGCTTCGTCTGCGGAAAATTCAACGGCCGCTGGTTGTCCGGCTCGCTGTAAAACGCATCCGCGTAGTGCAGCGTGAACATCGTCGCCACGAGCATCCACGAGGTCACTATCGTGAGCGCAGCAAGCGCCACGTGCGCCCCCTGCGCCACTCCGGTGAACTCCCTGACAGTCGACAGCAGCAGGACGATGGCGACCAGACTCAGCAGTGAGGCGCAGATGACACCGACGAGAATGATGCCCGCGGTCTCATCCTCCTCGATGTACCGGTCACAGACCTGCTCGGCGCTCAAGCCGTTCATCCATACGAAAACCCATGTAACGAACAGCGTCACGCCGAAATTCCAGCTTGCCAGGAGACGCGCCAGCACAGGCCAGTGATGGGGCGCCAGAAAAAACAGCGTGCCGCCGGCCGCCGCCGCAATGACAAGCCTGAAGTGCTGCAGAATCCCGTTTCTCATATCGATGCACACTCGCGCCAATTTTCGACGGCCTGTCTTGCCACACAATACGGTCGCGACGTCCAACCCGAAGAGCCGCTCTGCGCTGCAAAGGTGCGCTCTGGGCCCTGTGGAGCAGCATAATCGCTTTGCCTTGAGCAGGGCTGTCGACTGACGCAAATACTCTATAGGCGGGCAGTCGATCGCTTCATAGCACTGCCTGGCCGCAAGACTCCTTCAGACATCCGGATGACAATCCTCCGCGCGCTCGCGCCGGGCGCCCTGACGAACTATAGTCGAGGGGCAGCGCTGCGCGCCGTGGAGGATCAGATGCCGAGACTTGCCAGTGTCAGCATGCCGGTCGTCGCGTTGCTCGCGCTTCTCTGCGCTGGCGGTTGCGGCAAGTCCGGCACCGCCCAATCCGCGCCCCCACCCCCCGAAGTCAGTGTGGCCGAGGTGCTGCAGAAGCGGGTCAAGGACTGGGATGAGTTTACCGGCCGCCTGCAGGCGGTCGAGACCGTCGAAGTGCGCCCGCGGGTGTCCGGTTATATCGACCAGGTTGCCTTCACCGAGGGCAAAGGGGTCAAGCGCGGCGATCTGCTGTTCGTCATCGATCCGCGTCCCTACAAGGCCGACTACGACCGTGCGGCCGCGGATCTCAAGCGGTTCAGGACATCGCTCGCGCTGGCCCTCCTCGAGCAGAGACGGGTGCAACATCTGAAGGACAGCGGCGCCGTTTCCCAGGAAGAAGTAGACGAGCGCAGCAGCTCGGTCGCGCAGATGGAAGCCAACGTCTCGGGAGCCGAGGCAGCGCTCGAATCCGCGGGCCTCAACATGAGCTTCACGAGAGTCACGAGCCCGATCGACGGCCGCGCCAGCCGCGCCGAGGTAACGCGCGGCAATCTGGTCACCGGCGGCAGCAACGGCGGCACGTTCCTGACTTCGGTCGTCTCGATAGACCCGGTCTACCTGTATTTCGAGGGCGACGAGGCGACCTATCTGCGCTACATACAGATGGCCCGCGCCGGTGAGCGGCCCAGCTCGCGCGATGCCCCGAATCCGGTGCGCGTCGGACTGGCGAACGAGGAGGGCTTCCCGCACGCCGGCACGATGGATTTCGTCGACAACCAGGTCAACGCGCAAACCGGGACGATCCGCGCCCGCGCGGTACTGCAGAACAAGGACGGGCTCTACATCCCCGGCCTCTTTGCGCGCGTGCAATTGCTGGGCAGCAGCGAATACACGGCCATTTTGATCGACGATCGGGCCGTCAATACCGACCAGAATCAGAAGTATGTGCTGTTGCTCGGGCCCGGCAACAAAATAGAGTATCGGCGCGTAACACTGGGTCGTGTGATCGAGGGCTTGCGCATCGTCCGCGCGGGGCTCAAGCCGGGTGACGTGATCGTCGTGAACGGCGCGCAGCGCGTGCATCCGGGCATGACCGTCAGGCCGCAAAAGGTCGCCATGCGGGCCGACACAGCCGCGACCGGCGAACAGCAGCCGCCGGCAAACCCCGACCAGGGGAAATGACCCATGAACATCTCGTCGGCCTTCATCGAGCGACCGATATTCGCGACGGTGCTGGCGATCCTGATCGCCGTGGCGGGCCTGCTGGCCATCCCGGTGCTACCGATCAGCGAGTACCCGGAGATCGTTCCGCCCACGGTCGTCGTGAGCGGTCAGTATCCCGGCGCCTCGCCGAAGACGATCGCGGAAACCGTCATCACGCCGCTCGAACAGCAGATCAACGGTGTCGAGAACGCGATATACACCAACTCCTCCGCGACGCCGGACGGTAATTTCACCATTACGGTGACCTTCAGGCTCGGTACGAATCTGGACATCGCGCAGGTGCAGACGCAGAACCGCGTCACGCAGGCGGAGACCCGGCTGCCCGATGTCGTACGGCAGGTGGGCTTGATTACCGCCAAGCGCTCTCCCGATCTCACGATGGTGGTGTTCCTGAAGTCCGGCGACGGGCGCTACGATTCACTGTATTTGCGCAACTATGCGGTGATCCAGATCAGGGACGTGCTGGCGCGCCTGCCCGGCATGGGTGACGTCAGGGTATTCGGCTCTGGCGACTATGCAATGCGCCTATGGCTGGACCCCGCCAAAATTGCCGCGCTCAGCATGGACGTGGACGAAATCCTCGGCGCAGTGCGCGAGCAGAACGTGCAGGTTGCGGCGGGACAGATCGGCGGCCAGCCGTCCCTCCCGGGAGTGGAATTTCAATATATCGTCAACGCGCAGGGACGGCTGCAGACCGAACAGGAGTTTGGCGACATCATCGTCAAGAACGGTCCGAACGGCGAGACCACTTACTTGCGGGACGTCGCGCGTCTCGAGCTGGGTCCCGACACCTACGCCCTGCGCAGCATGCTGGACGGCGGTCCTGCAGTCGCGATTCCCGTGTTCCAGCTGCCGGGCGCTAATGCGCTGCAACTATCGGACGCGGTGCGCGCCACCATGAAGGAGCTCGCGAAGAGCTTCCCGGAAGGTGTGAGCTACGAGATCGACTACGATCCGACCGTGTTCGTGCGCAGCTCGATCGAGGCGGTCGTGCATACTCTGTTCGAGGCCGTCGGGCTGGTGGTATTGGTCGTGGTTGTGTTCCTGCAGACCTGGAGAGCCAGCGTCATCCCGCTGGTCGCGGTACCGGTGGCAATCATCGGAACGCTCGCCGCACTGCTGCTCGCGGGCTTCTCGATCAACTCGCTGACGTTGTTCGGCCTGGTGCTCGCCACGGGCATCGTCGTCGACGACGCTATCGTGGTCGTCGAAAATATCGAACGCAAGATCGAGGACGGCCTGGAGCCACGCGCTGCCGCCCACGCGGCGATGAAGGAGGTGACGCGGCCAATCATCTCCATCATGTTGGTGCTGTGTGCAGTGTTCGTGCCGGTAGCGTTCGTCAGCGGACTCACCGGCCAGTTCTACCGTCAGTTCGGCATTACGATCGCAGCCAGCACGATCATCTCCACATTCAACTCCCTCACCTTGTCGCCAGCGCTGGCTGCGCTGCTGCTCAAACCCAGGAGCGCGCCGCCGGACTGGTTTCAACGGGGGATCAACCGCGTCCTGGGATGGGTTTTCGCATTGTTCAACCGCGGGTTCCAGCGCGCCTCGGAGGCCTATGGCCGCGCCGTGCGGCGCATTACTGCCGTGCGGCTCGCGGTACTTGCTGTGTTCGCTGTGCTGCTGGTCTGCACCTGGGGAATCTTTCACGTGGTGCCGGGCGGCTTCATTCCGGGCCAGGACAAGCAATATCTGATCGCCATCGTGCAGTTGCCCGACGCCGCCTCGCTGGACCGGACGGAAAAGGTCGTCCGCCAGGTGTCGCAGCTGGCGCTCCACACGCCGGGAGTCGACCATGCCATCGGCTTTTCCGGCCTCTCGGTGCAGGGCTTCGTCAATCTGAGCAACGCGGCGGTGTTGTTCTTCCCGCTGAAGCCCTTCGGTGAACGGACCACGAAGGATCTTTCGGCGCTCGCGATCGCCGGCACACTCAACAAGAAATTCAGCGCCATCCAGGATGCAGTCATTTTCGCGGTACCGCCACCGCCGGTGCAGGGACTGGGCTCGACCGGCGGATTCAAGCTCTACATACAGGACCGGGCCGCACACGGCTATGACGAGCTCGCCCGGGTCATAGGGGAGGTTCTGACCAAAGCAAGGCAACAGCACGAGCTCGATCCGAGCGCTACCTACACCACGTTCCAGAACAGCGTGCCCCAGTTGCTCGCCGATGTGGACCGGGTGAAAGCGAAACGCCAGGGCGTACCGCTGTCGAATGTGTTCGACACGCTGCAGGCCTATCTCGGATCCGTTTATATCAATGACTTCAATCGCTTCGGCCGCACTTTCCGTGTCTACGCCCAGGCCGAAGCCCGCTACCGCAGCACACCGGAGGACATCGCGGACCTGAAAACGCGCAACTTGCGCGGCGACATGGTGCCGATGGGGGCCGTTGCCGATGTTCGCTTCGAATCAGGACCCGACCGCGTGTCGCATTACAACGTATATCTCGCCGCCGACATCAATGGACAGGCGTCGCCGGGAATATCCTCGAGCCAGGCCACGGCGGCCATGGAGCGGGTACTGCAAGACACGTTGCCGAATGGCTTCGGTTATGAGTGGACGGACCTGACATTCCAGCAGAAAAGTGCCGGCAACACGGCACTGCTGGTATTCCCTATCTGCGTCATGCTCGTCTTCCTGATTCTCTCCGCACAGTACGAGAGTTGGGGCTTGCCGCTAGCCGTGATTCTCATCGTTCCCATGTGCCTGCTGTCCGCGATGGTGGGCGTATGGTCGCGGGGATCCGATAACAATGTACTGACCCAGATCGGCTTCATCGTCCTCGTGGGGCTCGCGTGCAAGAACGCCATTCTAATAGTGGAGTTCGCGCGCGAGCGCGTTGAGCACGGCTTGTCTCCGGTCGACGCTGCCGTCGAGGCCTGCCGCTTGCGGCTGCGTCCGATTCTAATGACATCGTTTGCATTCATCATGGGCGTCGTGCCGTTGGTGACGGCAAGCGGTGCCGGCAGCGAAATGCGCCGGGCTATCGGCATCGCCGTGTTCGCGGGAATGCTCGGCGTGACGTTGTTCGGATTATTCCTGACGCCGGTATTTTTCGTGACCATTGAAGGATTCCTGCAGAGACGCCGCAGCGTCGCTCCCAACCCGCCGCTGCGCCCGCCTCTTCCGGCTGCCGAGGAGCCGCCCCGTGCGTAGCTTTACGGCTTGCTTCGCGGTTCTCGCGGGTGTCGTCGGCTGCGCGGTGGGCCCGGACTATCATCGACCCGGAACGCCGCTCGACACTCATTTCGCGAATGCGGGCGAACCGGGCTTCGCCGCGAATGCGGCGATTGAGCGCTATTGGACGGCCTTCGGCGATCCGTTGCTCGATAGCCTGATCGACGACGCCGTCGCACACAATAAAGACCTCGCTGCGGCCGCCGCGAATCTGCGAGCGGCGCGGGCTGTCAGGCGCCTGGCCGGGTTCGACCTGTTCCCGACGGTGACACTCTCCGGCGGTTATGCGCACAACTTGGATGCCGCGGAACAATTGCCGGGTGTCGCCGCGAGGTTCCGTGAATTCGACGCGGCACAAGTGGGATTCGATGGCTTGTGGGAGCTGGATCTCTTTGGCCGGGTCAGGCGCAACGTACAGGCGGCTCGTGCCGATGTCGGCGCCGCGGTGGCCACGTTGCAAGATGCGAGGGTGAGCGTCATCGCCGAAGTCGCGCGCGACTATTTCGTGCTGCGCGGACTGCAGGATCAGTTAGCCCTCACCGAACGCAATGCCGACAACCAGCTCAATACACTGAAGTTGACGCGCGTACGCCTGGAGGCGGGCCGGGGCAATGAGTTGGATACTGCGCGCGCCGAGGCCCAGTGGCGCACCACATTGGCGTCCATCCCCACTTTGCAGACCTCGATTGCGACGACGATGTATCGCTTGAGCGTATTGACCGGGCGCCAGCCGACAGCGTTGAGCGAGCGGCTGACACCGCAACCCTCGCCCACTCTACCGACCCTGAACTCGATCGGCACCCCGGAACAGCTACTCAGGCGCCGGCCTGACATTCGCGTCGCCGAACAGCGCCTCGCCGGAGCGACAGCGCGCATCGGCGTGGCGGTCGGCGACCTGTTCCCCAAGGTGACGTTGACCGGGAACTTCGGTTACCTGGGCCCCAACTTTGGAGACCTCGGACAGAGTGAAACGAAATTCTACTCAGTGGCGCCGGGCATCTCGTGGGCGGCGTTCGATCTCGGGCGGGTGCGCGCACGAATCAGCTCGGCGAGAGCGGAAACCGACGCCGCACTGGCGAGCTACGAAGGCGCGGTATTGAGCGCACTGGAGGATACCGAGGGAGCGCTAATCAGTTACGGCCACTCCCAGGCGCACCGCGATGCCTTGGCTGCGGCCGCCGCTGGCAGCGACAGGGCGGCCGACCTGGCACGCAAGCGCTTCGAAGGCGGCTTGACCGACTTCCTCGAAGTACTCGATTCTGAGCGCACCGCGCTCACGGCCGAGTTGTTGTTCTCGCAAAGCCGCACCGATGCGGCCACTTCGCTGATCGCCGTCTACAAAGCGCTCGGCGCTGGTTGGGATTTGAGACCGACGAATCCATCCGCGCCGCTGGCGCGAGCGAGCCAGGAAGCGCGGGAGAAGGTGCAACCCACTCGCTAGAACAGCTCGCAGGAGCCTTCCGCCTCGCGCGCCTCCGCCGGTGAAAGCAGATCGAACAGCTCGAAGCGGGCATCGAACGGCGCGCGCCGCCGGATCAACGCAATCAGGGCCTCCCAGCGGGGTGCACCGTAGGCGGCCATATCGAGCGGCTCATGCTTGAGAATGGCGGTGAGCAGATCACGAACAAAAGACAGCTGCTGCATCAGCCTGTCATGGAACTGCAGGCTCTCGAGACAGATCGCCAGATCGCCCGCCGACTGCCCCTCCCGAGTGGCAATCGAGTGGCGCTCCTGTGAGTTGGACGTCGTCGCCGCGCGAGACAGACGTTCCAACGCATTTCCGAGCTTCTCAACGGGCCGATGAGTGCCATTTATGGCCAACGAAACGAGCAGCGCCGCGGCCTCGACTGCCGTAGCGGTTTCGGATGTATCGATCGTCGTCATGGACGTTGTTTCACTCATTGCCGATCTCCGCTAGTCCCGCCTTCAGCGCAGCACTTTCGCGATGGTCGCGAGCAGCCGCTCGGGGTTGAAGGGTTTGACGAGCCAGCCCGTCGCACCCGCCTCCTTGCCCTGACTCTTACGCTCCGCCGTCGCCTCCGTCGTGAGAATCAGCAGCGGCACGAACTTGTACGCGGCCAGGTTGCGCAACTCCTGTACCAGGGTGATGCCGTCCATGTTCGGCATGTTCACATCGGTGACGACCACATCGAAGACTTCCTGGCGGGCAGCTGCCAGAGCTTCGGATCCGTCGTTCGCCTGCGCGACGCTGTGCCCTGCGGCGGTGAGCGTGACGGCAACCATTTTTCGCATCGAAGGCGAGTCATCCACTGCCAGTATTCGCGCCATATCTCTTCCTACGGATCCTTTCTAAACAGGTGGGGGGGTGGCTACCCGCGGAAGTTCCGCTGTAACCACGCGTGCGTCCGCCAGGTCGAGGCCAATCAGCTTGGCGATGTCCAGCAGAACGACCATACGGTCGGCAATCGGCAGCAGACCGAGAACATGGTCGGTCGCGGCGGGCGTACCGAGGTCCGGCGCCGGGTGAACCTCAGCGGCATCGACATCGATCACGTCCGACACGCCGTCGACCACCACTCCGAAGTTGCGACGTGTACTCCCGGAAACCACGGACAGCACGATAATTACCGTGACTGCACCGTATTCCGCTTTTTCGAGAGCGAACCGAACGCGCAGATCGATGACCGGAATGATCGAGCCGCGCAGATTCAGCACACCCAGAACGTGGGGCGGCGCATACGGAATCGCGGTAACCGGCGTCCAGCCGCGGATTTCCTGCACGCTGAGAATGTCGACGCCATAAGTCTCGGCGCCGAGGGTGAACGTCAAAACCTGGGTGGGGGCGACGGTCGCCGTGGTTACATCCTCGGAAACGCCCGTCAGGGGAGCAGCAGCGATCGGGCCATTGGCCACCGCATGCTGCACCGCAACATGCGGTGTGACGAGGACGGGAACCGCGGTCAGATCCTTCCGAGAGTCCGGCGCCGCAGCGGGCGCTTCGGTAGAGCCGGCAATCGTGCGCTCTAGGGCAACCTTCAGATCCGCCACACGCTGCGCATCGTGGGGCAGATTGCTCTGCCGGCCACGCAGCAGCTCTCGCATGACGTCCACGGATTTGAGCAGGAGATCGGCAATCGCCGTCGTCACCTGCATTCCCTTGCCGCGCAGCTCATCGAGAAGCGTTTCGAGGCTGTGCGCGAAGGACGTGACCTCATCGAACGCGAACATCCCACTGCCGCCCTTGATCGAATGGGCACAGCGAAATATCGTGTTGATGCGCTCGGCGTCCGGTGCACCGACGTCCAGCGCGAGAAGCGCCGCCTCCATTCCATCGAGCGCCTCGAAACTCTCGTCGAAGAACGTGCCGTGGAATTGCGTGAGATCGAGCGCCACGACTTCAGGGCGCCGCTGGCAGATTTTTCGTGGCGTACGACAATCGAGTATCCGAAGTTCAGTGCAAGGGCTTTCCTCTATATCGCCACCTGGCGCCCGAGCTGAAGCACCCGTGGAGGGAAACGCGAACTGCACACACCCTTGACGCAGCTGACATAGACTTAGGTCTATGGTTCGAGGCCGATATCGGCGCCTCGCGAGCGCGCCCGTCTATGATCCTTCAAATCGCCAGAACGTGATGATCATCCCGCCCGCAATCACCAGCGTCCCCCCGACCACGATGGGCAGCGTAGGTACGGAGCGGAAGAACACGAAATTGACGCTCTGCCAGACGACAAACAGGGTTGCGATGTACAAGCCAACGACCTGCCCGAATTCCAGCGGCTAGAGAGCGATCCTCACGACGGCGTCCCCACTCCCTCCAGGGTGGTCGCAATCAACAGAAAGATGAGGGGATGGATATTTTGCACGAGCTTCCTCATAGAGCTCGCGTACCACGGTGTTCTAACTCTTCAGTGCCTTGCGCAGCTCCGCCAGCTGCCTGCGCTTGGCTTGGCCGGAGAGCGGATACTTCAATTCGAGCCCGCGCAGCGTTTCGATGACTAGA
>JAQGOG010000060.1 GCA_028293765.1 Gammaproteobacteria bacterium
CGGCCCGCAGCCGGCGCGCGGGTCCCTCGCAACGGAGGTCAGACGCAGCCGTTCAGGTCAATAGTCACCATCAGGCCTCGCAAATCCTTTGCGCCGTCCCCCCGTCCTGCGAGGCGTAGCTGAGGAATACAGCGCGCGAGGTATCCGCCACGGGCAAGCCCCAGAGCTTAATCGTTGTCGTGTAGGCTGGGGCGCTCTCTGAGAGCGTCACCTACCCCTGTTCGGGTAATGCCCCTATTGTCCCAACGAGGCCTACACCAAGTTGCGCAAGCCGTCATCTCCGTCGCTCACCATCCGGATGGGCGTGCAGCTTCCGACACCGAACTGATGGAGCATCCAGGAATACTGATCCCATCTCCAGCGCGACGCAGCAGCGACGAACGCAAAGCGTTCGGCAAACTTGCCGTCGCGCTCGATACGACCGCCGGTCACCCGGGTTCTGCCGCGATGCAAGGCGTTGGCCATGGCGAATGTACTGATCGGGCAGCGCCTTTGGCGCATCGGGTGAGTTGCGTAGGCCGTCGCGCACCTCACGCACGGTGTCGCGGGAACAGCCGAGCGCTCCGGCGATCTCGCGTAGGCCCCCGACCTTCCGATAACCGCCGCCCAATCTCCTCAAACCGCCGCACCGTCATGCTGCGTATTCTCAACTCCTTCGTGTGGACCCACGAATCTAGCCGGATCGGGTCTGGCGGCCGGCAAAATCGCCTGGTGGGGACGAGAACCGCACCGGTGCCGGCACGAGCAATCGAGTGTCAATGGCGGACGTAATTGCACAGATATGGCGGACGAAAATTGCACACTCAGGCCAGGTTGGGGCTCTGTGAGCGATCGTGGAGCTGCCTAGGTACGCGCGCGAGCAACGAGTGCTGTTACGTCACTATCTGGAGCAGGGGCTGAGCAAGACCGAGATTGCGCGTTCGCTGCAAGTTAGCCGGCGCACGGTCTATCACTGGATCGATACCGACGGGAATCTGAGCATCGGCGGACCTCTGGCGCCCTGCGGCGCCTCAAAAAGCGCCCCACCGGTGGTCCCCAACTGAGGAAATCGTGCAGTCGGGGATGAATTTAAGCTTGATGAGCGGCCTCCCTAAGCAAGCCACAAAGGCAGTTTGGCAATCTGTGTCAATGGCGGCTTTATTGCAAACGTTTTGACCCTTCGGATGTCAGCTGTTGGGCCAGTACCGGACCGGCAAGCGCCTCGGCAGGTTCCTCGATCGCGGACGCCTGACCGGCTAGCTGAACATCGGCGACCGATGCCAGTCCCGGACGAATCGGACCCATTCATCTGGGGCGCATGGGTGTCAGGGAGTCAACCCACAACTCACGCCTTCCGACTGCGGGAGGCACAGTGGACCCGAGCTCGCCAGCGCAGCGCTGCCGCGGCAATTGCGTACGGGAACCGTGAACTGAGTGGATTCGGGAATAAAAAGGCCTCCGGGCCAGTCATCTACACATAGACGCAAGGCGAAGGCGCACGTTCATGAGCCAATTCGCGGCGAGACGCTGCGCAGTCGCTGGGTGATGTCTCTGCGGCGGACTTAGATGACCGCCGCCAGGTACGATTCTTTACTCAATGCGACTCGTGCGTGGAGATCGACTCATGAACGGGCTCAAACTATTCGCTTCGGAGGTGATCGGCGCAGTCCTGATCAGCGCGAGTTCTGCCTGCGCGATCTTTGGAGAATGCGGATTGTCTGGTTGCCCGGGGATGACGGAATAGGAATCGACATAGGGTCAGATCGGACGACTGGAGCAGTATGTGGTCGATCAAGTAGCTGAGCACGAGCTCCAATTTTCAGAAGACGATTGGCCGTTCTCTGATCCTACTAACGCGCTCGCAATCTCGACTCGTCAGGTCGTCTGGGATGGGTATCCCGTATTGCGCGTTAGCCACGACGCCGACGGGACCTGGCAGGTTCTTTGTGGTACGACCACGGACGTGAAGGACGCTCTGGTTGTCTGTCTCGGCTGCGCATTTCAAAGACACCCGTCGATTGGAGCCCTTGCCGACATGCCGCCAGGTTGGACCGCGAGGCGGGATTCACCGGCCGGTCCCTGGAGACGTGAACCCAAAGGGACCGAATCCGACGGGCAGTAGGCTCGCCGGAGCGGACACTCGCGACCGACGGCTTCATGCCCTGAGTCGGTCCGTCAAGCTGTTTGAGTTGCTGGCGCGATCTGCTTGATCAGCGGTGAGCCGCGACGCTGCAGAGCGTTGAGGTAGGTTGCCTCGTCGTACGGCGTGCGCGTTTGCCAGCAACGATGCAGGATGCGTATCCATTTGTATGCCAGCGCCCGCACGGCGGTCTGGTGAGAACTGCCCTTATCGCGCTGCTGACGGTAGACAGCGCCCGCCCAGAATGACTTGTTGATCGCGTAGTGTCCACAAAATGAGCCGAAACGCGTCAAGCCGCCTCGCGATGATAGTAGCTGAGCATTCCGCCGAGTCGCTGGCGCCGTTTGACTGGGGCGTGAGGTTCGCGAACGGCGCAGAGGGGCCGCAGCAGGCGGTTTTCTAGCCCTTGATGATTTCGCTCCTCATGATAGTGGGCCACAAACTGTCTGATCGCGTGCCGAAGTGATGTCTGTCCGAAGAAGATCATTCGGTTCAGACATTCTTCTTTTATGGAACGGACAATCGTTCGGCGAAGGCGTTTAAATTCGGCGATCGCGGCGGCAGTCGGATGACTTGAAGGCCCTCGCGGGCGAGAACGCTGCGGAATGCGTCGGAGTATTTCGCATCCCGGTCGAGAATCAGATACCGCTTGCCGAGTAGGAAGCCCTCGCCCACGTCGGTAATGTTGCGCGCTATCTGCGTCATCCATGAGTCATCAGGATGAGAGGTGATGCCGGCAACCTGTACGGATCGGGAGGCGATGTCTATAAAGAACAGGATGTAATGCGTGACGAGACCCCTGATCGTGCAGACTTCGACACTCAGGAAGTCCGTCGCTGTCAGACACTCCCAGTGAGCCTTCAGAAACGTCGACCATCGGATGCGCGTGCCTCGCTCGGGAGCGGGCTCGATACCGCTTTCTCTGAGGATATTGGCAATGGTACCCCTTCCAACCTGATGCCCGAGGTTGGCCAGCGCGCCTTGAATCCGCGTGTATCCCCAAGGCGGGTTTTCAATGGCCATACGCAGAACGAGATCGACGATTGTCTTCATGACGCGCGGCCGGCCTGGTCCGCGCCGGTGGCTGAAGTTCCACTTGGACACCACCAGTTCCCGATACCAACGCAATAAGGTGTCCGGCGTGACCAGAGTTTCGAGCCCGTTCAAGACCTTGCGCCCGAGCGCTTGCGCTTTTCTGGCGAGTCGACGGCGTTCGGAATCGGTGAAACGCAGGCGCCGCCCACCCAAGCGCTCCTTGAGCACGCGGTTCTCTTCCTGGAGATACTCGATCACGTCCAGATGATGGCGGGTGACCCAACCGGCAAACATCATGAGCAGAAGTTTGAGGGGTGCAAACGAGGGGGACATCATGGTTCATTATATCGGGCGACTCGTCGCCGCGCGCTACCCGCAGCTCCGCCCCCTATTTCCGCTGAGTTCGTTCCAATTTTTGGACAGTACGCGCACCATGGAAGTCTTTCCCGCGAGCTTAGGGAAGCTGAGCACGCGCTGAAGGCAGCTGACAGACCCGCCACCGCCGGACCCGACGATCGTGTCAATGACGCTCCTATCTGAGACTGAAAATAAGTGTCACTTTGCGGCTTACAGATGCTGAAACCAGGTTTTGGAACCTTGGAGTATTTCTCTGTAGAAGATTGTCGCCCTGAATTCCCATGCAGGTTGAGGCACTTATACACATTAGGCTTGGGATGGCAGATTTAGTCAGTTTCGACACCGGAATAAAGGGGGTCCGCACAGAGTCTCTCTTGCAGTAGATCACTACCTTTGTGGGCGAGTTAATGAGCAACAAGTCTGCGGGCTTTCCGGAACACTCCGCCGTGCGACAGTCCGATGTGCTGGAGCTGGCGCGGCCACCGTTCGACACACTCACCATCACACTGCATTGGATGACCCTGCTGTTGGTGTTGGCCATGGTGGGTACAGGTCTGCTGTACGGTCGAATGGAAGATCGGCCCTGGGCACCCTCCTTGCTCTCGGCCCACAGATCGCTTGGCGTGATCATCTGGATGATCACCGTCGTGCGGCTCTCCTGGCGTCTGAAAGGGGCCAGAATTCCTGGGCTTCCAACCTCCACAACGCGCCCGCACGGGTTCGCGGCGCGCTTGAGCGAATACGGGCTGTATGTACTTTTGCTCACCCAGCCCCTAACCGGTCTTGCACAAACCGTATCGCGAGGGGCGCGGTTTGAACTGCTCGCGTGGACGATACCCTCCGTTGTATCCAAGCACTTCGGGTACATGGTGCTGTTCTATGCAGTCCACAAGCTCGGCGCATGGTGCCTGATCGGGTTGGTGAGCCTGCATGCCTCCGCTGCGCTGTTCCACCACTTCATCCGGCGTGACGATGTGTTGGAGACGATGGCTCCCATTCTGCGGCGCAAAAGGGAACTTGATCCAGCTGCGACTGCAATCGATGTGCGTTCGGCGATTCTTTACGCGGCGAAACCCTTGGACCCTCGATCGCACCCGCAATCGGATTGACTGCTGAGAATTCGGACCATCCCGGATGTGAGTCTGCGACCCCGTATTGTCCAGAAGCAGAGCCGAAGCCGGTCAAGCTGCTTGGCGGTGATAGTAGCTCAGCATTCCGCCGAGTCGCTGACGCCGTTTGACTCCCGCGTGGTGTTCGCCAACGGTGGAGGGGGACTGCAGCAGCCGGTTTCCGAGCCCCTGATGATTTCGCTCCCTGTGATAGTGGGTCATATACTGTGTGATCGCGTATCGAAGCGATACCTGATCGCGGTAGTGACGCTCATCGCTGAGCGCCCCCGCACAAAACCGAGCAGGCCCAATTCAGGCACTCGGCTTCCACCTTGGGTGCGTGACGAGAAAACGAGCTTCTGGCCAGGGATGAAGGACACGCGGTGTGGGTAGGAAATCCGCCGCCAGTCGGATGATGCGGTCCATCGTGGTTGAGTCTTTCTGGCTGCGCTTGCGAAGCGTACGCAGCCATAAGATCTGCACATGGTGATCGAACGCGACCAGACTTTTGGCGTTAGTCGGCACGGCATGATACGCAAAGTCGCCACGCACCACTTGGGCCAACCATTTTCCCTGCTCGCGGATTGATTCGTGCATTCGCCGCCGTAGTTCCCCTTTGAGAGCTTTCAACTTCGCTCGCATTCGATCCCGACGCGTCTTCCGCTTCAGTAGGAAGCGGCCGGCTCGGGAAAGGCCCGCGATATGTGTGAAGCCCAAGAAGTTGAACGTTTCCGGCTTACCAAGTCCCCGTCGGACTCGATCTCGGGCCGCAAAGCGACCGAACTCGATCAGACGAGTCTTCTCCGGGTGCAACGTCAGCACGAACTGTTCCAACCGCGTGCGCAGATCCGCCAGAAAACGCTGAGCGTCCTCCTCGTGCTCAAAGCCAGCGACGATATCGTCAGCGAAGCGCACGTACAGAACTTGCCCGCGGGCGTGACGATGTCGCCATCTCTCGGCCCATAGGTTTCGTCGCGGGGCCTGGTGCGTTCAGCATTGATCCCATCCGCAGCAAGGCATGAGGAAGCGAACCCATTCGCAGCCTCGATTGGTCCAGGCTGGGCCCACGACCTCCGCCAAATCGAGGGTCGATTGCAGTCCGCCCAGTTCGCCCAATTCTCCCGATCAGCAATACCTTGAAGCGGCTCGACCGCATTCTCGGCCATTGCGCGTTCGACGCAAGGGTTGCAAATTGATGCAAGGTGATGCATTCGGGGGCAAAGTGGCTGAAATCGTCGCAGCCGACCCAGAGGTGCCGTTTCCGCTATCCACTCTTACCCTTCCGCGGCTCGTAACCGGAATCGAGCGGCCCTCTCGGCGCCGCACCGGCGGCAGCGCCATCGGTTGCCACCCTCCGCCAGAACCACGTTGCGGCAGTCTAAAGAGTGTCCGTGGCCGCAAGCTGCTGGTATTATTAGGGTTCTTGGCGCAGCGACACTATCTGAGAGGCACACGATTTGAGTTTTGGTGGCTCCAAAGCACTCCCCCGCTACCAATCTAGATACTTACTTTCGATACCGGTCTCGGCCTCGGCTGCTCCCCAAGGCAACCTCGATTCCGCCAAAGTCCATCAGATCCGCACCAGCGGTCTGACTGACTCTCACCATTGTCGTCTCTTCCGCGTGAGCGTCGCGACCGTTCGGGACGCGCGCATTGGCAAGACGTGGACGGATCACCCCACCCCGCCGGACATGGCACCGCGTACGGGAGGGGGGCGCAACTGCGGGCGCGAAGCGAAAAGGCGGGACGGCTCAGCGTAACCGCAATCGCGCCCGGACCGCGTGAACTGCAAGGCGAGCGCGCGTGTCCTTGACCTCTTCAGCCATCGGATCCACACCAGCGCTGGCCACGCGTCCCGCCAGGAGGTGGGATGACGGAGTTCCCGCCAAGCGAGGCCGACATCGGCGCCCACCGCTTGGATCGATCTCCCGAACCAAGACCGTTGCAGGAATCCAATCCGGCCTCGCCCAAAAACTCGACAATGAGAATCCCAGGTTGGGCGATATCACTGCCCGTTTGAGTTTCGGGATATTTTGACCTCAATACTTCGACAACCGCATATAGGCGCAACGCCGCCCCGGTTCCGCGCGATGACCTGCGCTGTCCCGGAACTTCCTTCCCCCGGAACAAGAACGGATATCAACCCGAGCGTCGATTGGCAGCGGATCCGCCCTCGATGAACCGGCAACGGACCGAGTGGCCGCACCCCGGCATTGCGGGCGCAGCGCCGAACGACTCGCCTGCTGTCACTGAGGCCGACATCAACGCGGCGAGGAGAAGGGCCAGCGCGACGCAGCGGATAGGCAGAGACGCATGATTATTGCCATAGTTCCACTCGAGTGCCAGCGCCCGGAGATATGTCGCTAGCATCGCCGACACTGCTGGCTGATGAGAGCTGGTCGCCATGCTCGAAGCACGCGGTTATACTTGCATTCCTGCGCGCTGAATGGGACAAGTCACCGCAGCTGAAAGGCCGGGACCGGCACCTCATCACGACTGCCGACATCACGGACACGAGACAAAACAATCAGAGGATGACGGCGCTGTGGTCCATCCGGGGCGCCCTACTCAAGCGCCTGCCCGGGGACACCCAATGGTTCGAGGTGAAGTATCTTCGCGAAGGGCACTTCTGGCAGCTGCACGCGATCAACTTCCTCGACTGGAATTCACCCGAAGACATGAACGAACTCGAGAAAGTCGCGGTTCGGAGGCGCCAGCCGCTGCTCACGCCCGTCGCCAGCTGGGAGCCATCGATCCTATGGGGCCACGAAAGAAGCGGCTCGTTCACTATCATCGAGGGCAACCATCGGCTGAGCGCACTGGCAGGCACATTAGTCGAGCGCCGGAGCTGTGCGATCCCCGTTTACGTCGGGCTCTCGCCCAGTCTGTGCCATTGGCACCTTCCCGATGTGGCCGGAGATCAGACGGCGCAATCATGAGAGTCGCGCGTTGGATCTCTCGATGACCGTCCCTCCCGATTGGTTCTGGAAGGCTCTGACTTCTCTGGTCGCCGCGTGGGTTGCGTGGACCAGCTGGCGACAGTATCGCGTCGCTCGCGACAAGTTGCGACTCGATCTGTTCGATCGGCGCTTGGCCGTCTTCCAGGAGGTGAGGGAGGTAATCATCGCAGCGCACGATCAAGGCGAAGTCGATCTGAAGCGGTACCGGCAAAGCACCGCCGAAGCCGTATTCCTCTTCGGAGACGATGTATACGAGTACCTCTCCGAGCTCCTGCGCAAGCTGACCGAGCTGCGTGAGCGCGGCGGGAAATTGCGCGCCGCGACTGCGATGTACCCTACATCGGCCAAGGAGGAGGAGATTGCTCTCGTGGACTGGTTCCAGAAACAGCCCGAGAGAGTCAGGGCGGTGTTCGCACCCTACATGTCGTTTTCTGCCACAAGACTCCACTGAGGAATTCTTGGAGGGAGTGGTAAAGATCGACGACGCGGAGAGGCTACTGGACAACATTCGTTCGGCGCTCGAAGCGAACGACCCTTGGCAGCATGGCGCCTGCGTGATGCTACGGCCGGTGGAATACACGAAGGGACTCGAGCTCCCACCTTCGGTCTGTGACAATCCCGTCCCTCTGGCCGCGACACAGAAGCCGCCCGCCTATTCGTATCAGCATGAGCTACGCATTGCTCTAATCTCGTACGGCACTTGGCAGGTGGACGGGCCGCCTCCCGACTTCATCTGGGAGCGGTTGCCGCGCAAGCTCGACTACGCACGCATCGCGACTTTGCGTTTGGCGACAGCGCCGTGACCTGGGAGCCGCTGATATGGATCTGCCGGACGCTTTCCTAGCGCTTTCACTCGAGGAACTTCAGGCCTACCAGGCCCGGAGGCAGGAGGAAAACCTGCAGCTGGACTTCAAGCTGCTGAATGAATCAAACATGGTGCGGGGTGACGATAAGCGGCACCTCGCGCAGATGCTGTCCGCATTCGCCAACTCAAGCGGCGGCCTAATTATCTGGGGCGTGGATGCAAGACCCAATGACGATGGGGTTGATTGCGCATCAGCCTTACAAGCAATCCCGAAACTCTCACTGCTGCTAACGCGGCTGAACGAGCTTGATGGCGTGGCTGTAAATCCCATCGTTAGCGGCGTGAAGCACCGGATCATCCCCGCCGCACCCGGTAGCGACAGCGGATTCGCAGTGACGCTGGTGCCCGAAAGCGACGCGGGGCCACACATGGCCAAGATGGGCGAGGACAGGTACTACAAACGCAGCGGACACAAGCGGTACAGGATGGAGCACTTCGATATTGCCGACATGTTCGGGCGTCGTGCGCGGCCCAAGCTTGAATTGACTGCGCGGCCGCGCTCCAATGGTACTGAAATCATCTTTGGACTGAAGAACACCGGGCGCGGGGTGGCGCGCGCCCCGTATCTGGCGATCAGCGCTCGGCTTCCATTCCGGCGCAGCCCCTACGGAATCGACGGTAATCGGAATGAGGGCATCAAAATGCTGGTGGCAGACAACCCCGGGCCGCCGTGGCGCTATCCTGCAACGGCAGATGTCGTCATCCACCCCGGCGTCACGCTGGAGATCGGGTGCCTCACGAGCGAAAACAACGCAACGCCGGCACCAGCGGAAGGCGTGCAGATTGCTTACTCAATCGCCTCCGAGAGCATGCAGCTGCTAGAGGGAACACACTTGGTGCCCGCTACGGACCTGCGGTGAGTCGGATGCTCTGCGGATGCGTTCAAGCGGCAGGGTGTGGCATGCCGCGCTCGACACCGAAGCTGAACATCTGCGCGAGGACGGCGGCGGCCCGGTTCGCCATGACCGGGTGCGCCGCAATCCACGATCTTATCTAGCGACAGCACGCTGTCGCGGCACGTGATGGCATTGGCCGGGCGATGCCGTCAAGCAACACGGACAGATGGCCGCCCACGACGCAAAGCGGTCCAGCGAGCGCTGGGGATTTATAGTGACTTAAAGGTGCGTCTTTAAGCGTTCGCTTCGCGCAAAGCCTCCTCAAATTCCGGCCGGTTTGCGACCACTACCGGCGTCTCTTTCGGATCGTCGACACGATCGGCGATATCCAGCCGGAGCCTTTTGTTGAAGTAGTACAGCAGAGCCCGCCGGACGGGAATGCGCACTTCTCCATTCTTCATGTTGTAGTCAAGTGCAACGGTCTCTTGCTGGCTCTTCGACAATTTTGGATTGGGTATCAGCGACACATCGAAAAACGACACCCACTGACAATCGAGAAATACCTCAAAAGCATCCTGCTGCTCCATCGAATCAAGGCAACCGATCTGCGGCACGACATCGATGCGGCGCTGAAGCGCGTGGAGTCAGGCATCCATTGCCGCTGCGTCTCACTCAGCCCAGCCGCGAGTTGATCGGGCACCTGAATCGTTTCGGCCAATTCCGCTACCTGGAGGTTTCATACTATGTGAGGGGATTCGAGGTCGTCGCGCTCGACCACGTGGTTTGGGAGCTGCGGCGCTATTGCCAACCGCTGAATGTAATAGCAAAACTGCCGGACGGTTCAGAGAGGCCACTTCGGGTCGGCGTCGGCACAAATAACCCGGCAGACCTGGTTTACCACAGTGCGCTTGCATTGCGCCGAGGCGCAGAATCATTGCGGTTGGCCGCGCCCCGAGAGCACCTCCGGATTGACCACATTGATTGGAGCCCCTATCGCGTAGGCGTTGATCTGGTCGAACACATCGGAAAACTGCAGATCCCACTCCTCGCCGGTCACATAACCGATGTGTGGTGTGCAGATGACATTGTCCATGTGAAGTAGAGGATGCCGCGAATTGAGCAGCGGTTCCTCTTCATAGACGTCTACGGCCGCCATACCGGGTCTTCCGGCCTCAAGTGCTGAGACCAATGCACCGGGCTCGATCAACGCTTCCCGGCTCGTGTTGACGATCAGCGCCGATGGTTTCATGTGTGCGAGATCCAATGCGCCAACGGTGTGTCGCGTGGCTTCGACGAGCCGCATGTGCAGGGAGATGATGTCGCATGTCTCGAAGAAGTGCTGTTTGCTCTCGGACACGGCCCAACCTTCGGCCTGCGCCTTTGCTCGTGACGCTTCTCTCGCCCAAATCAGCACGTTCATACCAAAGGCACGACCATATCCAGCGACAGCCTTGCCGATACGCCCGTAACCGAAGATGCCCAGCACCTTCTCGCGCAAGGTCGTGCCGACACCCACCTGCCAACGCCCGGCCTGCAGCGATTGCATTTGCTGCGGTATCTGGCGCGCCGCAGCAAGTATGAGTCCAAAAGTCAGTTCTGCGGTTGCGTACGAGGGCGTACCAGGGTGCTGACTCGACGAGACGACGACACCGAGTCGAGTACATGTGTCGACGTCAATGTGCGGATAGACGCTGCGTTGGCTGATGAGTTTGAGATGGGGTAGTCGCTCGAGAAGCGGTGTCCGAATCTTCGTGCGCTCGCGGATCAGGACCAGGGCTTCGGTGTCATGCAGTCTTTGCGAAAGTCGGTCGATATCCTCAACGTGATCGTTCCAGACGGTAACGTTGTGGCCTTCCAGCTTGCCAAAGCACGGCAGAGTTCGCAACGTGTCAAAGTAGTCGTCCAGAATCGAAACTCTCATCGCGCTCCCTGAGTCGACTTCGTCGCAGCAAGCTCTTTCGTTGACAAGAATATCTTACCGGCGTCGCTCAAAATCACCTTCCCGGTACCGGGTTCGTGGTCAATCAATCCATCAAGGCAAGCGTCTTCCCAAATCGATAAACGGGGGCAGGACGTACGCCACGCCTCCATTAGCTCTGCATAGTCGCGCGGGCGGACAGCGATCCATTCGAGCATCTGCCGTCTGAGAGCGGTGGTCGTCGCAGTCATAGCGTGGACCTTTAGATCGTTCCCTCGCAGAAGAGGCACGTGAGATTCTTGCATAATTGCCAATAGCAAGCACGCGCACAAGTTAGCGAGTCCGAAGCCGGATTGCCGGCCGGTCGGTCGGTCGCCGTAATGAGCAGCACGCGCGCTGGCTGTTACACGATATTCGGCGCTGCCGTAGACTAGAGTCGGCCTGAAATGCGGTTGAACAGGAATCTAGTCCGCGCTCGCCCGCGATCGTTGCGGATAAGGTTCCCTGCCCGCATAAGCAGGGCCAGGTCACGGGCCGCGCTGCGGTGTTCAGTTCGCGTCCGCGTAGACCTTGATCAGGTCGGTGAGAAAATCTCTTCCCACAAACACTGAACGTATGCTGCGGCGCTCGTTGAGGCCGTGCGCGCCTTTGCCTTCGGGATCTCCCCAGCCGCCGGTACGCACGCCTTCGAGCCTGCCATCGGTTGGCGCCTCAATCCCCGGCCAGCGGCGGATTGGGTCGCGCCCGCAATCCCCTGCGCCACCTCTGGATCTTTGCATTGATAGGGTTTGCATTGGGCACCGCCGGCGCAATTGCCACCATTCCCATGAATCTCGCCCCGCATGGTACCCGATGCTGCTGGCGGTCAGTGCCTTCCCATGCACCTGGTTTGGTTGGGTGCTATATCGAGCGCAGCATGTTGGAGTATGAGTTACCAGGCTTTGCATCCGACCGAGGTTACGAATGACCGGAGGCATACCCGAGCGTTAGGCCCGGTCGCGGATGGTCCCTGAGTCGGCAACGCGTCCCCTTCAGTGGCGTGGAACGGCTGCTTTCGGGCGGCGCGCCGAGCCGACTGATCGACCGGTTCTGTTGGCCGGCGCTGCCGCCGGACGGACGAGTGCTGTCGACCCTTACCTGGCTGTGGAAATGCTCATTAGCAGACGTTCCCAAACGAGCAAAGCGGCCTGCCGACGGCTCCGGGCGACACAAGACGACCGGCTGAGCTCGAAATAATCCATCGCCAGGTCAGCTTGGTTTGAAGCAAGCACGAGGATCAACCTGGCTGAGATCGACGGCGTCGATTTCTGCCCGTGTGGCTTGAACGGACAATAGGCAGCCGTGAACGCGTTTTCCGGTGGCGGGATCGAAGGCGTTCACCCAGCCGCTGCTCGGGCTCCGGACGATTTCCTCACCTGAGCGCGCAGCCGACGCGTGCGCCGGTGATTCGCGCTCAGTACGAGAGCGCCTTCAGCAATGGAATTTCCGACGCCGCCTTTCCCTTCGGAACGCTTTGTAGATACGCGAAGATCGCCGCAACATCGCTGTCGGGCATGACGACGGCGGAGTACAGGGGCATTCGCACTCGCGGTTTGCGCAGCTGCATGATGACCCCCTCATAGGGAATCGGCCCCGGCGCGAGACGCGGGCCCGCGCCGCCTTGGCCGTGTGTGCCGTGGCACTGGTCGCAGCCTGTCGCCGTGTAAAGCTGTTTGCCGCGTGCGACGTCGTTGGGTTTATCGGCAGCGAAAGCGCCCGTGGCTATCGCGCACACCAGAATCATGGGAACAAAGGCGAATTGCATCGTGGCACTCCCGCGTTACCGACCCTGCGAAACCACATCCACCAGCGCCGGCTCGCCGCGCTTCACCGTCGCGATCGCGCGCTTCAGCGCCGGCCCAAGATCGCGCGGATTCTCGATGGGCCCTTCGCCGTGCAAGCCCAGGCTTTTCGCCATCATGGCGTAGTTGATGTTCGGATTGTCGATCGCACAGCCAATGTGCACTCGATCGATGCCTCGCTGCCGTCGGTTCGCAATGGCCTGAAGCTGCATGATCTCCGTGTGATAGCAGCGGTTGTTATGCACGATGTAGAGCAGCGGGATGCGCTCGTGCGCGGCGGTCCAGAGGATGCCTGGCCCGAACATGAGATCGCCGTCCCCAACGAAGCTCACACTGAGCCGCCCATATTTCTGGTTGGCGAGTGCGGCACCGAGTGTGGCGGGAGCGATGTAGCCGATGCCGGCAGCGCCCCATCCGCCGATGTATTGGTAGTGACGATCCGCAGTCCAAAGCTGCTGCGACCAGCTACCCTGCATTCCAGACGGTGAAACGAGCGACCAGTCTTCATTTTTGATCTGCTCGTAAAGCTCCATGTACAGGCGCGCCGTGGAAATGGGGCTGTCGTCCCACCCATTTGCAGCGGCTTCCTTCGCCATCGCGAACTCTTCGCGATGCGCGTCGGCGAACGCTTTGCCCCGCGCTTCGCGCGCGGACTTGCGACCCGAGGGCAACTGACGCCTTACCTCTTCGATCAGCATCGGCAGCGTGGCCTCCGCGTCTGCCTCCATTGCCAGATCGACCTCGGACGTGTACCGCTGCAGATCCTGGTAATTACCTTTCGGCATCAGCTCGACAGACGAGACGGTGATTCTCCTGGCGCCCGGCTTCAACGCCGACGACGTGTTGCCGCGAGCATCCATGCGCGCAAAGAGGGTGAATGGATCCCCCGGCTCGAGGGCGAGCACGACATCCGCATCGCTCATCACCTGCCGCGAGCGACGGCTCTGATTCAGCGGATGGCGCCACGGGAAGTTCATGCGATTGCCGCTGTCGCAGACGGGCGCTTGCAGCGCTTCCGCTAGCTCTACGAGCAGCTTGAGACCTTCAGGCGTGCGAGCTGCCCGATCGGCATAGATCACGGGATTTTCGGCATTCGCTAACAGGCGCGCCACTTCCTTTACTGCGCCCTGCTCGCCTGCGGGTGGCGAGATGCGCGGAAGCTTGGGGATCGGAGGCGCTCGGTCTTTCCCGCCGGGGATCTCGTCCTCCTGCATGAGCGTGTCGACGGCCAGCAGCGTTGGGCCGTACGGCGGCGTCATCGCGAACTTCCACGCGCGAAAGGCAGACTCGCTGAAGTGCCGGAGCGAGCCAGGCGTGTCATCCCACTTCGTGAAGTCTCGGACCATCGCAGGGCCGTCGCTTGCGGCGTGCATCCAGTCGACCGCGTTGGGGCGACGTGCAGCGTCGATCCACGCGCCCACCATCATGAAGATGGGCACCCGATCCGCGTAGGCATTGTAGATCGCCATCGCGCCGTGTTGCAGGCCCACCGTCGTGTGCATCATGCACGCCATCGGTTTGCCTTCGATCTTCGAGTAGCCGTGGGACATCGCGACCGACGCTTCTTCATGCATCGTCGTGATGAACCGGAGATTGGGCTGCGTGAGCATGCCGTAGTTGATCACCGCCTCGTGTATGCCCATGAAGGTGTTGCCAGGCGTAGCGGCGAAGTACTCGATGCCAAGGCTGCGCAGTACGTCGACCATGTAGTCGCCGCCGCAGCTTGAGTACGTGACGGATCGATCGCGAACGCTGCTTTCTTCAGAGCGAGGCGTCGCGCCCGCGGGACGCGGCAGACTCGCGTCAACTTTCGCGCCACCTGTTGAGGCCGCAGCCGACGAAGCTGAGCCCGGCAAGCCCTGTTCCGTCTGCGCACTGGCCACAGACGCCGCCGCAGCCACGCCGCCCAACGCCGCACCTTTTAAAAAGTGCCTGCGCCCGACGTGCGCTGCTTTCTCGCGATCTCCCGGTGCCGCCATCGTTCATGCCCCCCTACAACAACGCGACGCGAACAGCCCGAGCACTCTACATGGGGCCGGCGTCACGAGATCGCGAAAGTCCCGTGAGAATCCATCACGTCACCGTGAGAATCCATCACGTCGCCTGAGCAACCCCGGGAGAAGTGAGCACCTTCGGAAGCGTCTCGAGAGACACGAGCGTCCCCGGCGACGTCCCTTCTGCAATATAGGCTGCCGCGCAGAGTGATCATCGTCTCGGCATGTACAGAATTGCGCGACGTCGAACTGGGCGGTCCGACGTCACGCGACGCGCGGTCTGATTACTTTGCGGGCGGCGGTCCACCCGGGCGCGGCATCTTGGCCATGGCGTCCTTGCATCCAGCGCTCAGCTTGTCGTCGTTCGCGCGCAGGCACTGGAAAATCTCACGGCCCTGCTTGCCGTCGCACAGGCTCTTCTCGTCGGTAGCGCATGCCTTGTGCGTCGCTTCGCGGGCGGCCAGATGTTCCGGTGACGGAGGGTTCTGGGCTTGAGCAACCATCGCCCCCAGCAGCGACGTGGCAATGACAATCGCGGACAGTTTCATGGCAAGTCCCCTCATTTTTATGGAAGTGTGCTGGCCGCTGCCCGCCCACTTCAACTGGGACGCACGGCTCGCGCCGGGGCCGATGATAGCAAACACGACACCAGCCTCCGTACGATGTTGGAAAGAGCAACCGCGTCCCGGTCAGACTCCCGAGCATCGCGGCGCCCCGGACTTCGTCAATGAACCGTCGCACGACTTCTCCTGGTCTGCCATTTCTTCTCTCCCGAACGGTGCCACCACATGAGCGCACCTGTGATGGACAAGACACCCGGCCCCAACCCGAGGACCGCCCACAGAATCTTGACCGAAAGCCCAAAAGCCCGCCCGAAATGCAGACGCACCACAGGCGCGACCACATCATCGCTCACCGCGCTGAACGCGTTAGGAAACGCAAAGTACAGCGCCGTCATCACCCAGATCACTATAAAAATCAGAAGCCAGAACCCGAGCGCGTTGTGCAGCTCGCGGTTGAAGCGCCGCCCGCTCACCCGCGCGCGGATCGTGATACTCCGCAACCAGTAGCCGCGGCGCGGCCACCATAACACCAGTCCGGTGATGAGCATCAGCGCCACGGTCATGGCGCCGATTCCGTTCACCAGGAGGCCGGTACGCCCGCCAAGCAGGTGATCGTGGAACTCCGCCAGTCCGGTGACGAACGCCGGCTCACATCGCGACGGACAAAACGCCCGGTTCATCTCGAGGCGGAACACGATTGCGCTCCCCGAGAGGCAGATCGCCAGGATGTACAGCCCGCTGGCCAGGCCCGTCCACAGGTGCACCTGGAAAAGCGCCCTTCGCATCATTCCCCGTGATGGGCCGGTGTCGGCCCCGCGGCGGCCGGCGATGCGAACTGGGTCCGCGTGCCCTCCTTCACATCGAGCACGTAGAAGGATCCGTTGTTCGAGGCGTGCACCGCGACGTGACGCTTCTGCACGTCGGTGGTCAGATCAGCCATCGTAATCTGTGCGGTATTGTCATAGTCCTAGCTGTCGCGCGGCGTCATCTGGTAATGCTACACGTACTCGCCGGTGTTCGTCCGCAGCGCCACCATCGAGGACAGATAGAGATAGTTGTTACCTGCTCGTAGGCCAACTTGAGGGGGATGCTCGTATGTGCAGTCGGTTCGTTCGATCGCTGGCCTTGTTGACGGCGCTGACACTGTCCGTGGTAGCCACCCACGCCGGCGCGCAGTCATCCGCCAAGGACGCAGCCACACCTGGCGCAAAGGGCGGCGGCGCGCCCGCTCCGCGGGCCCCGGGCGAGGCCCCGCCCGTCACCCGTCCCGGCGTGTTCTTCAAAGAGGAATGGAAGCCGCCCGCCACCAAGCACGGCGAGCATCCCCTCACTGCAGAGTCGAACGACAACCCCAACCTCGAGATGACCTTGTACGTGCCCTCAGGGCAAGCCGACATCACAGGCACACCGGGTGACGAAAACAACCCCACGCATGCGTACTTCGGCCTGTGCACCTCGCCATGCGCCGTCGCGTTCAAAGACAAGAGCCACTTTGCAGATTTGACGGGTCTCGCCCGTATTCGGTGGAACACCAAGACTTCGGGGTTCCATCAGGTGCGGCCGATCGTGAAACTCTCCGACGGTACGTGGCTAATCGGCGATCACGCGGACGCCTCGCCACGTGATTGGCTGGTCAGTGAGATCTCACTCGCTGATGTTCGCTGGCTCAAGCTCGACATCTCGCGTGTGGTGACCCAAGGGGTACTGCTCGATAAGGTCGATCTCAGCAAGGTCGACGAGATCGGCTTCGCGGATCTGATGCCCGGCAGCGGGCACGGCCCGGGCGGCTGGTCGGATGTGGCGCAGTTAGAGGTGTACGGGAAACCTGTCGCGCGTTAGCCTCGGCTGCGGGCCGCTACTACGGCTGCCCGGCGAGCGCCACGGCGTCCAGACGATCCGGCTGAGCCGAAATGTGATCCCAGGTGCTGTGAGCGGGACGCGCGCTGGTGACGAGCAGCTTGCTCGCCATCTCGGTCCCATTGATTCCGGAGACCTCGTACAGGGCCTCGAAGGGTGTACCAGCCGTGAGCCGCTCCCGTAGCGCGCGCAGCCTGGCGGGATCCGTCAGCGCCTCGCCCGCCTGAATCAAGCCGACGTCGCGCGTGCCGGCGATCACGAGCACCTGATTGCCACTCGGCCCCTCGAATCCAGTGACGAGACTATAGTCCCGGTACATCTGCGAGGCCGCGGCAGCGGTGGGACGATCCGACTGGCGCAGATACCGGTCTCCGGCCTGACTCGCATAGCGCACCTTGGTGCGGTTGTCGGTGAGCTCGTCGAACGTGCTGCCCACCGAGAAGCGGGAGCCCGAGAACGCGCCGTCATACAACATGCCGAGGCCACTCAGATAGCCGACGTAGACCACGTCCGTCGACTTCAGATCATCCGGGACCAGGTCCGACATCATAGTCACGTTGACGCGGCGATGAGTGTCTGCCAGCAGTGGCATGATGTTCGCCATGACGTGCGCACTGGATGTAGGCAGATACGCAAGCTGCACGTCCATGTACTTGTCCTTCATCCCCTGATGGCCCCTCAGGTACTGGTCGAGATCCGCCCGCGAGTTGATGAAGAACTCCCGTACCAACCGTTGCGGCTGCGAGAGCTCACCGTTTTCCGCGAAGATGTAGTAATCGCCCAGCACGACGGTGATCGGGCGCGTATCACCCAGCAACTTCGCCCACACCGGGCTCTGCCGGATGGCAGCAAACTGTCGCGCGGGAGTCCGCGGCCAGAACACGCCCGCCGCGATCGCCATGAGGATCAGCGTTGCGGCGGTTGCAAGCGTCGCGATCTTCCATGGATTGCGCACCCGGGGAGCGGGCTCGGCGGCGGGCTCTTCGACGACCGGAGCCTGAGTGTTCTCGAGGACGAGTCGGTACTGACCCCTGGGAATGGTCAGCCGTGCCGGTCCCAACTCCGCATGAGCCGTGTAGAACTCTTCGAATTTGCGACGCAGCTTGTGGATGCAGACCCGGACCGCCGCATCCGAGGACACGTCGAAATCGGTGCTCCGGCCGAAGACCTCCACCGCGATCACCGACTCCTTCGGGACCCTGCCACTGCGGGTGCACTCGACAAGGTAGTCGAACAGCTTCTGCAACTGGTCGGAACGACCAAAAAGATCGCTCGCGCGGATGCGTTCCGCATGCAGGTAGAGAGGGTTCGTTTCGGACATGGGGGCCGGCAGTCAAACTGCTATTCAGGGAGGCGTTAGGGGGATGTTAACACGCAAGATTAACGGGCACGTTAACAGCGCGGTCGCGCAACCGAAACCCGGTAGTCCCCGTACCAGATCAGGTAGAAACGGGCATGACCTCCCAGGTGCGAGGACTTCGACCCCGCCTCCCTCGCCCGGGGGTCAGCCGGATTTCAGGTCTGGGGCACTTTCTGGTTCGGGTACCAGAAGGTCACGTGGCAGGCTTCGCAGGCCTCGTCGATGTCGCCCCCGGCCTCGAACAGGCCTTGGACGTCCTTGTTGTCGATCGCCGTCATGGCCTTCTGGGCGGTCGCCCGCAGCGCCTTGGCAAATCCGATCAGGGCGCCGCGATTGGCGTCGATGTGCTGATCAATCTCAACAGGAGAGAGCTCGCCCTCCGCGGCCTTGGTGCCGGGGGGCGCGGCGTGCCGGCCCTTCATGACGACCAGATTCATCGATTCCATCAAAGTCACGGCATGGCGTCGAACCGCCGCCCAGTCCTCGTTGGTCTTCGGTTGCGTTTCCTCGACACCCTTGCGCGTCGAGGTCAGCGCAACCGAGTCCCACAGGCCATCGGCCGCGGGGTCAACGGTCGAGGCCATCAGCTCACGGATCGTCGCCGTAATCTCGAACGGTGATTCCTGCGATGTGTCACCGTCAGAGTTCGCGCCCTTCGCGGCGTCGGACACAGCTTGGGCAGCGGGCGGCGAGGAACTCTGCGAACAGGCTGCGAGCGCGAGGAGCAGCGCCGCCACCACCAATCTGAAGCCAAAAGCAATCATTTGCGCGGTTCCCCCGTTGTAAAGCCAAATTCTTCGCAGGGCATCGACTGTGGCCGAGCGCTATCGCACGCACAATCCCCTTGCCTCGAACAATACAACTCCTATTTGCAACACGTCCACGGCTTCGTCGCGATCACGGGCCCGCTAACGTTGCGATAACCGTTAATCGTTGCGTAATCGATGAGCGCTGGTATTAACTGAGACCCCACAGAAGGGGAAACGCAGTGATTCAAGCCTTCAGCGAATGGCTCGCCGCGACGAGCCTGAGCCGGTTGTTCGCAGACCTCGGTTGGTTCGTTCCAACCGTACAGACCATTCACATCCTCGCGATCGCGGCAGTCGTCACTCTGCTGAGCATGCTGAACTTTCGTCTGCTGCGGATTACGCGCAGCGGGCCCTCTTTACAGAGCCTTGCGGCTGGCTACGTCCCCTGGGTCTGGCGTTCGCTGGTAATCCTGCTCGTTTCGGGCATCCTCCTCACGATGACGGAACCGTCGCGCGAGCTGATGAACAACGCCTTCCGGCTCAAGATGCTGCTGGTCCTGGTCCTTACCGTCCTGACAGTCATCCTGAGGTCCACGTTGCGCCACGATCCCGAGTACTGGACGACCACTCCGCAACGGCGGCTGCTCGGGGGCACGATTGCCGCCGTCAGCCTGATTCTATGCGTGAGCATCGTGGCCGCCGGCCGGCTCATCGCCTACGTCTGACCTCCATCGCCTTTCGTCTCCCCCCACGCACACAAGAATTACTCCAAAAGCCGCCCCGATGAGCACACTGGATCTGATGCACTCCCTCGAGCAACTGCCGTTCGCGCAGGCCATCTCCGAGTCGACCTGGCTGTTCCCGTTCTTCGAGACGGTTCACGTCCTCGCGCTGACACTCGTCGTCGGCTCGGTGGCGATGATGGACCTGCGTCTGCTGGGTATCGGCAGCCGCGACCGAACGATCACCGAGCTGACCCGCAGCGTGCTGCCCTGGACCTGGGCCGCCTTCGGTATCGCGGCAATCTGCGGTCTGTTGCTGTTCAGCTCCAAGGCCGCGACCTACTACGTCAACATTCCATTCCGCATCAAGATCGTGTGCCTGCTGTTCGCCGGCGTGAACATGCTGGTGTTTCACTTCGTGACGGCAAGGAACGTTGCCGCCTGGGACAGCGGCAGGACGCCGTCGGCCGCGCGGGTGGCCGGCGTAGTTTCGCTGTCGCTATGGGTGGTGATCGTCGCGACGGGACGGTGGATCGGGTTCACGACCTGATACGAAGAGGCGCAGCGTCGAGGCGGCGAGCACTCCCGGAGGAAATCCGCAAGATCGCCGCCTCGCGTTGAGCCATCTCAGCCCAAGCCGTCGATTACCCGAAGATCGGCGGCCGAATCCACATAACGCAAGCCAGCCTTCTCCAGCGGCGCGCGCAAGTTGTACAAATCGAGACTGAGTTCGCCGGCTGCAAGGCGTATGCGTTTTTCTTCTTCGTTCACGACCCGCGCACGGCTCGCTTTCAGTACTTCACCAGCCTGGGTTCGCGGAACGATCACGATTCCGTCGTCGTCGGCGATAACCACATCGCCAGGATTCACCAGCATTCCTGCGCAGACGACTGGCACGTTCACCGCACCCACGGTAGTCTTAACCGTGCCTTGCGCCGACACTGCCTTACTCCAGACTGGAAATCTCATCCCGGTGAGATCACGCACGTCGCGACAGCCGGCGTCGATCACGAGACCGACCGCACCGCGGGCACGAAATGAGGTCGCCAGGAGATCGCCGAAATATCCATCCGTCGATGGACCGCTGATTGCCGCGACGACGATGTCCCCCGGTTTCACCAGTTCGGCCGCAACGTGCAACATCCAGTTGTCTCCCGGATGAAGCAGCACGGTGACCGCACTCGCGCCGAGCCGAGCGCCAGGATAGATTGGCCGCATATACGCCTGCAGCAAACCGCTGCGGCCCTGAGCCTCGTGGACCGTCGCAACTCCAAGCTCGCCGAGCGCACGGACCGTGGCTTCATCCGCCCTTTCAATATTCCTCACTGCGACACTTCTAAACATTAGCGTGCTCCGATTCGTGATATACGCATAAAATTTAATGGCTGGGTACGGTAGCATTTATCACGTACCCCATTTCCATCCCGTTTTTCGAAGATGGTATGAAAGAATGAAAACGACCGAGAAAGATCCAACCGCCCGCACCGTGACTCACGGAGAGCAGATACTCAGAAAACTGCTGCTGACGCGGTTCAGCATGCGACAGCTGGTCGCCTACATTGCCGTGTACGACTATCGCAATATTCAGGCTGCCGCGCACCAGCTGTACTTGGACCATTCGACGGTGTCCAAGAGCATCTCCGAGATCGAAGCAGCCCTGAACATGAAGCTCTTTGTCCGGCATACGCGCGGCGTCACACCGACGGCCGCCGCGGATGTTTTCTACCGGCATTCCAAGCAGATCGCCAATCAGTGCACCCGGACCGCTGCCGAACTTGCACGAATCACGACCGGCGCGGCAATACACGTCGTGATCGGCTGCGTATCCTATCTCGACACCATCGCCATCAAAGCCGTATCACGCTTCAAGCTGCAGCATGACGGCAAGCTGGTCGTTCGACTGTTGTTCGGACACACCGCCGATCTGCACAAGCGCCTCAAGCTCGAGGAAATCGACCTGGTGATCTGCCGCCTGGGCACGCACGCGGAACAACCCGATATTCATGCGGAAGCGGTTTACGACGTCGGTGACATCATCGTCGTAAGACCCGATCATCCCTGCGCCAGCCAACCGGACATCACACTCAAGGATTTGCTCCAATACCCCTGGATTCTGCCGCCACCAAACAATCCGTTCAGAAGTCATCTCGAGTCGATGTTCCATCAGGAAGGCCTGCCGCTGCCAAGCGACGTCTTCGAGATCGCGTCAACTTTCGCGGCCCGCGGTATTCTGCTCGACAATCCCAATGTCGTCTGCACGTTGCCATCCAATAGCATCTCCAGCGATCTTCGACAAGGCTCTCTGTTGCAGTTAAACCTGCCGATCAAACTGAGCCAGCCGCCGGTCGGCGTGCTGCACAGACCCGGCGTGACGATGGACGCATACGCCGAGAGTCTCATCCTCTCTCTACGCGAGACAGTCACGGAACCCTAGTCCATTGGCAAAAGTCGCCTGCGGGCTGCGCGTCGACCTTCGGTCGACCAAACGCGCTCCCGGCGCGTTTGTGCGGACAGCGACTCCGTTTTCGCTGGCAAAAGGCGTGACTTTTGCCCGGGGCGCGTAGCCGGCTACTCAGGGGACGGTCGCTTCAGATCTTGAACAGCTTGCGAGCATTATTCTCCAGGATGCTCGCCTTGTCCTCGTCTGACAGCCATTCGATCGCACGAATCTGCGGCACGATGTGGTCGAAAGTGCAGCCCGTATCCGGGTCGATCGCCGAGCCCACACCAGGGCACTCTGCCCCATACAACACGTGCTCCACACCGACCGTCTTGATCAGCAGTTCGAGCGCGTCCTTGGTGTAGAGAACGGTGTCGTAGTAAAGCCTGCGCATCCGATCGCGAAACCGGCCATGCTTGCTGCGCACTGACGCCGAATCGAAGCGCCCAAGCTGATACGGTATGGCGCCACCGCCGTGCGAGATGAGTACCTTGAGCTTCGGAAAATCCTCGAGCACCGCGGAATTCACCAGCCCATAGACAGCCGTCGTCTCTTCGTTGATGAAGTGCAGCGTATACGGTTCGCGGTCCGGTTCGCGCGACCCAGTCGCGTGAACGTGCGCCACCACATCCAGTTCCACCAGCTTCTCATACAGGGGATACCAGTACGGATCGCCGAGCGGTGGTGCCTTGACCCCACCGTTCTCGCCGGGATCGGGGTTCAACACCACGCCCTTGAAGCCCAGCGTCTTCACGCAACGCGTCAACTCCTCGAATGTGTCCTCGAGCGGCACGCCGGGCATCTGGGGCAAGCCGCCAATGCCATGGAACTTGTCCGGCATCAGTTCGACGCTGCGGCGAATCAGATCGTTCGTGACCGTTGTCCAGCCATGCACGATCTTCGCGGGCTTCTCCGAGTGCATCATCTGGAACGGGCGCGGTGAAATGAACTGCACATCGATCTGGCAGGACTTCATGTGATCCAGATGACCCAGCGGCGCCATCTCTTTCGCATTCCAGGCCGCGAGAATCTCCTGATCGGACAGCGTCAATCCGCCGTTGTGGCTTCCCCGATGTGAAACCAGACCCGCCTTGTAAGCCCAATAGGCCTTAGGCCCTGACAGATGTGCGTGGCAATCGATGATCATGGTGCCCTGTACGCCTTTGCCGAATACTCACTGCAGCGACTCATTCCAGTTCTCCTAAGCGATCACATCTTATGATCGCGAACACAGACATTTTCCTTCAGGTCGTAACCGGGCTGACGCACCAGAGTAAAGCGGGTGCTCCAGGGCTGCGAGAAGGTCTCCGGATCCGTGAGGGTCAACTCGCCGTTGATCCGGTCAGGACCGTCGAGGGTATAACGTTCTTGAACCTGTAGCTTTTCACTGTGCGGCAGACCGGAGTAATCCAACCAGGTCTGGTCGTGTTGGCCGATCGTGTCGATCACCAGTGTCTTGCCGTCCCAGTGTCCAGCCGAATAGCCCAGCCAGTGCGGATCCAGATCGTCATCCCACTTCGGCAGTGGACGGCGCAAGCTGACGATGCGGAACGTGTGGTTGGTCTCATAGACCAGATTCACCCGATCCTTATCCTGCGCAATCAACATTGGATACGACGCATAGATGATTCGCGGCACGCCCTGTATCCAGCAATTGGCGCTTGGATCGCTCTTGGGGTTCGCCTTCAGCGCCGCCTGATTCGCGGTGTACTTGGCCTTGGCGGCCGGCAGCAGCGGCGGCTCTTTACCGTCAGTGGTCTTGAGAGCGCGGATCGGGGTCGGCATGGCCCACTTGCCGGTCAAATCAGGTGTACCCGGATCGGGACGCTGCGCGGCAGGCAGATGCGACCATGCATCGGAGTCGGCTGCACTGACAACGCCGGCCAGCATGGCCGCGGCCACGGCAAGCAACACGGGTTTGAATACGAATTTCATTTGATGATTACCCTACCGTCCGAGGTCGTCTCGACGTTACGATTGTTTTCTTCGCAGGAATACTCAGTGATGCCGTCCGCGCCCAATGTGGCCGCCATGTCCGAGCGATAAGGCCAGTGGCGCACTACAGTGAACGCCTTGGTGAAATGCTCGGGGTCGTCGATGGTGATACGGACGACGAGATCGGTATACCCTTGTGAGGTCTTCTGCTTTTGGAAGCGCTCCGTGACCTTCAGCCTGGTCCCGTGCGAAGAGTGGAAGTCCAGTGGTGTTTTATCATTGAAGTGGGACGTCTCCACAACGAGAGTATCCCCTTCCCAACGACCCGTTGAATAACCCAGGAAGCTTTGCGGCGTATCCTGCGGCGCCTCCTTGCGATCCAGGTGAATGATGCGCAGGTTGTGACCGACCTCGTGCAACATCAGGATTTCGCCCGGGAGGTAGACGAAGCGAACTGGGTAGGGCGCAAAACTCAAGCGCGGCACACCGTGCGGGAAGCACTGGCTCGCTGCGTCGGTGAGCACGGCACCGTTGGCCTCGGCATCGATCAGATGCTGCGTCCTTTTGGCCTCCTCGGGCGTGAAAGGAGCCCCCTCCCCATTTTCCTGTAACAAGTTGATGTTGCCGCCGGGTAGCTGCCACAGACCCGTAAAATCACGCGGCTCTGCGGGCGGGGGCGTAGGCTCCCAGGTCTTGCGCTGTGCCTGATTTCCGCCTGACCTTCTGGCGAGCCACTGCTCGGCAGTCATCGGAGTCGAGCGTCCCTTGTTATCCGTATCGAGCTGCGCTTGCTCGGCCGGTGTCAGCTTGCGCACCGTGCCTTCCTGTGCAACCACGGTAGTCGCCATGCCCGCGACTACAAGGACACAAACCAGAAACTGTCTCATATTGCGTCTCCCCTACAGCAGCCGAGGCTTTGGGCTCTCACTTGTCCTTCACGATGCCTGCGGCATTCGGCTCGTTGCGGTTATTCTCTTCGCAGGAATACTCCGTGATGCCTTCGGCCCCCTCCGTGTTGGCCAGATCAGAGCGGAAGCCTAATTTGCGCGATATCGAGAACACCTTGTAAAAGTGATCCGGGTCGTCGATCGTGATCCGAACTGCCAGATCGGTGTGTCCATCGGAAGTCTTTTCCTGGGTGAAGCGCTCGACGACCTTGAGATTCGGTCCATGCGAGGTGACCGAGTCGAGCCGTGTCCTCTCGTTCATATGAGTAGTTTCAACGACGAGCGTGTCGCCTTCCCAATGTCCCACTGAGTAACCGAGGAAAGTCCGCGGCGTACCCCTGGGAGCCTCCTTCTGATCCATATGGATGATGCGCACGTTGTGAGCCACCTCGTGCAGCATCACAATCTCCCCCGGCAAATAAGCAAAACGGATCGGATAGCCGGGGGTGATGAGCAGCCGCGGCGTGCCGTGTGGGAAACACTGGGTCGAAGCATCCGTGACCACGTTGCCAGCCTCTTCCGCCTTGATCAACGCCACGGTCGATTTGGCTTCCGCGGCCGTGAAGGGCGCCTGATTACCGTCATCCTGTATCAGGTCGAGGCGCCCGTCGATCATGGCCCACGTACCGGTAAAGTCCCGCGGGTCCGCCGGTGGCGGCGTGGGCTCCCAGGTCTTGCGCTGCGCCGCCACCTCTGCAGCGATTTGCTGCGGGGTTTTTTTGCTGCGGCGACCCAAATCAATGGGCGGGATGCGCACGATCTTGTTGTTGATGGCTTGCTGCGCTTGCTGCTGCTCGAGAGACAACCGCGCAAACGACCGCTGCCCGGTGGCAGCCGGTGCTTCCTGCTGGGCTGCCACGGCGTTCACAAACCCCAACCCCGCGCCGCAAACCGCAAGGATCAACAATCGCTTCGTGCTCGTCTTCATGCCCGTCTCCGCAAATCTTTACTGCGACACGCACACCGAAGCATGTGCTGCGGTGTCGCTCACCCGCCTTCGGAAAGGCACCGTTTGGGGACACCCCCAATTAAAGCACCTTACCACCAGATTAGAACTTGTAGTCCACGCCGACGCGGAACACCCGGCCCAGAAAATTGTACGTGTTTGGGAACGTGGTTAGCTGTGAACCACCCGCAATCGGATCCTCCGCGTTGGTGACGTTCATGATCGCCGCCGTGACACTGCTGCTACTGTTCCAGGGCATCTGGTAGCGGTACAGCAGGTCGAGAGTGGTGAACGACTTCGACTGCGTACCCGCATTGGTCGCGGGATTCGGAACCTGGAGCGTCATAGGCGGCAGATAACGCACCGTTGCCAGCAGTGAGTGGGCGCCAGCCATGACCCCCGCCTGAAGGTTCGCGGTGTAATGCGGAATGGGAACACCGAAAGTGCTGTCGTTATAACGGCCGACGCCGTTGTAAATCACACCGCCCTGCTGCATCAGGTACTCCTGCGTAAGCGTACCGTACAGGCGCATGGGAAACTGCAGACCAAGCCCGTCCGTCTTCACCCGATACTTGAAGTCATAGTCGAAGCCATGGGTATGCAGAAACCCTTGGTTCGCGTAGGTCGTGGTGAACTGCAGGATGTCGTTTCCAGACATGCAATTCGCCGGTCGCGGGCCCTGGCCCGGTTTCCACCTGCCCGTAATCTCGCAGATCTCATTTGGAGCACCCGCGGCCAACACGATCCGCGGATCGGCGATGAACCCGTCCGCCTCATCAGCAGTCAGAATCTGCTGTGCATTCTGTGCTGCAATCAAATCCTTGAAGTTGATGTTCCAGTAATTGATGTCCACAGAGAAATTGTCGGTGACGTCCCACGTCACACCGATGTTCCAGTTCCGTGAGGTTTCAGGGTGCAGATTCGGGTTACCCGACAGCAAGCCACGCGCATTGATGGTATCGCCACCGATCTGCTGGGCTGACGTACCGCCGGTGGATTGGGCAAACATCGACGCGGGCCCCGGGGCTTGGAACGAGGTACCGGCCGAGCCGCGAATGAACAGGCCCTTGACCGGTGTCCACAGCAGTCCGAGCTTCGGATTGAACCTGCCGAAACTACCCGCACCGTCGTAACTCGTCTTCTCGTAGCGGCCCGCAAGCTGCACCTCCAGAGCCTTGGCTGGGTACATCACCATTTCGGCGAACGCGGCATTGGTGGCATTGGAGCCCGAGAAATCCGACTGGGCAAAGGCTGCACCGTTGAATCCCCAGTACCCGATCTGCTTGGAACCGTCATCCCACTGTTGGGAGAAGTCCAATTCGCGCCGCTCCACACCGATGGCAAGGCCCGTTGTGCCGCCCGGCATGTCCCAGAGCTTGCCGGTAGTGATGGCGTCGTAGGTCTTCAACTGGCCCGAGTCGTGCGTGGTACGCATCCCGATCAGCCAATTTGTCAGGGCGGGATTGTTGTAGGCCGGGTCGCCCGGCTTAACCAGCGCCGCGATGGCGAACGGATCCCAGAACTGGCAGGTGTCCTTGCCACGATGCGCGCCGGTCGGATCGGTGCCTGGTGTGAACGCACACGCCCGCCCACCATAGCCATTCACCGCCAGGCCCACGCGATTGATAATCGTGTCGTGCCCCGCGAAGTTCGTGTCATTCCACGAGTCACCAAACCCGACCTGCCAGTCAAAGCCCGTGTTGCCGAAGTTGCCAGCGAGGCGACCTGAAACGCGGAAGGTGTCCTGACCGCTGGTGCGGATGTCTCCATCCAATCCATCGTCGACCCAAGGTGAGAGAATGCGTCCCTTGTAGAGATAGCCGGTGATATTGGTCTGCCCGTTGACCGGATTCGGAAAACTCGGGAACATTCTCGCCGTCGCGAGCGCGCCTGGATTATTCGCAGGAACCAGCGGAAACAAACTCGGCGTCGCGGTCGCCGGAGTCACATAGCCAAACGGGATTTGATAACGCGTCCGCGCGTATCCGACCTCGAAGTCGCCGGTGATCGTATCGGTGAACTTGTGCGATATCGTCGTCAAGGCGTTGATGCGCTGTGACTTGGGTTGCAGCGCACGCCCGAGCGCGTTGTAGAGCAGGCACGATGGCGTGCCTGTCTTGTTGACCACGCCATTCGCCAGGCCACTGGGGCCACCACTACCGAGCTGCGGGCTGCCGCACAGCGGATCCGGAATCGAAGCCGCTACCGCTGAAGGCTGAGTGGCGCCAGCGACCCGATACTGGAATGTCGCCGGATTGCCAAAACCGGACGTCAGAGCGTACTTCAGACGGTCCGCGCCGTAGCGATCATCGGTGAGCAGGACTTCCGTCGTTTGGTATTCCAAACCGGCGACTATGCTGGTGGTATCGCCGTGACTGCCCCAGAGCAAGCCGACATTCGTATCGGGCCGGTCGTGAGTCGTATCCTGGATGCGCTGCAGATCCGTTTTGACCTCGAAGCCGGAAAAATTCCTCTTGGTGATGAAGTTCACGACACCAGCGACCGCGTCGGCGCCATACAGCGCCGAGGAACCGTCGGTAAGCGTCTCGACTCGATCGATCATGATCGACGGTGCGAGGTTGTTGACGTCGACGTAACCATAGCCTCCATCGGCAATCTGGCGCCCGCCGTTCAGCAGCACCAGCGTGGCGCCTGCCCCCAGCCCGCGCAGGTTCACCGTGGTCGTCGGCGAGTTGCCTGCATCGACACCACCACCCTGGGTATTGACGGTAGCCATCGACCCCACGTTCTGCGGCAAGTCCTTGAGACTCTCCGCGACTGAATTGCGCTGCGAGTCGTTCAGGTCTTCGCTACTGAGGACGGTCAGCGGCTGCGGCCGGTCCGCGGGACGCTTGATGAAAGAGCCGGTGACAACGACCTCCTGTAGGCCATCGTCCGCGTGAGGCGCGGCCTCGGTAGCTGCCTGAGCAAACGCGCTCTTCGGTGTCATAACGCTGGTTGCCAAGGCACACGTTACGGCGGCCATCACCGCCCTGTTACAGCGAGAATAGATCATCCCCCCTCCCCCTGAGCCTAGTGATCGAACGGTCCGGCGCTGTTGTACAGCATCTACATAAGAATTATTCAGCCGGCGGAGTCTTCCAAAAAGCACTCATGCATCGGTATGGAACATGGATATTGCGGCGTGGCGTTTCTCCCATAACGAATTTTCCGTGGCTCCCCACGGCGCGGCTCTGTTCAGGTCTTGGGCAGGTCGAGATTGAAGAGCTTTATCGCGTTGCCACGGCCGATCTTGCGCCGTTGCGCATCGCTGACGACCCGACTCGAGTCGTACCAGGATGAGGCATCTTCCATCTTCTCGAACGGATAATCTGCCGAAAAGTAGACCTTGTTTTCATCGAGCACATCGAGCGTGCAGCGGAATGCCGGATCGTTGAAATTGCCGCTCGTGGTGATGTGGAAGTGATCGCGGAAGTAGTCGCCGAGCGGTCGCTGGCCACGATACTCGCGGCGCGAAAAGCGCATGCGCGCATCGATGCGCCAAAGGCCGAATGGAATATTCTCGCCGAGGTGGCCGATGCAGATGCGCAGATTCGGGAAATCATCGAAGAGCCCCGAGCCACACAGCCGCAAAGAATGAATCGATGTTTCCACCGCAAAACCCCACGGCGCGCTCATCAGCCAGGGGTGGCCCGCGTAGTTCTGTGCCTGCGATGGAATCTGCATGCGCGGATGCAGGTAGAACGGCACGTCGAGCTTCGACACCGTTGCCCAGAAAGTCCGGTACTCCGGCAAGTCGTAGTATTTGGCATTGTCCTCGGTACCCACCTGCTGGAATCCGTTCACCAGTGCGCCCTTGAAACCCAGCTCATTCACGCAGCGCTCCAGCTCGCGGGCAGCCACATCAGGGTCATGCATCGGCAACGCGGCCAACGCCGCATAGCGCTTCGGGTGCCTCGCAACGGCATCCGCCATCGCTTCATTGGCCTTCTGCGCGATCTGCAGCGCCTGCTTCGGGTCCGGAATTCTTTGTACACCCGGGGCATTCAGCGAGAGGAGCGCGAACTCGATGCCCGCTGCATCCATGTGGCCGAGACGTTCGGAATCCAGATCGAGCAATTGTCGCGTGAAGTCATCCCAGGCACCGGAATCACCTGCAAAACTGCGCGACTGCTCGAGAGTATCCTCGATTGCAAAATGCTCTTCGAAGGCAATTTTCCCATCCATATCGATCCTCTAGTGAAATCGTCGTGCGCACCTGACGGAGCAGTCCATGATCCATGTGATGTCGGGTTTTCACAATGGCGTTTTCCCCATGACGCAGTTCCAAACGTGCACACTAACCCCACGTGCCGCTCGCCTAAACTCACGCGGCTGGCGCATACCGTTGCTGCCGAAAACAGGCGCTGTGGGTATGCTGCACGCATAAGGTCGCGCAGACAGGCAGCAATTGAACAGAAGTTTCATAAAGGGGGGTATGGCCACGAACACGTCATCACATGAGCATGAGCTGATTCGCAACTGGCCGATTCTCGTGGTCGCCTTCATCCTCGTCTTCCTCGCCTTCGGCATACCCACCTACTCGCTACCGTTCATGTACGGCCCGGCGATGAAGGAGTTCGGCTGGTCGAACGCGGAAGTCAACCTGCTGTCGACCGCAAAGTTCGTGATCGGCGCGGCCGCGGCGCTCGGCATGGGTATCCTCGTCGATCGACTCGGTGGCCGACTCGCAGTACTGATCGGCACGGCCGCTGGCGGCGTCGGCATGGCGATGTTCCTGTTTGCCACCAATCTGCCCATGTACTACCTCGCTGGCGCGATGCTCGGCTTTTCGGCATCGTCGATCGTGGCCGCGATGAAGGTCATCATCTCGCGGCTTTGCACGATCCATCAGGGGGCTGCCATGGGCATCGTGCTCACCGCGACCAGCACGGGCGGTGTGGTGATGCCGTGGATCTGGGCGCCGCTGCTGCAGGCGGGTTGGAACTGGCGCACGATCATCGCCATGATGAGCGTCGGCCCCTTCCTGATCGCGGCGCCGCTGTGGGTGATCTTCGTCGCCAGGAGCAAAAAGCTCGGCCCCACCATCAATGCGCCAACGCCCCTCCAGAACAAGCTCTCCACGTGGCAGCATTTCAAGCTGATCAGTCAGGACAAGAACTTCTGGCTGATTGCGGTCGGCATTTTCCTGGTTTCCGGCGTCGACCAGGCCGTACAGCAGAATACGGTGCAGTTCCTGATGCACAACAAAGGCATGATCATCGACAAGATCGCGTGGGCAGCGAGCCTGATTGCGGTCCTCGGCGTATTCGCCAAGATTGCCTCCGGCTGGTTCTACGATCAGACCTCGATTCGCGGCATCCGCTTTTTCTACATGCTGCTGGCCCTCTCGACCTGGCTGATCCTGCCGGTGGCGGGGGCGTTGACGCTGACGTTGTTCATCGTCACTCGCGGCATGGCGCATGGCGGCATGATCGTCGACGTGCCCATTCTGACGCGCCATTACTTCGGTCTGGAGCGCATGGGCCTCACGATCGGCATCATGTCGGTAGCCGTCAATCTGGGTTACGCGTCAGGTCCGCCCGTGCTGGGCTGGCTGGCTGACATCAACCACGGCTCGTTCGCGAACGGCATGTTGATCTACGGCGCGGTGGCCGCGGCGGCGGTTATCTCGCTCCTCCGTGTCATACCGCGTTTCTGGATGCCACCAGCGAAGCGCCGCGAACAGGAGGCAGCCGCGCAGGTCGCATCCAACATGGTGCCGCCGACCGCATAACGCGCGCGCAATCCCATCGTCCACATTATCCGGCTGTGAGAAATCATACCTCCACAGCCTTCTTCCACTGAGGGATCCATGAACGACCCCAATCTCCAACGCGCAGCGCACCTCGATACCGCGACGCTCAGCGATGCGATGGACAAGCTCGGCATCGCCGGGCAGTGCCTCGGCATCAAGCCGCGCGACCACTCGTTTCGAATGACCGGACGTGCGTACACGATTCTTTACGGTCCGCTCGATGCTGAAAAGCCGGGAACGGTCGGAGACTACATCGACGATCTGCCACCTGGCACCGTAGTTGTGCTCGACAACGGCGGCCGCGAAAATGCCACCGTCTGGGGAGACATCCTGACCGCCGTCGCACGCTATCGGAAACTGGCAGGCACGGTCATCGATGGGGCGAACCGTGATGTTCACCTATGTTTATCGCTCGGCTACCCTATCTACAGCAGAAGCTATTCAATGCGCACCGGCAAGGACCGCGTGCAGGTGGACGCCGTGCAGGTGCCGGTCACCATTGGTGATGCGCGTGTACTGCCAGGCGATCTGCTGCGCGGCGATGCCGATGGCGTCGTCGTGATCCCACGCTCACGCGAGGAAGAAGTCCTCGAGATTGCCGAGCACATCGAGGCGTCCGAGCAGCAGATTCGCAATCTCGTGGAGTCGGGCCTCAGCCTGCGCGAGGCGCGCGAGAAATTGCAGTACCACAACCTTCAGTCAAAATAGATGAAGACTTCGACTCTGCACGGCGATTTTCGCGGGCGTCTGGCGCTACTCGATAGCTGCGCTATCTCCGATGCTCTCGATTCACTCGGCCTGCCGCCGGCGGTCGTGGGTCTGGCCCCACTTTCCGTGGTCAAACCAATTTGCGGACCGGTAATGACCGTGAAGCTCATCGCCGGCAAACCGCAGCACAGCCCACGGCATCTGTGCACGGCGGCAATCGAATCCGCAGCGCGCGGCGACGTGATCGTCATCGAGCATTCCTCGGGCGTGGAATGCGCAGGCTGGGGTGGCGTACTCAGCGTTGGAGCGCAAGTCAAAGGTGTCGAGGGTGTGGTCATCGATGGTCCCGCGCGCGATATCGATGAAGCACGCGCACTGGGCTTCCCGGTCTATGGTCGGAGCCCCATCGCGCGCACGGCACGCGGCCGGGCCTACGAGATCGAATTCAACTGCGAGATAAGAATCGGCGAAGTTCGCGTGGTTCCTGGCGATGTCGTATTTGCCGATTCGAGCGGTGTCGTCTTCCTCCCAGCCGCACAGATCGAAGAAATCGTGCGCCGGGCGGCAAGGATCGTCGAGCGCGAACGCCTGATGGTACAGGCGCTGCGCGCCGGCGACCGGATCACCGAAGTCGTCGGGCGCAACTACGAGGAAATGCTGACGAAGCTCGACTGAGCTGTCTTAGTCCAGGTGATGAAACCCTGAGCAGTTCCTGTGCCGGCTTCGCTGCGATAGCACGGAACGTAATCGATCAGCCCGCCGGCCAGATCAGTCGTCTGGAAAAGACAGCCCGCAGCCGAGATCCAGTTAAACAACTCCGACGTGCCATCCACCATGTAGCTCGGATCAACCGAGCGCATGAACACTTCGTCGCGTTTCTCGATGGCTGTGATCAGATGGCGGTCGAACTCTTCGTTGATCACGAAGTGCGTCATGCCACCCGAGCCGAAGATCGCGACCCGAAGATCATTGTCCCACTCGTTCACGACACGGTGAACAAGCTTGCCCAGCTCGAAGCAGCGCCACGGACGCGGCTGGTTCGGCGGGAAGAACGTGTTCGTGATGATCGGCAGCGTCGGCACGACATGGTCCCGCATGACACGGCGCACGAGGAACGCAAACGAGTGCGGCGTGCCATCGTGATGATGCTCAGGTGCAAGCTCCGGCCAGCAATCCGATGCCGCAAAGTCCCAACCCGAATCGAGTCCCGTCGAGATGAGCCTGCGCGCAAGCTCCGGCATACCAGGATAATCGACCCGCTGCTCCGGCCGATTCGCCCATTCGGATTCGCGGATACCCGGAGCCAGGCCAGCAAGGCGCTGCTCGGAAAGCGGGCCATTCCAAAAGGTGTCGCCGTGGTAGACCGTGAAACACGGCTGCATCGACGCCAACACGAGCTCGCGCTGGTCGTTGCCGAAGATCACGCAACAATCCGGCCTGACGCTGGCCCAAACCCGCGCAAGCTGGTCGATGGCAGCCTGGTTGGCCGCATGCTTCGCCGTGCGCGCCTCCAGCGTTATCTGCTCGGCAAGACCTTCGCCACGGCGCAGCTCAACGAGCTCATCGAATGAATAAGTCTTGCCCTTGTACGCGTGCCTGCGCCTCCGATCCGCAGGCAGGCGCAGCATCCATTGCTCGGGGGTCGTGTTGAGCTGCGGACCGTGCGTTGTCCAGACACCGAGAACTATTTTTGCCATGAGATTCCACTTTGATGTGCCCCGATCAGTGAGGCCTGCCTGCGCCGGAAGCGATGACCGAAGAGCAGGATCTTAACAGTCTACAGAAGCTCGAGAAACTCCGGAACGGATGTGCGCACATTGCACTTCGCCCCTGGCGTGTTGCACTTCGCCACCGCAGAGCACGCCATGTACATTCCTCCTCTACGTCGACATACGCCGTTTATCGAGAGAGCGATGCCATGAAGACCGCAATCTATTCCGCAGCCGCAGTTGCGACTGTGTTCGCAGCGACCGCATCGGCGCATCACTCCTTCGCGATGTTCGATCAGTCGAAGGAAACGACGCTCGACGGCACACTGAAAGCGCTGCAATGGACCAACCCTCACATCTGGGTGCAGGTCGTCGCCAAGGACCCAGCCTCAGGCCAGAACGTCGAGTGGTCCATCGAGGGCGGCAGCCCGAACAACCTCTCCAGCAAAGGCTGGTCGCGCAACGTGATGAAGGCGGGTGACCACGTCACTATCGTCATTCACCCGCTCAAGAACGGCCAGCACGGCGGCAGCCTCATGAAGCTCACCGTCAACGGGAAGACACTCACCTAACCCTGCGCGCCATTGGTTTTTTCGCCGGGTGCTATGAGGATATTCGCGTCGTTATGTCAACCGACCGAAAATTGCCCCACCCCGGGCCGCTGGGCGCGCTCGCCCTCGCCGCCGAAGTGTCCGGGATAACTGGCTAGAGGCTCGCAGGCGCCTGCCAACGCTTCGGTGGCAGGCGCCTCGCGGCAAACACGGCACTCAGGCCGGCCGACCGCCGCCGACTGGCTTGCCGTCAACGGAGACGCGCATGAGGCTGCCGCCCTTCTCGCCGTTCTTCAGCGGATGAATGACGACCTCGACATGGTCACCGGCCTTGAGCGAGGTCCGCTTCCAGCCCTGATGAGACAGGCCGTTGGGGCTGCCGCCCTCGATCGACCACTCCACGCCCTTGCCGCTGGCGTCCGGCACCAGTACCTGCACCCAGATGTGCGGGTTGGTCCACTGCACTTCCTTGATGACGCCGACCAGCTTTGCTTCCTTCCCCTGATCGAACATTGCAAACGAGTGGTGCGCGAGCACTGTTCCGGAGGCCGGGGCCAGGAGGGCGGCGGCAACGATGGCTACGTGTAACTTCATTTCTTTCCTTCCTGAGTTATATCGCCAGCCGTCCGGTGCTGTCACCGAAGCGGTCGGCCTTGATGTCGAACTTGTCCAGGATGCTCAGCAACAGATTGCCCGTCGGCACCGTGCGGCTCGCGACGGCGATGTGCTTGTCGCCCTTCATCTTGCCGGAGGCGCCGCCGACCAGGACGGCAGGCACGTCGTAGTGCAGGTGCTGGTTGGAGTCGCCCATGTTCGACCCGTAGAGGATCAGCGAGCGATCCAGCAGTGTGCCGTCGCCTTCCTTGATGTCGTTCAGCTTCTTCACGAGGTACGCGAGCATCTTCACGTGATAGCGGTTCAGTTTCGCGTACTCCGCGATGCGACCCGCATCCTCGGCGTGATGCGAGCCGCCGTGGAAGCTGATGTTGGTGCCGCTTTCCGGATACACGCGGCCGGTGAGATCGCGAGCGTAGAGCATTGTCGCCACGCGCGTGATGTCGCCCTGAAAGGCGAGCGACAGCAGGTCAGACTGAATCTGGATGTGCTCGTGGAACGACTCCGGCACGCCGTAGGGGACGGCCACGCTCGGCACCTGCGACGACGCTTTGGCCGCGATGCCGAGGCGACGCTCGATCTCGCGCACGTCGTCCGTGAACTGCTCCAGACGCACGCGGTCGCTGTGCGAAACTTCCGGCAGCAGCTCTTTCAGGCTGCCGTTGACGGAATCGAGGATGCTCGCCTGTCGCTCGCGGCGCGCCTTGCGCAGCTCGGGCGAGCTGCCGTCGCCGAACATGCGCTCGAAAATAGTCTGCGGATTGATCTCCATGGGCAGCGGCCGGTCGGGCGCCTGCCAGGAAATCGTGTTCGTGTAGACGCAGCTATAACCTTCACCACAGCTCGTGGAATTCGCGCCCGGATCTTCCAAACCGATCTGCAGAGAGGGCAGCAGCGTCTCGCCGCCTATTTTCTGCGCGATGACCTGATCGATGCTGGTGGCGACATGGATATCCGCACCCGTCGTCTTCTTCGGCTTTTCAGCAGTGAGGTACGCGGCGGCGACGAAGTGATCAGCGCCCGTCACGCCCGGCGGATTCTCCGACGACTGGGCCCACATGCCGCTCGTAATGATTGTCTGCTTGCGGAACGGCTCGAGCGGCTCGTATATGAACGGAAACTTGAAGCCGGCCTGCGTGCTCTCCGGCACCCAGTATCCCGGCGCCGCGCCGTGCGGCACGAACGCGCCGACGAAGCGCGTCGGCAGCACCTTCGCTTCCACGGCTCGGGCTCCACGGGCTGGCAGCATCGATTCTAGGAATGGCAGCGCTATCGTCGCGCCCACGCCGCGCAGGAACGTTCGGCGCGGCAACTTCCGGTTCGTCAGGAAATACATAGCCTCACTCATCCTTCCGGCAGGTGGTGAACCGCCGTTGTTGTCGAGGCAGTGCCGGACTTCGCGGGTCCAGCCGTGCCTTCGCTCTTGTCCCGGTCACCGCTCGGCGCAACGTTCATCTGGAACACGTCGCTCGCCGTAATCGCTTCGATGATCGTCTTCAGCTTGTAGCCATCGCGTGCCGAGGTGTGCACGATATTGCGCACGGTCGGCATGTCGTCGTACTCCACACCGCGCCCGAGCGCGTACGTGAGGAGGTTCGCCGTGACGTTCTGTACGTACTGATCCTTGTACTTCAACACCCAAGTGCGGACGCCGGCGACGCCGTCGACAGCGGTGCCGTCGTACATCACGTCCTTCGCATTGATCAGCTGGCCGCTCTGGTCGACCGTGCGTGTATGGCCCACGGCATCGAACGGCTCGAGCGCGAACCCGATGGGATCCATCATCTTGTGGCAGCCCGCACATTGCGGCTTGTCGCGGTGTGCAGCGAGCGCTTCCCGCATCGTCGGCACCTTGCCGTTGCCGGCCTGGTCCGTGGTCTTCGCATCGAGCGCGGGCACGTTGGCTGGCGGATCCGGCGCCGGCGTGCCGAGGAGCGTGCGCAACACCCACTGGCCACGAATTACAGGCGATGTACGGCCGGGCTGCGACGACACCGTCAACATCGCGCCCGTGCCGAGAATGCCCTGGCGCGCGGCCAGGTCACCTTCGAGCTTCACGCGACGGAACTCGCTGCCACGAATGCCGGTCATGGCGTAGTGCTTGGCGAGACGCTCGTTCACGAACGTGTAGTCCGCCGCGAGCAGGTCTACGACGCTGCGATCTTCCTGCAGCAGGCTGGTGAAGAGCAGTTGCGCTTCCTCGCGGAAGGCCTCGCGCAGGTTGTCATCGAAGTCCGGAAACTGATCGACGACCGGATCATGGGCCTGCAGGCTGCGCAGCCCGAGCCACTCCGAAGCGAAGTTTCTCGTGAGTGCTGCCGCGCGCGGGTCGCCCAGCATGCGATGCACCTGCTTCTGCAGAACGTCCCGCTTCGTGAGCTGCTTCGACTCCGCGAGCTGCAGCAGCGTGTCGTCCGGGACGCTGCTCCAGAGGAAGAACGAAAGCCGCGAAGCGAGCTCGAGATCGCTTATGTGATAGGGGGCACCCGGCGCAACGCCGTTCGGCGTATGTTCCACGCGAAAGAGGAACTTCGGATCGACGAGCACTCGCTGCACCATCGCTTCGATGCCGGCATCGAACGAACCATTGCGCCGACCGGTTGTGTAGAAGCTCATCAGCATGTCCACGTTCTGCGGTGTCGCGTAACCGCGATACGCGCGATCTGCCAGCGTCGTCGTGATCTGACGCGCGCAGGGCTCTTCATCGCTCGGATTCGATGGGTGGCACACGAAGATGCGTTCGCGGCTCGGCGAATCCGCCGCGCCCTTGGCCTCCGTCGGCCCATCGATGCGGACGCTGCCGACATGCGGGTAGAAGGTGAAGCCGGGCAGGCCACCGGTTTCGATCGTGCTGCGATCGAAGGCGTGGTTCATGTCCAGGCCCGGCGCGAAGTTGGTCGCCAGGAACGTGACGCCTATCTTGTGCGGGCCGGCCGTGACGGGCAGCTTGACGTCGATGGGCTTCAGCTGGCCAGCGGCGCCGCCTTCGTCATCCGCTGTGGCTGCGAAGCGGCGACCCACGCCAAGAGCCTTGTCCCAGTCGATCTTGGCAACGCGCTTGTCATCCACGTACACGAGCAGTTGTTCGCCCCTGATCTCGCCGAACGGGCGGTCGCTGCCCATGTTGCCGAGGGTCACGGCGATCACCTTGAAGGTGTAGTTGCCGTCCGACGGGAACGTGTGATCGATCTGGATGCCGCCGCGCGTGCCTAGGGGCAAGCCTTCAACGTGATAGTTCTGCGTCGTATCCTGAGGAATGCGGTACGTCACCTGCGCGGGAGAGGCCGCTTCGCCAATCGCGACGCTGCTCACCCGAGTCGCGGCCGAAAGGTACGCCTCGAGCAGAGCAGAGGAAAGCGTCAGCGCACCCGCCTGGTTATCAAAGCCGCGGCTCGAATCATCGGCCGGCAGGAATTTCGACGTATCGATATCCAGGGCGAGCAGATCGCGCACGGCGTTCGCGTATTCGGCGCGATTCAGACGATGCAACTGCGGAACGAAAAGACTCGCCTTCTCGTGCGCGTCGATTTTCGTCTCGAGGGAGTGGATCAGATCGCGGACCGCGGCCGGGTCGGGCCGATCCTTGCCTGCGGGCGGCATCATGCCGACGCGCAGCTTCTTCAGCATTTTCTCGGTGACCTTCGCCTCGTCCTGCGGAGCCAGCGGATCGTAGGTCTCGAATTCGAGGCCGCCCGCATAATCCGTGTAGTTATGGCAGACGATGCAGTACTTATCGAGCAACTGGCGCTGGGCCGTGCCAACCTTCTCGTCGTTACCCGCCGAAGCGATGAGCGGCGTCAGGAGCACACTGCCGCCAACGACGGCTATCAGGGACCACTTAGTCATTCTTCGTGAATTCATTTGCACAGGTCGGTGATGCAGATCGAAGCCAGCGTCCGCCCGTCCGGCGGCACCGGCAGATTCCGCTCCTTCATCATCTTGCGCAGGAGCGCAGCAGTTAGCGGATGCGCAATGGCCGATTGCACGCCGATGCGCACGAGCCCGTCTGCGTAATCGATGGCTTGGAAGCGCAGGCCCGAGAGTGAGTTGATGGTGTCCCGGCTGCCGATGTCACGCAGCGACAGATCGGCTCCGTGCTGTACGAGCAGCTCGATCACATCGTTGCGACCCTTGTGTCCAGCTCCCATCAGCGCCGTGCGACCGTCGATCCGGTCCTGCGCATTCACGTCGGCGCCGAGATCCAGCAGCATTTTCACGGTCTCGAGCGTCTGCTGGGGTGTCCACTCATACGTGACGCCCTCGACCCAGCCGATGCCACTCGCCACCATTAGCGGCGTCACGTTGTCAGCCGTGTTGATCTTCGGATCGGCGCCGTGCTCCAGCAGCAGCTTCAACAGCACGAGGTCGCCTGACTGCGCGGCACGCAGGAACGGCGTCGCCCCCTCTTCCAGGAGCCACTGGTGCGTGAAGATGGTGCGCGTCTCGGTGCTCGAGCGCATGCGCAGGTTCGGGTTCGCGTGGGACGCAAACAGCCGCTTGATGTAGTCGAGATGGTCCATGTCCGGCTTGGGCGTGGGATAGTCGCCGCCTTCGATGTTCCTGTTGTCTGTTGCGATGTAGAGCGGGGTCCAGCCGCCTTCATTGGCGATGTTCGGATCGGCGCCGTGATCGAGCAGGAAGACGCCAATCTTGTAGTAGCGGTTCTGTGTGGCAACGAGCAGCGCCGTCCAGCCGAACTCGCTGCGCTGGTTGACGTCGGCGCCCGAGTCGACCAGCACTTTCACCGTCTCCAGGCTGCCTTCACGAACAGCGAACTGCAGCGGCGTGAGACCGCCCCACCGCTTGGCAGGGGGCTTGGCGGGCTTATCCAGCGGGAACGCGGCAAGCGAGCGCTTCGCGAATTCGCGTTCTTTGGCCAGAATCGTGTCTTCCTCGGCGCGCGCTTTGGGGTCATTCGAGGGCTTCACGCCTTCGAAGGTTATCCCGCGGCCGCTGATGAAATCCTCAATTCGGTTGCGGCCCGGCGGCGCAAGATAGGGAGGGCGACCCGGCGCGGTGGTGCCCGAACGGGCGCTGACATCGGCACCCTTTGAAATCAGGAAACGAACCGCATCGGCGTTGGAGTTCGCGGCGGCCCACATCAGGGCGGTCGTGCCGCGGAGCTTTTCTTTCTCGTCGACCTTAGCCCCTTTTTCCAACAGGGCAGCCATGACCGGAACGCGGCCCGTGCGGGCCGCCATCATCAGCGGCGTCTCGCCGTTGGCAAGGGTCTGGTTGGGATCGGCGCCCGCCTTCAGCAGCTCCTTCACCAGATCGGCACTGCCGTTCTCGCACGCGAGCGACAGCGGCGTCATGCCGTTTTCCATCGCGGCGGCCGGATTGGCGTGCGCGCGCAGGAGTGCTCCCGCTAGCTTCACGTCGCCGTGGTAAGCAGCCCAATGCAGGGCCGTACTGCCATCCGGTTGCGGCGCGTTCACGTCAGCCTTGGTGGCGATCAGCGTTACGACGCGCGTGGCGTCGTAACGCATCGCCGCGTCGGCAACGTCGCTCGCGGCCAGGGCATTGCCGTGAATCAGTCCAAGCGAAAGCGCCGCGAAAACCGCCACCCTCCGGATGGAAGGACCCGCACGCATGGCCCCTGACGCCATAGCGACAGAAACTCTGCCGAAAGCGCGACACTCCAGCATTAAGCTTCCCCCTCGAAAGCCGAAAATCGTGGTATGGAAAGTTAGCGCGAGGCGAACGTCTCGCGCTAAGGGGATATTTCACGTCGTCATGTCGCGACGCCCAGTGAACCAAACAGCTCGGGCGAAGTCACCCCCAAGGGCAAACCTCATAAAACACAAGAAGTATTAAGATACCTATAGATACGATACGCCGTGCCGTCCCGAGGCCGGCTGGGCACGCGAGAGGCAGGTTCGACCTCCCCCGCTGCGCCTGGTGCGCGCAGCAATCGGTCGGGTCAACGCCGAGGAAGTTGCCCCCCGGAACCGGCGCGTGCGGCCGCTCCGCCCTACTTCTTGTGTGCGTCGAAGAAATCGAAGATCTGCTTGATCACTTCGGGCTGAGCCCAGGCATCCGTGTGCATGCCGCCGGTTACCGGCAGCCAGGTTGCGGCAACGCCTTGTGCTTTGGCGTGCTCGACCATCGCCTTGCTGGCATCGAAGACCATGGAGCTATCCATGTCGCCATGGACGACAAGCACGGGCACTTTCCTGAGCTTCTGGTAGGGGAAGCTCGCGTCCTCGAGCGGGGCTGCGCTTGGCGAAATCGCCGTCCAGCGTCGCGGGAACTTCGCCGCATAGGTCCACACGGCGCTGCCGCCTGACGAGTTGCCCATGAGGTAGATGCGCTGAGGGTCGGCGTTGTATTCCTTTGCTACCAGATCCGTTACGAAGAGCACATCCTGTTCGGCGCGCTCGAAGTCCTGCGCTGTGGGTGGGGTTTGTGCCGCCTGCGCCGGGTTGGCACCGGCTCCGCCGCCTGGAGCCGGACGAGCGCCCGCACCCGGCGCCAGCCGAGGCACTACCACCATTTTATACGGCACGTTCCAGCCACCGACGCCGGTTGCGTTCGCGTGGTAGCCCGTCACGGCAGCGACGATGTAGCCGCGCTCCTCCGCGGTTTTCGCGAGGGTTGGATTCGCCATCGGGCGATGAAAGGGGGCAGTCGCGGGCTGCGCGGCGCCGTGCGTGACGATCACCAGCGGCAGTTTCGTCGACGCAGTCCATTTCGTGGGAACGTACAGGTGATAGGCGATCGTTTCTCCCGTACCCGGAAACTCGTAGCTGCGGTCCTGTTCGCCCTTGCTCTGGTATTGCGGACTCTTCGGGTCGGGCACCGGTGCGCTGTGGGCCGATGCGCCGTGGGAGATAGTGGGGCCGGCCACGATGAGACCGGCAGCGAGCCACAGCATGAGCACTGTCAAAATGCGCTTCATCTTCCCATCCCCCGGAACTGACCAGTTCCCGTGCGGCAGCCGATTTATAGATAACTTCATAGTGAGAATCCGATCCAGCGGCCCGTCATGATGACACCGCACCACAACGCCACCGAGAGGACCCCGGCGAAACGGGCCGCGAAAGGCGGCTTCGCGGCACCATCCCAGGCGGCCACGGTGCGGAAGGTGACCAACTCGAAATAGAGCATGTTCACCGCCGCCAAAATCATCAACACCAACTTGAGCCGGAACGCGCCATTCTCGTAATAAGCGACAGAATTGGAGGAGAAAAGCAGAAACCCGGTAATCACGGCAAGGATGAAGCCAGCCCATGTCCAGGGCAGCAAGCGGCTTGAAATGTTGCGGAAGGAAAGCCGCGTCGAGGTCAGACCGATCAACCGGGTGTCAACCAGGAAGATCGTGCCCACCACGGCGGCGAGCGCGATGACATGGACGCACTCGACCTTCGGGAACCAGTCCTCGGCAACAGCGATGCCCAGTCTGGTCGCACCCAGCCACTGCAGGAATTCAAGAAGCACTTGGATTCACCCCCAAAAAACTGTCAGTAGTAAGCAATCATCCGGCCGGCAACAATGATGGAGCACCAGACGAGCATGTACACCACAGCCACGGCTTTGTTGACGGGAGCAGTTGCGCCAGACCGCTGCGCGCGGCGCGCCCACGCGGCAATGGCTGAAGTCATGCTGACTGCCAGCGCGACCAACGCCATCTTGATGTAAAAGACCGGCTTTGGCAGCGAACGGATGGGCTCGGCAATGATCAGCAGCGAACCGGTCACCAGCAGAAGAGCCACGAAGATCCAGATCGCCGGCACGAATCGGCGGCCCAAACTGTCGAGCGACTCGGAATCGAACCCTCCGCCCGCAAGCTTCAACGCCAACGCCAGTCCAAGCGCGAACACGCAGGCCAGGCAGAGGATATGCACCATCTGGATACTGGCAATCATGCCGTGCGTTCTCTGGATGAACTGGCTGAATGCAGTGGCTGTGACCGAATGGTAGAAATCGGTTGAAGTCAATTTATGGACCCGTTTGAGTAGGGTTCGTAGGCGCCAGCATCGCGAACAATCATCAGTTGGCGGCGCAAGGAGTCGGATTCCAGCCCTGTCCATCCGGGATTTTCTTGAAGTTGGCGCTCGTGATGTACGGACGGCTCAGATACTTCGAATCCTTCACGATCTGCGTGACGATGAGCCACGAGTCGCCGTTCGGCGCGGTCTGACGTTCATAGTATTCAGTCAACACCGTCGCATCGCTGTATGGGGCGCCGTTCTTGCGCAGATACCCTGGTTTGAGCCCGGTGGTCACGGCTTTGAGCGAACCACCCATGCCAGCAGCGGCTGGACCAGCCGGCTTGTGCCATTCGGCGTGCGTCGAGCCCTGCCAGGACGGCTCGCCAGGCTTTACAGGCGGACCGAACTTGAGCAGTCGCGTCTGCGTACCGGCGTCGGTATCGATGCGCAGGGTGTCACTGCTTTCCCACTTGATGCGCAGGCGGCCCGGGACGCGCATGATGTTTCCGGCGCCATACGCGCGGCACTGCTCACCATCGGCGGCATCCTGTTTTGGATCCCACGTGCCCCCTATGCGCCGGCCTTCCGCATTGAGGGGCAGACCCTCGAATACACCCTTGTTCGGCGTGACCATGCGGAACTTCCAGTCCCCCGTCACCACCGAAACCCAGTCTCCGGTGAGGTCCACGGTCGTCGCGGCTTGCGGCGTCTGGGCAGGACGTTGAGCGGGCGCCTGGGCGTTGGTTCCCGCGGAGGAGACCAGCGCCGCGAGCGCGGCCAGCATGGCAAGAGCCACAGGGCGTGACGGTGTTATTCTATTCATGTTGTTTCCGAAGCGGGTCTTGTCGGTCACGGCGATCCGTGTGATGTGGCCGATGCGTTCAATCGACTTTTTCGCCCTTGAGGCCCCAGGTCAAACCATCCCTTGGGCGAACCAACGAGACGATTTGGGCGCGCTGCTCGCCCTTCACACGCGAAGGCGATGCGACGATCTTGACGAGATCGCCGACTTTCAACGTGCCAGGATTGATACCCTGAGTCGCCAGTGAAGCCGTGCCGCTCCACTCGATGGACCAGCGCACGTTGCCGCTCTTGCCGTCTGGAACCTCGAGCTGAATGTACGAATGCGGATTGCGGAATCCGAACTGCGTAATCTTGCCTTCCAGGTTGATGTGATGGTCGACGTCAAACGTCGCGGCATACGAGTGATGCGCTTCGGCAACGCCCACGGTCAGCGTGGCCGCCAGTGCCACTAAGACACGTGCAGACTTGGGGGCAGTCATTGTGCAGCTCCTTTTTTCCCGCGTGCAGCCGCCGGGAGGGTTCGATAAACAGCTTCGGTGAATTGCGCTGAGGTCCAGCTCTTGTCCAGCCCATAGCGGACATCGAAGTCCAGGGTTATTTTTGCGGCAAGCACTTGGGCGAGAGTCTTGCCTTCGTTCTTCAGCTTCTGGATGCGGTCATGAATGATCACGACCATGTTGCGATATGACGCCAGATCTCCCGCATCCGACAGACGGCCTCGTCCTGGGATGATCCAGGTTCCGCCCTGCGAACGGTATTCCGCGGCCGCAAGGTCGAGGATGTGGTTGAGCCCATCGATCACACCATCGATGGTCCCCCCCGTCTTGACGTTGATCATGGGATACGTGACCGTGGAGAAAATGTCTCCCGTGCTGATCACCTCGGAACGGCGGAACTGGACGATGCTGTCGCCGTCGCTGATCGCTTTCGGCTCGTGGAAGATTTCCACTCCTTCGCCATTGACGTACTCACTGATTTTGTTGAATTTCCAGGAATAGGTGTCGCTCGGAACAGCTTCGAGCGGTAAGGCGTCGCCTCCCGGCGCGTTCTGCATCGTGGTCAACACATTTTCGTGTGCAATGACGGCTGCGGTTGCGGCGGCACCCTGCTCGACGTTCGTACCGCCCTTGCGCGCGAAGTAACCCGCCTTCGCGAGCACAGCGTTGCCTCCCACATGATCCGGCGAAGCATCCGTGTTGATGATGTAGCGGATTGGACGCGCTGGCGCCGGCGATGCAATGATCGCGTTCATGGCTGGACTGGCCCAGCTCGGAAGCCCGATGCATTCCGAGCCGTTACAGTCGTTCGGTCTGACGGCGGCAGTCGCCTGAGCCTGCAGGCGGGTGATCGCGGCAAGCACTTTGGCCGACATGTCGCGTGAGCCGGCATCCACGACGAGCACGCCGCTCTTGCCCACGGATACGGTGATATTCGTGCCATCGGCGACGAGCATGTAGACATTGCCCTGCACGGGCAGGACATGGACCTCGCCGTCGCGCGGGCTTTGCTCCTCGACAGCCTTCTGCACCGACACGGCAGAACGCGAAATCGGCGGCTTGGCGTTCTTGCCGCTGACCCGGTATTCGGGATATGCCGTCACGGCGCCGCCACGAGTGGGTTCAACCGGAACCCAGTTCTCCTTCACCAGCCACTCCTGCAGCGCGGTGTTTTCACCGGGCAGAAAGTGCGGGACAAAGCTGGGACTGCCACCACCATCGCCGAGCGCCGTCGTCACACAGGACTCCATTTGCACGGCCGAATTGGGTTCGTACTCGTAGGTCGTCGAGACGACGTAAGGCTCATCCAGGTAGACCGGATCGTCGACGATCTGCGTGACGGTCAGGTACTCGTCGTGACGGGTCAGGTATTCCGTCATCGTATAAATGTCGCTGGTCTGGGGCCCGCCACGTTGCAGGAACCCGTCCTTGAAATGCGTGGTCTTGATGACCAGGGTGTCCCCTTGCCATTCGGCAGTCGCAAAACCAGCCCAGCTATGCGGGGCATAGCCCGGCGGATGGGGACGGTTATCCAGGTAGACCGGACGGTCGAGGGAGCGCCAGTACTGGAAATGGTAACCCGTCACATCGCGTGTCAGAGGGTCGAGGTCCTTCAGGATGCGCGCGCCACCGACACCACGCCACGAGTGCGGCGCGGAATGTGGACGGCAGCGATATTCCGCGGTACCCCAGATGGATTCGGCCGACGTATCGGCGCGCATCCGCCCCGCATCATTGAACGGCATCCCGAGATATTGACCCAGCAACGGCTGACCCGGATCTTCATCGTCGTGAAGCGTCCACTCACCCATCAGATCCGGTGGTGTCCTGTCCCGGCCAACCAGGGCCTGAGTCCAGCCCGGAACGGCGAGCGCGACGCCGAATACGAGCGCGAATGCGCCATGCAGTGTTCTGCGCACGAACCCGCGCGTTTGGTTGCGCGGAATGCGGGCACCAAAAGAAGTGTGAGCCATGATCCCCCTGCCTAGTCTCGTAATGACAACATCATATGCTTGCGCTAAAACCCCCGGCTCTGGCAATTCATCACACTGACGAACCGCCGGCGCCAGAAGCCGGCGGCGCGCTGCGCGCCGCCGGCCTCATGGGGGATACCATCAAAGCCTGGCTTTGATGGAGAGGTAGAACCTCCGGCCAAGGACGTCATAGACGCTGGGATTGGTATTTCCCGCCCCATCGGTGACACCAGGCTGCGCACCCACGATCTGTGGCTGTCGATCAAACAAGTTATCGATGCCAAGCCTCATGCTGAAGTTCCGCGTGAACTCATAGCCTGCGGACAGATTGAACAGGTCGTACTTCCCGGATGGCAGGATGGTGGTGGTGGGCTGCGATGCTGCTATCGAGTTCTCGATGGATGGCAAGTGCGTCCATTGCAGTTCCACGCTTGCCGGCCCGACCCCGTAGCTCACGCCCGCGAGCGTACGGTAGCTGTAATACGACCCGGTGCCATCGAGCTGGACGATGGCGGCGGTGGGAGCGGTCTGTTGTTTGAAGGAGATCAGCCAGGTACCGGAGACGTGGAAGCCCAACGCACCAGGAAGGTCGTGGCCGAACATGTCCGCTAGCGCCGCCCTCCAGTTGAAAGTGAAATCCAGTCCCTTGGTGTCGAGAGTTCCCAGGTTGCTATACAGCGCAGAGGTATACGCGCGACCGCCATTGGATGTCTGCCGCGCAATCAATTTGCAGAATGAATTGTTCGGGTCGTACGTCGGATTGCTGATGCCGTTGTAGTTGAAGCAGTTCTGGTACACGGTTACCGAGTCGATCACCCCGATCGTATCGGTCAAGGCGATCTTGTAGTAATCCACGGTAGCCGTCATCGAGCTCAGGGCGGGGCTGGTGAAGGGCGAACGAAGCACCGTGCCAATCGTGACTGTACGAGCCTTCTCCGGCCTCACATTGGGATTTCCCGAGATGATCTCGTTTTCCGATTGGAGAAAGGTTCCGCTCCCGCCCGCGTAAGTGTTGGGATCAGAGAAGTAAGGCGAGGTGGGATCGTATTTTCCGATGATGGAGCTGCATAGCTGCTGGACCTTGCCCCGATTGGCATTGGAGGCCACATTTCCCCATGGAGCCGTCGTATTGGCGCCCGCACAGGGATCTCCATATACAAAAGTTATGGGTTTCACGGAGGCGCCGATATACAGTTCCGACACGTTGGGCGCGCGCACGGCGTACTGCACGCCTCCGCGGATGGTGACGAAACTGGTCGGCGCCCAGTTCAGCAGAGCCTTCCAGGTCGAAGTGTTGCCCGCGGTGTTGTACTCGGAAAAGCGGTCACCCAATTCCACGTTCAGGGACTTGGCCGCCGGCAGATCCTTCAACAACGGTACCAGCAGCTCCGCATAGGCCTCCTTGATTTCGGTGGCGCCCTGCGCTCCCGCAGTGGTGAAGTTCCCCATCACCGTCTCGTAGACCGAGTTCGAATTCAGGTCCGGGTCCGGTGTGAAAACGCCATAATCCCGCCGCCAATCCAGACCCAGGGAGCCGCGTACCTCGCCCGCGGGCAAATTGAAAATCCCGCCCTGGGATGTCACTTCAACGACGTCCTGCCGCAGTTGGGTGCGCGTGTTCAGGTTCATGCCGATGGCATTGAGGCAGTCCTGCGATGGTGTGAACGACGCCGCGGAGAATACGGGCAGGCCGCTCGTGCAGGTCACCGAGGCGCCCAGACCGGCACTCAGGCCGCTGTTGGCGTAGCCGGCGCCGTAGCCGCCCAGATTCAGGTTGGTGCCGTTGCTCGCAGTGTTCAATACCTGTCCGTAGCGCTGCACCGAGGCAAAGCCCGATTTCATGTTGTCGTCGATGTTGGTCTCGCCATGCGACACATACCCTTCCCAGGTCCAGTCCTTGAACGGCAGCGCACCGTCCAATCCCACCATGACCTGGAAAACCGTGGTCGAAATGTCGGCAATCCGGGGACCCAGGTAACTCAGCGTGCTCTCCAGCGTCCAGGGAGCATCACGATTCCGGCGCGAATCCAGCAACGTCGCAAGCTGCACCGGCATTGGATAATTCGCGCGGGTCGCCGCACAGTTTGCATTGGTGCCCGCTGCCAGAGTCTGCGTCGAACAGTAAGGCAGCGAGATGACCCATGAGGAACGCGATGGCGACGCCAGCGCGAGCGATTGCACGGTGTTCGACTCGAAGTTTCCCTGGAAGAACGCCGTCAAATTGTCGTTGAGCTGGTAGTTCACCTTCGAGAACATCGAGTAACGCGTCATTGGACTGGACACGTACGAATTCGCGAAGTGCTGATTCAGGATGCCGTTCTGATAGGCCTGCCTCGATGTGTTTGGCGGCAGCGCGCTGTCGAACCCCGCCGTGCTGGCCGCGGCATTGCCAGCCACATAGGAGTTCTTGAACAACGATCCGTCGGTGTTGAACCAGACCGCGGTGCTGGTGGGAACCTTGATGTTTCCAAAGATTGAATTGACCGCGGCCTGAGACGGCGCATTGCCGTTAGGACTGTAGTCATTGAACGAGAATAGCTGCGCCATGGCGCTGTTGCTGTAGGGATCCGACCAGGAATCGGTGAAGAAAGAACGATTCGACTGATACACCGCATCGCGCTTGGACCATTCGAGAATGGTGATGATATTGCCCTTGTGTTCCGCGAAGTCGGTGCCCAGGGTCGCGCTCAGGCGCGATTCCATGCCGTCCCCCTTCTGGGTGACGCCGGTCTGGGCATCGAGCTCAGCGCCCTGGAAATGGCTCTTGAGCCTGAAATTGACCACGCCAGAAATCGCATCGGCGCCATACACAGCCGAGGCGCCGCCGGTAACGACTTCAACGTGATCGATGGCCGCCGCAGGGATGGAATTGACGTCTACCACCAGCGTCGTATTGGACGGCTGGGCGCGGCGTCCGTCCAACAGTACCAGCGTGCGATTGGCACCCAGCCCGCGCAGGTCGATAGTGGCGGCGCCGGGAACATCGGTGGCGCTCGGCGAGTTGTCATTCGTCACGAACTGGGTCTGGGCCGGGACGAACTGTGGAAGCTGATTCAACGCATTCTCGACACCCACCGTGCTGATGTTCGTGAGCGTGTCGGAGGTGACTGTGACGAGTGGGCTCGAGGACTGCAGGTCTGCGCTGCGCTGAATGCGCGAGCCGGTGACCACCACCTCCTGGATCTTCCCGGACTGAGCTTCAGGCGCCTCCTGCGCCCGTGCCGGCTGATACATCGCCGTGGCCAGGACAACCGCGATCGCAGTGTGCACGAAGTACTGCAAATCAGGCCGTACTCCACGCGGGGAATTCGCCACCACCTGGAATTTCGCGGCGTGCCGCGGCCACACATCATGTCTTGTAGTCATGCCCCCTCACCTTCTTTTTTCTGAATAGATGGCACTTGTGCGTCACAAACAAAACACAAGCACCAGAAACCTCGCGCAGACTCTAGGTCTTCACTTACGCGCGAACCTCCACGAGCGTCGGACCGAGGAATCGATCATCGACGGCGGCGCTGGTGCCACGAGCACGCCTGGACGCATGGCTGGGAAACCTTCGAGGATTTCGTTGAGTGGTATAAGCGGCGCATCGGCTGGAAACGGGCCAGGGTTCCTGCACTTGCACTTGCACGCGCAAAGGCCGGGGATACGATCCTCGTCGCTGACACAACGCGCATATTCCGCTCTCAGGACCTGGCGCCGCGGGTCACGCGGCTGAAGTTCCGTGATATCCGCGTCATCGGCGTGCTCGATGGCTTCGACTCGAACAGCGCGCACGCTGGAATGCAGGCGGATGCCCTGGCGGCAGGGACTTTTCCGAAAGCGTGACACCTCAACATTAGACTCCCCCCTCGAAGCCCAAAATCGCCGGGACGGAAGTTAGCGCGAGGCGAATGTCGCACGCCATGGTTTTCCCGCCGGGTGCCATGAGGATATTTCACGTCGTTATGCAACGCCGACTGAAAACCTTTCGTTAGACTCGGCGCGCAAGGGAGCCAGCTCCCACCATCGCCTCACATGGCCTCCAAGGGGATCTCTCGAATGAAACGTTTTGTGAAGTCGTCCAGCCTCATTGCGTTATGCGCCCTTGCACCCATCGCCACTGTCCTGGCTCAGGAGGCGGGGCCGCCGACGCCCGAGCAGGTGGCCGAGCAGGCTGTACTGACGCGCCAGGGACTGTTGAAGGTGATGGGCCAGTACATGGCCCCACTGGGCGGTATGCTCAAGAACAAAGTGCCGTTCGACGCGGCGGTGGCCGCCAAGAGCGCAACCCACATCGGTGAGCTCGGCGGCATGATTCCAGACGTGTTCACCTTTGACACGCGCAACAAGACGAGCGCGAAAACCAAGGCGCAAGACGGCATCTGGACCAACCAGGCCGATCTCAAGGCGAAGGCCGACGACCTCGTCAAGGCAGCCACGGCCCTGCAGGAAGCCGCCAAAGGCGGCGACAAGGGTGCGACGCTGAAAGCGGCCGGCGCGGTCGGCAAGGCGTGCGGCGCCTGCCACGACAATTACCGCAACAAGTAACGCGACCGCTGCAGTTGCAATCAGGCCTGACCTAACGCGTCAGGCCTGATTGTATAAGCGCTCAGGTTTTGAGAGGCAACCTTCCGAACGGCGCGCTGCGCCGGCTAGCGCGGGGTTCAGGCTTGCGGCGCGCGCATTGCGCGCTCATAGGCGTCATAGGTGGGCCAGTGGCCCTCAGGTTGGTCGCATCGACCCGCAGGAAAGGTGGGCGCAGCCCTAATAAGTGCTGTCGGCGACCACTGGCGCGTGCGCCAGCAGCCAGTACACGAACCCCGCCGCCACCAGGCTCGCCACCACCGCCTTTATCAGCTGCGAGCTGCTGATCGCCTCGTGCTCCGGCACCAGGGTCGAGGACAGGTGCCCATGCAACATCGGTACGACGAGGTTTTGCCGCTTGTACAAGCCGTAGAAAACGATCGCCGCGATGTGCAGGCACACCACGCCGAGGATGATGTTGAAATTGATGCTGTGAATGCTCGAGAGCGTGCTCGCGGTGCTCGAGCTCACTGACGGGTTATAGGGCCCCGCCCACACGACATCATCGGTAGTGAACAGCCCTGTCGTGGCCTGCACGGCCACCAGCACGAGCATCAGGATCACCATCAGCCCGCCGACCGGATTGTGGCCGATGCTGCGGACACTGTCGCGGTGGAAGAGGCTCTTCATGTAGAGCCAGATGGCCGCAGGGTTGCGGATGAAGCTGCCGAAGCGCGCATGCTTCGGGCCGAAGATGCCCCATAGGATGCGAAACACCAGCAGGCCGATGGTCCAGTAGCCCAGGTAGAAGTGCCACTGCATCCAGTCGAAACCCAGCTTCGCGGTCACGTAGGACGCGATCATGCTCGTCACGAGAAGCCAGTGGAACAGCCGCAAAGGCAAGTCCCAGACGAGGCGTTTGTCGTTGGTCATTGATTCGGTCTCGAGTTGTGTCGTCAGAGCTGACGCGCGACTGGCGCATCCGCCTGGTATTGCTTAATCAGGGCGGCCGTCGCCTCGTGCACTTCGATGCTCGTGCCGCCGCGACCGTGCCCGCCGGCGCGTCCCATCGCCGAATCCAGGGGCGTCATGCCCTTGCCGTCCTTAGCGTTGATGTTGGCGTTGTGGGCCATGAGGTCCTTGATCACGTCATCGTAGCCGAAGAGCGCGGCCCCGTGTAGTGCGGTCTGGCCCCGGTTGTCCTTCGCGTTGACATCCCCGCCCGCCTTCACGATGAGATCGATGCAGGCAACCTGGTCGGGCCGGTTCTTGAAGCGTCCGCGGGTGTCGATCTCGTTCGAGCCCAGGCCGGCAGCGGCCATGACCGGGGTGATCCCCTGGATGTTTGGCAAGTTTGGATTCGCGCCATGCTCGAGCAGCAGTCGCGTGGCTTCCACCAGGTAGCGCGCAAGGACAGCGCAACCATACTTTTGCCGTCCTAATTCCAGGACTGGTGTCGCGGAGCGCTTTGTGTCCCCAGAGGGTGGAGATGCTAGGCGCGTGAGCGCCGATGTAGCGAAGCTAGGTCCAAGCGATGATGCGGATGGTCGCGCGACGGTGCATTCCGTTGCGCATTGTTGCATCGTGCCGTCCAGGCCTGCGTTGGAGCGGGATCGGCAAGGCACCTGCAACATGCGGGTCGTGGCTACATCGCAATTTGCACGACTAGTAATCCGCGCCCACCAGAATTAACCTTTCGCTCATGGTATGGAACCCATGCCGCTGTCTTATGCCGCGCTCGAAATTCGGCCGCTCGTTCTCGTCCACAACGGCGACAGCGCCACCGACGCTCTCTTTGGTCTACCTTCACGTTCTCGGCTGTGAGCGGACAACCCTTGCCGCAAGTATCTGGTATCGCCAGCGGCTTGCGCGTAAGTCCCATGGAAAAGCACACCACGTTGGTTTTGGCTGCTTCAAAGCACGCCCCCGCTACCAAGTTACGGTAATTGAATGGCCGCTGGTTTTTGAGCGGCGTTTTACCCGTAAATCGGCGATGCGCTCCCGCGCTCCCGTGCGCAAGCCCACCTAGCTCCCCGGAACAATACGAACTACTGCCCCGCTACCCGGTTCGCCGTGGCGGCCGATAGCCCCGCGCATTCGGTTTGGCTGCGGGCTGCGGGCGCGACCGCAATCGGCACTCTATGCCGCCGCGACTAATGCGGATTCCTCGGGACGCCCCGCGGTCTCGGTTGCGCGACGGCGACGAGTTCGGCGTCTTTCGCCCCGCACTTCGAGCAGCGCATCCGTGGGGCGAGCTGCTCGAATGTCGCCGACCAACCGGCGATCCTAGCTAGGGCTTCCGGGTCAACGTCGCGCCACGTCTTGGAGGTCATGCAGGTCACGCGCACGAGGAAAAGGCCGAAGCAGTCGTCTAGTTTCTTGATGTGGGATAGCGTGCGCACCCCGAGAATCGTGCCGCGGGTTGCTGCGGCGGTCCATGCAGTAGCGAGTATGGTGGTGTACTGTACGGGCGCCGACCGCCTCGCGGTCGGGACCTGCAGGATCAGGAGTTCAGGGGGACAAAACAATGCTCATACTGACGCGCAGAGTCGGTGAATAATCAGAAGCTTTCGATTAGGCGAGACGACCATGATCGGCAATGACGTAACGGTCACAGTGCTAGGGGTCAAAGGCCAGCAGGTGCGCGTTGGCATCAACGCACCGAAGGACGTTGCCGTCCACCGGGAGGAGATTTACGAGCGCATCAAGAGCGAGATGCAGACACCGGATGATGCGCACTGAGCGGCGGATCGCGTAACGCACCGACAAGGCTGCCTGCTCGCGGGGCGGCCGTTCCTTGCTCCTGCTGCCGTTAGCGGGCAGATCAGTTTGAAGTAAGGCGCTTGATGTAGAACATTGCCGCCCCAGCGGTGCCGCCCGCTACTCCCCACCAAAATCCCTCGAATCTAAATGGGCTGTTGATCCAATAGCCAAAACTTACGCCGCCATCAGCTCCCTGACCCACACCGTAGACAACATAGCCGGTGATAGTTCCAGCGAGAGCCCCGACTGCGATCCCCAAACCAAGTGCAATTCGATGGCGCTTTGGCCAGTTCAACGGATTCATATATTTGCTCCTTGACCGTTGTGATTGAGATGAGGCGCGACTCTCGCTGATTATCTAGAACCGCTGCCGGTGCCAACTGGGTCAATCAGCGGCTCGTCATTGATCTTCGGACTGTTGACCCGTGTGTACTCACTTGGTGAGCGACCATGACGTCTTGCGAATACTGCCGCAGCGCACTGAGAAGGCCGCCGCTGATGGGCGGCCTTTCTATTCAGTAGCTAAACGAACTGCTAGTCGAATAACTTGCGCTGCTGACGAAGCTCGAATGCGCAGGCTGACTCTGGTACCACACGGGATGTTCCATATGGGAATGAAGGTGCCCGGGCTCGAGTAGTGTACCGGCGATACTCAAAACCGAGAGCCCAACGCCGGGATACATGACGGTCTTCTTCATCGTGGCACCTATGTCCAACCAAGGGAAGGCCAGTGTATTCGACCGAGGTTATTTGTTCTATCAGTCGCAGTGTTTTGCTGGTCAGTGTCGATTCTTCTTCTGCTCGGCCCGGTCTGCCTCTACAGGCTCGAAGGTGTAACTGGATCGCTCATTGACGAATGAGCCCGTCAGTGGCGCTAGTCCTCAATCACCGTGGTCGGGTCCTTCCGCAGATTGGGCCGCTGGTATTCGGGGTCGTTCTTCTCCACGCAACTGAAGATGAACTCCGTGGATTCCCCGTTGAACC
>JAQGOG010000206.1 GCA_028293765.1 Gammaproteobacteria bacterium
CACGCGCTCGAAGAGGTGTTTGAAATGTTTTCTCAGGTGCGACCCGATGATGCCCGTTCGGAAGGAGGTCTCGGGATTGGCCTTTCATTGGTCCGCACGCTAACGCAATTGCACGGTGGTACGGTCAGTGCCTCGAGTGACGGTCCTGGCACCGGTAGCGTTTTCACGGTCCGTCTACCTGTTGTGCAGGAGGGCTGAGAATCCCGCGAGCCTGTGGCGGACGAGACTGCCGAGGAAACCATCTGTTAGAGGAAGTATAGTCCAGGCAAGCATCCCTGCGCGGCGGGTGAATCCCCGCGGATAGCGCGCCATCCGAGGCCTTACAAGAATGAAGTGGCGTCGCGCTATCAAGCACTCGACAGACCCTGCCGGCGCTGCGGCAGCAAGCGGCAAGCGCTGGGGAAGACGGCATCTACTCATCGCGCTCTGTATGCTCGCCGTGGTTATCGGATACACGGACCGCGTAAACATTTCCGTCGCATCGGTCGCGATGCGGACGCAGTTTGGGTGGACGCAAACGACGAAAGGGTTCGTGCTGTCCGCGTTCTTTGTCGGCTACATCTCGTTTCTGTATGTCGGAGGATGGCTGGCGACTCGCTTCGGCGGCAAGCGCGTTCTCGGGGTCGCAGTGCTCACCTGGTCCGCCTGCACCCTGCTGACTCCGATAGCGGCGTCGGAATCGCTGCCGCTGCTGATCGCCGTTCGTATCGCGATGGGTGTCGGGGAAGCCGCAATGTTTCCGGCGGCGTATGAACTCTTTGGGCGTTGGGTACCGCCCGTCGAACGAACCGGCGCGATCGCCGCCCTATTCAGCGGCATTTCGCTTGGAACGGTGGCCGGATTGGCCGCGACCGCGTGGATCACCGCCCGCTACGGTTGGCCCGCAGCGTTCTACGCATTCGGGATTGTCGGCCTGGTGTGGGTGGCAGTCTGGTTTGTTTCGGTGAGTAACGATTACGCAGCGGATTCGCGGTTGACCCCGAGCGAGCGAGCGCTCATCGAACGGATCTCCCCGGGCGGCCCCGCGCCTGGGCCGGTTCCGTGGCGCCGGGTCCTTGCTGAACCTGCGATTCGTGCAGTGGTGATCTCCCATTTCTGCACGACGTGGAGTCTTTACGTGTTTCTGACTTGGCTGCCGAGCTATTTGAGCGACGTGCAAGGGCTCACTGTCGCCAAGTCGGGTTTTTTTTCCGCGGCGCCATGGGTCGCGATGTGCGTTATGACCTATTTTGCGGCGGCAGTTTCCGGTGCACTGATCCGTCGTGGCGTCAGTCTCACGGCAACGCGCAAGCTGATGCAGGCAACCGGTCTCCTGGGCTCAGCATCGCTGCTCGTGTTAACCAGCCATGTGCACACGCCCGCGATGGCCCTGGGTCTGCTATGCGGCGCGGCCGGCGCGCTCGGCTTTGCCTGGTCCGGCTACGCACCGAATCTGATTGATCTCGCGCCGCGACATTCAGCGCTGCTTGGCGCATTTAGCAACACGATCGCAACTATTCCAGGCATTGTCGCAGTCAGCATGACCGGCTGGCTCGTGGACGCGACTGGGACCTACACGGCCGCGTTCATATTGACGGCCGCCGTGGGCGTGATTGGAGCGCTCGTCTTCGTACGATTCGGCAGTACCCGAGCAGTCATCGAGTAAGCGCACGGCCTGCTCCGTCCGAGACCATGAGTATGGTTGAGCAGAGTTGAGGAAGTCTCGACGTCGTCTGTTCCTGCCGCTTGCGGCTACATACCCAGCGCCTGGCGTAGAAACGCATCGCTCTTGCGGAGCATCTCCGTTCGCGCACCCGAATCATCGAGATGGTGGTCGAGGTCTTCCCACGTGACCAACTCACACTTGTCTCCTGCCGCGGTCAGGCGCGCCGCCAGGCGTTTCGACTGATCGATGCCGACATTCAGGTCGAAGGCTGCATGGAACAACAGTACCGGGACCTTGATTTTGTCCGAGTGCTCTATCGGGGAGCCTTCGTGCATCTGGGGGCCACTGCCGATCTCGGCACTGATGACTTTGAAATCGGACCAGTCGCGATGCTCCTCCTTGAGCGCGGTCAGGTCAGTGACGGGGGCGATGGCAATTACGGCCTTGAAGACCGACGGGTCAACGACTGCGGACTGCAGTGCGGCATAGCCGCCGTAGGACCAACCCACAATGGCGAGCTTCGACGGGTCCGCAATGCCCTGACTAACCAGCCAGCGTCCCGCGGCAAGTACATCGCCAATCGCGATCGGCCACGACTGAAAGCCATTCTTCTGAAACCACGCATCGCCATAGCCGCTCGATCCACGGAAGTTGGGCTGCAATACGGCAAAGCCACGCGACGCGTAGAACTGCGAGAGCCAGTCAAACCCCCAGGAGTCGCGGGCGTTCGGGCCGCCGTGTGGCAGCACGATCGCTGGCAGTCCTTTTGCGTCCTCATGGCCGGGTGGCAACGTCAGGTACGCGGGGATCGACACACCGTCCGCCGCCGGATAGGTGACGGCCCGCACTTTAGCCAGCTGTACGCCCTCGAGCTGGCGCCTGGCCACCAGAAAGGTCTCGAGCTGATGCGCTTTACGATCGAAAATATAGTAGACGCCAGGATCTGCATCGCTGCCGGCAAAAATCAGCAGCTTATCTTCCTCCACGCTCGCGCCGGCGATCCGCAGCAGGGGCTGTTGCGGCAGCGCCTTCGATAGCACACTGACCAAACCGCTGATCTCGGGCAGGAAGTAGGCGGCTTTGCTGATGTCGGTAGTGTAAGACACGCCGACCACGCGATGCCGGCGCCCGAGACTAATCAACTCGCCCAGGTCCACATCGGACCGCGCATAGACAAGCTCCTCCCGCAGCGAGTCGTCCAGTGCCACAGAGTACAGTGCGCGACGACCGTCCTTCTTTTTAAAGCCGTAGGCGACATTGAGGTCGCGATCGACTGCCGACGGATAGAACCCGGTGCCGTCAGCTTCATTGTAATCGCCCAGTTTCTGCCAATCGCGCGATCCACGGAACCGATACAGGTAAGTGACGATTCCGGTGTCCATACCGTCGCCGCGCCTGTTTTGGGTGGCCATGATGCGCACGGTACCGCGCCCGTCGGTGATGTACCGGACGGCTTCGAAACGAGGAGGCTCGACCTGCTTGACAGCGCGCGTGCGCGTGTCGATGCGGTCGACCCCAAGTCCTAGTTGCGAGCTTCCAAGTCGAGTACCGATATGATCGTCAGGCAGGTACACCCGGGTCATCAGGACCGCGCTATCTTCGTCGGGCAGCCAATCGACGATTTGGCCGCCCCCTAACTGAACCCCTCTACTGTGATTGTTTTCACGCGTGCTCAGTACTTGCGCATTAGTTCCGTCCGCGTTGACTGCCACGACCCGACTCATGGGCATGAGCCCTATTGCAGGGTCCTTGACGACGGCATATATCTGACAGACGAGCCGGTCACCTGATACCCATTCGCAGCTGTCGAGCCGGAGCGGTTTTCCAGTGGCGCTCAAGGCGAGTTTGGCTACGGCTCCCTTGGCCAGTCCAAGCGTGTAGAGCGCGGATCCCTGACCTTCGGTAGGCTTGATGTAGGCAACGCTGCGGCCATCCGGCGAAAGGCTGAGATCGGCGGTGCTGGGACGCGCCCCGAACGCGCTGGCGGCATCAAAGGAAGTTGCGTTCTGCGCCTGCAACGCAGCGCACGCGCACATGAGCACTAGAGCAACGGGTCTTATTCTTCTCATGAGAACTCCCTGTCGGACGTAGCAGCGCGACCGCCGCAAGCTCGTTCACTCGCTTGAAAGCCCTTGAGGTTTCTGTGCAAGCCTTGGTCTTATAAGTAGTGTTGCGCTATCCGTGAGTATATCGGACCAGGCGTCTGGGGCGTAATGGCCCCCACAGACTCTCGAATGCAACGACACCAAGATCGCGGAACTTTCGCCCCGCCACTCAGGGATTGTTTTGCGATGCACAATAAACATCGCAAGCGCCCGCCGAAAAAAGCAAAAAAAATTGCTATTTGTCGGTGATTTGCCCTGAAATGCATGATTCGCTCGGCCCCTGCCGGGTGTAGGGTAGGGTCCTCAAAAGCAACAAGGAGCCGCCATGCTTATCCTGACACGCAAAAGCGGTGAAACGCTGATGATCGGAGATGAAGTAACCGTGACCATCCTTGGGGTCAAGGGCAACCAGGTGCGCGTCGGCATCAACGCACCCAAGGCCGTTGCCGTGCACCGCGAGGAAATCTACGAGCGCATCAAGCGGGGGCAGAGTGCGCCGCCGGACGCTGGAGCCCCGTAGGCGCATCTTTGGCGGAGAAAGCCCCGCAAACTCAAGTCACCGCAGCGTCCCGGTTGTCCTCGCAGCCCGGACGATGGCAACGGGCCTCAAGCGCATAGTCGCGCGCACATTGCACAGCGCGGAACCTCAAGTACATGCGCGCCTTCGCGGAGGCTTACACCGACCTCGAAGTCGTGCAACAGGTTGTTGCACGATTACCGTAATCGATGTACGTCAAAGAGGACATGTCCTTTTCAGGGGACAATCGAGATCTGTCCCTTGTGGCGGACTCCAGCGATTTGACCGCCTTAAAGCCCCGTCTCCGGCATGCGCCGGGGCTCTGAGGACGGTTTGACGGAACGCGTGCTACGGGCGGCGCGGGTAGACTTCGACTGGTGGGCAGTAGCCATGATCGGACTTTCCCCCGGACGGATTCGTGCTCAACGCCGTGAGCGCGCGATGACGTCCAGTAGCTCGCCGTCCCGATCCTGGCTCAATTCCCAGAACATGATGCCGCCGAGGTGATTCTCTTTGGCGTAGCGCGTTTTGACCTCAATGGATTGCGAATCGTCGTAGGTGATGAAGGTCCTGGTGGCGCTATTCCAAAGATAGGGTGCTTGCGCGCGCTCGTCCCAGTACCGAACGAACTCGTGTTTGCCGATGAATTGCTCTTCGAGCTCGGCGTAACTGTGATCGGCTTCGTATCGCTCGTAAGGCTGATTGAGTCCGTTGTTCAACGGCGTCACGCCGGCGAAGCCACGGCCGTAGAACGCCACCCCGAGCACGAGCTTCCCGGCCGGGATGCCAGCCGCAAGATATTGCTTTACAGCCGCGTTGGCGTCGCGGTCCTTGGCGGCCGCCAGCTCGGAGCGGTACAGCCCGGCGTGATGTCCAGTGGTGGACGTCAGACTGTTGAAGAAATCATAGCTCATGATATTGATCCAATCGAGATAGACGTAGAGCTTGTCCATCTCGGTGTGATCGAAGTATTCGCGATCCGCCGCAGCGATTGTCAGGAGGTAGCGGTCGCTGGCGGTGCGCCCGCGCGCAGCGCTCTCCGCATCCAATTGCTGGCGGAGTGTCTTCAGGAGCAGAGTGAAATTCTGTTTGTCTTCGGCGCGATATTTGATTCCCGCGACGCCCTGGCCCGGATACTCCCAGTCGAGATCAATTCCGTCGACCGCGTACTCGCGAAGCAGCTCCACCGCACTGCGGGCGAACGTGCTCCGCGATACATCAGTCAACGCCGCATCGGAAAATCCATCCGCCGTCCATCCGCCGACAGAGACGATGACCTTAAGCCTCGGATTTTTACTCTTGAGCGCACGTAAAGCCTTCAGGCTGGCCGCCACGGCTTCGTTCTCGAGCGCAACCCTGCCGTTAATGATTCGCGCGAAGGAAAAGTTGATGTGAGTCAGCTTTTCCGGGTGAATGATCGTCGGAATCGACCAGCTCGCCACATAGGCCACAATTCGGAAATCCGCGGAGGGAGGCGCAACCGCCTCGGCTTGTGCAGCGCCGAGCTGCGCCACCTGCCAGCTCGACACGCATACGAGGGCCCATGCGAGGTGGGTCAGGCGCCGTCGCCAATAATGGAAGTGATTCACCGGTAAGTTCGCCACAGTCGCCACCGGACGGAAGTTTAGTATATCCGTCAAAAAGGGGGCGACATACCGTCTGACGAAACGGCGCAGTCGACCGGAAGGCGCCACCGTGCGGTGGCGCCTCCGTCACGTACTTGGCTAGCCCTATTTCTTCTCCGCCATTGCTTCCTTCCGCTCCTTGTCCGGCGTTTCGATCTTGGTTGACACGACCTTCCCGGTCTTCGCGTCCACCTGGACTTCGGTGATGTTCTTCGACCCGGTCTGCGCTATGTCGAAAGAATAGATGAGCTTGCCATGTTCCTTCTCGAGCTCTGAACTGGAGACGGATCCTCCTGGAACCTTGGCCAGCGCCGTCGTGCGCGCGTCCGCTTCGGAGACCTTGGCTTGTGCTTGAAGTTTCGCTTGCGTCGCTTC
>JAQGOG010000151.1 GCA_028293765.1 Gammaproteobacteria bacterium
TGCACTGCTTGTCGGATTGGGGGGCTTTAGCGGTTTCGTCGCGCATGCGCGGGACGCTCCGGCCTCTGAAAGCCCGAAAGCGATCGTGCTGGCGTTCTACAAGTTGGCTCTCCAGGATTTCAAACCCGCGGAGGCCTTCGCGCGCTACGCGGCCCGAGATTTCGTCGAACACAGTCAGGACACCGATGGCGGCACAGCGGCAGGTACAGTCGTTTTTTTAAGGAACCTGATTACCCGCTCGCCGCAGCCCAAATGGGAAGTTGTTCGCGCCATCGCCGAGGGTGATCTTGTTGTCGTGCACGCCCGCTATATCGCGGCTCCCGGCGCGCCGGAGATCGCAATTGCCGAGATCTTCCGGGTCCGCCACGGCAAGCTGGCGGAACATTGGGACGTGATCAGCGGGCCGCCTGATAAAGTCGTAAATCCGAATTCGAGGTTCTGAACCGGAAACTGGGTCGGCAACCCCCCACGCGCTTTCCCACGTTCACAGCGATCAAATCCTGTTCTGGTGCTCACGCCAGCGCGTCCAGGAGGAGACGGGCGAACTGGGGCCCTTTGCCCGCCTCTTCGTGCTTGAAATATACAAACACATCGCCGCAGGTCGATGTCTTGTCGCGAATGGTCTGGGCCCAGCGGGAGATGTCGTCCGGCGTGTAGCCTTCGTCCCGCAGTCTGAAGTATCCGTAGTTCGCGGTGACTTCGACGGGAGTTGACAGTTTTTCACTGTCAGCCACGCACAGTGCCAGGTTCTTCGCTTTCAAGCGCGCGTAGACCGCATCGTTCAACCAGGAGATGTGGCGGAACTCGAAGGCCGCGCAGACGTGCGGCGGAAAGGTATCGAGAAATGCATCGAGCACCGCAAGGTCCATCTTGAGATAAGGCGGGAGCTGGAACAGAAGGGCGCCGAGCTTCGGACCCAGTGTCGCGGCTGTCGTGAGAAAGTAGCGCACTTGATCCGCGCAGTCCCGGAGGCGCGCTTCGTGTGTGATGCGCTTCGGTGCCTTGAGAGTGAACTTGAATGGATCCGGCGTCTCCCGGCTCCAGCCAGCGAGGGTTTTCTCGTTGGGCGCGCGATAGAACGTATAGTTGATCTCGACGGTCTGGAAGCGCTCCGAGTAGTACGGCAGCATCTTTGCCGCGGCGAGCTTTTCGGGATAAAAGCTCCCTTTCCATTCAGGATAGTTGTAACCGGACGTTCCTACCCAGATGGTCACGCCAGCACCTCCGGAGAATGCAACGCCCTCACTCGTCGTCCCCCGCCGATGACCTAGCGCAAGAACGCCTGATCTTTACACAACCGGAGGGGCTGTACCATCGCCTTGCCGATTGAGTTGAATACGTCGGCGACGAGGTTGCGGCGTCAGTCCAGCGTGCTCTGAACCTCGGCAGGCATCGATATTGCAAGAGACTTCTCGACCGCCGCCGTCCCCAGCCGCTGTGGTTCGAGGCGGTCACTCCGGTCTCATCCACTTGGGAATCAAGGGGATTGGACCTGCTGGCTGTCCTGGCCGCGCGCTGTATAGTCTGGCGCGAACCCGATCCAATCGCAGGACCTTGCCCGAAATGAAGCAGATCCCAGAAGCGGCCCGCGCGGTCGATGTTGTGTTTGAAACGGATGTCCTCGTGATCGGTAGCGGCCCGGGAGGACTTGCGGCGGCCCTCGCGGCAGCAAGGGCCGGCGCGCACACCGCGCTACTGGACCGGCACGGTTGCTTCGGCGGCAACATCACCCAGGTGGGTGTCGAGGGCTTCGCTTGGTATCGACACGAGGGAACGATCGACTGCGAGGGAATTGGAATCGAGTTCGAGGAGCGCGCCAAGGCGATGGGCGCGGCTCTCCCGGAGCCTCAATCCATCAGTCACGCGCTCGACGCCGAGATGTTCAAGTACGTGGCCGACGTGTTGGTGCAGGAGGCGGGTGTCAAGCCGATGCTGCATCGCCTGTGCGTTGCGCCGATCCTCGAGAATGGTGCAATCCGGGGCGTTATCACCGAGAGTAAGTCTGGGCGCGAGGCCATTCTGGCGAAGCGTGTGATCGATGCAACCGGGGATGCGGATCTCGCAGCTCGGGCCGGGGCACCGGTCCGCATGACGCCAAAGGAAGAGATGATGGCGGCATCGGTCATGTTCTCGATGACGGGTGTCAACAAGCGCCGCTTCATCGAGCAGGTCAAGGCTGACCCGCAGACCTACAAGGACTGGACTGGCAATGGAGAGTGGGACATCACGACGACAGGCAAGGAAGATGACCTGTTCTCCCCTTTCATCAGGAAGCCCTTCAAGCAGGCAGCTGCCGCAGGCCTCATCCCGGCCGGCCTGAGTACTATCGCGGGGACCTGGGGCACTGTGAGCGATCAGGGCGATCTCACGTACCTGAATCTGATTCACCTGCCGAAGATCGACGGCACCGATGTCAACGACCTGACGGCTGGCGAGATGGAGGGTCGCCGCCAGGCGATTCATGCGATCGAGGCGCTCCGGCGATTCATGCCGGGCTGCGAGGACGCAAAACTGCGGAATTTCGGCATGACCCTCGGAATCCGGGACACACGCAAGATCGATGCGCTCTACAACCTCACTGGCGAGGATGTCCGGGAGCAGGGTCGGTTCGACGATGCGATCGGGATTTTTCCGGAGTTCATCGACGGCTACGGCATCCTCATCCTCCCGACGACCGGGCGGTACTTTCATGTTCCGTACCGCTCGCTCGTGCCGAAGGGTGTCGGGAACCTCCTCGTGGCCGGGCGCAGCATCGGCGGCGATAAGGTCTCGCACGCGGCCGTCCGGAACATGATGTGCTGTGCGGTGAGCGGGCAGGGCGCTGGAGCTGCCGCAGCCATTTCGCTTCAGACAGGACAGCCATTCGAGAGTCTCGATATCCGCGCGCTGCAGCGGGAACTCAAGCGGCAGAGAGCGCGCATCACGTAGTGCGGGCGCACTGTTTGAGACTCTGGATGAGCGAGCGGCCCGCGGGTCCGGGTGGAGCGTCTTTGCGATACACGGCGTGCACCACGGTGACCATCGGTACATCGATGAGCGGCTCGCTGCGCACAGTCTCCGGGACGACAGGGAATCTGCCGATCACGCCGATGTTGCAGATGCCACTGCCGCAGAGTGATCATCGATGGGGTTAAGCGCAGAGCTTTGGCGCGGACGTCGCCGATTGCTGCGTCATGTAGGGGCATCGCGAGCGCTCTGCCCTTGGCGGGCAAGAGGGGTCCGCTCCGTCACAAAAGAGTCCCGCGCCCCTCGTGCCCGGGGCTGTCCGCGGAAAGCAGGGGGCGTTTCAGTGCGCCCTAGTGCGAGCGGTCTCCTGCAGTCAGTCCTTTTCCGCAATGGGCGGCTGGCGATCAGCCTGCTCCGCTGAATCCTCACCCGACGATTCAGGCTCTTCCTGCTCCTCGGTAAGATCGAAATGTTCGAACGTCACATTTCGGTCAGTCGTCGGAGTGTAGGGATTGAAGAGCGGAGCGCCGCTCATGTGCGGCTGCCATGGTCGATGCGATTTCATAGCACCTCCTGGATTCCCGGGACCGGGCAGTCCACCCCGATGGGGTAGAACCCGTCCCGGACGGAGGGATTTTACTCCTCCGTGATTGGCGAAACCATCCGGTTACGGCACGGCCCGCCGTTCGTCGCGGCTCACGATCCACAACGCGGCTGGCAAGGCGGTGAAATCCGCCAGGAGCGCCAGAACGAACGCTGATGATGAAACGATCCCGAACTGGCGCATCGGCGGAAGGTCGGACAGCGCGAGGGCCAGGAAGCCGCTCGCGTTGATGAGGGTCGCGAACAGAATCGGCCGTCCGGCGATCAGCAGCGCATGTCGCAGGGCGTCGGCCGTCGAGCCGGTCGAGCGGCCCTCCTGAAAATGGTAGAAGAAATGGATCTGATCGTTCTCGGTCGCTCCCAACACGGTCGAGCCGATGAGGATGGTTGCGATATTGAGCGGAATGCCGGCCACCCGCATCACGATGAACACGGACAGAATCGCGAACAACGACGGAATCATCGTCATCAGGCGGGCCGAGGGGCTGCGAAACACTATCAGGAACGCGAGAAAGATGACGGTTGCCGTTAGTGCGAAGCTCTCGGTGAGTGTGGGAACCAACCGTTCAGTGATTTCCGTGGACAGGGCGCCCTTGCCGACAACCGCTCCGTGCACCGCCCGTAGCGCCGGCTCGTCGCTCTGCGCAGCCGCCCACATCTGCTCGACGAACTTGCGCATCGCTCCGGTTCGCCCGAAGAGCTCCGCGCGCCCACGGATGCTCAGCCGAACGCTCGCGAGATTTGTCACATCGACGTACTTGCGCGCACCTGGCTCCGTCAACATGATCTGTTCGAGATCGGCCGCGAGCTTTGGCCAGGCAGAGGACTCCGTGGGCAGCTGATCGGACCCGGATTCGACATACCGCGCCCACCGCAGAACCGATGTGGGGCCATCGACGGCGGTGATGCGTGGGTCCTGCTCGAGTCGGCTAGTCAACCGCTCCACGGCACGCAGGAAGTCGGGATCCAACGCATGACCGGGCGGCGTCTGCAGCCAGAGATCGAGGACATCGAGCCCGTTTGTCTGCTCGAAGCGGCGGGTATCCTGCGCCACACGCTCGCTTGGGTTGACGTAGGTCAACGCATCGGTTTCGAGGGGAAGAGGCGCGATCTTGCCGGGAATGCCGAACAGCGAGGCCGCTCCACACAACATCAACACGACGGCTGCGCCTACTAGCGGCCGGCGATAGCGGCGGCTCGCAGGGACCAGCACGTCGACGAAACGAGGAAACCACCTACCGGCCGGAACGCGTTCCGAGCGCATCGGGGTGCGCAGCAGCGACTGCAGTGCCGGAAAGAGGGTGAAACAACCTACCCACGCGACGATCAGTCCGCATGCCGTCCATAGCCCCATCTGACGCACGGGGCGAATGTCTGAAACCGCGAGCGCAGCGAACCCGACCGCCGTCGCGAACATCGAGGCCGTGCATGGAAGGAATTTATTGGCCAGCGCGCGTGCGTGGTGGTCGAGCAGAGTCGGCGCGTCGTCCGGTTCCATGTACCTCGAATGGATGTATACGAGAGTCGCGGTCGTGGTGACCATCACGGTCAGAGGGACAAGGGTAGATACGACTGTATGAGACCAGCCGAAGACATCAGCCAGCCCCACCGCCATGGCGACCACGGCGCCGAGCGTTAGAACGATCGCGCCCAGGGCCCGCCAGGAGCGGTAAACGATCAGCACCAACGTCATCAGGAAAATGCCAAAGAGTGGCATGAACCGCTTCGTAGCCGAGCCCGTCCGCCGCTCGAGCCAGGCTTCGAGCCACGGGGACCCGACACGCCGGACTGCGGTGAATGGACCGCCAGATGCCTCGAGGGGGAGCACGATTGAATCGATCGCCTCCAATGTCCGGTCGCGCTCGGCGGGCGAACTCACATGCAGCTCGAGCGCGATTCCGAAATAGTGATCGCCCAGAAGTCCGGAGCGGCGGAAGAGTTGTGTACCGGTCGCAAAGGTCCGCAGGCGCGCAGCTTCGTCGGGGCTGATCTCCCCGGCGGACCTAGCGCGACGGTAGAGGGTCAGGATGCTATGTGCCTCGACGTCCGGAATCTTCGCGAGATCAGTCTCGACTCGACTCGCGGCGCGCAGGGCAGCCAGGCTCAGAGGGTCCGGCGATTCAAGCATGATGAGTGCCTCATCGCCTTCGGGGAACACTCGCTCGAAATCGAGCGTGGCGCGCGCCACCGGATCGCCGGCGACGATCAGACGGTCGATTGCCGGATCGTCGGGTACGCGGCTTGCGCCGTAGATGCCGGCCACAGTCAGGATCAGAAATGCGCCTACGATCCAGCGTCGCAAGCGCAACACGCGAAGGAAGATCTCAATCACTTTGGGTGAGGCGGGCACACTCATGGGTAAAGCGCGCTCCTGCCTGTGAGATGGGCCCTCAGCGCCGGGGGATGATAGCCTAAAGCCATGGCCACTTTATTAGCCGGTGCGGTTGCGACCCTGGTCTTCTGTGCTCCCGGATATCCAGGGGGAACCGGGGACGCGAAGCCCCTTCTTGACCAATTCGCCAGCGCCGCGGTGGCGGCCGCCGGTTGGCCCCCGGGAAGCCTCACAGCCGTGTATGACCCGACCGAGGAAGGGGGGTTGGCAAAGCTGGCCAGCCCCGATGCGGCGCTTGCATTCGTGCCGTACCCTTTTTACGTCGAGCACGCTGCGCAGCTGCATCTGGCCCCGCTCGTTCAAGCGGACATGGTGGATACCGGTCCCGAGGAGCGCTGGACATTGGTGGCGAAGACTGGCCGCGTGACGAGCGCAGCATCGATGAGTGGGTACACCATCCTCAGCGTTGCGGGTTACGCCCCCGAATTCGTACGACACTCGGCGCTCCAGGGTTGGACGTTACCGGCGGACGTCAAGATCGAGTCGACGGGCCAGATACTCAGCGCCCTTAGAAGGGTTGCTTCCGGCGAAAAAGTCGCCGCGTTGCTCGATCAGACGCAGGCTGCGGCACTTCCGACCCTGCCGTTCGCAAAGGAACTCGAGTCTGTGAGGCAGTCGCCCCCGTTGCCGGTTGCCATCATTGCCGTCGTCGATTCCCGATTGCCTGCCCCTCGCGCGCACGCTTTGCAGGAGGGCCTCCTCAAGCTGGGTCACACAGCGGGGGCCGCCGAAACTCTCGCGCCGCTGCGGCTGAAGGGCTTCGTACTGCCCAGGCTTCCCGCCCGCCCGGCGGCGCCGTGAACAAGGCAATCGGATGCGGTGTCTCGATGCTCTTGCTGGTCGCGTGCGCGGCGCGGCCGCAGCGGCCGACGGTGCAGAGTCCGCTTCCGACCACCGTCGCAGATCTGGGCGCTGCAATCGCGACGGCCGCAGAGCGCAGCGATCATGAATCCGACCCGAGAATCCGTGGCGAGTTGGCGGCGGAAGCTAGCCGCGCCGCTGACGCGTGCCTGGCCAGGGATCCGCAAGCCGCCGCCTGCCTCTACGGACACGCGGTTGCTCTGGGCCTGGAGACGAAGGCTCATCCGACACGCGCCAGCGAGTTGTTGAACAACATGCTAAAGGCCCTGACGAGTGCCGAAGCGGCCGACCCTAACTATGATCAAGCCGGCCCCGCGCGCGTGCGGGCGCTCGTGTTGATTCGAGCGCCGAGGTGGCCGCTGGGACCCGGTGACCCCGATGAGGGGCTGCTCGCCGCGCGCCGCGCGGTGACCTTGCAGCCGCAATATCCTCCCAATCTACTGGCGTTGGCAGAGGCGTTGGCGAGGACGGGTGACGCGAACGGCGCAAAGGAAAGTTATGCGCGTGCGCGTGATATGGCGCAGGCTCTGCCCTCCACGGCCGATCGAGACGCCTGGCTGCGTGAGGCCGATCAGGGGCTGCAGCGGAAATAGCATCCGGTAGTCGCGGAGCCAAGGGGTCATGCCACAACCCGGCCCAGATGCCAGATCGCCCGGATCAGTCCCTGATCCACCTGATACAACGACGTCTCGTCAGAAATCCTTCCATCCGGCAAACCCGTGACGCGTTCGTGATTCAGGGGCGGCTCATGCCGTCCCGGCGCCCCTGGCCGTGCAGAATGGTCTGGATTCAATGGATTTGTCGAAGCGCGTCCGCGCTGAGGACGCGCGGGACTCATGACGAATCTTCCTTGCGATTACAATGGCAAGACTCGCCGGCGAGCGGCATTCGCCGCCGGTGCAACCGTCTCATCCGATCGCTTTGGGGGGATTCATTTTGACTCGTATCTGGACAGTGGCCCCGGGGCTGTGCGCCCTCTTGTTCGTGGCAATCCCGGGAGCTGTGCGCTCCGAGCCGGCTTCCCCCCCTGGAGCGGCCCACGTGACCGCCCAGCGTCTGCTCAATGCGGCCTCCGAGCCGTCGCAGTGGATGACGTACGGCGGGAATTACGAAGAGCAGCGTTACAGCCGCTTGACCAGGATCGATCGCGACAACGTCAAGCAGCTCGGGCTCGCCTGGTTTGCCGATTACGACACCAATCTGACGCAGACTGGCACGCCTCTGTATATCGACGGGGTGATCTACGTCTCCACCGCCTGGAGCAAGGTCTATGCGTTCGATGCGCATAATGGCAAGCAGCTCTGGCAGTACAACCCGAAAACACCGGGTGAGTGGATCAGGAACGTGTGCTGCGGCATCGTGAACCGCGGCATTGCCGCCTGGAACGGCAAGATCTACGTCGGCACGCTCGATGGGCGCCTGGTGGCTATCGATGCCCGGACGGGAAAGGAGGCGTGGTCCACCCTGACCGTCGACCCGAGCAAACACTATTCCATCACCAGCGCGCCGCGCGTGGCCAAAGGCAAGGTGCTGATCGGCGAATCCGGCGGCGAGTACGGCGTGCGTGGGTACATCAGCGCCTACGACGCGGAGACCGGAAAGCTCGACTGGCGCTTCTTTACGGTGCCCGGCAATCCGAAGGATGGCTTCGAGAATGAGGCCATGAAAAAGGCTGCCGCGACCTGGGGTGGCGAGTGGTGGAAGCTCGGCGGCGGCGGAACCGTCTGGGACGCGATCGTTTACGACCCCGTCACGGACCTCGTCTATTTCGGCACGGGCAATGGTACGCCGTGGAACGATCAGTATCGCGATCCCACCAACGGAGACAATCTCTATCTGGCGTCGGTAGTGGCGGTCAAGGTGGACACGGGTGAGTACGTCTGGCACTACCAGTCGACTCCGGCCGACACCTGGGACTATGACGCCGTGAGCCCGATGACGATCGTGAATCTGACAGTGGACGGGAAGCAGCGTCGCGTCATCCTGCAGCCCTGCAAAAACGGCTTTTTCTACATGCTCGACGCGCCCACCGGCAAGCTGCTGCGCGCGGTGCCGTTCACGGAAGTGAATTGGGCGGATGGCGTGGACATGAAAACGGGCCGGCCGCGCGTCAAGCCGGAAGCTCGCTTCCCTGTGGGCCGGCCGTTCAATCTGGCGCCGGGAGTCCAGGGCGGGCACGGTTGGCAAGCGAATGCGTTCAGCCCGGAAACGGGTCTGCTCTACATCGCGACTCAGCACGCGTACTTCCCGATGATTGCGGACAAGAGTTTCACGCCAAATCCCGTCGGCTACAACCTGGGTCTCGACTTCGCCGCACCGTTCACTTATTACCGCGACCACCCCGACGTGCCGAATAAGTTCGTCGGCTATCTGCAGGCCTGGGATCCGGTGAAGGGCAAGCAGGTGTGGAAGGGTGAGGAGAACCAGGGCCCGCCCGGGGGCGCACTGGCTACTGCAAGCGGCCTCGTGTTCCAGGGCGGTGGCAGCTCGCAGGAAGTCCGGGCCTATGACGCGCGCAGCGGGGAGAAACTCTGGAGCCAGAAGACCCAGACGGGAGTGGTGGCCGCTCCGATCACCTACGAGCTCGACGGCCAGCAATACATGGCAGTCAGTGTTGGCGGCACCACGCTTGGCGGTTACTACGCGCCCAACTATTCACGCCTGCTGGTCTTCGCCCTGAACGGCAAGGTGCAACTGCCGCCGGAGAAGGAGTTCACTCCGCTGCCGCTGGACCCGCCGCCAGCAACGGCCGCGGCGGATGTCGTTGACGCCGGTAGCCAGCAGTACACGAAGAACTGCGCCGCGTGCCATGGCGACAGAGGGCAGACCCGTGGCGCCAACTTCCCGGATCTCACGCGCACGCCGCTTCTCCACACGCAGGAGGGCTTCGATCAGGTGGTGCTCAAGGGCGTGCTCTCCGAAAGAGGCATGGCATCCTTTGCCGCTGTTCTGAAGCCCGAGGAAAGCCAAGCCATCCGGGCGTTCATCATTGCTCGCGCGAACGACCTCAAGAAGCAGCCGCAGACGCCGTGGCCGCCAGGATCGCCGCCGCCCACCCAACCGCATACGGAGCACTGACCGGAGCGGGTCCGTGACGGGTGCGTGCCGGTGCAGGATCACCGGTACGCACCTTCGGACGGTGTATCTGCGTTTTGCGAAGTTTGAATCGGGAGCGGAAATGATAGCGAAGGGTGTTCTTGCCTCCCTCTGCCTGTTCGCAACTGCACTTGGCGCAACGCCGAGTGCGCTTCCTCCAGATCTGGCCAAGGCGGCCGCCGCGTACGACAAGGCACAGATAGAGGGAGACCGGGCCGAGTTGAACCGCCTGCTCGCGGACGACTACCACCTCGTCAACGGCAGCGGTGAGATCGAGACCAAACTGCAGTTCGTGGCCGAGTCCAGCGATCCTGCCTTCAAACTCGAGCCCTTCACCGTACAAAGCCCTATCGAAGCCGTGTGGGGTGACGGGGCGGTTCTGGCCGGCGAGGTTCGCATCAAGGGGACCGATCACGGCAAGACGTTTCAGGCGCATTTCCGCTTCGCCGACATCTGGCGCAAGTCACATGGAAAGTGGCAGGTGGTATTTACGGAAGTAACACGCCTCCCGCCGTAGCTCGCCAGGGCACACT
>JAQGOG010000170.1 GCA_028293765.1 Gammaproteobacteria bacterium
AGACTGGCACGATTGAGCGAATCGATACTGGGTGGGGGGTCGACATGAATCAGCGCCGGGTTCTTGGATTCACGGGCGTGCTGTATGCCCTGTTGATGGTGGTGCACGCGGGGTCCGTCGTCGGCCAGGTCAATCCGGACCTGTTCAGTGGCATGAAGTGGCGGCAGATCGGTCCGTTCCGAGGCGGCCGAGTCGTCGCCGTCAGCGGCGTTCCGGGTGATTCGGCGACGTGGTATTTCGGCGCGGTCGCCGGCGGCGTATGGAAGAGCACCAATGCCGGCAATACCTGGCAGCCGATGTTCGATGAGCAGAAAATCGCGTCGATCGGCGCAATCGCCGTCGCGGATTCCGATCACAACATCATTTATGTCGGCACGGGAGAGGCTTGTCCGCGCGGCAACATCACTTACGGCGATGGCGTGTACAAGTCACTCGATGCGGGCAAGACCTGGCACCACATCGGTCTTGCCGATACGCGCCAGATCGGCGCAATCATCGTCGATCCGCACAACCCGGATATCGTATTCGTCGCGGCGCTCGGGCATGCGTTTGGACCGAACGAAGAGCGTGGAATCTTTCGGACGGCCGATGGCGGTAAGACATGGCAGCGAGTGCTGTTCCGAGACCGCGACACGGGTGGGATCGATGTGGTCTTCGATCCGCGGAATTCGCGCACCCTGTTCGCCTCGCTGTGGCAGATGCGGCGTCAACCATGGGGATTTTCGAGCGGCGGGTCGGGATCCGGGCTTTATCGCTCCACCGACGGCGGGCTCAATTGGAAGCAGATCGAAAGGCACGGCCTTCCGGACGGTCCGCTGGGTCGTATCGGCGTTTCTGTCTCCGGCGCCGATAGCAGTCGTGTCTATGCGGCCATCGAGGCGAAGGAGGGCGGAATTTTCCGTTCCGATGACGCGGGTGACAACTGGACCCGGATCAACCCGGATCACCGCTTTCGGCAGCGCGCCTGGTACTACTCGCATATTTTCGCTGATCCGGTCGCGGTCGACAGCGTATATGTGCTGAACACCGGCGCATTTCGTTCCACGAATGGCGGCAAAGATTTCGAGCTGCTGCCGGCCCCGCATGGTGACCACCACGCGCTGTGGATAGACCCGCGCGATCCCAGCCGCCTGATCAATGGCAACGACGGCGGAGCGAGCATCTCGGTCGACGGCGGCAAGACCTGGACGCAACAGGAAAATCAGCCGACAGCGCAGTTCTACCACGTCGCCGTCGATAACCACTGGCCGTATCGCGTGTACGGTGCCCAGCAGGACAACACGACTATCGCGATTGCCAGCCGCGACGACGAGGGCGTGATCGGGCGACAGGACTGGTACCCGGTAGGGGGCGGCGAGAGCGGCTATATCGCGCCCGACCCGCGGGACCCGGACATTGTCTACGCGAATTCCGATAGCGGTCAGATGACGCGCTACGATCACCGCACAGAAAACCTTCGTGACGTATCGATGTTCCCGCTCGATGTGTCCGGCAACGGTGCGGCGAACCTCGAGTACCGCATCCAGTGGACCGAGCCCGTGTTCGTCTCGTCGCACGATTCGAATGTCCTGTACACCGCCGCGCAGTTCGTGTTGAAGAGTGCCGATCAGGGCCGCAGTTGGAAGCGCATCAGTGGCGACCTGACGCGCAACGACAAGAGCAAGCAGCGACCCTCGGGCGGTCCTATCACCCTGGATATCACGAGTGTCGAGTACTACGACACCGTATTCGCTCTCGCCGAATCGCCGTTGGAAAAAGGACTGTTGTGGGCAGGCACCGATGACGGTCTCATTCAGGTAACGCGGAACGATGGACAGACGTGGCAGAACGTCACGCCTAAAGATATGCCTGAATGGAGCATGGTGAGCGTCATCGAGCCGTCACCCCATGACGCGAGAACTGCATTCGCCGCCATCGATCGGCACAAGCTCGATGATCTCGAGCCGCTCATTTATAGGACCCACGACGGCGGCAAGACCTGGAAGCGGATCGTTGCCGGTATACCCGACGGCGCCTACGTGCGGTCGGTGCGTGAGGACCCGAAGAGGAAAGGACTGTTGTACGCGGGCACCGAGCTCGGCATCTACGTATCGCTCGACGATGGGGGACATTGGCAGCCGCTGCAGCTGAACCTGCCCGTCACGCCTGTTCACGATATCGTTGTGAAGGACGACGACCTCGTGGTGGCGACCCATGGACGCTCGTTCTGGATCCTCGACGACGTGACGCCGCTGCGCCAGATAGAGGACTCGGCCACGGTTGCGGACCTGCGGCTGTATCACCCGCAGCACGCCTACCGGCTTCATTTCCCGACCGACGTGAACCGCCGGCGGCCGGTCGGCAACAACCCGCCGGATGGGGCCATCATCGACTATTTCCTGAAGGTCAAGCCACAACCCGATGAGGAGATCACGCTCGAGATTCTCGACGCTCACGGCTCGGTGCTGCGCAAGTACTCGAACCACAAGAAGGAGAAGTTCGAGCAGCCCGCTGAATGGCCGGATCGCGAGACTCCGTCGGAGCTTTTGCCGCAGGCTGCGGGAATGAATCGCTTCGCGTGGGATCTGCGTGTCGAAGATCCGGTGCAGATTCCTGGTGCTTTTTATGCCGACGAGGGGCCTCGAGGGCCAGTGGTCAATCCCGGCTCATACGTGGTTCGGATGACGACCCGGAACGGCACGCAATCGGTGCCCCTCGAGGTGGTGCTCGATCCCCGACTGAAGGACACGGTGACCGCCGACGATATCGCGGCTCACTGGGACCTCGTCAAAAAGACTGCAGAGGACATCGAAGCGCTCCATCGGGCGGTCAATAAGATGCGCGCCAGCAGGACGGAGCTGGAAAAGGTGCGGCGTCGGACCGGACCGGATGCGGCTACCCGGGCGCTCATCGATGCGGCAGCCGATTTCGACAGGAAGATGGTGCCGATCGAGGAGCAATTGCTACAAGTAGACATGAAGGCATCGGAAGACAACCTCAGGTATCCGAATCGTCTCAACGAGCAATACGATACGTTTGTCGCCACGGTTGATGGGGAGGATGTCCGCCCGACGCAGCCGCAGCTACAGGTCTTTGCAGATCTGCACGGGCGCCTCGGCGAGCAACTCGCGAAATGGAATACGCTCATGAATGACGACCTGCCGGCACTCAACGCGCGGTTACAAAACGCAGGTGTTCCGGACCTCGCCGTGCCGCCCGGTGAGTGAGGACCGGAGCGCGACTCGCGAACCGCCGGGAGCGGCGCGCATTTTTGTCGTGAGCTTCGTTGGTGAAAGGTCCGCGCCGGATCAGGCAAGCGTCGTGTCACTGAGTATCAATGACTTGGGATGCTTTACAACGGCCACGCTTGTGACGCCCAGCATCCTGGCCAACTGATCCGCGGGGACTTTGAGAGGACCTGGCCCCGATCCCACGCCAGCGGTGGGTTGGGGATAGGCGGTCGAGCGAGCGGTGTGGAAGGTCACGTTACCTTCCACCTTCTGAACGATCTGATGGATGTGTCCATTTAGAACGGTGACCGAGCCGAAACGGCGCAATGAGCTCATGAGCTGGTCCGCGTCCCCCGTACCCCAGCCCCAAGGCTCGTGGATCGTCCACAGCGGCATGTGTGCAAAAACCACGATCGGCGTGCTGTCTGAGCGTCCCTTCAGGTCGGCCGCAACCCAGGCGAGCTGCTCAGTGCCCAGGGTGCCGAGGCCGCCTGGCTTGAATTGCAACACGTTGACCAGCGCCACGAAGTGCACGCCCGCGTGGTCAAAGCTGTAGTAACCCTTGTTGTCGGAGGCCTTCCCGAATCGGTTGAAGTATTCCGTGACGGTCGCATCGGTCGTGTCGTGCTCGCCCGGTACCGTGTGCATCTCCGTCGTGCGCAGACCGGAGAACATCTGCTGGGCCAGATCAAATTCGGCGGGCTTCGAGAGGTGAGTGATATCGCCGGTATGAATGATGAGCGCGGGCTGCTCGGGCATGGCGTTCACGAGCGCGATAGTCAGCATGAGGGTCCCGTTGACATCGGGATTCGCGTCCTTGTTGAAGCCGATGTGGGTATCGCTGATCTGCACGAACAAGGGCTTCCCCAGCCGGCCGGCCCCTTGCCTGTCGGCAGCCGCCACCGCGAGCTCGATCGGCGTGAGAACGCCCCCTGCGAGGGTAAAAAGGGTACCGGCCCCCCCCGAAGGCCATACATTTCAGGGCGCTGCGGCGCGCCTGGAGCGATTTCTCATCCGACATGTCTGGTGTCTCCTATGATGCAGGCGTTCGCCTGCTAACCCTCGATCGAGGGCGCCCCCGGCGGGCCGCCCTTGGGAGGTATGCCTTTCACCGTTGCGAGGTTCGGGAGAGAAGACTTGGTAGCTGAGCATTTTATTCCCTCATCATCTTTTGCGTTCAGCTGACAACCAGCTGCGCTGGAAGGAGAGCCCAAATGGCCATCAGACGACGACGCTTGGGTTACACATTGGCGGGTTGCGCGCTGTTGCTTGCCGGAATCGTCAGCGCGAGCGTGGCGACGGCGGCCGCTGCCGACACTGCTCGCATCACGGTCCTCTACGATGCGTTCGGCAAGCCCTCCGCCATGGAGAAAGACTGGGGTTATGCCGTGCTCGTCGAGTATGCCGGCAGGCGCATCCTGTTCGACACCGGCAACGACCCGGAAATTCTGGCCAGGAATGCCAAAGCCAAGGCAGTGGATCTGGCGCGCCTCGATTTCGTCGTCCTGTCGCACCGGCACGGCGATCACATGGGCGGCATGACTTATCTGCTGCGCGTCAATCCGGATGTGAAGATCTACGCCCCGAAGGAGAACTTCGGTGTCTACGGATTTTCCTTGCCGAGCGCGTTTTACCGCCGCGATGAATCATTGACGCCGGAACAACGCTACTACGGCGGCTCACCGCCGCCAGTCATGAAGTTCGGCAGCGCCTGGCCCAATGCACATTTCGAGCTGATCGAAAATAACACGCAGATTGCTCCCGGCATTCATCTCATCTCGCTCGTCTCCGACAGGCCGGGAACGCTGGAGTTGCGGGAACTGTCATTGGCGATCGAGACGCCCGACGGTATGGTGCTGATCGTCGGTTGCTCACATCCAGGGATAGAGAACATCGTCCAGGCGGCAGCAGGCATCAACAGCCATATTCATCTCGTGATCGGAGGGCTCCACCTGGTTACGGCGCAAGACTCGAACATCAACCAGGTCGTTACGAGCCTGCACGATACGTGGAAGGTCGACTCTGTAGCCCCCGGGCATTGCACGGGCGAGCCCGCCTTTGCCGCGCTCAAGAAAGCGTACGGCAAGCGGTACCTGTATGCCGGGCTGGGCACGTCGTTGCAGATCGGTAGCACTCCATAGAGCGCCAGGCTCGCCGTGATCGTCCATCTCATTGACGGTACCTACGAGCTGTTCCGCCACTTTTACGGCCTGCGTCGCTTCAACAAAGGCAAGGACCGACCCTTCGGTGCGGTGGTCGGC
>JAQGOG010000173.1 GCA_028293765.1 Gammaproteobacteria bacterium
CCGGCCGCCATCAATAATAGCGCCGCAGATCCATTCCCTTGTACAAACCGGCGACCTGCTCGGCGTAGCCGTTGAACGGCAGCGTCGGTCTGCGAGCCGCCAGGAACGCTCCGCCGATGTGGCGCTCCGTCGCCTGGCTCCAGCGGGGATGGTCCACTTGCGGATTCACATTGGCATAGAAGCCGTATTCCTGCGGGGCGGACCGATTCCACGTGGTGTTCGGCTGCTTCTCGGTGAAGTTGATCTTCACGATCGCCTTGATGCATTTGAAGCCGTACTTCCATGGCACGATGAGGCGCAGCGGCGCGCCGTCCTGATTCGGGAGCGTCTGGCCGTAAAGACCGACCACCATGAGGGTGAGAGGATGCATCGCTTCGTCCATGCGCAGGCCTTCGTTGTAGGGCCAGGCCAGGACGCGCTCGCGTTGCCCAGGCATGCGCTGCGGATCGTACAGCGTGGTGAACTCCACATACTTCGCTTTCGACGTCGGCTGGCAGCGCGCGATCAGGGCGCTCAGCGGGAATCCGACCCAGGGAATCACCATCGACCAGGCTTCGACGCAACGGAAGCGGTAGACGCGCTCCTCCAGAGCGTGCGGCTTGAGAAGGTCCTCCAGCGTGAATCGGCCTTTGACTTCCGCCTCGCCGTCGACGGTGACGCTCCAGGGAGTTGGCTTGAAGGAGCCCGAGTTGGCCTTCGGATCCTCCTTGTCCGTGCCGAATTCGTAGTAGTTGTTGTAACCCGTGATCTCTTCGTACTTGTTGGGTGCCTCGCTGACGCTGTACTGCGCATTGCGCGTGTACTGCAGCTTCGTCCCCGCCGGCTGCGGCGCTTCGGCCGCGGGCAGCAGTGAGCTCGCGCCGGTCGCCAGCGCACCGGCGAGCAGTGCCCGGCGGTTGAAGAACACCTCTGGCGGCGTGATCTCGGACGGAGCAATGCGGGGTGTGCGGAATCTCATAGCGAGTCACCTCTACCCAATAGACCGGCAGAGTGGCAAAAAAATTGCATCAACGCCACTCGACACAGGTAATTCCAGCGCGGGCGGCGGCTAACCGCGCGCTGGGCGTGCCATTGACCAGAACCCCCTGGTCGGCGAGACGCAGATGCGGCAGATCGCTGGCAGCGTTGCCGTAAGCCGCCGCGGCGAGGCCGGGATGTTGCTCTCGCAAGCCGGTAAAGCAACGCGCCTTCTCCTCGCCCCGGCGATTGGGAGTCGTGAGCTCACCGTCCAGCCGGTCGCCGTCCCAGCGCACTCCGGTGCAGATGATTTCCGCAAACCCGAGCGCGCGGCCGACAGCGGGTACGTATAGATCGGTGCTGGCACTCATGAGTACGAGGTGGTCGCCGTGGCGCTGATGCACGACGATTTGCGCGACGGCAGCTGCGAACAGGCCACGCTCCAGCAATTGCGGCACGAAGCGGGCGGTCCACGCATCGAGGTCGGATCGCGTGGCTCCGCCGAGGGTGGCTTTGATGAACGCCGATTTCACTTGCCCCTCATCGGCGAGGCGCAAGAAGAAGCGGATGACGGTGGGTGCCACACGTGCCAGGGCCAGCATGCGCCAGATCCGTGCTGGCCAGGGCTTGTGCATCAGGAAGCCCAACACGTACGGCCCCAGAGAATCGCTGCGGGTGATTGTGCCGTCGAGGTCAAACACAGCGAGCCCAGGCTCGGAAGTTGACGTCGTAAGCATGGCTACGCGGATCGAGGCAGTGTAGTCACGCGCGCGCGCCGAAGTTTGACACCCGGCTTCCTCAGGTCGAGCACTGGGCTTGAGCTAGCGGACGTGATCATGCTGCTCGACACGCCGCAGGCGCGCCGGCGTCATGACGCCCCATGGCTCAAACCCGGTTCCCCGATTCCTCAGGCCGCGCGCCCTGGCGCCGCCAGCTGCCGCAGAACGTACTGAAGGATGCCACCGTGGCGGAAGTACTCGCGCTCTTTCGGTGTGTCGATGCGCACGCGCGCGGCGAACTGAATCGGTTTGCCGCTCGCCGGCGTTGCCGTCACGTTCACCTCTTTCGCGTCGCCGCTGCCGAGCCCACTGATGGAGAACACTTCATGTCCGGTGAGACCGAGCGACTGCGCGTTCTGACCCGGCAGGAACTGCAGGGGCACTACACCCATGCCGATGAGATTGGAGCGATGAATGCGCTCGTAGCTTTCCGCGATCACGGCTTTCACGCCGAGCAACATGGTGCCCTTCGCCGCCCAGTCGCGGGAGGAGCCGGTCCCGTACTCGCGTCCCGCGAGGATGATGAGCGGTGTGCCTTCCTTCTTGTAACGCATGGCCGCGTCGTAGATCGAAGTCTGCTCGCCGCTGGGAAGGTGAATGCTTACTCCGCCTTCAACGCCAGGGACCAGGAGGTTGCGCAGTCGGATGTTGGCGAACGTTCCGCGGATCATCACTTCGTGGTTTCCGCGCCGCGCGCCGTACGAGTTGAAATCGACCGGCTGCACGCCTTGCTCGATCAAGTAGCGTGCGGCGGGGCTCGTCTTCGCAATGTTGCCTGCGGGCGAGATGTGGTCCGTCGTAACGGAGTCGCCAACAACCGCGAGCGCGCGCGCGCCGCTGATGTCCCCGAGCGGGGCCGGCGTCATGGTCATGCCTTCGAAGTAGGGCGGGTTGCGCACGTAGGTGGACTTCGCGTCCCACGTATAGCGCTTTCCGGCGGGCACCTTGATGCTGGCCCAGTTCGCGTCGCCCGAGAAGACACCGGCGTAACTGTTGCGGAACATGTCCGAGTCGATCGACCGGAGCAGTGTTTCCTGCACTTCCTGGTCGCTCGGCCAGATGTCGGCCAGGAAGACGGGCTTGCCGTCCTTGCCGGTGCCGAGCGGCTCGGTCGTGAGATCGACATCGAGCGAGCCCGCGAGCGCGTAAGCAACGACCAGCGGCGGCGATGCCAGGAAGTTCATGCGCACTTCGGGGTGCACGCGGCCTTCGAAGTTTCGATTGCCCGAGAGCACGGAGCACGCGATGAGATCGCCGGCCTTCACGCCGGCCGAAATCTCGGACTTCAGCGGTCCGGAGTTCCCGATGCAAGTGGTGCAGCCGTAGCCTACGACATCGAATCCGACCGCGGCGAGATCATCGAGCACACCGGCCTTCTTGAAGTAATCGGTCACTACGCGGGAGCCGGGAGCCAGGCTGGTTTTCACCCACGGCTTGGCTTTCAGGCCACGCGCATGGGCCTTGCGAGCGAGCAGACCGGCGCCGAGCATGACGGACGGATTGGAAGTGTTGGTGCAGCTCGTGATGGCGGCAATGAGGACAGCGCCATCCTTGAGCTCAAAGCTCTGGCCGTCCAGCGACACCGGTGCGGTGCCTTTGGCTGCGGGAGTCTTGGTGGCGCGCTCTTCCGCGGCCTTCTTCCTGTTGAGCTCGTAAACAGTCTTCGCGGTCTTCAGCGGCACCCGGTCCTGCGGCCGGCGCGGGCCGGCGAGACTGGGCTCCACCTTTCCGAGATCGAGCTCGAGCACGTCGGTGTACTCGGCCGCCTTCTGGCCCTGGTTGCGCCACATGCCCTGGTGCTTGGCGTACGCCGCCACCAGATCGATACGCTCGCGCGAGCGGCCCGACAACTCCAGGTAACGGATCGTTTCCTCATCGATCGGGAAGATGCCGCAGGTGCTGCCGTATTCCGGCGCCATGTTCGCGATCGTCGCGCGATCGGCGAGCGGCAGGTTCGCAAGGCCGTCGCCGAAGAACTCGACGAATTTGTCGACGACGCCTTTCTTGCGGAGCATCTCAGTGACGGTGAGGACGAGGTCCGTTGCGGTGGCACCCGCCGGGAGCCGCCCGTTGAGGCGGAACCCGATGACCTGCGGGATGAGCATGGTCACGGGCTGGCCGAGCATGGCAGCTTCGGCTTCGATACCGCCGACACCCCAACCCAGCACGCCGAGGCCATTGATCATCGTCGTGTGGGAATCGGTACCGACGAGCGTGTCCGGATAGGCCCGGTGCGCGCCATTCGTCTCGGCGTCGAAGATCACGCGGGCCAGGTATTCCAGGTTGACCTGATGAACGATGCCAGTGTTCGGCGGTACGACCTGGAAATTGCGAAAGGCCGTCTGGCCCCAGCGCAGGAAGGAGTAACGCTCGCCGTTGCGGGCGAATTCGATAGTGGTGTTCGCGGCTAGAGCGCCAGGCGTTCCGTACTCATCGACCTGTATGGAGTGATCGATAACGAGCTCCACGGGTGCGAGCGGATTGACGCGTTCCGGGTCGCCCCCGAGCCGTACGATCGCATCGCGCATCGCTGTGAGGTCGACGACACAAGGCACGCCGGTAAAGTCCTGCAGGATGACGCGCGAGGGCGTGAACGCAATTTCGTGAGACGGCGTGGCGGCGGGATCCCAGGCAAGCAACGCATCGATATCCGCGCGGGTCACGTTGACCCCATCTTCGAAGCGCAGGAGATTCTCGAGCAGGATCTTCAGCGAGTACGGTAGGCGCGCCACCTTTTCGGGTGGGAGAGCAGCCATGCTCCAGATTTCGTACGAGCGACTGCCTACGTTGAGCGTCGAACGCGCCTTGAAGCTGTTCGTCATGAATCCTCCGCGGTGAAAAGCGCGCGAATTATAACGATCTCTCCAAGCGATGCGGGCAGGACTTACGGCAGTTCGGTAAAAGCTGTGAACCTGCGCTTGATCCTTATGCTGCCGCCTGCTGTGCAGAGGGGGCGATGACCCTTTCGATCACCGCGCCACCGAGGCAGCGCTCTCCGTCGTATACGACCGCGTATTGGCCCGGGGTGACCGCGCGCTGCGCGTGGTCGAAAACGATTCGTGCGGTTCCATCAGGGAACGGCTCGAGCACCGCCGATTGATCCGCCTGTCGGTAACGCACCTTCGCTGTGCATCGAAACGGAGCGTTCATGGGAGGCGCGAGCCAGTGCATCGGGCCGGTCGTGAGCGCCGAGCTCGCCAGAAGCGGATGGTCGTGCCCCTGGACCACCACGAGGACGTTGCGTGTGCCGTCCTTCGCGGCCACATACCATGGCTCCTCAGAATGGCCGCGGCGGCCACCGATCTGCAGACCGCCACGTTGCCCGAGCGTGTAGAAAGCGAGCCCCTGGTGAGTCCCGAGGTGCTCGCCTGCCGGCGATTCGATGGGGCCGGGCGTCTTCTCCAGAAACTGACCGAGAAACTCCCGGAAGGGGCGTTCGCCAATGAAGCAGATGCCGGTGCTATCCGGCTTGTCGAACACTGGCAAGCCCGCGCGGCGTGCTTGCTCGCGCACAGCGCCTTTCTCGAGCTCTCCGAGCGGCATCAGGGTTTCGGCGAGGTGTTCGAGCGCTACCGCGTGGAGGAAGTAGCTCTGGTCCTTGGCGGCGTCCCGCGCCTTGCGCAGCTCGACTCCGTCGGAGCCAGACGCGAGCCTCGCGTAGTGCCCCGTCGCAAAGCGCGACGCGCCGAGCCGCCGCACGTAGTTCAGGGCCACGCCGAATTTGATTTCACGGTTACAGAGCACGTCCGGATTGGGCGTGCGGCCAGCGCGCTGCTCGCGCAGGAAATACTCGAATACCCGCTCCCGATATTGGGCCGCGAAACTCACCCTATGCAAAGGGATCGCGAGCTCCCGAGCGACGGCGCGGGCGTCCTGAAAGTCCTGGGCGGCCGTGCAATAGGCGTCGTCATCCTCTTCCCAATTGCTCATGAAGAGGCCATGGACGTCCCAGCCTTGCTCCTTGAGGAGCAGGGCAGCGACGGCGGAATCCACGCCGCCGGACAGGCCGACGACGACCCGGTCTCGTGACTCAATAGGCATCCACGAATTCTACGCCGAGGTGGCGCACGAGTCTCAGGGCGCTCGGAACGCGCCGGGAACCTAAGGGGTGCCGCCTTAGACGCTGATAGCGGAGACGGTCGGCGCCGAGTGCAGATCCAGCTTCGCGACCGCGTCGAGGGGCAGGCGCTTACCGCCGAGATAGTCCTCCACGCACCTCAAAACCAGCGGGCTGCGCAGGCGCGGCTCACGCTCCATCAAGTCCGTGCGAGACAGCCAGTGCGTCCGCACGATTCCGCGATCGAGGGGTTGCGCGGCATCGTGGTCGACGACCGTTCCGGTAAAGGCGAACCGCATCGTGGATCGTCCAGAGGCTGGATTTACCCATAGGTAGACGCCGATCAGGGCTTTCGGCTCGAATCCCCACGCCGTTTCCTCGCGTACCTCACGGACGACCGCTGCTAGCAGCGTCTCTCCGTGCTCCACGTGGCCGGCCGGCTGATTGAAGACGAGGCGGCGGTTGATGCGCTCTTCCACGAGCAGAAAGCGACCGTCGGTTTCCGTAACAGCAGCGACTGTGATGTCGGGCGTGCGGGCCATGCCGCGAATTATAGACCGGGACTCGAAGACGGCGGCCATATGTTCAGCCGCGTCGCGCCACGCGGAGGCCATGCTCGGCCGCGCTCGCGTTCCAGATGTTGTCGAATTCCTGCAGATACACCCTGGCGGCCGGCGGATTGTTGGCATCCGCGATTCCGTCCCATGTATCCGAGCGCATGCGGTAGACGATGGCCCGGTCGTCCGCGATCAGATACGCGGAGGCTCGCTGCGGCGCTTGGGCGGTGACGTAGCGGATGTCGATGCAGCTCGAGAGCCGCCGGCCCATTGCCACGAAGCGGTTGCTATCGCGCATGACGCGGGTGGGCTCCGCCAGCAGCACACGCACCTTCGAGAAGCTGCGCGTGAGGACGAAATGCTTGATGACGTCGAGGAAGGCCGTCTGATCGTAGAGATCGGGCTCGAGGTCGGGAGTGTAGATGGAGATGAGCCGTTGAGCCGTCGCGGCGATCTCGTTCACGGCCGCGCGAACTTCCGCTAGAGAGGTCAAAACGCTCAGCGTTTCCGCACCATGACGGCTCGCGGTACCCGCGCCGGTTCCGGTTACGGATTCAGACGCATAGCGCGCGTTCGCGAGCTGTGCGAGTGCAGTGTTTACTTCTTGTTCCCCGGATATAGACACGAGCGGCGCCTGCCGTCATCGCCTGCATTTCCGGCAGGCCGCGCGATCTTAGAGAGGCGCCCCCGCCGTGGTAGCCGAATTGGTCACGTTTTGACCGCAGGGGCCTGCCTCGACAACGCGAAATCGCGGCCTGGTTCGCACTTCACGGCGGCCCTGTCGGGTGCTGACGACGCCCCAATCATGCTGCAACGCGCTGGGCAGGTGGACGCGCCGCGCCGCGCGGGGGGGCTGTGGTCTCCATCCCGGCTGAGCTTTTTGCGCACTAAGCCGCCCGGCGACCAGAGCATCAGGGCCCGAGCACGCCTTGCGCGGCGAGGTGCGCGAGTTGCGAAGCCAGGCCCGTGTAGTCCTGGGGTGACAGCGCCTTGAGCCTGACTTTCTCGGCCGGCGCCAGCGGGAGGGTATCGATGAAGGCGGCCAGCGCCTGTGCGTCTATCGTACGGCCACGGGTGAATTCCTTGAGCCGCTCGTAACCCTCCGGTACTCCCGCCGCGCGCAACACGGTCTGCACCGCTTCGCCGAGGACTTCCCAGGCACCGTGGATGTCCACCGCTAGGCGTGCCGGATCGGCGGCGACTTTACCCAGGCCCTTTCCCAATGCGCGCCAGGCGATAAGCGTGTGACCCAGCGCCACCCCCACATTGCGCAACACAGTCGAGTCGGTCAGATCGCGTTGCCAGCGCGACACGGGCAGCTTTTCGGCGAAGTGCCGCAGCAGGGCGTTGGCGACGCCGAGATTGCCTTCGGCATTCTCGAAGTCGATGGGATTCACCTTGTGCGGCATGGTCGAGGAGCCCACCTCGGTGGCCACGGCGCGCTGTCGCAGGTAGCCCAGCGAGATATAGCCCCAACAGTCGCGGCACAGGTCGATGAGGATCACGTTCGCCGCGGCGAGTGCATCGCAGTATTCAGCGATCCAATCGTGCGGCTCGATTTGCGTCGTCCAGGTGTTGTAGGTGAGCCCTAGCGATTCGACGAACGACCTGCTCACTGCCGGCCAGTCGACGTCCGGCAGGGCCGCCACGTGCGCATTGAAGTTGCCGACGGCGCCGTTCCATTTGCCGAGAATGGCCACGGCCGACCAGCGCTGCTGCGCGCGCTGCAAGCGTACCGCGAAGTTGGCGAATTCCTTGCCGAGCGTGGTGGGACTCGCTGGCTGCCCATGCGTGCGCGCCAGCATCGCGGTATCCGCATGAAGGCGGGCAAACGTCGCGATCTCGCTCACGCGCGCAGCGAAAGTTTCGAGAAGCTTGCCGCGAGCGGCCTGCAGCATCCGCGCGTAGGCCAGATTGTTGATGTCTTCGGACGTGCAACCGAAATGCACGAGTTCCAGCACGGCCTCGGGGGCGCCAGCCGCGGCGAGTTGTTCCCGCACGTAATACTCAACGGCTTTGACGTCGTGGTTGGTGCGAGCCTCGATCTTCTTGACTGCTGTTGCGGCGTCTGCATCCGGTTCGTTCGCAAGCTGCCGCGCGCGCGCGAGCACTTCGGAACCGAGAGCGGCGCCGGGAAGCCACGTGACCGCTGTGGACAGGTGCACCAGCCAGTGCGCCTCGATCCGAATACGCTCCCGGATGAGGCCGGCCTCAGAGAGAATGCTCCGCAGAGGCTCGGTAGCCGCACGATAGCGTCCATCGACCGGTGAAAGGGCGTCGACGGATGAGAAAGCGTCTGGGGTGCTCGCTGACATGCGTTACGGAGTGCCTCGAAGTGCTACGATTTACATTCTCCAGGTCTCGCATGATAACGCATCCGGCCGTTGCGCCGGGCGTGAAACCGGCCAGGCCTCGAATTCGAGTGGCGGAACTTTGAAGTAGCGGTGCATTCATGACGACTTCTTTTCGGATCGAGCGCGACAGCATGGGCGAACTGCAGGTGCCCGCGGACGCGCTGTGGGGCGCGCAGACACAACGCGCCGTACAGAATTTCCCCATCAGCGGCCTCACCATGCCGCGCGCTTTCATCGGTGCGCTGGGCCTGGTGAAGCAGGCCGCCGCGCGTGCCAACACCCGGCTAGACCTTCTCGATGCCCACATCGCCCGCGCCATCGATGCCGCGGCCGCCGACGTGGAAACGGGGAAGCACGATGCGCAATTTCCGCTCGACGTTTTCCAGACGGGCTCTGGCACGAGCACGAACATGAATGCGAACGAGGTCATCGCATCGCTCGCCACGCGACGACTCGGCCGCGCCGTGCATCCGAACGATCACGTCAACATGGGCCAGAGCAGCAACGACGTCATTCCGACCACCATTCATGTCAGCGCGGCGCTGGCAGTGCGCCGTGACCTGGGGCCGGCACTCGAGCATCTGCGCGACGTGTTGCGAGTCAAGGAACGGGAAGTCGGAACCATTGTGAAGACCGGCCGCACGCATCTCATGGATGCGATGCCCATAACGCTCGGACAGGAGTTGTCCGGCTGGCGCACGCAGATCGAGAGCGGCCTCGAACGGCTGGCCTGCGTGGAGCCGCGGCTGTTGGCGCTCGCGCAGGGCGGCACGGCGGTGGGCACGGGGATCAATGCACATGCGGATTTCGGCGCCCGCTTTTGCGAGGAGCTCGCGACCTTGACCGGGATCCCGTTCAAGCCCGGCCGCAATTATTTCGAGGGCCTGTCATCGCAGGATACCGCCGTTGAGCTTTCGGGCCAGCTCAAGGTCATCGCGGTGAGTCTCATGAAGATCGCGAACGACCTGCGCTGGATGAACAGTGGACCCCTCGCGGGATTGGGCGAAATCGCGCTGCCGGCCTTGCAGCCTGGCAGCAGCATCATGCCTGGCAAGGTGAATCCGGTGATCCCGGAAGCTACCGCCATGGTGGCCGCGCAGGTGATCGGCAACGATGCGACGATCACCGTCGCGGGGCAGTCCGGCAATTTCCAGTTGAACGTGATGTTGCCGGTGATCGCTTACAACCTGCTGGAGAGCATCCGCCTGCTGGCGAACGTCTCCCGGGCGTTGGCGGACAGCGCCATTGCCGGCTTCAAGGTGAACGAGAGCCGGCTGGCGGAAGCGCTCGATCGCAATCCCATCCTGGTGACGGCGTTGAATCCCGTCATCGGCTACGAGAAGGGTGCGGCAATCGCGAAGCAGGCGTATGCCGAAGGGCGGCCCATCCTCGAGATGGCCGAAAAGATGACGGACCTGCCGCGCGAAGAGCTGGCGAAGCTGCTTGACCCGGCAGAGCTGGCACGCGGCGGGATCAAGGGCGGCACGAGCGGCGGCGGCTGAGCGAGGGCTGCGGGCACGATGCACGAAGGAGGCGCTGACTCCCACGACAGGCAAGGAGGCACGCCTTCCGCGGATTGGCGTGCGCGCATTGTGGCGAGACTCGCCAATACGCAGCCGCGGCACGCGATCGAGGACTGGCTGGTACCTGGTTTATCGGCTGAGGACAGCGGGAGATATCGCAGGCTTTTCCCGACGGCACCGATTCCGGCTGCTGTTCTGATACCTCTCGTTGAACGCGAGGACGGCCTGACCGTGCTGCTGACCCAGCGCGCGACGCAGCTGCGTAGCCACGCAGGCCAGATCAGTTTCCCAGGCGGCCGCATCGAGGCCACCGACGCGAGCCCGCGGGCCGCCGCTCTTCGTGAGGCGCATGAGGAGATCGGGCTCGATGAGCAGTTCGTGGCGATCGTCGGCTATCTGCCGGATCACATCCTCCTCAGCGGTTTCCGGGTGACGCCGGTGGTGGGCTTCGTACGGCCCGGCTTCGAGCTGCTGCTCGACGCCAGGGAGGTACATGACACCTTCGAAGTGCCGCTGGAGTTCGTCTTCGATCCTGCGAACCATCGCAGCCGGCGCCGCCGTTTCGGTTTGGGTGAGGCGGAAATCGAGCTGTGCGACATTCCCTACGGGGACCGCAACATTTGGGGTGCCACGGCAGGCATGCTGCTGACTCTCTATCGCCTTTGCGTTGAGGAGCCGGAACGATGAGCACCGCCGAAGAGGCCCTGACCGCGTTGCTCGAGCTCATGGCGCGGCTGCGCGACCCGGACCGCGGCTGTCCGTGGGATGGGCGGCAGACGTTCGCCACGATTGCGCCTTATACGATCGAAGAGGCGTATGAGGTTGCTGACGCCATAGAGCGTGGCGAGCCTGCGCAGATTCGGGATGAGCTGGGTGATCTCCTGTTCCAGGTGGTTTTTCACGCGCGCATGGCGGAGGAACGTGGCTGGTTCGATTTTGCGGCCGTCGCCGACGGCATTCACGCGAAGCTCGTGCGCCGGCACCCGCATGTGTTTGCCGGGAAGAGCGCCACGAACGAAGCGGACTTGTCGCGCAGCTGGGAGGAGCAGAAGGCCAGCGAGCGAGCGAAAAGCGCTCTGCTGGAAGGCCGGGAGGCTGCGGTGAGTGCGCTCGCGGATGTCCCGCGCGCATTGCCGGCGCTGGTTCGTGCGTCCAAACTCGGCCGGCGCGCGGGGCGTGTTGGTTTTGACTGGGCCAACGCGCAACAGGTGCGGGACAAGGTGCTGGAGGAATTGCAGGAGGTCGATGCAGCCCTGGCGACTGCGGCGACCCCCAACGCGCCGGCTGTGGTCGAGGAGATGGGCGATCTGCTGTTTGCGCTCGCCAACTGGAGCCGCCATCTGCAATTCGATGCGGAAGAGGCGTTGCGCGGCGCGAACTCGAAGTTCGAGCGCCGCTTCCACGACATGGAATCGCTGGCGCGCGCTCGCGGATTGGCTCTTGGGGCGCTGAGCCCCGCAGAGTGGGAGGGGCTGTGGCTCGAAGCCAAGGAGCGCGAGAGGCAGGTTGGGGAGGGGTAGCGAAACGCTTGGGACCTTGAGCGTCTGCGTGTCATTCAGGCGGCATTCATGGCGGGTTGCTATCGTGGTGGGATGGGTGTTTTGCGTGCATCAATTCCTACTGCTGTGATTCTGGCGCTGTTGGCCGTGATTGGCTCGGGGGCCCGTGCCACTGCGGCGGGCGATCGCGCCGGGGACTTCGTCCTGGCGACCGCGGGCATCTCCATGGACCAGGCGGTGAAGATGGCCGAACAGCAGTTCAAGGCTCGAGTCGTCCGGGCCGAAACGCAACGGGAAGGCGATCGTACGATCTATATTCTCAAGCTGCTCAACGACGCCGGGCGCGTCTGGACGGTGCGCGTCGACGCTGCGAGCGGTGCGATTCTGTAAAGCGCGATCTGTGGAGGGCGGACTATGCGTGTACTGGTCGTCGAAGATGAAGCTGCGTTGCGCGACACGCTGAAGGCGCGGCTGGTGGATGCCGGGTTTACGGTGGATGTCGCGCAGGATGGTGAAGAGGCTGTTTTCGCCGGCCTCGAATATCCGCTCGACGTCGCGATCGTCGACCTCGGACTGCCGAAGCTGCCGGGCCTCGAGGTGATCCGGCGCCTGCGAGCCGCGGGTAAGACGTATCCCATCCTCATTCTCACCGCACGCGATAACTGGCAGGACAAGGTTGAAGGGCTACAGGCCGGCGCCGACGACTACGTCGCCAAGCCGTTTCACTTCGAGGAAGTCCTGGCCCGCCTGCAGGCGCTCCTGCGTCGTGCCGGCGGGTGGGCGAGCCCGGAGCTCAAGTGCGGACCGGTCCTGCTCGATACGCGCGCGCAGACCGTGAAGGTGGCCGGCGGGGCGGTCGAGCTCACGACTTTCGAGTACCGGATTCTCGAGCACCTCATGTTGCGCGCGGGCGAGGTCATCTCGAAGACGGAGCTGACCGAGCGGTTGTATGACCAGGATTTCGAGCGCGACAGCAACGTGATCGAGGTGCTCGTGGGACGGCTGCGCCGCAAGCTCGATCCGCAGGATGCCCTGAAGCCGATCGAGACCCTGCGCGGCCGGGGGTATCGGTTTGCTCTGGCGCGCGACCAGGCGCCGCAAGGACCCGCCGCGTGAGAGAAATCAGGTTGGCCAGCGCCCCGGGCCGCCGACGCCGCACCTGGAGACTCCCGTGCATTCTCTCAGCCGGCGGCTGCTGATCTCGGTTTCCGTCCCGCTCGCGCTATTCTTTGGCGTGATGATGGTCGTGCTCGATACCGGCTTTCGCGCGTTGTCCGATCGCACGATGCAGCAGCTGTTGGACTCACAGATGGTGGCGCTGGTAGCGGCGACGGAGCCGCAGCCCACCGGCGGCTATGCGCCACCGCTGCACGACATCGACTCGCGGCTGAGGACTCCTCGTTCGGGCCTCTTTGCGCAGGTCCGATCCATCAAACATCAATGGCGTTCGCCGTCCACGGCGGGCTCCTCCATCGACTTCGGGCCGCTCCTGAAGGAGGGCGGGAAAAGTTTCTCTTATGCCGAGGTCGGTCACGACCGGGTGGCGATCGAGAGTCGCGGAATTCAGTTCTCGGACGATCCGGACGACACGCGCTCGCTGACATTCAGCGTGGGGGTCAGCTTGAGCCCCTACGAGGAGCAGCTGTGGCGTTTCCGGCGCCAGCTCTTCGGATGGTTCAGCGGGTTGATGTTGTTGTTACTCGCGGTGCTCGCGGCGCTGTTGCGCTGGTCACTGGCGCCGGTCAGGCGGCTGGAGCGCGAGATTCATGAGGTGGAGGAGGGACGCAGCGAGATTCTGGGCGGTGGCTACCCGCGGGAATTGAGCGGTGTTGCGACAAATTTGAATGCTTTGCTCGTCGGGGAGCGAAAGCGCGTGGCGCGCTATCGGGATACGTTGGGGAACCTCGCGCATAGTCTCAAGACGCCGCTCGCCGTCATGCAGTCGTCTCTGTCGTCGGATGCGGGCGCTTCGAACGGCACGTTCGGAGCAGAAATCGGCCGGATGACCGACATCATCGCGCACCAGCTCAAGCGGGCGGCGGCTTCCGGAGGGGCGCTGCTGGGCCAGGCGCCCGTCGAGGTGGCCCAGTTGGCGGTGGATCTGCGGGCGGCCTTGTTGAAGGTGTATGCCGGGAAGGACCTGGCGATCGAGCTGTCGATCGCGCCCGGAAGTCAGTTTGTGGGAGACCGGGGGGACTTCATGGAGTTGCTCGGTAACCTCGTGGATAACGCCTGCAAGTGGTGTCGCAGTCACGTGCGGGTGACGGTTAGAACGGATGAGCAAGCCGGGGCGCGGGAGCGGCTGAGCCTCGTCGTGGAAGACGACGGGCCGGGAATTTCGGAGGAGAACCGGGCGCGGGTGTTGCAGCGGGGCGTGCGGACGGATGAGAACGTGCCGGGGCACGGACTCGGACTCGCTATGGTTCGCGATACCGTGGATTTGTACGGGGGCTCGGTGAATATCGATGCGTCGCCCTTGGGCGGGGCGCGGTTTGCGCTGCGGCTGCCCGGCCGCTGAATGAGGTCGATGCCGCGGCCGCGATCGAAACCGGGACTTTCCGGGGACGCCGTGAATCCAATTGCGCGCAGGCTTACGCCCGCGCTCATGATCCGGGGTGGCCCTCCCGGCGACCCGTGCGACCCACGCGTCGCCCCCCTGGAGGCTCGCGCAAAAAACTTTCCGCGTTACGGCGCGACTTTGAACTCGATCCCTTGTGCGAGGGGCAGGTTGGGGCTCCAGTTGATCGTGTTGGTCTGGCGGCGCATGTAGGCTTTCCAGGCGTCGGAGCCGGACTCGCGGCCGCCGCCGGTGTCTTTCTCGCCGCCGAAGGCGCCGCCGATCTCGGCGCCGGACGTGCCGATGTTGATGTTGGCGATGCCGCAGTCGCTGCCGGTGGCGGAGAGGAAGAGCTCGGCGCTTTGCAGACGGTCGGTGAAGAGGGCCGAGGAGAGGCCGTGGGCCGATGCGTTTTGCTGGGCAAGGGCGTCGGCGAGTGAGTCGACGTGGATTACATACAGGATCGGGGCGAACGTTTCCGTTTGCACGATCGACCATTCATTCCGGGCGCGGACGATGGCGGGCTCGACGAAATTGCCTGCCTCCGACAGGGTTTTGCCGCCGCAAAGCAGTTCGCCGCCGGCGGCTTGCGCGGCCGCGATTGCTGCTTGATAGCCTTCCACGGCGCGCGGGTCGATCAGCGGGCCCATGAGCGTGCCGCTTTCCAGCGGGTCGCCGATTTTGACTTGCGTGTAAGCGTGGACGAGTCGTCGTTCCAGTTCGGCTGCGCGGGAAGAATGTACGAAGACTCGTCGCGTCGTGGTGCAGCGTTGGCCGGCAGTACCTACGGCGCCGAAGACGATCGCGGGGACCGCCAGATCCAAGTTTGCGGTTTCATCGACGATGATGGCGTTGTTGCCGCCGAGCTCGAGAAGGCTCTTGCCCATGCGGGCGGCGACGCGCTCGCCCACCTTGCGGCCGACGGTCGTGGAGCCGGTGAAGGAGACGAGGGCAACGCGGCGGTCATCGACGAAGCGCGTGGCGAGCTCCGTGCCGGAGTCGATGAAGAGCTGGAAGATGGCGGGCAGGCCGGCGGCCGCCGTTACGCGATTGCAGATCTGTTGGATCGCGAGCGCAGTGAGCGGTGTTTTCGGCGAGGGCTTCCAGACTGAGACATTGCCGCAGATGGCCGCGAGGCACGCGTTCCATGACCAGACGGCCACTGGAAAGTTGAAGGCCGAAATGATCCCGACGACCCCCAGCGGATGCCACTGCTCGTACATGCGGTGCTGGGGTCGCTCCGAGTGCATCGTGTTGCCGTAGAGCATGCGCGACTGGCCGACGGCGAAGTCGGCGATATCGATCATTTCCTGCACTTCGCCCAGGCCCTCGGCCAGGATCTTGCCGTTCTCGAGCGAGACGAGCGTGCCGAGATCGGTCTTGTGACGCCGCAGCTCCTCGCCGAGCAGGCGTACGGCCTCGCCGCGCTTGGGCGCCGGCACCACTCGCCACGCGTCGGCGGTCTGCACTGCGCTGGAGATTACGTTTTCGTAGTCGGCCGCGTTCGCGGGGCGGACCTGGCCTATCACGGTGCCGTTTGCGGGATTGCGCACGTTGATGAGCGCGCCTTCCTCAGAGTTGGACCAGCCCTTCGAGCCGGACCACGCGCCCGGGTTGACTGACCCGAGGCCGAGCCTCGTCAGCAGTGCATTGATATCTATTGAGCTCATCTTGCGGCAACCTTTTGTCTGCGCTGATGGCCGGCTTTGCCGGAGACGACAACCTCGCCGGAGACGTCCTTGGTGCCACCCGGCGCGTAGTAGCGGCCGAAGCGGTTGGCGAGGATATCGGTGAGGCGGAACTGTTCCTGCGCCACGAAGCCGCTGTATTTGCCCCGGTTCTCGAGAACGAGATCCACGACCGCGGTAATGCCTGAGGCCGTCGTCACCTGGATGGCCGACCACAGCCGGCCCGCGATGACCTGCGGATAGACTTTGTTGACGTAGTTTTCTTCGCGCAGTTGCCCATCCTGCTTGCCCGTTACAGCGGCATAAACGATCACGACGTCCTGCAAGGTCTGCGGCACGGCGTTTTCGAGAATGTGTTTCAACGTGCCGCGATCGTGATTGAGCTTCAGGTCGTTCATCAGCAACCGCATCTGGTCGCAGTGGCCCGGATAGCGGATGGTCTTGTAGTTCATCGACTCGCACTCCGTCCCGTGCGTTTCGGCGAGCGATCCGAGACCGCCCGAAGTGTTGAAAGCCTCGTACAGCGTGCCGTCGATCTCGATCTCTTCGAGGCCCTCGAGAGGCGCGACCTCGAGCATGCGGCCGTCCATGATGGCCTGGCACGGGTTGCCGTACTCGTTGATGAGGCCTTCGGTAGACCATGTGAGTGAGTATTTCAACACGTTGTTCGGATGCTGCGGCAGGGCGCCGACACGCAGCTTTACCGCTCGCAGCTCGTCGAAGTGCGTGATGAGCTCGGCCGCGGCGATGCTGATGAAGCCCGGCGCGAGACCGCACTGGGGCACGAAAGCCTGCGCCGCTCCCGTCGCGATTGCCCGGACCGCGCGCGTGACTTCGACGTCTTCGGTCAGATCGAAGTAGTGGCTCCCGGCCTTCCGGGCGGCTGCCGCGACGTTGACGTTGCAATAGTAGGGCAGGCTGGAAATGACCGCATCGACTGGGTGGTCGGCGAGATGCTTGCCCAACGCGTCGCCGCTCGAGGCGTCCAGGGGGAACGCAGTCAGGTTACCGGCGCCATGGGCGCGCACGACGGCCTCGGCGGCTGCCCCGTCGACGTCTCCCAGGTCAACCCTGTAACTATCGGATTCCGCTAGCAATCCGGAAATCAGTGCACCGATCTTGCCGGCGCCGAGGATGAGTACACGATGCATACAACCGCCTCTTTAGGGCCCGCACGGGGCCTCGTTCGTTGGCCGTTATTTTAGGACGACGCGCACGGGCGCGATCTTGCGTACGGCGTTAAAAAGTCGCGCATTTTGCTCCCGCCACGCCGCGGGCGCCAGTTTGGACCCGGTGGCGCTCACAGGCATTGGGGGAAAGTGCCTACGGCGTGCCGCCACGGCGCTCGCCGCAGCTTTCCGGAGGTCGCAGTCCCGGCCCATGCGCAGGCGCCCGTTCGCAGTAATACATCGCGTTGGGGTATGGGGTGCGCAGCGGGGGATTTTGGACCGCTCCATGATAGCATCGGAGCCACTATGAGATCCCCAGACACCACTTCCTGGCACAGCGCGACCTGGCAAACCAAAGTAGCCCAGCAGCAGCCGACGTATGCCGATCCGAAGGCCCTCGAAGGGGCCGTCGCGCACCTTTCGCGGTTGCCGCCAATCGTGGTTTCCTGGGAAATCGATGCGCTTCGCGAGCGTCTGGCCGCCGCCCAGCGGGGGCAGGCATTCCTGCTGCAGGGTGGGGACTGCGCCGAGACTTTCGCCGACTGTGAGTCGGACACGATCGCCAAGAAGCTGAAGATTCTCCTGCAGATGAGCCTGGTGCTCCTGCACGGGCTGAAGAAGCCCATTATCCGTGTCGGACGTATGGCCGGGCAGTACGCGAAACCCCGGTCTGTGGACACCGAGACACGCAACGGCGTGACCCTGCCAAGCTATCGCGGCGACCTCGTAAACCGGCCAGAGTTTACGGCTGAGGCCCGCGCCGCCGATCCGGAGCTCCTCCTTCGCGGCTACGAGCGCGCGGCGCTCACACTGAATTTCGTTCGCGCCCTGGTCGATGGCGGATTCGCCGACCTGCACCACCCGGAGTATTGGGACCTCGGGTTCATGAAACATGCGCAGCTGAAGGACGCCTATCAGCACATCGTGAATTCGATCGGCGATGCCCTCGACTTCTTCGAAGGCATCAGCGGTCGCGGCGTGGCCGAAGGCACGCTCGCCGACTTCTACGCGAGCCATGAAGGGCTGCATCTGCTCTACGAGCAGGCGCAGACGCGCTTTATTCCCCGGCAAAATCGCTGGTACAACCTGTCCACGCACATGCCGTGGATCGGAATGCGCACAGCGCAGTTGGATGGCGCGCACGTCGAATACATGCGCGGCATTTCCAACCCGATCGGCGTCAAGGTCGGCACGGCGATGGATTCGACCTGGCTGCAGGGGCTCGTCACTACTCTGAATCCCCAGAACCAGCCTGGCCGCCTGACCCTCATTCATCGCTTTGGCGCGAAGGACATTGAAGCCTCGCTGCCGCGGGCCATCGAGGCTGTGCGCCAGACCGGCCAGGCAGTGTTGTGGATCTGCGATCCCATGCACGGCAACACCGAAACGGCTGCCGGCGGACTCAAGACGCGGCGCTTCGAGAACATCCTGAAGGAGCTGGATCTCGCATTCCGCATCCACGCGGATATGGGCTCATACCTCGGTGGCGTGCACATCGAGCTCACCGGCGAGGACGTCACGGAATGCACCGGTGGCGCCCGCGGCCTGACGGATGCGGACCTGCAGCGTGCGTATCGGTCTTCGGTCGATCCGCGCCTCAACCACGAGCAGGCGCTCGAACTGGCCATGCTCATTGCGGAGCGAAGCCAGACCCGCCGCGCCGACAAGCGCGCCAGCACGGCGCCTTAGCACCCCGTACGCGGGCTTTCCAGGCGCTACCGTTCCGGGCTTGGCGAGACGGATTGCGCAACGCGCCGGCGACGCCAAATTCGTTCGTCGCTCGTGCCAGGCAACCGCGCGCTGGGTGTCGACTACCTCTTGCAAATGCCGTTTAGGGCTCGACCTGGAGGTCGTAGTCCGGGAAAATCGCGCGCCTGACCACTCCAGGCAGGACCAGCACCAGCCGCATGCAATATGAGCACATCATCGTCCCTTCCCAGGGACGCAAGATCACCGTCAATCCCAATACGTCACTGAACGTCCCCGACGATCCGATCATTCCCTTCATCGAAGGCGACGGGATCGGAGTCGACGTCACGCCGGCCATGCGTCGAGTCGTGGATGCCGCTGTCGAGAAATCCTACGGCAAGCGGCGGCGAATCTCCTGGATGGAGGTCTACTCGGGAGAGAAGGCCAACGCCCGCTACGGACAATGGTTTCCAGACGAGACACTGCACGCCCTGCGCGAGTTCGTGGTGTCGATCAAAGGGCCGCTCGGGACACCGGTAGGCGGCGGCATCCGCTCGCTCAACGTAGCCATGCGGCAGAGCCTGGATCTGTACGCTTGCGTGCGCCCCATCCGCTACTTCCCGGGTGTCTCGAGCCCCATGCAGGATGCGAGCCTCACCGACATGGTGATCTTCCGAGAGAACACGGAGGACATTTACGCGGGAATCGAGTGGCCTGCGGGCTCGGCCGAGGTGCACAAGCTCATCGCCTATCTGCAGAAGGACCTGGGAGTGACCGGCATCCGCTTTCCGGCGAGCTCCGGCATTGGCATCAAGCCGGTCTCGAAAGAGGGTAGCCAGCGCCTCATTCGCAAGGCCATCCAGTACGCCATCGAGACCGATCGTACGTCGGTGACCCTGGTCCACAAGGGCAACATCATGAAGTTCACGGAAGGCGCCTTCCGGAACTGGGGCTACCAGCTCGCCAAGGAGGAGTTCGGCGCCCAGGAGATTGGCGGCGGCCCATGGCTCGCTTTTCCAAATCCGCTCACGGGTAAAGACATCGTCGTGAAGGACGTGATCGCCGACAATTTCCTGCAGCAGGTGCTGCTGCGCCCGGAGGAATACGACGTCATCGCCACGCTCAATCTCAATGGCGACTACGTGTCGGATGCACTCGCGGCGCAGGTAGGCGGCATCGGCATCGCACCTGGAGGGAACATCGGAGAAGGCCTCGCGGTGTTTGAAGCCACGCACGGCACCGCGCCGGGCTTTGCCGGCAAGGACCGCGTCAATCCTGGCTCGCTCATTCTGTCATCCGAGATGATGCTGCGATATCTGGGCTGGAACGAAGCGGCGGACCTCATCATCAAGGGTGTGGCGAACACCATAGCTAACAAAGAGCTCACCTACGATCTGGCCCGTTTACGCGAAGCCATCAAGGCGCCGAAGCGCGAACTGGCTGCGCGCAAGAACGTGGAAGAGGATCTGCAACGGCTGATTCCCGGCGCGACGCTCATGAGTTGCTCTGGGTTCGCCACTGCGATCATTCGGCACATGGATGACTGAGCGCCGCAAAGCATTCGCGTCCTCAGGCGGGCGCCCGCCTGCGGGTAAACGTAGCGATGCGTACGACCCAGGCTGCACGCGTTGCCCGCGACTCGCGGAGTTTCTGGCGGAGACGCACGAAACGTATCCGGACTACTTCGCGCGGCCGGTCCCTTCGTTCGGCGTCGCGGCCCCGAGAATCCTGTTCGTAGGCTTGGCGCCGGGGATGCACGGCGCGAACCGCACGGGGCGTCCCTTCACCGGCGATTACGCCGGCATCCTCCTTTACGAGACACTCTACGAGCTCGGGCTCGCGACCCGCTCGGAGTCGATTGCGGCGGACGATGGCCTCAAGCTGCAGAACGCGCGCATCGCTAACGCGGTCAAATGCGTGCCGCCCGGGAACAAGCCGCTTCCGGGTGAGATTCGTACCTGCAATGCCTACCTCCAGGTCGAGTTGCGGCAGTTGGCCAGCGTGAAGGTAGTTCTGGCCCTCGGGCGGGTTGCTCACGATGCCGTACTCATCGCGTACGGCCTCAAGCGCAGCCAGTTCCCGTTCGGGCATGGGGCGGAGCATGCTCTGAGCGAGACGAAACACCTCGTCGACTCTTATCATTGCAGCCGGTACAACACGTCCACCAAAGTGCTGACGGAACCCATGTTCAAGAAGGTCGTGGCGCGGGCGTGCGAGTTGGCAGGACTGTAGCGCCTGCATCGGTCCGTCGGGCTTCCAGACATGAACGCTAAAGTGTTCGATCACAAGGATTACACGGCCGCCCTGCCGAAGCGGCCGGGCGTGTACCGCATGTTCAGTGCGGATGATGAAATCCTGTACGTCGGCAAGGCGAAGAGCCTGAAGGACCGCGTCAGTACCTATTTCAATGCCGGCAACGTCAATCCGAAGATCCAGGCGCTGGTTCAGCAGATCGCGAAGATCGAGGTCACGGTCACCAACTCCGAGGCCGAGGCGCTGCTGCTCGAATACAACCTCATCAAGGCTCACAAGCCCCGCTTCAACATCGTCCTACGCGACGACAAGAGTTTTCCCTACATTCATCTGTGCGTCGAGCACGACTTTCCGCGACTCGCGTTCTATCGCGGCGCGCGCAGCGAGCCCGGCCGGTACTTCGGGCCGTTTCCGAACGCTGGAGCGGTGCGGGAGAGCCTCAACCAGCTGCAGAAGCTGTTCCGGATCCGCAACTGCCGGGACAGCTTCTTCGCGAACCGCAGCCGGCCCTGCCTGCAGCACCAGATCGGCCGGTGTTCGGCGCCTTGCGTCGGGTTGGTCACTGCCGAGGTCTACGCGCAGGACATCGAAGCCGCTGTGAAGGTGCTCGAAGGGCGCAGCGACGAGGTTAACGCACAGCTGCAGACACGAATGGAGGAGGCCGCCGGCCGCCTCGAATTCGAGCGCGCGGCGGTGATCCGCGATCAGCTCGCGACTCTGAAGCGCATCCAGGCGCAGCAGGTCGTCACCGCGGAAGGAGAGCGCGACGTCGACGTCTTCGCGATCGTGGGCGAGCCCGGCGAGTACGCGGTGAGCGTCATGTTGGTCCGAGGCGGTCGCAACCTCGGCACGACGAGTTACTTTCCGCGCGCTGCGCTTGCGGAGCCGGAAGAAGCGCTGGCGTCGTTCGTCATGCAGTACTACGCCTCTCAGGATCCGCCGCCCGAGGTCTTCTTGGGGCGCAAGCTGGAGGATGCGGAGTCGCTGGGACAGGCCCTCAGCACGCGCGCCAACCGGTCGATCGAAGTGCGCTGTCCAGTGCGTGGGCTCGGTGTGAGATGGGTCGAGATGACCGAGGAGAACGCGACGCAGGGCCTGCGTATGCGGCTCGCACAAAAACAGGGCATGGATGAAATGCTCGCAGCGCTCGCAACGGAGCTCGATCTGCCTGAGCCGCCTGCGCGCATCGAATGCTTCGATATCAGCCACACGGGCGGCGAGGGTACGGTGGCGTCCTGCGTGGTGTTTGGTCCGGCAGGGCCGCTGAAGAAAGAATATCGGCGCTTCAACATCACGGGGGTGACCCCTGGCGATGATTATGCAGCGCTGCGCCAGGCTTTGGAACGACGCTACACGCGCATCCGCGCGGGCGAAGTCCCGGCGCCCGACCTGCTGCTGATCGACGGCGGATTGGGTCAGATCGGTCAGGTTCACGAGGCGCTCGAAGGCCTCGGGTTCGGCGACATCACACTCGTCGGCGTAGCGAAAGGCCCGGACCGCAAGCCGGGCCAGGAGCGCCTGTTCGTGTACGGCGCCGGCGCCCCGCGAGTGCCTGAGGCGCATTCGCCGGCTTCGCGCCTCGTGCAGCGGATTCGCGATGAGGCTCACCGGTTCGCGATCACCGGACATCGGCGCAAGCGCGCGCGGCGCTACAACGAATCGGTGCTCGAGGTAGTTCCTGGCCTGGGGCCGGCCAAGCGGCGTGAACTGCTCAAGCACTTCGGCGGGTTGCAGGGCGTCATGCGTGCCGGCATCGCGGATTTCGAGAAGGTGCCCGGAATCGGCGCATCCTTGGCGCGAAGTCTTTATGATCACCTCCACCCTGGTTCTTAGGAGTGGGTCTGACCGATGGGCAGCTGCTGCGTCCGACCCGCTCTGGCCCCTATCTGCGCCGCTACCGCCTGATCCTCAATGCTCTGGAATGTGCCGAACACCCTGACGTGGATTCGCATCTTCGCGATTCCGCTCATCGTCCTCTTGTTCTATATGCCGTATCCGTGGGCAGACCCCGCGGCGGGCCTGCTCTTTGCGGCTGCGGGCATCACGGACTCGCTGGACGGCTATCTCGCGCGGCGTCTCGGGCAGACGTCACGGTTGGGCGCCTTCCTGGATCCGGTGGCGGACAAGCTGGTTGTGGCGGTCGCGCTGGTACTGCTGGTGAGCAAAGACACGAGAGCCCTCATAGTGCTTACGGCCGCGGTCATCATCGGCCGCGAAATCACTATTTCCGCGCTGCGCGAGTGGATGGCCGAGATCGGGCAGCGGCGCAAGGTCGCCGTGTCGCAGTTCGGCAAGTACAAGACGATTCTGCAGATCGTCGGTCTCTCGATGATGCTGTTCCGCTGGGACCTGATCGGACTGCCGATCTATAACCTCGGCGTGGTGCTCACCGAGCTGGCGGCGGCGGCGACCCTGTTTTCCATGGTGGCATACCTGCGCGCGGCCTGGCCCGAGCTCACGCGTTGAGGCGCCGCTGCGCGAAATCGCTGCTGCGATGCACATTTTTATGGGAGAGGCAGGTAAGTGGGCGAGGGCGCTGACTTTTTATCGCCCGCGACCCTTTCGATCCGCCTTGACTTCGCGGGGGTTGCACCTACAATTCCTCGCCTGCTTGTTCGAGATGCGGGAATAGCTCAGTTGGTAGAGCACGACCTTGCCAAGGTCGGGGTCGCGAGTTCGAGTCTCGTTTCCCGCTCCATTCTTTTTTCTTGCTGGCCAGAGACTTACGGCTCGTTGCGCCTTCAGCGCCGGGTCAGCTGGTAGCAAATAGGTAGCAAACTTTGTTTGCTACCTTTGCTACCCAATTTCTCGCCAGAGGCGACGCTTCCCACGGTCCTGGTCGAAGGCTGAGTTCCGGCTTCGAGCCTGATCAATTTGCCTGTGCTCCCTAGCGACTTAGTCGCGCGCGTGGACTGAAGCCGCCCAGGGTGGGGACGCCCTGGGGCAACTCGACTGCAGCGCGGTTACCCCTTCGGCCCCAACAGTTCGCGCACAGACAGCGGTGCCGAGACCGTCAAGTAGTCCTCATTAGTCAGCGCCTCTCTTCCACGCTCCAGGTAGATTTGCGTTGTGCGCTGATTGGCGTGCGTCATCAGCGCTTGAATGGCGCTCTCGGCGATCCCACGCGAGCGGTAGAGGCGGGCCCCTAAGCCGCGAATCTCATGGAAAGTCGGGCGCTGGGCGGCCGTCAATTGCGCGTAGCGTGTATGGCCGTTCTTGTCCCGCGCGGCGTCGCGGGCGAGCTCGAACGCCTTGCTCAGGTACTGGGGGTTTACGTAGGTCCAGTGCGGCTTGCCCTCCATCCACTCGCGGCGCTCCCTGTTGGGTTTACGGTGAATCAGAAACGGCGATGCGGTGTCATCGAGCTTAAGTGCGCGGCGCCGAATTTCCTCCAGTTCAGGCGTGATGCGGATTTTTATGAACGCCATGTCGCTATCGCCGCTCACCTTGTCGCGAATCACGAAGAGGTAGCCGTCGCGATAGTCAGTGTGGCGCAGGTTGCAGATTTCCTGGCG
>JAQGOG010000209.1 GCA_028293765.1 Gammaproteobacteria bacterium
TGGCCGAGGCGGATCGAAACGCCCTAGCCAAGCGGACATTCCGCTAAAGATTCTGATAGCGGCGCACGCCGTCTTTGACGATTCTTGCCTGCATCCCCAATTGAGGTTCAGGCAGATATGCACAGCATAATCCGGTCATTGGAATGCGGCCGTCGGCTCGTGGTCAGGGTGCTCCTCGCTGGAGTCATCGAGGTCGGCGTCTCGCCTGTGTACCTCACGCAGGTGTTCCAGCAAGTGGAGGCCATGCCACTCTACCGCTATCAGTTGCGTCTGAGGCTGGCGCGCGCCCTGGACCTGTTGGGTCGTTATGACGACCTCACCAGCCTGAGCATGGAGTTGGGCTTCTCCAGCCACAGCCATTTCAGCTCCGCCTTCCGTCAAGTCTACGGCCGCACGCCAGCCGAGTTCCGGCGCTCGATACGGCGGCGCTGACGATCGACGTCACAGTCCTCCCTACAACGGCAGCGCAGATCGCTAAAGATTTCGACAGCGACTGCCACCTCCGAAATGGTTTTCTATCTCCCGCCTGATGTCAGGCGTGCCCGGAGATTGGCCTCATGAGCGAGAAAACCTGTGCGGCTTGCGACTGCAAGCTGGAGAGCAACGTCATCACTGTGAACGTGGGCGGCAAGGCGGTGGAAGTGTGCTGTGAAGAGTGCGCGAGGTCGCTGCAGGAAGCCTATGTCTCCACAGCGGGCCCGAAAGAGCGGAGATAGGTCATGCAGCGCAGGGAGTTGCTCGCGATGGCGGCGGGAGCTGCTGTTGCGACCGCCATCGACGTGGTCGCATTCGGGCAGCCAACGGTGACGCCGACGTGTGCCGCGAATCCCTGAGGGCAAGTTGTTCTTTCCCGAAGAATATCCTGCTGTCATCGCCGGGGAGGCGCGCCTGTTATGGGATCAGGCGGGCTGTTCGAGCCAACGGCAGAGCGTCGAATGTGCTTCACTGCTGGGGTCGAGGTAGTCCATATGGCCCGCGGTCGGCAATTCAGAGAGCTGGATACTGTCCCCCGCCGCTTGGGCGACTCGTGCGTAATTGCGCGCGAGTTCAATAGGCAGAGCCTTGTCTGCGGCACCGTGAACGATGAGTTGCTTCACACCTAACGGCAGCAGTGCAATCGGCGAGGCAGTCGCATATCGGATGGGCCGTTGGTCGGGCGATCCTTCGAGCAGATCTCCAACCGCGCTGTTCCCCACACTCAGGGCATGAGCGCGTGCAAGATCGACTACGGCGGCTAGCCCCGCCGCAGCAACAGGTCGTACGCGAGTGGGCACGCGGAGAGTGCCTCGCTTATCGGTTCGTGCCGCAGCCCACAGCGCCAGATGCCCACCAGCGGAGTGACCGACAACCGTGACGCGATTGAGATCTAGTTCGGTGCCTTCTGCGACAATCGTCGCCAGGTGATCGATCCCGGCCGCGACGTCCTGCAATGTTTCGGGCCAGCCCCCTCCGGGCGCACCCAGGCGCCGATACTCCAGGTTCCAGACCGCGAAGCCACGGACGGCGAGGTCCCGCGCGACCGGGCCGAATTCGCCTCGACTGTACGGCATCCGCCAAAATCCGCCATGAAGAAGACATACTACCGGCGGCCGTGATGCGTCGGGAAGATACAAATCGCCCTCCTGGTGATCCGACGGCCCGTACTTGATTGCGCGCATCGTGTACGCATGGTTGGTGCATCCCACCATGGCTGTAAATCTACGGTGTCGCCGGGTTCGCCGACGTCTTCGCGGTTGGGGTGATCGGGGCCGGTGGAGCCCAGGGGCGAACCTCTATTTTTACCCCGAAGCGGCGGCCGTCAATGCGACATCGTCCCCGGAAAGAAAATGCCGCAACCGGGCAGGTGTCCGGCAGGTGCGCATCGCGGTGAAAGGCGGGAAATTCCACTACCAGGAAACGTTGGATGAACGGCCGCAGGGCCGGGTGGGGCGCCTGCTCAATAACTTGCGGCAAGCGGTCCTCGTGAGCCAGATGACTTGATATGCCCATGCCTGAAATTCTAACCCGCCTCCGCGTGAAGTCACCGTAGAATGTGCTAGAACGCGAGCGCGGGCATGCCGGGTGCGGGAGCCGTGCAGGCCTTTTGGCGCACCAAATGAATCCGAGCGAGCGCGGGGGGACCGGTCATGAGAACACTGATTATCCTGGCGGCAGTACTACTGGCGCAAACGGCGACCGGTCAGGTACCGCTGGCCGACCTTGCCGCTCCGCCGGCCGACGCGCAGCATTTCACGATCATGTCGACCGCTGGCAAACACGGTCAGTCGGCGCGCTGGACAACCCCGGACGGGATGCGCATGGGCCGCGAAAGCATGCTGCTTCGCGGCCAGGTGTTCGAGACGGACAGCGCCGCGCATATGGGCGGCGACGACATGCTCGATAGAGTGACGGTACGCGGTTTCACACCTAACGGCGACGCGGCGGAGACTTTCGTTATCGCCGCTCGCCAGGCGACCTGGAAGAGCCCGGTGGATGGCGCGGCAGCACCCTACACGGCGCCGGCGATGTATGCCGCATTCGGAGGTCCGATCGATCTTGCGGCCGATCTGGCGGAACGGCTCATCGCTTCACCCGACAAGTCGCTGGCATTGCTGCCCGCCGGTCGCGCGCACGCCGAGCTTTTGAGCACCCTGACCGTTGGTGAAGGAGCGGCGCGGAAAACGCTCACCGCCTACGCCGTTACCGGACTGTCGAATACGCCGATTCCGATTTGGTTGGACGACTCGGGCCGGTTCTTCGCGTTGATCTCGGGTTTGTCGTGGATTCGGGCCGGCTATGAGGCGGCCCAGCCGGTCCTGGAAAAGACCCAGGACGACGCACTCGCGAAGCGTTCGCCGGCGCTGGTCAAGTCGTTACTCAAAACACCGTCAGGACCGGTGGCTTTCACCAACGTTCGCGCCTTTCTCGCCGGAGATCACTTCGCTGAAGCACAGACGGTTGTGGTCGATAATGGTGTGATCAGGCGCGTCGGGCCTGCCGCGCACGTCATCGTACCCGCCGGCGCACAGATCATCGATGGCAAAGGCAAGACGCTCGTGCCGGGTCTGTGGGATTCCCATATGCATTTCGCGGACGACGCGAGCGGGCCCATGCTGCTGTCGCTAGGTGTCACCTCCGTTCGTGACCCGGGAAACATCAACGCGCTGACGCTTGCGCGGGCCGCACGCCGGGCAAAAGGCGAACTGCTCAGCCCCCGGGTTTACCCGTCCGTTCTGATCGATGGCAAAGGTCCCAACACCGCCCAGGCGGCGAGCGTCGCTACCACGCAGGAAGAAGCGTTGGCTATCGTGCGCAAGGCCAAGGCCGACGGCTTCATCGCAATCAAGATCTACGGCACTTTCAATCCGGCGTGGATACGAGCGACGGCCGCCGAAGCCCATCGGCTCGGCCTGCATGTTCACGGACATCTGCCCGCCGGCATGCGCCCGGCGGACGCCATCGACGCCGGCTATGACGAGATCACCCACATCTACTTCGTCATGATGCAGGCCATGCCTGACGACGTGGTGGCCAAGTCGAACGGCATGGGGAGGTTTCAGGGACCGGGGCGCTACGCCAAGGATGTCAGTCTCGAGGCCGAGCCGATGAAATCGCTGCTCGCGAAGATGGTACGGCAGAAAATCACCGTCGACCCGACACTCGTCGTCGCCGAAAGCCTGTTCGTGCCGGAGAATGGCGACCTCTCGCCCGCGTACGCGCCCTTCGTGGGCATGCTGCCGCCCGCCGTCGAGCGCGGTTTTCGGCAAGGCGGTTTCGTGGTTCCCTCCGACCTGACGCGCGCGGACTTTCGTGCGAGTTTCGCGAAACTGTCCGAGCTTGTCGGTGCTCTGCACCGGTCCGGAGTTACGATAGTAGCTGGCACCGACGGATCCGGACTCGAGCTCGTGCGCGAGCTCGAACTCTACGTTGCCGCGGGCTTCACGCCGGCCGAGGCGTTGGCCAGTGCGACGATCGCGACTGCCCATCTCGTCGGCGCAGACGCCCGCACGGGCTCGATCGCCGTCGGCAAAGCCGCCGACCTTGTTCTCGTGGAGGGAGACCCATCGAAAGCGATCGGCGACCTTCGCCATACGCAGATCGTGATGATGGACGGCAAGCTGATGGAAGCGGATGCGCTGCGCTCGGCCGGCGGGCTGGCGGGCAGGCCTAGATTCGCTGAGTGATGGGCGTACTGCTCGCCAGCCCAACGCCCAGACAAGCGGTTTGGCGAAAGCTCGACACACATGGGTCCGCCTCAGCCGCGCGAGACACCATGCAAATGTCGGTTATCGCGTCTTCATCGACGAGCGGCTTGAAGAGAATGTCCGGTATGGCGAGAAAGGAGAGAGCCGCAGGCACTACGGCGATGCCGAGTCGCGCAGCCGTGAGGCCGAGCAGGGTGGCGATCTCGCCCGCTTCCTGAACGATCCGCGGCGTAAAGGATCGCTGGGCACACAGTCTCAGGACCCGCTCGTGGATGCCCATCCCCGGGGATCCAGCGTAGCAGATGAAGGCCTCGTCCCTGAGGTCGGCAATGCTCAGATCCGGGCGCTCGGCCAGCGGATGTTCGCGATGCATCGCCACGCCGAGCCGATCGGCCAGAAGTCTCGTGAATACGACGCCTGGGGGCTGACCCGAAACCGGCATGGCTATGACGCCCACGTCGATTACTCGAGTCTGCAGCGCCTTCAGCTGCTCGATGGACCGTAGCTCGTGGAAGCTCAGGCAGACATTCGGATGCCTGTTGCTAAAGGCGCGGATCGTGGTCGCCAGGAAGGGCAGCAGGGCAATCTCAGGTGTGAGGCCCAGGCGCACTCGGCCGGAGTCGCCGCTCACGAGGCCGCGGGCGGCTTCGAGACTGCTTTGTACCTTCTCCAGAATGGAGCGGGCGTCGGTGAGCAGCGCGGCGCCGGCTTCGGTCAGCTCCACGTGACGCGGTGTGCGGTGAAACAGTCGTCCACCCACTTCGCGTTCCAACTTCTGAATGGCGAGAGTCAGCGGCGACTGCGTGATGTGCAGCCGTTGCGCCGCCCGTCCAAAGTGCAACTCTTCGGCGAGCACGGTGAAATAGCGCAGCTGCCGCAGGTTCATGGATCTATTTTCGCAAACAGGCGGGTGGCCAAATTGAATTGGCGCAAACCGCCGTGCCGCGCGCAAGATGCGCATATGAAGGATCGAAGTCGATGAGAGTGTTGGAGCGGCTCGCCGCGGGCGAGGTGGTACTCACGCTGGGAGTCCGCGGCGCGCGGACCGCTGACGTCGCGCGCATGGCGCGCAGCGCCGGCTATGGCGCCATCTGGATCGATCTTGAGCACAGCAGCATGCCAATCGATTGCGCCGTGCAAATTGCCGCGGCCGCGGAAGATCTCGGCCTGGAAGCCTGGGCACGCATTCCGGAGCGCGACTACGGCCTCATCGGGCGTCTGCTCGACGGGGGCGTTGGCGGCATCATCGCCCCTCGTGTCGAAACCGTCGAGGAGGCGCGAGAAGTCGTCATGGCTGCGCGCTTTCCTCCCCGCGGGCGCCGCTCGCAGATCGCATTGCTGCCGCAATTCGGGTTTCGTCGCCTGCCCGCAACCGAGCTCACGGCGGCGGCTGATGAGCGTACTACCGTGCAGATCCTGTTGGAGAGTGCACGTGGCATCGACAATGCCGAGGCCATTGCGGCCCTCGACGGGGTCGATCTGCTCGCGGTCGGCCTCAACGATCTCTCGGCCGACCTGGGTTGTCTCGGCGAGCACCGCAACGAAAAGCTGCGGGATGCATGCCTGCGGGTCGCAGCCGCGGCGGCGCGCCATCGCAAGCTGGCCGTCGTCGGCGGTGTGGCGGATCCCGATCATTATCGCTCCCTGGTTGCCCAAGGTATCGCGCCCCTCGTTTTTGCGGGCATCGACACCGACGTGCTCGCTTCCGGAATTGGCCAACGGGCTACCGACTGGCGCGCCCGCTTGGCCGTAACGCCCACGGCGGCGCACTCGGAGCCATCGGCTCGCGCAGAGCCCCGGAAGTGATCGCGACGCCCTGACTTCGCTGTCCGTGCGGCCGTCAGGGTTCGTCCAATGGGTCGAATGCGAACAATCTCGCCGGATTAGCCACCAATACCTGCTGCCTGGTCTGCTCGTCCGGAATCCAATCCAACAGCAGATTGACCAGCTCGCCGGTGTCCCGGCTGCCATCCGTGAGATGGGGCCAATCGGTTCCCCAGATCGCCCGATCGGGGCGGGCCTCGATGATTCCCCTGGCGAGATGCTCGACTGACTTGTAACCGCGCGCCTTGGCAATTCGATAAGGTCCCGACAGCTTCAGCCATGCCCTGCCTTGCTGCACCAGGTTGAGAAGCTTCTTGAAATCATCGCCGGTCAGTCCATCCTCCTCGAGCATGTAGCCCATATGGTCGATCACGAAATCAGCATCGAGCGTGGCGAGGAAGGGGATGAGATCCCGCACGACGTGACCCGGCGTATAAAACTGAATGTGCCAGCCGCGCGGCCGCGTCTTTTCGAGCATTCTCTCGATATAGCGGTGAATGTCCGCACGCGGCCAGGACGCTCGAGCGAAAAGATCGAGGCGAACAGCGCGCACGCCGGCGGCATGAAACGCATCTAGCTCGTGACCGGGGACATCCTCCTCGACCATCACGACCCCGCGCGCGCGACGTCCCAATTTCCGCAGAGTATCGATAGTCAGTCGATTGTCTGTGCCGTAATAGCTCGGCTGCACGAGGACCATGCGCTCGATGCCGAGATAATCGCACAGCGCGAGGTACTTGCTGAGCGTGCCGTCCGGGAACGTGTAGTGCGGCTTGCGGACACAGGGGTAACCCGGCTCGAACACATGGAAATGGGCGTCACAGGCGTGTTTCGGCAATGCGAAGAGTGGCCGGGTATTGGTGTTTGCCTCGCGCATTGGAGTCGGCACAAGCACGTCGGCGGTGGTCGTATTGCTCATGGTAATCAAACAGCCTTGCAGCAGTCCTTTCGTATGAAATTCAAGATGTGACGGTGCAACACCGCGCAGCCCGCCTGATGCCGGCATTCAGCGGGCGACGACGAGGATCGCGAAACTGCCCGACACCACCGTAGGCCATTTTGCCGGCGCAACCGGCGGCAGCAGTTTTCCGGCCGGCAGGTAGACAGTGCCGGTGTCGGGATCCACAGTGCCCGTTCGGGCCGATCGCTTGGTCTGCACGCGCTGAACTACGCAGATGTTGGTCGGATCGGCGAGCGAGATCACCGTGAGACTTCCGTCGTCGCCGCCGGGAATAAAGGCGAGTTTGCGCCGTGTGTCAATGAATGCGGCGTCCGGCGCCTTACCGATCGCGAGGCTTGCAACCTCTTTCCCTCCGGTCGTGACGACTTTGGCGATACCGTTATCGCAGGCGGACAGCAACAAACCCGACGCGGCGTCGAGGGCCAGGCCGGTCGGCTCTTCACAGCCGGTCAGCGCGATCGTGCGCGTAATCGCACCCTTGGCCAAGTCGATCACGGCGATCTGGCTTCGGTCGGCGATGTTGACGTATGCGAACCCGCTGCCATCCGCGACCGCGAATTCGGGCTTTCCGGGCAGCTTGAATCCGCCGACGACGGCTTTCCTGGCGACATCGACAATCGTGGTGTCCTGCCCGCCCCGATTGAACGTGATCGCACGCCCGGTCTTGGCATCGTAGGCCACGGAATCGGGATCATCCCCGGTCGGTAGCGTGGCGATGACCTTTCCGGTTGCGCCGTCCAGGAGAACCACCTTGTTGCTGTCCCCGGTGGTAACCAGCAGGCGTGCGCCACCAATCGGCAGGACTTGATGCACCACCGGGCTCGCAAACAGGCTCGGCATGACGGCGCCGGTGTTCAGATCGACTGCCATGATGCCGCCGGCCCTGGCCACATACAGCCGCCGCGCCGGCGCATCCACCGACGCGTAATCCCAAAGTCCATCAGGCCCCGCGATGTGGCCGGTGAGATGAAACGGGGGACCCGATTCGGCGGCCACGCAGAAGGGCGTCAGCGCGATCGGCAACATGCAAGCAAGCAAAAATCGAGTGCACGAGCGGGACATTGGCTTACTCCGCGGCTTCAGAACCGGCCGGACGCCGAGATGAACCATTGGCGCGGGCGCGAGAAGCCGGCGACGTTACGGGGCGAGCCGATGTCGGGGCCCTCCGCATAGACCGTGTGGTACTGCTTATCGAACAGGTTCGTGACATTGGCACCGAGCCTCCAGCGGTCTCCGATCTCGAGCCGCAGCCCGGCATTGACCACCTGGTAGGCCTTCTCCCGATAGTCATCGCTGATGTTCCACCACTGCGGGCCCGTGAAGCCGGCGTCGATTCGGGCGCCGAGCGTGACGGCGTGGCTGAGCGGGTGCTTCCAGTCGACGGTGACCGTTCCCTGATAGGCCGGTGTGTACGGAGCCTTCAGGCCGCTGAGGTTGATCGTCTCGCCGGTATTCGGGTTGTAATAGCCGGGAATGTTCCCCCAGACAGCTTGGGTCACGCCGAATCCCGCGCTCACGGTCAGCGAGCGCGTGACCCGGGCGGTGAGGTCGGTCTCGATGCCGTAGTTGTGGGAAGGGCCGACATTCTTGGTCACTTCGGCCAGCGTCGCGCCGTCGATGGTGCTGAACAGGCGGTTGTCGTAGCTGATGTAGAACGCCGCGGCGTTGAAGCGCAACCGCGAGTCGAGGAAGCTGGATTTCATGCCCAGTTCGTAATTGAGCGTCTTCTCCGAGTCGAAGCCGCTGATTTCGCCATGTGCCTGGAGGATGTCGGCCGGCTGCAGGCCCCGCGTGATCGTCACATAACCCATCACATCGGGCTCGAATGCATAAGAGACGGACGCCTTGGGCAACAGTACCGTGCCGCTGACTTCCTGCGTCACGTCGTTCAGGGTGTCGGTCAGCCGGTTATCGAAATGTTCGAGCCGCAGCCCCGCTTCCAAGGTGAAATGGCCGAGCGGATAGCTGGCGTTGGCGAATCCGGCATATTCGCGGCGTTCAGCACGGTTTGCAGACACCAGCACGCCATCATCGGCGGGATTGTCGGTGATCACGCTGAGCATCTGCGTGTTGGCTTCGAGGTCGCGGGAGCCGCGATTTTGGACGAATGCGCCGAGGAGCCAGCTCAGGTCACCGGCCAGCGAGGCGAGGCGCAGTTCCTGGCTCCAGATGTTCTTGCGGAAGATCTGCGTCACGTCGAACAACGGCAGGGCGACGTGGTCGCCATCGGCGCGCGCGTCGACGTCCGAATGGAAATAGGACGTGATCGAAGTCAGTTTGCCGAAATCCCCGAACTGCTGGTCGATCTGCAGAGTGGGGGAATACAGATCCCGGTTGAAATGCGGGAGGACGTTAGCGGTCGAGAACCGCGAATAGACGGTCACATCGGCCGGCGCGTAGTAGAGGTTCTCATTTTCCGAGCGCAGACGGTTGCCGTAGAGGTAAAACGTCACGGCGGTGCTGTCCGTCGTGTATTCCATCGTGAGGCGTGCGCCGCGCTCATTGGAATGGCCCAGGGTTCGATTCAGAGTGGGGTCTGTGACGAAGCCGTCGCTGGTGGCATCGAAGAGGCTGAGCCGGCCTTTGAGGGAATCGCCCGCGATCGGACCCGAGAGGGCGCCCGAGTAATTCCTCGTGTTCAGATTGCCGAACTCGACAGTCGCTTCGGCCGCAGGCTCGCTGCCCGGCTTCTTCGTGATGTACTTGATCGCGCCGCCGATGTTGCTGCCGCCATAGAGCGTACCTTGCGGGCCCTTCAGCACCTCGATCCGCTCCAGGTCTTCCGCGCGCACCGTCTGGCCTTCGAACAGCTGCACGTCATTGACGTAGAAGCCAACTCCCTGTGTCACCCCGAACGCGCCCACACCGCGCATCACGACGTCCGGTGTGTTGTCGGCCCGAGTTGTGATGTTCAGATTGGGCATCAGCGAGGCAAGGTCATCGATCCGCGTAATGTGCGCGTCGTTGATCTGAGTGCTGCCCAGCGCACTCACCGAAGCAGGGATGCTTTGCAGATCCTCCGCCCGCTTGCGGGCGGTGACGACGATTTCCTCCAGCCGGTCGCCGGCTGCAACGGAGTCCGCCCAAGCCGGATCGGCCGTCGCTGTCGTGGCGATCAGCAGCCCGAACAAAGTGAATCGTTGCCCGTTCTTCATCGTGCCCCCTCTTGCTGACTACGGTCTATCGAGCGCGCCGCCTCGGCCGGCCTGGCGCCGGTCGCGCGTCCGCGCTCACTTGCCGTTCACAGTACGATCAGCGTACGAAGGTCCTGTTATATTATCCAATACATATTTTATTCACGCTGCCATAGGAAACCCCTATCATGAAACTTCGCCAGCTGCGGTTCTTCATCACCGTCGCGGACGAGCTGGGTTTCAGCAAGGCGGCCGCCAAGCTGCACGTGGCGCAGCCGTCGCTGAGCGTGCAGATCAAGGCCCTGGAGGAAGAGGTGGGCGCCCGCCTGTTCGAGCGCGACAAGCACCACGTGTTTCTAACACAGGCCGGGAAGCTCTTCCGACAGCACGCGGGGGCGATCCTGGCGATGGCGGAGACCGCCAAGATCGAGGCACGATGCGCTGCTGCGGGGGAACTCGGAACGATCGACTTCGGCTATACCGCCTCTTCGATGTTCTCTCGTGTGCTGCCACCCGCGATCCGCGGGTTTCGCAAGCAGTATCCGCACGTCCTGCTCACGCTGCATGAGCTGACCTCGCTCGAGCAATTCCATGGACTGCTCGACCGCTCACTGGATGTGGGCGTTCTGCGTAGACCGGAGGTCAGCACGCCAGTGGGGATTCAGATCAGTGAGTGGTACCGCACACCGCTGGTAGTGGCCATAGCCCAGGATCATGTGCTGGCCCAACGCCGCTCATTGTCATTGGCTGCCTTGAAGGGCGAGCCGTTCATCATGTATCCCCGCGAGGCGGGGACTGGAATTTATTGGCAGGTCATGGACCTGTGCGCGAAAGCCGACTTTCGGCCGCGCGTGGTTCGCGAGGTTCTCGAGTCATCGACGATCATCGGCCTCGTCGCCGCCGGTGCCGGTGTCGCCGTCGTTCCGGCCGACATGAATTGCATTCGGTTCGAGGGCGTCGAATACAAGAGACTGACGGACGCGGAAGCCTACTCGACCCTTTATCTGGCGCGCCGCGAAGGCGATCTCAACCAGCATTTGCGCGCGCTGATCGACATGTTGGGACGTAGATCGGGCAAGGGCGACGGCACGTCCACGGCGAGCGTGAGGCGCAAGGCTATGTCACGTTGAGGGGATGTCCCGATACTCGTCGGCATGTTCGCGCAGAAATTGTCCTGGTGAGGCGCCATATTTCCGGCGGAACATGGCTATGAAGGCGCTGACACTTTCATACCCCGCGTCGAACGCGACGGTGGAAACGTCGTGTCCGGCAGCGATGCGTTCCAGTGCGTGATGGGCGATCACTGCGCGCCGCCAGCGCGCGAAAGACAGGCCCGTCTCGGTGTGGAAGTGGCGTGTGAATGACCGCCTGGACATACCTGCGCGCTCCGCCAGCCGGTTCAGGTCGGCCCCGATAGTCGGCGCGTCGAGCACAGCCTGCACCGCCTTGCGCATCCGCGGCGCACTCGGCATAGGCACTTCGAGCTTCTCGGGCCGCGCTTCGCGCATTTCGGCTGCGACTACCTTCCAAAGCAGCCGATGCATGTCGCTGTCCTCAGCTGCCAATCGGGTCAGACGCTCCAGCGAAGCGATCATCAGAGACGAAGCTCGCAGCACGCACACCTGCTTCGGCAGGTTCCTGACGAACTCGACGGGGGCCAACACCACCCAGCCCTTCGTGAGCCCGCTGGAGCGCGCAGCATGGCGCACCCCTGGCGGCACCCAGCCGACCCGATGCGTCGGGATGATCCAGGTGCCGGCTTCCGTGAGCAGATGGGAGAGGCCGGTTTCCACCAGGATGAACTGGCCGCCGGCATGGGCATGCCAGCCCTCCTCACTGGACGCAGCTCTCTCGAATCGGTTCGTGTTGCGCATCCGAGTACTGCCGGCGCGTGAGCCTGCCGCTGGGTTTGTCATTTGGCCCAAACTCTACATTCATTGGAAAAATGACGATAACACCTGTGCGCCCCCGTGCTCCAGCATCGTCCCCTGGAAGCTCAAAGGGGACCGCAGATGAATTCTGAGCTCGGCCCGTCCGCGGCCGGATCGCAACGCTACCTGCAGGAGGTGCAACGCCTGCCCACGTCGTGCGCACGCTCGGTTGCAGTCAGGACCGACCCGGACGGAATCCTGCTCGCCGTGGCCCAGCTTGCGGTCGATATTCCGGGCCAGACCCCCGGCATGCATGCAGGCAACAGCAATATCGATGCACCGTTGTTTCGCTGGTCCGACGGGCGCTTCGTCGCGAGCGGACTATTGCCCCTGCCCGGCGGGGAGAACGTCGAGTTCTTCCGCATCGGCGAGCGTCGCTTCGTGGCTGGAGCGAGCCTTCGAACCGGCTCGGGTCCGTATGAAATGAACGTCTTCTCGCCGATCCATGAATGGATTGACGACCGCTGCGTTCCACTGCAGACGTTCCCGACCTTCGGCGCGAAGCAATGGCGTCATTTCAGCATCGACGCGCGGCACTTCCTGGCGCTGGCGCAGGGGGTCGACATGCATGGCCTGGTAGCGCTGCATCCGCGGACGTCCTGCGTGTTTGAGTGGGACGGCCGGGCGTTTCGCGAGCTGCAAGCCTTTCCGGGCCGCTGGGGTTATGGATGGTGCGCCTTCGAGCTGGATGGCCGGCATTTTCTCGCCTACGCGGATCACCTGGACAGATCGGTGATCTATCGTTGGGAGGGCACGCGCTTCGAGGAATTCCAGATCTTCCCCGGCGGCGGCGGGCGCGCGTTCACCTTCTTTCACGCGGCTGGGCGCTCCTGGCTGGCATTCGCGAACCTGCAGCGGGGAACGACTCTATATTGCTGGGACGGCACCGAGTTCGTCGCCCGGCAACAGCTGGGCGGTCCCGGTGCCCGGGCGCTGAGCGTCGTCGCGGGCGAGAGCGGCCTGTATCTCATCAACGCTAATTTCATCCAGGGCACTCCGGTCAACCCGCAGCGAGTTCCGGACTCGCAGCTCTATCGCTGGGACGGACAGCGGTTTGAGCTGAGTGAGACGTTTCCGACTTCGGCCGCGACCGACGTTGCGGCCTTCGAGGCGGACGGCATGCGCTACGTCATAGTCGCCAATAGCCTGGATCCCGAGCTGCGCTTTCGCACCGACACCGTTGTGTATCGATTCCTTGGTTGAGCCCGCAGGACAACACAGATGAGCTATCAACCGCACCCCAGCTTCCAGAAGCTCTTCGCCGCGTACACGGCTGATGCCGCGAGCCTCGGCATGCAACTGACTCAGTTGATGGACCGCCGCGCCGCCGGCGATCCACTGCTCGTCTGCACCGGCTCGGACATGGTCCTGTTCGCCGGATCAGGCAGGGCACCGCTCGTGGAGAGCTTTCGGCGGACCACGCGTGGGTTCATCGAGCTTGGGGCGATTTCGCACTTGCCGCTCGCCGTGGCGTGGCTGGCGCGTATGCGCGAGCTCGGCGGGGAGGATTCACTCTGGCGCGCCGCCGCCGCGGCCTACATCCAGACGATTCGGCGCACGCAGGAAATCAACACCGTAGCGCTGTGGCGGGACGCGATCCAGGTCCCGGCTTGGGCAGGCCTGGAAGCGAACATCGTCGCCATGGTCGATTACAGCTGCCAGGTAACGGTAGACGTGTTGGAAGAGGCGCTGCGGGATGAAGCTGGCTTCACGTTCGAGCGCTTGCGCCACGAGTATCTCGATCCGGTGAGCTCGGAGAGTGTCCCGGTGCCGCTGAACGACATGATGGTCGCCACGTTCGCGCTGACCTTCCTGGACATCGGTCATCGCATCCTGTCCTGGCTGCGCAGCCAGGACCTGTCGTGGGAGCACCTGATGGTGCTCATGAGTGGCCGCTCGGGCCGACCTACAGCGGGCGTGACATGGGCCAGCAACAATCTGTGTCACCTGATCGAGTGTGCTGCGCAGGGGCGGTTCAGCAAAGAACGGCTGTACATCGCCCCGCACGCGCCGTCGCTCGATCTGGCCGCTGCCGCGGATCCCGCCCGTTGGCCCGGTCTGGAAGCGCAGTTCCGCACCATCTGGTTCAACACTCGCGCCAGCACCGATATGGCTGCTTGCCTCTTCGCTGGTTACCCGCGTTTTGTGCCAGCCGCAGACGTCCCGCTGTACGTCTCGCCGCAAGCGAGCCAGGTCGATCGCCTGCCTGCGGTGCGCACGGTCGATGACCGGTTTGCCCTGATCGCACGCCTGCGCTTCGTGCTCGAAGACCCGTTGCAACTGGCCTCGAATGCGGCGGCCGACTATGTCATCGACCAGCTCGCCGCGCATGCCAATGACCCGTCCAAGGTGTTCATCGCGGGCTTTACGAACGTCGACTACACAGCGGTTCAGCGCGCGCGGCAGGGTTAACGGTCTCTCGGGAAGCAGGGGGCCGTCGCAAGGTTGCGCGCGCAAGCGGATCGTTGCGCGGGCCAGTGTTGGCCAATCGCAGGACGAGCAGGGGCTTTACGCGAGCGCAATCGATTCACACAGCGAACGGCAGAGAAAATATGCACGAGACGTCTGTCAGCGGCGGGGTGAGTCGGACCCTGGGCGCATCTCGATTCCGCTACGCAGTGCCCTTGGCTTGCTTTGCGATCGCGATGATCGACGGTTATGACACGCTGATGCTGTCCTTCCTCGCGCCGCTCATATCCAGGGACTGGGGGCTGGCGCCGAGCGCCTTCGGCAAGATCTTCGCGAGCGGTTACGCAGGCGCTGCGCTCGGCGCGGCGGCAATAGGGGTCGCGGCGGACCGCTTCGGGCGCAAGACGATGCTGCTGATTTCACTGGCATTCGTGGGGACTTTCACCGTTCTGTGCGCCTGGGCGAGTGACCCGTCGCAGCTGATGATATTCCGGGCTCTCGCCGGCATCGGTCTGGGCGGCGCAATTCCGACGATCTCTGCGTTGACTGCAGAACATGCCGCTCCCGAGCGCAGCAGTGCGATGGTGACACGCATGTTTCTCGGTTTTCCCATCGGTGCAATGCTTGGCGGAGCCATTACCGCGGGGGTGATGGGATCCATAGGGTGGCGCGGCGTGTTCATAGGCTGCGGGGCGTGCGCAGTGTTGCTCATTCCACTGGTGGCATTGGGCATTGGTGAAAGTGCGGCACGCGACGCAGCGGCTCGCGCCAGCGTGCATGCCCGGCATCCGCTTGCGGAGTTGGTGTCGGACGGCCGCGGTTGGGGCACGGCGTTACTTTGCGCCTCGGTGTTCCACATCCTGTTGGTGAGCTACTTCCTCGTCAGCTGGACCCCCACGGCGCTCACGCTCAATGGCATGAGCCCCCAGCGTGCCGCGATGGCCGGCGTCGTGCTGAATCTCGGTGGTTTGGCTGGGGCACTGATTCTGTCGGCGGTGATCGGTCGCGGGAATCCGCTGCGGCTCGTTGCGAGTTGCATCGCTGCGGGTGCGCTGCTGATTGCACTGCTCGGCCAGAGCATCCTGGTACCCGGATTCGGGGCATTCGGGTTGGTTTTTGTCGTCGGCCTGCTCGTCATCGGCGCGCAGTCCAACATCCCGGCCTTGGGTGTGTATTTCTACCCCGCCGCCGTGCGCGCGACGGGAGTCGGCCTCTCGATGGCGGTCGGTCGGCTAGGCTCGATCATCGGGCCGCTCGTCGGTGGCTACCTGGTGGCGGCCCGGCTCGGATGGGACCGACTCTTTGCATTGGCGGCGGTGCCCGCCCTCATCGCTGCCGCAGCGATGGCCACCGTAAGGCTCGAGAAGCGCAGCTAAGTCTGCGTGCCCGCTAGCACGCCGGCGGATGAGGCGCCGCACATCGGGCTCATGGACGTACGCCAGCCGACAGGCGTAGTGTGTCAACTCCGAGTCGCGCAGCGGACAGCGTGTTGTCAATTCTCGTAGCGCTGGCTCTGCCCCCGGTCAAGGGTCAACTCTTACTCTTAGCAGTCAGGAGACGGCGACATGGCTACGACTACGAATCACCCCATCGATGCACTCAGGTTCCGCGCCGCCGTCAGCGAGGCCGTTCATGGCCACCGGACACTGTATCTGTTTGAAGGGATTCTGCTCCTTATTCTGGGTACGCTCGCGATCCTCGTGCCGGCCATCGCCTCGCTCGCGGCGACGGTGTTTTTCGGGTGGCTCTTGCTGCTGAGCGGCCTCGTCGGCCTGGTTACCACGATGCGCGGGCGCCACGCTCCCGGGTTCTGGTGGTCACTGTTGTCAGCAATCGCAGGCATCGTTGCGGGGGTGCTGCTCATCGGCTGGCCGCTGCAGGGAACCCTCTCCCTGACGTCGGTCCTCATCGCTTTTCTGCTCGTGGAGGGCGGTGTCTCGATCTTTTACGCGCTCGAACATCGCAAGGCACTTGCGACGAGCTGGGGCTGGATGCTGGCAAGCGGCATCCTCGATGTGGCACTCGGCGCGATCCTCTTCGCCGGCTTGCCCGGCACCGCCATGTGGGCGCTCGGTCTCCTCCTCGGGATCAACATGATCTTCGGCGGTTGGGCCTTGCTCATGTTGGTGCTGTCCACCCCCTCGGAGGCTGCCGGCACGCCAGCGTAAACTGAGGTTACTCGTCCTTCCCGAGCTCTGGCCGCTCACCTGACCAGGCTTCCAAGCCGTGCTGGGGAGACACGGCGCGCAGCAGCAGAAACGCGAAGCACTCGGGACACCGGATGTGAAGATCGGGGATCTCCGTCTCCGCGGCAATCTTCACGACGCGCTCGATGCCCACCGGACGCCCTTTGCCGCACTGCACGCAATAGCCGTTGAGCATGTAGCCGGCCGAAAAGTAGTCGTGCGTCGTCTTGAGCGTGTGCGTGCGACGATTCATTAGCCGATCGTAGACCCGGCGATTGCTCGCGTCCACTCGAGGGCAACTGCGGGGCGCTACGGCCGCGGCGCTACGGGCGTGCATCGCTGCGACAAAATGAGGCGCCTTGCAACGGAATGCGGCACGTTGCACCAGAAGAGCACTGAAAATTCTCTCAAGATCGGACCGCGGACGAAGCGTTCGTCTGCAGTCTGGTGCACTGCACGAACGTCTACCACAAGCGTCGAATTTTCAGGTACGTTCACCGGCGATCACGGGCCAGGCGATGACGTTCCGAATGGTAGAGAGCTCTGGAAACACTCCTGACATGCGGCGGGTGGCATGGCTGGTCCGCGCAGCGGCCGTGCTCATGGCGACTTCCCCCGCCATCTGCGCAATCAAGGCCGAGGGCCGCGTTGCGCAGGCGAAGGCGTCTGAAAGCGCCGTCCTCGTTTACATAGACAACGATTTCCTGGGGCCCGGGCAATCCAATATTCAATCCCTGATTCCGCTCCTGCGCACGCCCGCCGTCAGGGTTTTGGGGATAGGGGTGGTGACCGGAGACGCCTGGCTTGCGGAAGAGCAGGCCCATTTGCTGCGCTTTCTCGAACTCGCCGGCCGGACCGACGTACCGGTGTTCGCAGGCGCGCAAATGCCGCTCATCCGGACGCAGGCCGAAATGAAGGTTTGGGAAACGCGGTACGGACGCATCCCGTGGAAGGGGGCGTGGAACGCACCCAAGCCGGGCCGCACTTATCACCCCGACGACCCGGCGTTGATCCCGGAGTTGGTCGAAGGGACGCCCTCGGCCAGGGCGTCACCCGAAAGTGCCGTCAGCTTTCTCATTCGTGCAGTACACGAAAACCCGGGCAAGGTGACGATCATCACTGCCGGGCCGTTGACCAACATAGCGCTGGCGGTGCGCCTGGATCCTGACCTGCCCAGGCTGGCCAGGGAAATCGTCATCGAGGGGGGGAAGCTCGACAACAGTATCGCGCGTGTGTCCGGCAATCCGGACTATGGCACGGACTTCAACTTCATATTCGACCCGGAGGCCGCCCATATCGTCCTCACCTCGCCCTGGCCACGCGTCACTGTCGTCGGCGACGTCACCGAACCGGTGAAAGTGACGCGTGAGATAGTCGAACGAATTGGCAAGTCCGGCTCGCCGGTCGCTCGATATATGGAATCGTATGCGCGTGTGGGTCAGCCGTTCTGGGATGAGATTACCGTCGCGGTTGCGTTGGACAAGACACTGATCACTGCGGAGATCGTGGCCAGAATGGACGTCGATATCCTGCCCGGACCCACCTACGGTCAGGCGCAGGTGTGGAGCGAGGACCAGGCCCCCGGCAACGGTGAGGCGCAGGTACACATCGTCCAGGGCATCGACGTCCCACGCTTCCTGTCCACCTTTACCTCGTACGCTTCGCAATGATGGACGCCAGTTCGGCCGTCTCCCAAAGGTCCCGTTGGCTCGACAAACATTTCGGCCTGGAGTTGCGCCAGACGAGCCTGAGCCGGGAGGCCGTTGCGGGCCTGACGAGCTTTATGGCCGCCGCATATCTCGTGGTCGTCATTCCCGCCTTGCTGGCGACCGGCGGTATGGATCGCGCTGCGGTGACGACAGCGACCATCTCGATGATGGTCATTGGCAGCCTGGCGATGGGGCTGTACTCCAATTTGCCTTTTATCGTCGGCCCCGGTCTCGGCGGCTCGGTCATCCTGGGAGTCACTCTCACCCAGGTCGAGCATATCGCCTGGCAAACGGGCCTCGGAATTGCGGCGGTGTCGGGTCTGCTGTTCTTCGCGCTGACTGTCACCGGCGCCCGGACTCTGGTCGTGCGGCTGGTCCCGCGGCAGATCAAACAGGGACTGGGCGCATCCATCGGCCTTTTTATCGCGTTACTGGGCTGTCGTCAGGCGGACCTGGTTGCCGTGAACGTCAAGACACAAGCCCTGGCTCTGGCGGACTTCAGTCACCCCGGCCCCGTCATCGCGCTGACCGGCCTGGTTGTCATCCTGGCCCTTCAGGCCCGCCGCGTACCGGGCTCGATGCTGATAGGCATCCTATCCGCCACGCTTCTGGGGCTGCCGCTGGGCGTGAGCCATCTGCCGGCAACCCTGGTGTCACTCCCGCGGACCATCGAGCCGATTCTCTTCAAGGTGGATCTCGTCGGGGCCTTTACATTGAAGGCTTTGCCCTATCTTTTTGCGTTCTTTGCCGGTGAATTCTTCTCGACCCTCGGCACAACGCTGGCTATCGGCGCCAAGGCCGGCCTGACGGACGACGACGGCAATCTGCCGCGCATCGAGCGCCCCTTCCTGGTGGATTCCATTGCGGCCTCTGCGGGGCCGCTGTTCGGCATTCCTGCCCTGACGGCGCTGGTCGAGTCCGCCGCCGGGGCGGAAGTGGGGGGGCGCACGGGTCTGACTGCCATCTTCACTGCTTTCTTCTTTATCTTGACGCTTTTCCTGACGCCGCTGGCCATGGTCATACCGAAAGAGGCGACGGCGCCCGCGTTGATCATCATCGGTGTATCGATGCTGCAGACCCTGCGCGGCATTCGCGGCGACACCCTGGCCGACAATTTCCCGGCGATGGCCATGGTGTTGCTGACCCTGATTTCAAACAGTTTCGGGATCGGAATCGCCGGGGGAATCGTCTTCTATGTCATCGTAAAGATATTCGAGAGCGGCTTGAAGGACCTTTCACCGGGTCTGCTGCTGCTGGCGATCCCGCTGGCGTATTACCTATATACCGCCGCCACCGCACACTGACCTCGAGCGGACGCCCGGACTTAAGTGAGTTCAGGAGACGTGACAAACGCAATCGGAAACGTCCCGCGTGCCATGACGGGGAGGGTAGTTACGTCGCTGCACAAGGCGTTTTTTCTGCGCCTGCCCAAAGTAGAACTGCACTGCCATCTTCTGGGCGCGGTACGCCGGGAAACGTTCGAGGCCCTGAGCGTCAAACATCGGGCACCGTTCTCGCGCGAGGACGTGGCGGGATTTTATCGCCGGGAGGGAAAACCGACGGGCGTGCTGCGCGTCCTGCGAGCGCTGGAAAGCCAGGTTCTTCTCGAACCGGATGATTTCCGTCGCATTACCTATGAGTACCTGGAGGACGCCGCCCGGGAGAGCGTTCGCCACGCAGAATTTTTCTGGAACCCGACCGCTACCCTCCGCGATGTCGGCCTGTCCTATGCTGAGGTCCAAGCGAGCATTTTGCGCGGCATGGGCGACGCGGCTACGGACTTCGGCATCCGTTCACTGCTCATCCCGGCGATAGACCGCGAGGCCAGCGCTGCCGAGGCGAATGAGATGGTCCGTCTGGTGATCGCCAGCCGGGACGACGCCGTCGCGGGCATTGGCATCGATTATCGCGAAACTGATCGACCGCCGGAATTGTTTGGCGAGGCTTTTCGCATGGCGAAGGCAGCCGGGTTGCGGACGACGGCGCACGCCGGCGAGTTCGGCACGCCATGGATCAATGTGGCGACCGTGATCGACGAGCTGCAAGTCGACCGGGTCGATCATGGCTATACCGTGATCGACAATTCCGAGCTGGTGCGGCGGTGCGTCGAGAAAGGCGTGGTATTCACGATCGTGCCCACCAACTCGTACTACATGCGCACGCTTGATCCGGAGCGCTGGGCGATCGAGCACCCCATCCGCCGGATGGTCGAACTGGGTCTCAAAGTCCACCCGAATACGGATGATCCAACACTGCACCACGTCAGCCCCGCAGGCACGTGGGAGCTGATGTATAGCCACTTCGGGTACGTGGCCCGTGACTTGCGGACGATGATGCTCAATGGCATCGACGGCAGCTGGGTGGACGAAGACCGCAAGCGCTCGTGGCGCACGCAATGGACGGCCGAGTTCGACGCAATGGCTGTGTGACACGGCAATCAGGGGCCTGCCGGCCCGGACGCCTTAGGGCCGTCCTGGCGTTGGATAGCCGCTCGCCGCCGACAATCCTACTGACCCCACCCCACTGTCAGAATGAGGAAGCGCTTCATCCCGGCGGGGAGCGTGTCCGCCAAGCGGTGCTTGCGGCAGACAAATCTGGACAAGCTGGCGGGTAAGTAGCAAATACCTGGGAAGCTTCATGACTGTGTGTTGCGCAGGGAAATGAGGGGGGATTGTGAAGTCAGGGAAACATGTTGGGATTGCATCAGCAGGGCCCGGCGTGCTGGTGATGGTAGCTTTCATAGTGGCTCTCGGTTTGCCGAGAATCGCCCAGGCGCAAACTCCCGACGGCGCCAGTCCGGGCGCGGTTCAGGAAGTTGTCGTCACGGCCCAGCGTCGCGGTGCGGAGCCGATCAGTCGTGTGCCGATGAGTATTACGGCCCAGACCCAGAAGGGCCTGGATGATCTCGGCATCAAAACCGTCCAGGATCTGGCGCGAATCGTGCCGGCACTGAGCGTGTCGGCGAATGGCCCGACAGGCGTGAATATCTCGATTCGCGGTATCACCTCCACGAACGGTGCGGCAACCACAGGCGTCTATGTCGACGACAGCGCGCTGCAGACTCGCAACCTGATTGGTATTGCCACGGGCGGGGGCGTGTTCCTGCCGCCATTGTTTGATCTCGAGCGGGTCGAGGTGCTGAAAGGTCCGCAGGGCACTCTATATGGAGGCTCATCAGAAGGCGGTACCGTCCGCTTCATCACGGCGGAGCCGAGCCTGACCTCGTACAGTGGCTACGTCAAAGCGGAGGCGAATACGGTCTACGAGGGCGGTCCGGGCGGCGAATTCGGCGTGGCGCTCGGGGGCCCTTTGATACGGGACGAGCTTGGGTTTCGCCTCAGCGCCTGGGGCCGGCGGATTGGCGGCTGGGTGAACCACGTGGATTGGCGGGACCCGTCAAACATAGTCGCTCGCGACACCAACAGCGAAGACCAGCAATCCTACCGTCTGACGATGAAGTTTGCGCCGACCGAGGCTCTGTCGGTCACCCCCGCGGTCTACTATGGAGCGGATAGTAAGAAGGACAGCGACGGGATCTACGAGAGCATTCCGTCATTTACTACCCCGGCCTTCGGAACATTGGTAGCGAGCGGCGCCGCGATCGCGGGCGGTGGCCTATTGCCCGGCGGCTATACGCCCTCCGGCGCCGTGCCTTGTGCCAACAACCCGAGCGTGCCACGCTGCTACACGAATGTCCCCGGTTACGCCGGCCAGCAGGTCTATATCCATCCGGCCCACACCTATTCCCCGGTGAATCTCGGGAAGTACGACACGATCGTCAACACCATGGTGGGCGACAGCTTTACGGGCGAGTTGGCGCCGCAGAAATCGCCGCGCAAATCGTCCCTGTTCCTGCCGAGCCTGGCGCTCCAATTCAGTACCGCGGCGGTGGTCATCAAGTCGATCACCACCTATGTCCACGACCGGTCCGACGGCGATCTGAACCTGACCGCGCAGGAGATACCGAACGCTACGGCAACGGCAGGCTACAACTATCAGGTGCAGTCGCCCTACATTTTCGATCTGGCCGATCCGTTCCAGGGGCACTACTACTATCACGCCCATAGGAACGGCATAGCGGAAGAGTTGCGCCTGTCCTCGGCGTCGCTCGAGCGGCATCTGAGCTGGATCGCCGGAATCTACGACAACCACGCCAAGACCTTCTCCGGGAGCTTTGCGCCGGAAAACAGGTCGGCGTTCCAACAGGCGCTGTTCGGACACCCACAGACTTATGTCGGTGTCTCCCCGGCAGAGATTGCTTCCCAGAATCAGGTGTCCGCCAACCAGTGGCTGGCAGAGAAGCAGGCGGCAGTCTTCGGTGAGGCCAACTACAAACTGACCGACCGGCTGAAGCTGACTGCCGGTGTCAGGGTGTCCCGCGAAGAGATCCAATACAGCTCGCAGACGTGGGGAATCATTTACAGAAGGCCTGCAACCAACCCCGTCGTCACGGCGGGTGATGTCGTCGAAACGCCGGTGACTCCCAAGTTCGGCGTCTCCTATCAGGTGACGCCGAACGACTTGCTCTACGCCACCGCGGCGAAGGGCTACCGCGCCGGCGGCGTCCAGTCCCAAGCCAGTCCGGTGCAGTGCGCTGCGGATCTGACGGCGCTCGGTATCAGCTCCACGCCGAGCGCCTACGGCTCGGATTCGGTGTGGAGCTACGAGGGTGGCGCCAAGGTGAATGCCCTGGACGGCCGCGTCCATCTGGCGGGAAGTGTATTCTACATTACCTGGAACAGGCCCCAGACACCTTATACGTTACCAACCTGCGTATTCAACTACATCACCAACATTGGCAAGGCGGTCAGCCAGGGCTTCGATCTGCAAGCCACGGTGAAGCCCCTGGACGGCGTAACCGTCAATCTCGCCATGGCTTACACGGACGCGCACTACACGCAGCAGGTCAACGCAGTGAACGGCTCACTCCTCGTCGCTGACGGCCAGGGTTTCGTCGGGATTCCGAACTGGACGGGCAATATCGGGGGACGCTACGACTTCGCGGTCGGCGCCCGCCACCTGGGCTACTTTCAGGCCGATTACCAGTACACGGGCAGATATAGGAACTCGAGCGGTCCGGGCACGAGCGGCTATTCACCCGACTATTACGAGACCCCCGCGACGGGCTATGTGACCACGAGGCTCGGCGTCGAGTGGAACAGTTACGACATTTCGCTATTTGCCGACAATCTCCTCAACCAGGACACGCTGATACCGAGCACACTTAGCGGACGCTACGGGTGCCGAAACAGCGATTGCAGCGTGTTCGGCTCCTACTATCACGACGTGAAGGGCACGACCTTCAGGCCGCGCATGGTTGGCGTCACGGCGACTTATCGCTTCTGATCCGTCCCACCGCATCGACGACTGCGATGCGGTGGGAAGGCCGTTGGACGTGGTGTTACCTTGGTTGCGGAGTAATGCGCAGATAGGGCCTCGGCGCCTTCCACCCGGCAGGGAATTGAGTCTTGGCCTGCTCGTCGGAGACAGACGTCGGAATGATCACGTCGTCGCCACGATTCCAGTTCACGGGAGTGGCCACATTGTGGGTCGCGTTCAACTGGATCGCATCGAGCGCTCGCAGGACTTCATCGAAGTTCCGGCCGGCACTCATCGGATACGTGAGAATTAGCTTGACCCTCTTGTCAGGTCCGATGAGAAACACCGAGCGGACTGTCGCATTGTCCGCGGGCGTGCGCGATTTGGCTGCACCTCGCGCCTCCGCCGGGAGCATGTCATAGAGCTTCGCGATCTTCAGCTCCGGGTCACCGATCAGCGGATAGTTGACCGTCGCTCCCTGCGTCTCTTCGATGTCTTTCGCCCACCTCTTGTGGTCCTCGACCGAGTCGACGCTCAAACCGATGACCTTCGTGTTGCGCTTCTCGAACTCCGGCTTCAGGCGCGCCATGTAGCCAAGCTCGGTCGTGCATACCGGCGTGAAGTCCTTCGGATGCGAGAACAGGATCGCCCATCCAGTGCCGATCCACTCGTGGAATTTGATCTTGCCTTCCGTCGTGTCCGCGGTGAAGTCGGGCACGTCGTCACCTATACGCAATGACATTGGAACCTCCGGTGCGATTCGCTGCTGTTGCACCGCCCTCGAGCGGCTTACCCATCGGCTTTCGGATCTATTGTATTCCTGCCTCGTCCCTTTGAGCAGCGCAAAGGCGTAAGCTGCCGAGGCGTTCCGTGGGGGGAGTGGTCATGATCTTCGAGCAGGTTGCGGCTGGGGGTTGTCAGTCGTACCTGATAGGGTGCGCCGAGACCTGCGCGGCCGCACTCATCGACCCGCAGATCGACCACGTCGACCGTTACCTTGGGCTTGCCGCGCGTGATGGTCTACGCATCCGTTATGTGATTGACACGCACACCCACGCCGACCATTTTTCCGCCACACGAGAGCTCGCTCGTAGCCTCTCCGTGCCGGTCGTCATGCACCGCGCGAGTCCGGCGCAGTTCGTCGATATGCGCATCGATGACGGAGAAATCATTGCTGTCGGGAGGCTGCGGCTCAGCGTGCTACATACGCCGGGCCATACGAGCGATTCCATGTGTCTGGTCGTCGAGGACCGCATCTTCACGGGCGATACACTGCTCATCGGCGCAACCGGTCGCACCGACCTTCCCACCGGCGACCCGGAGGCTCTGTACGAAAGCCTCTTCTACGGCGTACTGCGGCTCGAGCCTCAGCTGAAGGTATTCCCCGCACACGAGTACAAGGGGCGCAGCTACTCGACCATAGGGCAGGAGCTGGCGGAAAACCCGCGGCTGCAGCGGCGCGACCGCGAATCCTTCATTGCCACGATGCGCAATCTGAACCTCACGATGCCCACCCACATCACGGAGGCGCTGCGGACCAACATGAGTGGAGGGAAGATTATCGCGCAACTGTTGGCGGAGGCCGCAGCCCGCGTGCCATTCATGTCACTCGCGGAGCTCAAGTCGCACATCGAAGCGGAAGATGATGACCTCATCGTGCTGGACGTGCGCGAACGCGAAGCTTACGACAACGGGCATATCCCGCGGGCGCGCCATCTCCCGCGGGGCCAACTCGAATTGCGGGTCAACGAGGATCTTCCCGACCCAACTCGACGGATCCTCTCGTATTGCGAGTTCGGCCGTATCTCGACCCTTGCTGCCGCAACACTGCGCGAGATTGGTTTCCAGCGCGCCGTGGCGCTGGATGGGGGAATGAAGGCGTGGCGCGAAGCAGGCTATCCAGTTCTGTGATGGCGATTCTTCTCTAGTCGGATGAGTTCTCGACTGCCGGCAGGGAGAAGGGGCCGAAGCGCAGGCGATTGTCAGCGTCCAGGTCTCTTACGGCCACATCGACCTTCAGCCAGCTCTCGCTGAAGAGGTTCAGCATCGTGAACAGTGTGTCGGAACTGCTCCTGTGTCGCGGGGCGGGAACGAATATGACTCCCTGATACGTTTCCGCGTGCATCAGGACCGTCTCTCGGAAGGCCAACTCCCTGAAGTAGTTCTCGACCTGCGCTTGCGTCCTCGAATGCAGGAACGGGCGCTCATTCGTTGCGATGGCGATCACGGTCTCGATGGGCACTGGATCGACGATCTCGGCTCCCCGGTGCGCCAGGATGTCGGCAGGCCTCACGATGACTCGATGCGTGCCGTAGTTCGAGACCACGACCAGGAATGGCACAATCCCTTCCCTGAGCAGATCTGCGCCAAAATACCTTCGGCCCCGCTCGGTGTTCGTGATTTCGTCGATCGCAATCGTGATTTGCGCGCGGGTCTGCGAAAGTGGATACAGGTCCGCTTCCCGCTCGGGCAGTTTCACGACCTGATAGGGACTGGCACAGCTCAGGAGAGCAAGAGCCAGGCAGCTCAGAGTACATGTGCGCACGGATCGCATATCGGTTGGCGTCCACGCTCTTTGCGTCCAGGGTCGGGGGACCAGATTGCATCCATTCAGATGGCCGCCAACGCCCCGAACGCGTGTCCCAAACTTCAGCTCAATTGGCCCTTTCTTCCGGCTCGTTTCTCAGCAGTCCCCGCAACTGTACTCCGACGCGGCGGCGCGCAGACAGCGTCAGCGGAGGCACTGCGCGATGATGGCGTCTTGCGGCCGGGGTAGAATAGCGTTCAAGAATAGATCTAGAGAGCTGAGGGTCAATAAATGTCACTGTTCTCGCGCTTTTTTCGTAAAGCGCCGCCGCCTTCCCCGGCCCCGGAAGCGTCCCCTGAGCCTGACACGGTACGTCCTGAGCAGAGCGTGCCCGATCGCGCCTTGATGGCGGCAAGAGAAGAGGAGACGCTCAAGGCAGCGATTGACGGCCACGACGCCCAAACGGTCGCCAGGCTGGTCGTGGGAGGTACATCCACAAAAGTACGGCAGCTGGCCGCCCAGGCCATCGAGGATCCAATACAGCTTCGCCAGCTCATCAAGGCTGTCCGAGGCGGTAACGACAAGAGCGTCTACAAAATTCTCGCGCGCAAGCGCGATGTTCTGCTCACACAGGCACGCGAGCTCGAGCAGCTCCAGGCCGAAATCGGTGCGGTCTCGACGGCGCTCGAGCGGCACAGCCATCGGCCCTACGATCCGTTGTTCACCCCGACTTTGGAGCAGCTCCAGAATCGCTGGAAAGCGCTTGCCGCGGATGCGGACCCGGAAATACTGCAGAAAGTTCAGCATGCGATCGACCGCTCGCGAGAGGTGATCGCGCAGCACATACGGCAAATCGAGGTTGAGGCCTCGCGTGAGCTGGCTGCAGCCAATGCCGCAGTCGAGGCGCAGCGACTGCGCGACCTGGAGAAAGAGGCGGCCGCCATCGCCGCCGCCGAACGAGCCAGGATCCTGGAAGCGGACAGGAAAGCGCAGGCTGAGAGACGGGAGGCGGAAGCGCTTGCCTTTCGCCAGATCGGCGGATGGATACGCAAGGCCCACGGCGCGCTCCATGAAGGCAGCACCGGACGGGCGGCTGGGTTGCGCCGCGTGATTGAGGAGAAGTTGCCTGGCGCTCCGCCGCTGCCGCCTCATCTCGCCAATCAGCTGCAACAGCTCGATGCGAAACTCAACGAGCTGAAGGATTGGAAGAGCTTCTCCGTGACGCCCAAGCGGGTCGAGCTGCTGGAGGAAATGGAGTCGCTCGTCGGCTCGACGCTGGATCCGGCCACGCTCGCCGCTCGAATCAAAAGCCTCCGGGAAGAGTGGCGGACCTTGAGCAAAGGCGCCGGCGAGAGTCTCGAAGCCGATTGGCAACGCTTTCAGGAAGCGGCTCAGAAGGCGTATCAGCCGTGCCACGAATACTTCGAGGCACAGGCGCTGGTGCGGCAGGAAAATCTGCAGCGACGTCGAGCGTTGCTCGAACGGCTGGCTGCATTCGAGGCGCAGCAAAATTGGGAACAACCTGACTGGCGGACATTGATCACGGCACTGCGGGAGTCGAAACAGGAATGGCGTCGGCACTCTCCTGTAGACCGGGCCGGGGGCAAAGCCCTGCAGGAGAGATTCGATGTCCTCATGGCGAGTCTGCAAAGCCGTCTGGATGCCGAATACGCCCGCAACGTCACAGAGAAAAAGTCACTGATAGAGCGCGCCCAACGGCTGCTTGCCAGTGAGGACAGCCGCAAAGCGATCGACGCTGTGAAGGAGCTGCAGCAGAAGTGGCAAGCCGTGGGCCTCGTCCCGCGCGATGCGGACCAGCAATTGTGGAAGGAATTTCGGCAGCACTGCGATGCGGCCTTTGAAAAGCGGCAGCAGGATTTTACCGACTACACCGCCGGGCTGGAGGCCAACAGATCCAAAGCCGTCACCTTATGCGAAGAACTCGAGAAGATCGTAGTTCTGTCCGGGCCGGAGTTACTGGAAAACGCGAAGCAGCTTCCCGATCTGCGCGTCGCCTTCGAGGCGATCGGTGAATTTCCGCGGGGAGGTGCGCGTGAGCTTCGTGCCAGGTTCGAACGCGCGTTGGAGCGCTGCGACAGGGCCGTCGCTCAGCAACAGGCGCGGGATGCGGAGCGTAGCTGGACGGATCTGCTCGACGCAGCAGACCTGGTGCGCGCTTATCGGTTGGCGATCGCTCGAAATGCGGACGTGGCGGAGCGAGACGTTTTGAGACGGGCAGCTGAAAATTATATCGCCGCCGTTGGCGGATTGCCGAAAGGCGGGCTCGAGGCGATCAAAAGTGAGCTCGCGAGAGAAGACGGCAGGGATCTCACGGCAAACGAAACGGCCTTGAGAACGCTGTGCATCCGTGCCGAAATACTCTCGGATATACCCACTCCGCCCGAAGACCAGGGATTACGCCGCGCTTATCAAGTGCAGCGCTTGATACAAAACATGGGGCAGGGCATCACCGCCGATGAAGCGCAACTGGACACGATGGTGATCGAATGGATCGGCGTCGGTCCTACCGAAGACGCGACATACACGCCGCTTTTGGAGAGATTCAAGCGGTGCCGACAGCACAGGTTGACGAGCGGCGTCCGCGTCCAACATGACGTCCGCTCTGCCGCGCGGCGGTGATCGACACCCGCTACTCAGCTCCGCGGGGCGAATGTCCCGCGGAGCTGGCCCACAGAGCGTCAGCGGCCGATCCGACTCGAGGCCGCACCCCCCAAAATAGGTAGCGTAGACTCCCCGCATGTCGTGATGCGCATCGTAGGCGTCCTCGATAGGCTTACGAGGAGGAGCCGCTCCTGGCGGCACCGCGCGGGACTGGATGTCGAATTGTTCCGCTCGCTAATGCCACGGAGCTCACTCATGTCCCAGACCAACGGCCAGATAACCGCACCTGCCAACGTAATACCGGATGTGGTGTCGCATAAGCTGGCGCGATATGGCTGTGGCCCGGTCCAGTTCGCCGGCACCGAGAATACGTTCTACGAGCGCCATCTCCTCTTCGACAGGGCGATCGACCCACACGCGGCAACGCTGCGCGACCAGTTTGAGGCCTTCGCACGTTCGGTACGGGATGTTCTCGCGCGACGCTGGATGCTCACGACGGAGACCTACGCGCGCGAGAACCCTAAGCTCGTGTACTACGTTTCCATGGAATTCCTGATTGGACGCTCGCTCGCGAACAACGTGACTAATCTCGCGTTGGACACCGTCGCGCAGCAAGCGACCGCGCAGAAACTCCTCGACTGGGTCGGCCTGCTCGAGCAAGAGCCCGATCCAGGCCTGGGCAATGGCGGTCTCGGGCGGCTCGCGGCGTGCTTTCTCGACTCGATGGCCACCCTGCAGCTCCCGGCGATGGGCTACGGACTACGCTACGAGTACGGGATCTTCAAGCAGTCGATCCGTGACGGCTGGCAGCAAGAGCGACCGGATAACTGGCTGCGCCGCCCCGATCCCTGGGAGATCGCCCGTCCGGATGAGCGCGTGGAGGTCAAGTTCGGCTGTTCCGTCGCGCTGCGCGAGGGTCGCCTGCAGCTCATCCCAAATCACCCGTCGACCCTGACCGGTATTCCCTTCGACCGACCGGTCGTCGGCTACGGCGGCAACACCGTCAACACGCTGCGGCTGTGGGGCGCGGCGGCCGCTGACTCCTTCGACTTGCAACGTTTCAGCAGCGGCGATTTCATCGGCGCGCTGGCGGAAACGCTCGCCGCGGAGTCCTTGACGCGAGTGCTATATCCGGACGATTCCACGGTCAGCGGCCAGGAGTTGCGCTTCGTCCAGGAATACTTTCTCGTCGCCTGCTCGCTTGCGGATCTGACCCGGCGCTTCCGGCGCGGGAACGCGGACTGGCGCGAGTTGCCCGACAAGGTGGCGATCCAGCTCAACGACACTCACCCGTCGCTCGCGGTCCCGGAGCTGATGCGCATCCTGCTCGACGAGGCGCATCTCGGCTGGGACGAGGCCTGGGACCTCACTCAGCGGACACTCGCATACACCAATCACACATTGCTCCCCGAGGCGCTCGAAAAGTGGCCACTCGAATGGTTCGCGCTGCTGTTGCCGAGGCACCTGGAGGTCATCTTCGAGATCAACCGGCGATTCCTGGCCGACGTGCGCGCACGGTTTCCCGGCGACGATGAGCGCGTATCGCGCGTGAGCCTTATCGAAGAGGGCGGAGCGAAGCACGTGCGCATGGCGAACCTCGCAATCGTCGGCTCGCACAGCACGAACGGCGTCGCCGAGATACACACCGACCTATTGCGAACGACCACTGTCAGGGACCTCGCCGAGATCTTCCCCGAGCGCTTCACGAACAAGACGAACGGCGTCACTCCCCGCAGATGGTTGCGGCTCGCGAACCCCGCGCTCGCTCAGACGATCTCACAGGCGATCGGTGACGATTGGATTACCGACCTCAGTCAACTGCGCAGGCTTCGTCCCTTGGCAGCCGACGGCACATTCCGCGGCGAGTTCCTGCATGCGAAGCGAGCGGCGAAGACGAAATTCGTCGACTGGCTCAAGACAACAAGCGGCGTGGTCGTCGATCCGGAGTCGATCTTCGACTGCCAGGTCAAACGCATTCATGAGTACAAGCGCCAGCTCCTGAACGTCCTGCGCGTGGTGGTGCTCTTTAACCGGCTGCGGGAAAACCCGGGGCTCGAGATGGCACCGCGCACGTTCTTCTTTGCCGGCAAGGCCGCACCCGCCTACCGTCTTGCAAAGTTGATCATCAAGCTCATCAACAACCTCGCCGACACGATTGACGGTGATCCGGCGGTTGCGCGGCAGCTCAGGGTTGTGTTCCTGCCGGAGTACAGCGTTACGCTCGCTGAGCGGCTGATTCCCGCCGCCGACGTCTCCAATCAGATCTCGACCGCGGGCTATGAGGCGAGCGGGACCAGCAACATGAAATTCATGATGAATGGCGCGCTGACGCTCGGCACCCGTGACGGAGCCACGATCGAGATGGCGGCGGAAGCGGGGGAGGAGAATTTCTTCCTGTTCGGGTTGACCGCGCAGGAGGTGGCCGAGTCCCGCGGTTGGTACAATCCCCATTGGCACTACGACCATGAGCCCGAAACGCGCGCGGCGCTCGACCTGATCTTCTCCGATCATTTCAGTCGCCACGAGCCCGGCGTCTTCGGGCCGCTGCGCGACGTGCTGCTCACGAGCGGCGATCACTACATGCACCTCGCAGACCTGCGCTCCTATCTCGAGGCTGATGCGAGACTCGTAGATCTGTACCGAAACCCGGGCGCCTGGGGGCATAAGGCCATCCTGAACGTGGCCGCCTCGGGCCGGTTTTCCAGCGACCGCACAATCGCAGAATATGCCACCGGGATCTGGCACGCGGGGCCCTGTCCCGTGGCCGAAGCGCCCCAAGTTGCAAGCGCCGGAGCGCCCGAAATCGCAAGCAAGTCACCGGACGGGAAGATGACAGCAACGGGTGCGTAACTGGATGCGATCGCGCCAGAAGGCAGGCGCAGTCCCTTCCGCCGCGGCTCGAGCTCATGCGCGAAGGCGCAATTTCCGCTAGCCGAGTCGCTGCGTTCCGTGGAGCAACGGTATAGACTTGCCGAGTCGCTGTGGGGCTCAGGCTGGCTGCGACGTGTTTGTTTGGTGCGGCCGCTTCGCCGCCGTCGGGCGCCACGTTTCAGTTCACGCCGCCTTGCCCGGAGTCGATGCGAAGTGAAGTCGGCGAACCCCATCGTGTTCGTCGTGGATGACGACCTTTCAGTCCGGGAGGCCCTCGCCAGCTTGATCGGATCCGTTGCCCTGCGGGTGGAATGTTTCGCGTCTCCCGGGGAATTCTTGCGCCGCCGCAAGAGCGACAGCCCTTCGTGCCTGGTGCTCGATGTGCGCATGCCGGGCTTGAGCGGCCTGGACCTACAGCGCAAGCTGGCGCGCGCCGAACGGCCAATCCCGATTATCTTCATCTCAGGGCATGGCGACATCCCGATGGCCGTGCGGGCCATGAAGGCGGGCGCCATCGAGTTTCTCCCCAAGCCCTTCCGTGACGAGGATTTGTTGGATGCCATCCGGCAGGCACTCGTCCGTGACGAAGCGGCAAAGGTGCGACGTGCCCTGGTCACCGGAATACGCAGCAGGTACAGGCGGCTCACGGCGCGTCAGCATCAGATCATGACGCTGATCGTCGAGGGAAGGCTCAACAAGCAGATTGCCGCCGATCTTGGGCTCAGCGAGAACACCATCAAGGTTCACCGCCGCCGGATCATGGAGAGAATGGGTGCTTCCAGTGTTGCCGAACTGGTGCACATGAGCGAGCGACTCGGCTGAACCGCGATGCCGCGGTCCGACTACCGGAAAGGGTGCCCCCGCTACACCAAGGTGTACTGGCCCTCGCCCCCGGTCTGACCCTAGTGTACGGCGCTTCGCGATGCGCTTGCCGAGAGCACGGAGGGCCACGTGGATATTGCCCCGTCAGCGTCGATTTGCGAGTTCGCCGAACGGATCTCCCGAGACAGATCCCTGGGAGCGCTGGAGCGCCTGGCGACCTTCGCGCGATACAACATCGGCGAATCCATCTATCGCTACAATGATCCGCGGGAGCACTGGTTTCGGATCGTCGCGGGTGCCGCACGCAAGAGCGCGTCAACCGGGGATGGGCGCCGGCACATCGTGGACTTCTTCCTGCCAGGTGACTTGTTCGGGTTCGGCGCTTCCGGGGGCCGCCACTTCTGTGTTGAGGCGATCTCTCTGGGGACTCTGGTCGCCCGTTATCCGCGCCGCAGCGCCGAGAGCCTCGCCGATTCCGATCCGCAGATCGCAAGGAATATCCGCGAGGTTGCGTTCGACTCCATTTCCCGTTTGCAGAGGCGCACGGTCACCCTCGGGCGGACGAGCGCACTTGAAAAAGTCAGTACGTTCCTGCTGGAGATGGCAGACCGCAACCACACGGGACCGACCCACACAGTGTTCCTGCCCATGTCGCGGTATGACATCGCCGATTACCTGGCGATGGCTGTCGAGACCGTGAGCCGGACACTGACGCAGCTGCGAGGCCGTCACACGATCGCATTTCGGGCTGTACGCCAGGTGCGAATCTGCGATCGCGACGCGCTGGAAGAGGTCGCGGACAGGTTGGTCGACCTCGGCGCCCGGCCACCCGAGTACACTGGTTCGCCCGCCTTGGAACAACTTCCGAGTGAGGTCGCTCCAGAACGCGCGCGTGTGGCAAAACGGCCCGCGAATTGACCTCTGTCAATGCTGACGGCCGCCATCCGCAGGACTGTTGACCTTGCGAATTCTGACCGAGCGGAGAGATTCACCATGAGGACTGACGGCGATATCAAACGCGATGTGGAAGAGGAGCTCAAGTATGACCCGGATGTGGATTCGACCGATATCGGTGTAGCTGTCAAGAACGGCGTCGTTACTCTGACGGGATTCGTCACCAGCTATAGCCAGAAGCTGCAGGCCGAGACGGACGCGAAACGCGTCAGTGGTGTCATGGCTGTGGCGAACGACATCGAAGTCCGCCTCCCTTCCAGTGATACGAGACCGGACCCTGAGATCGCACGCGACGTGGTCGCGCAACTGAAGTTTTGGTTGCCCTTTTCGCACGAGAACATCAAGACTGTCGTCCAGAATGGATGGGTGACCCTCGAGGGCGAAGTGGAATGGAACTATCAGCGTACGAGGGCGGAGAGTGCGGCACGCGGTATCAAGGGCGTGCTCGGCGTCAGCAACCTCATCGGACTCGCCCCGCGCGCGAGTCCGACGGAAGTCAAGGCAAAGATCGAAGATGCGCTGAATCGCAGCGCACAACTCGACGCGAGTCGCATCGAGGTCGATGCCAACGGTAGCGAGGTGGTCTTGCGCGGCACCGTGCGCTCGTGGGCGGAGCGCGACGAAGCGGAGCGGGCTGCCTGGCTGGCACCCGGCGTCACCAACGTCGATAACCGTATTACCATCGCCAACTGAGATTTCGCCCACCTGGCGGCCGGTAGCGTGCGTTGCGCGCGGGCCTACCGCCAACGATGCGGCGATGGACTTGGCGCCTCGAGAGCGGGAGGATAACTGCCGTGCGCGCTATCGAAACACACTTTCATCGGCTTGCAGAGTCTCTTTCGCAGCTCGTCTGGGCCGTGGACGCAGCAGGGCGGGTGTCCTATGGCAATTCAGCCTGGTATGCGTTTACGGCGATCGGTGCGGGAGCCCGGTTTCTCGAAAGTTATCTGCCGGCCCTGCACCCCGGAGATCGGCCGCTTTGGAGGCAGACATGGGAGCAGGCCGTGACTTCCGGGGAGCCGTATGCATTGGAACGCCGCGTGCGCTTCCCGCCGGATTGCAATTACGTGCGGCAGCTCGAATGGGGTAACCCGATTTACAATGGCGGCGAAAGAACCGGCGAGTGGCTCATCATTGCGACCGACGCGGATGAAAATGAACGTCTCATCGGGCAGCTGCGCCGCTCGATCGAGGGCAAGGACAGATTTCTCGCCCTGGTCGCGCATGAAATGCGCGGGCCGCTGGCTCCCATTTCAAATGCCTTGCAGCTCCTGCGGCGGCACATGGACGAACCGCCGGTCGTCAAACAGTCATGCGCGACGCTGGGGCGACAGGTTGCACAGCTCGCCCGTCTCGTCGACGATCTGTTCGATCTCGCCCGGGCGCAAAACGCCCGGATCCTGCTCAAACGCGCTTCGATCGATCTCGAGGCTACCATCGCCTCCGCAATCGAGGCCGTGCAGCCGATCATCGTGGCGCGCAGGCATAATTTGACGGTCGTCATGCCGCCCGATGCCACGGTCGTGGACGGCGATGCGGGGAGATTGACCCAGGTGTTCGCGAATCTGTTGGTCAATGCCGCGAAGTTCACCGACAGCAGCGGTCGAATCCGCGTTTCGGTGGAGCGGGAACCCGATTGGGTGCTGGTGAAAGTTCGCGATTCGGGCATCGGCATTCCGCGCGAGATGTTGCAGCGTGTATTCGATGCATACGTGCAGGCTGACCGCGGCTCCGGTGCCTCAAATGGCGGTCTTGGCCTCGGGCTCGCGCTCGCTCGACACCTGGTCGAGCTGCACGGCGGGACGGTCGACGCCTACAGTGACGGGCCGGGACAGGGCAGCGAGTTCGTGGTGCGCTTGCCGGCACTTCACGGTCGGGAGCGCTCCGTGGGCTGTCTTGGACAGACGCACAGCTCTCGTGCGTTTACGTGAAGCGGTGGTTAGATCGCCTGCCTCGGCGGTGTACGAACGCTGGAATCGCAGCAAGGCACAGTGGGATATCCTGACGTACTACCAGCGCTTCGAGAGCGCGGTCGCGTTGGTTCTGACCGTCGTGATCGCACTCATCGTTCTCGTTGCGTTGTACCGACTGTGTGTCGGAGTGGTGACCGCGCTGCTGTTCGGAGCGTTCGATCCGCTGGAGCACACGGTCTTCCAGTCGGTCTTCGGCGAGATCATGACATTGCTGATCGCGCTCGAATTCAACCATACGCTGCGGTATTTCGTGACCAGGCATCAAAGCGTGATACAGACGAAGGTCGTCGTCCTCATCGCGCTACTGGCTCTGGCGCGCAAGTTCATCATCCTCGACATAGGTGAGACGAGTCCCGGATATCTGCTGGGACTGGCGGCGATTACGCTGGCGCTAGCCGTGACTTACTGGCTCATGCGCGACCGGGACGACCGCGACGTCCTTTAGGCGCCTCGGGAAACCTCCGGCGAGGCGCTTTTCCTGGCGGCGAGCGCGAGAGTGGTGTTCGTGATGCCACCGAAAATGAGGTTGACGCCGAGTAGCAGACCCGTTGCCCAGAGGGCAGTGCCGGGCCAGCCGAGCAAGAGAATGACTCCGACGAGGATGCTGGCGAAGCCAGCGGCGACGAGCCAACCCCACCCGGGAACAG
>JAQGOG010000211.1 GCA_028293765.1 Gammaproteobacteria bacterium
CGGCACCGGTGCCTCGTGCCGCGCCGCCCCCACCGCCACCGCCGCCGCAGCAGCATGCGCCCCCGCCCCGGGACGAACGCACCCCTCCGCGTGGCAATCTAAACCGTCAGGAGCGGCCGAACTGAGACCGGCGCGGTCGGAGACCGTAGTTCTTCGCGTGGTGCATGCGAGTGATGCGCATGCGTCCCCACGCGCGTGATGTCCTACTGAAACTACAAGCTCTTCTATTCCGCCACACCCTCGCAGCTGCAGTTGAATCGCGCGCTTTTCCCCGCCGGGGGCTGACATCGCGCTGTTGGACGTCGATTCTCTCAACCGCGAATTCACCATTCCGACCGCGGCAGTTAGTTTCGCGAGCACGGGCGCAGGCGAGACCGCTGAGTTTCTGTACGAACGCGCAATCTAACGAGGCAGACTCGGGCGGTACGCCGTGTAATTCTGAGCGCCATTGAAGCCCCGGCGCCTCGTGCGGTGTATTGAAAGTTGTCCACGCTGTAGACTGTTCTCATCTTCCGGATACCTCATGAACAGTGTCATGCAAGAAGACGATGTCTCGCGCCGCCGGATTACGGTCGACGACTATTACCGAATGGCGGAAGTCGGTCTGTTGGCGCGGGATGCGCGCGTCGAGCTGATCGACGGAGAGATCGTAGACATGGCACCGATAGGAAGTCGGCATGGTGGCACCGAAACCCAGCTCATGGAGCTATTGTCAGAAACGGTCGGTTCCAGAGCGCTGGTTCGCGAGCAACAGCCTCTGAGGCTGGGTGACTGTTCGGAGCCGCAACCCGATGTATGCGTGGTCAAGCGGCGGCAGGATTACTACAAAGGAGCGCATCCCACGCCGGAGGATACCTTGCTCATCGTCGAAATCTGTGAGACCTCTCTGAGTCGCGACTTACGCCGCAAAATACCCCTGTACGCGCGCCACGACATCCCGGAGGTCTGGATTGTCGATCTCAAAGGCGCACAGATACACTTTTTCCGTTCGCCTGACGCAGGAGCCTACACGCAGGTTTCCGCGGACGAGGCGCCGGGCGTGGTAAGCCTTACGATGCTGCCGGATGCGGCGATTGATTTGTCCGCTGTTTTCGGCACTTGATGTTGCTGTCGGAACCGCCGCGGGGGAAGAGCGTCCGGGCCTTATGTAAGCGCTAGTCCTGGCTGTGCCGCGTGCATGAGCCGGCGTGGCGCTTCCCTAGGCATTGGGATACCTTGTGCTTCATGAGCACAAAGCACAATCTGATTGCTCCCCGCACGACGGGGGAGTGGCAGGCGGCGGATTCTCAGCACTACCTGCATCCGTTTACCGATTTCAAGCAGCTCGCGGCGCAAGGCTCGCGCATCATCACGAGCGCTGACGGTGTGTATCTTCGCGACTCCGAAGGACACCGTATCCTGGACGGCATGGCCGGACTGTGGTGTGTGAATCTCGGCTACGGGCGGCGGGAGCTGGCGGAAGCTGCCTACAACCAGATGCTGGAGCTGCCGTATTACAACAGCTTCTTCAAGAGTGCCCATCCGCCGGCGATCGAGCTCGCGAGTTTGCTCGCCGAAGTGACTCCGCCGCAATTCAGCCGTGTGTTCTATGCCGGCTCGGGTTCCGAAGCCAACGACACGATCGTGCGGATGGTGCGCCGTTATTGGGATCTGTGCGGCGAGCCCGGGCGCCACACCATCATCAGTCGTGAGAATGCCTATCACGGCAGTACGATGGCGGCGGCGAGTCTCGGCGGCATGCGCCCGATGCACGAGCAGGGCGGCCTGCCGATTCCTGGAATAGTCCACATCGAGCAGCCGTATTGGTACGAGAACGCTGGCGACCTTGCGCCCGAAGAATATGGGATCAAGGCGGCCCGCCGCCTGGCGGAGAAGATCGAGGAGCTCGGACCGAAGAACGTCGCCGCCTTCATCGGCGAACCGGTGCAGGGAGCCGGCGGCGTGATCGTTCCGCCGCCGACCTACTGGCCCGAGATCCAGCGCATCTGCGACCACTATGGAATTCTGTTGATCGCGGATGAGGTGATCTGCGGCTTCGGGCGCCTCGGGTCCTGGTTCGGCAGCCAACATTTCGGATTCCGCCCTGACATCATGACCCTGGCCAAGGGCATCACGTCGGGCTACCAGCCGCTGGGCGCCGTCATGGTCGGCGATCGTATGGCGGAAGTGCTGATCGAGAAGGGTGGCGAATTCCACCACGGTTATACCTATTCCGGGCATCCGGTAGCGTGCGCGGTCGCCATCCGCAATATCCGCATCCTGCGGGATGAAGGGATCGTCGAGCGCGTACGGACCGACACAGGTCCTTACCTGCAACAGCGCTGGCGCGAGCTCGCCGAACATCCCCTGGTCGGGGAGGCGCGCGGAATCGGCTTTATCGGTGCGCTCGAGCTCGTGGCGGACAAGGCGACGCGGCGGTTCTTCCCTAAGCGCGGCGATGTGGGAACGATATGCCGTGATCACTGCTTTGCGAACGGGCTCGTCATGCGCGCCGTGCGCGACACGATGATCATTTCGCCGCCTCTGATCATGGAGCGCGCGCACATCGATGAGCTGATCGAGAAGGCCTGGCGCTGCCTCGATCTCACCGCACGCGATCTCACCAACGCATAACAGCGGCCGCCGTCGTCGGCGTCTGGCGGGTAGGGTAGGGGCGATGCACGTCGTGCTGGCAATCGTCGGGGCAATTCTCGGCTTTTCGCTCGACAGCGGCTCGCGAGGGATGTTCGCCGCGGTGCTAGGCGGGTTTGCTGGCTATGCGCTGGCGGAGTTGCAACTCCTGCGAACCCGCTTTACGGCGCTGAAGCGGGAATTGGCGGATCTGCAGGCATCCGTGGCCCGGCAGCGGGACGAGGAGCAGGCCAGACAAACAGCGGAATCACTGCGTGCATCCGCGGCAGCGCCGACGTCCCCAATAGGGGGCTCGGTGGCGCGGGAGTCAGGCGTGGCGCCAGAAATGACGTCGGGAATGACGCCAAGGGTGGCTTCCGGAGCGGCGTCTGCAAAGGAGCCTGCCTCAGGCAGTCCGCCGGGATCAAACGCGGCGCCCGCATCAGCTTGGGGAGCTGCAACCGCTGCATCAGCGGCGGCGCCCTCGGAGTCGCCGATTCTTCGCGTAATCCGTGAGTACTTCACGGGCGGAAACACGCTCGTCCGCGTCGGTGTTCTCATTCTCTTCTTTGGTGTGGCATTCCTGCTTCGGTACATCGCCGAACACTCGCACGTCCCGATTCAATTCCGCCTGGCCGGTGTTGCCTGTGGTGGAATCGCGTTGCTCGTTCTGGGTTGGGCTTTGCGTAAGAGGCGCTCCGGCTACGCGCTAGCGTTGCAGGGCGGCGGAGCGGGCATCCTCTATCTGACCGTCTTCGCGGCCCTTCGCTTCTATTCACTGCTTCCGCCCACGACGTCTTTCGCGCTGCTCGTACTGCTAGCCGCGTTCACCGCGGCGCTGGCGGTGTTGCAAAACTCCCAGGCGTTTGCCCTGTTGGCCGTGATAGGCGGCTTTCTCGCGCCGATCCTTGCCTCGACGGGTGACGGCAGCCACGTCGTCCTTTTCAGCTATTACGCGGTGCTGAACGCGAGCATCCTGGCCATCGCCTGGTACAAGGCGTGGCGCCCTCTGAACCTCGCGGGTTTTGTATTCACGTTCGTCGTCGGGGCGGCGTGGGGCGCGTTGCGCTATCACCAGGAGCTGTTTGCCAGCACCGAGCCATTTCTGGTGCTGTTCTTCCTGTTCTATCTCGCCATCGCGATTCTTTTCTCGCTGCGGCAGCCGCCCGAGCTGCGCGGCTATGTTGACGGAACTCTAATCTTCGGTACGCCCATCGCAGCGTTCGGCTATCAATCCGAGATGCTCCACGACAAACCCATCGGGCTGGCGGGAAGCGCCGTTGTCGTCGGTGTGTTTTATTTCGCACTCGCGTGGGTGCTGCATCGTCGCCAACGCACCTCGCAACGTCTTCTGGTCGAGGCGTTCATGGCCCTCGGCGTCATGTTTCTCACCGTAGCCGTACCATTGGCGCTCGATGGTCGCAGTAGCGGGGCGACATGGGCGCTCGAGGGAGCAGCCCTCGTCTGGATCGGGTGCCGGCAAGATCGTGTTCTCTCACGAGTGTTCGGTGCGCTTCTGCAGATCGCCGGCGGTATTGCTTTGTGGGGCGGTATCGATCTGCCCTACGGCGCCGTCCCCGTGCTCAACGGCTTCTATCTGGCGGGTGCGATGGTAGGCATCGCGTCAGTCTTCTCTGCCGCGAGCTTGCAGAAATATGCCGGGCAGCTGCAGGCTTTCGAAGCGATTTTTCCCCCTATCCTGTTCTTTCTGGGGCTGTTGTGGTGGCTGTTCAGTGGCTTCGCCGAAATTCATCGGCATGCGCCGCACCTGTACGAGACGTCTGTCGCGCTGGTGTTTGTCACTGCGACCGCTCTCGCGTGCAGCGAGCTGTGCCGCCGCACCGCGTTGCACCTTGCGCGACTGCCAGCATTGTGGCTATTGCCTGCGCTGGCGCTATTCGCAATGGCGGCGGTCGTCAAGGGGGAGCCTCCATTTTCCGAAGGAGGCTGGCTGGCGTGGCCTATCGCCTTCGCCGGCTTTTACGTCATCTGCCGCCGACACGAAGGTCCACCCCGTGGATGGCGTGCGAACTCATTGCACATCGCAGCAGCTTGGCTGCTCATCGCTCTCGTGACGTGGGAGGTGGCGTGGGCCATTGACCAAAGTGTTCGAGGCTCGTGGCCCGCAATAGGCTGGATGTTGGTGCCGGCGATCGTCCTGTTCGCGCTCCCTCGCCTGGCGGAGCGAATCCCGTGGCCGGTACAGGCTCACCGCGAAGCCTATGTCGTGTTCGCCGGTAGCGGGTTTGCTGCGTATCTCGCGCTGTGGAGCCTCGTGACGAATGTGTCCCTCCCGGGCGATCCGTACCCTTTGCCTTACGCGCCGCTCCTCAACCCGCTCGATCTGGCCGAACTCCTGGTGCTGCTGGTGTTGGGTCGATTCTGGCTGCACTTGAAGACCGCGCGCTACCCATCCAGCGCCGAAGTGAAAGACGCCCCCGTAGTCGCTGGTCTCGCGGCACTGGCCTTCATCTGGCTCAATGCCGCCTTGCTCAGGACGCTGCATCACTGGGCCGGCGTACCCTTCGAGCTCGAGCCGCTGCTCAGCTCGACCCTCGTCCAGACCGCGTTGACCATCTTCTGGACCCTGTTGGCGCTGGCGACGATGCTGGGCGCCACGCGACGCGCTAACCGCGTCGTGTGGCTCACCGGCGCGACGTTGCTGGCCGTCGCGATTGTGAAATTGTTTGTTGTCGACCTTTCGCGCGTCGGTACCGTCGAACGAATCGTGTCATTCGTAGGCGTGGGACTGCTTACGCTCGTGATCGGTTACTTCTCGCCGTTGCCCCCGGCTGCCACGACGCATCGAACGGCGTAGCCACCGGTTCCTTCGCGCCCTGCGTGACAGTGTCCCGCATCCTCTTGAACACGGCGAACGCACAGCCGTACAGCACCAGCGCCACGATGACCGCGACATTGAAGCCCCATTCCAGGCCCATGAACACGCTGGCCAGGCCGCCTACGACCGTGAAGAGTCCATTCATTCCCCAGGCCCAGGCGATGGCGCCGCGGGGTTGATGCGCTATCGCCAGAATCCCCAGGGGGAACGGCATGCCCAGGAAGAAGCCCAGCGGAAAGATCATGAGTCCCGACACCAGGATCCGCCCGCCGAGCGGCAAGCTCAGCGCGATATGTGCGATGGAAGGGTAGAGCGCGACGAGAGCGAGACCGATCGCGATCACCGCGATGAACGGCGTGGCCCAGCGGCGCTGGCTGCTGATTCCCAACTTCTCGGAAGCGGCGCTGCCGATACCCGCGCCGAGCAGCATCGTGAAGATGACCGTCGAGTAGGTATACAACGGGCTCCCGATGAGATGCATGAACTTCTGGATGAAGACCAGCTCGAGCGTGATGAAGCCCGCGCCGAGGCAGGAGAAGTAGGCGAGCAGGGGCAGGGCGGCGGCGCCTTCCTGCCGTCCTACCCTGGAGAACCTGAGCGGCACGAGGATGAACAGCAACGCGAACAGTGCGGACGCGCCGGCCGTCACATACAGGTGTGCCTGGTCCATCGGAATGCCGCGAATGAGGGATGCGTTCAACATGTACGCCGTCCCCGGATCCACGAAGTTCTTGGGATCCGGCTGCTGCGGCCGGATGTGCTTGCGGAATTCGGCAAAGTACGGGTTGTCGTCCGTGCGTGGCGTGAAGTCCACCGGCATGCGCTCCGCCAGATCCCGCGGAAAGTTGCCGGAGTAGAAATCAGCGGAGAGGAAGCTCTTGAGCGGGTCGAGCGGATTCTCCATGAGAACGAGCCGATCCTTCGCATCGACTTCCGGCGGCGCCAGATACGTGCTGAGCTGCGCGATCTCGCCGGCAGTCCACGGCTGCATCTTGATCAACAACGTCGGCAGGGTCAGCTCCGACGGCGAGAAAAACAACGCAACGTGCGACTGGAAGTCGGTTCGGCCCATCCGCTTCCACGCGAGCGCTGCCGTCGAGATCATCCGCGGAAAGGCGTAATGATTGATGTGCAGGACGCCGTTCTCGGTCAGATGGGAGAAGTACTCCTGATACGCTTCGGCCGTCTGCAGATACACGGGGGACAGGGCACCACTGCCCTGCGCGATGCTCGAGCTCGTGTGATTGCTGTAGATCTGGATGATGTCGTACTTCCGATCCGTCTGGCGGAGGAAGCTGCGACCCTCGCCGGCGTGCGGGTGGACGGCCGGGTTACGGAAGATGTTGCCGATGTAAGGCGAATAGGCGCCGGTGGCGAGCTCGACGACGGTCGGCACGAGCTCGACGGTGTCGACATACGCCGCCCCGTAAATGAGCGAGGCCTTCGTCTCCTGGCCGCCGGCACTGCCGATGATCAGGACGCTCTGCCTGCTATCGCGCTTGAGGTAGTGCGAGGCCAGTACGCCGATCTGCCAGAAGTTCTCGTTCACTCGCGAGCGGTCGCGATCCATGAGCTCGCGCAGCGCCTTCAGGTTGCCGTCGAATTTGTAGAAGTAGCTGGTCTGATTGCCGCCGTCGTACTGGACGGCCTTGCGGTCGCCGGCCTTGTGCCACGGCGTGGCGATGTCGGGGGTAAAGGTCTCATCGATAACATCGATTTTCGAGATGGGGTCCCAGCGGGTCAGCTCGTCTTTGCCCGACGCCACGGCCTTGATGATGCCGCGCTTATCGATGTGGTAACGGTAATCGATGTAATTGTGTCCTCGGACCACCGGCACGGCCGCGACGACGATGGCCGCCAGCACGCAGACGCGGGAGGCGGCGCGGGACTCACTGAAGAGGGCGGCGGCGAGCAGGGCCAAAGCGGCAGCGCACACGATCAGGCCCCCCGGCCCGATCCGTGAGATGAACGGAATGACCAGCACCGTGCCCAGGCCCGCCCCGATCAAGTCCCAGAAATACAACTTTTGAATTTTCGCCGCGTATTTGGAAAAAATGGCGATGAGGATGTAGCCGGCGAGGAAAAAGGGCACGAGCAGGGCCAGATACAACGCGGCGAAGGCCGCCAGAACCGTGAGCGGCGCTTGAATGATCCGCTGGTAGTCCAGGGCCAGGGAATTGATGATGGGCTGCAGTAATAGCGCCGCCGCCGCGAATCCGACGGCGCAGCCCACCAGCGCGCCCCGGATGTCGCGCTCGACGGGGATGGGCCGCAATGTGGCGTAAATGCCTGCCAGGCCAAAGGAAAATACCGCCAGCGAGAGCACGAAATACGACAGGTTGGGAGTGAGGGTGACGTCGAAGACGCGCGTCAGCATCAACTCCAGCACCAGGGTCGAAAGTGCTATCAGCAATACACCGAAAGAAAGTCTCCGCATTGGCGTTCCCTTCACATAGCCTTGGTGCCCGATTGAGCAGCGCAGCTAAGAAGCATTTACTGGACCTGAGGCGTAGGCTGAGGTATCTGGAGCGTGCCTCCCCCCACGTATTGAGTCGTATGTCCCGACGTCTCGAGCACTCACGAGCCGCCTTTGACGGCAGGCCCCCCGGAGGCAAGCAAGCGGCTTGCCAATTCCGACGCTTTCATCCCTCCCCAGCGTGAAAACGCCCATCCTCGAACAACGACGCAACGCCTTTGCCTTCTGGTTCGGCTGTGTGCTGGTCACCGCCGGTGTCATCCTGCATCTGCCGATGTTCGTAATGGCCCGCGGCAGCGGTTTCGTGCTTGCCGGCATGCCGATGGACACCGGAATGCTGTTCGGCATGGCGGCCATCGTGGCGGGGATCGCCTTAGCAGGGTACGGGCTGCTGCCGAGGCAGCTGCCGCTCGGAGGCGCCGGACTGGATCTCGAGGCGTTCGCTCCGCCGGAGGATGCGCCATTGACGCGGGCGCACTGGGGCATGGCCGCGCTGCTCGGCCTCGCGCTCATCATCGACATCATGAAGCCCGCAACGCTCGGCTTTGTAACCCCCGGCATGCGCGCGGAATACGGGGTCGACCGCCAGACCGTCGCCTGGCTGCCCTTTGCCGCGCTTGGCGGCACGGTGGTGGGCTCCTTCGTCTGGGGTCTACTCGCCGACATCTACGGGCGGCGGGCGTCGATCCTGCTGTCCTCCGTCATGTTCATCGGGACGTCCATCTGCGGCGCGATGCCGGACTTCTGGTGGAACGTGGGGATGTGTTTCCTGATGGGTGCCGCGGCGGGCGGTATGTTGCCCGTCGCGTATGCATTGCTGGCCGAAATCATGCCCACACGACATCGCGGCTGGAGCCTGGTGCTGGTCGGTGGAATCGGCGCGGTGGGCGGATTCTTCGCGGCCAGCTCGCTATCCGCATTGCTCCAGCCGGCCTTTGGCTGGCGCATCATGTGGTTCTTGAACCTGCCGACAGGCCTCATCCTCGTCGCCCTGAGTCCGTTTCTGCCGGAGTCCGCGCGGTTCCTGCAGCAGATGGGGCGCAGCGCGGAGGCGCGCGCCACGCTCGCCCGTTTTGGAGCGGTGTTGCGCTCCCGCGGCGACGATTCATCCAACGATGGATCTGCCGCACTGCTGGGCAACAGCCGGGCTCCGCTGCCGCCGGTAGGCCATGGTTTTCTGGGCATCACCGGTGCGCTCACGCTGACGGCGCTCGCGTGGGGGTTGGTGAACTTCGGTCTGCTGTTGTGGTTGCCGGCCGCCCTCGTTGCGGCGGGCCGCAGTGTTGCCGCATCCAGTGCGCTGATTGCGAAATCCACACTCATCGCGGCGCCGACCGTCGTGCTCTGCGCGTGGCTATTCAGCGTATGGAGCACGAAGTGGTCCCTCGCGCTCATGACGGCTGTCATGGTAGCGGGTCTGTTGGGATTGTCGCTGCAGGCCGGCGGCGCAGCGGCTCTGTCCAATCCGATCGTGCCGCTGGCGTTGGTTGTCGTGGGCTCGTGCGGGGTGATTTCGATTCTTCTGCCTTATGCAGCGGAGAATTACCCGTTGCGTATCCGCGGCCGGGCGACCGGCTGGGTCGCAGGTTGCAGCAAGCTCGGAGGACTGATTGCCCAGGGTCTGAGCGTTGCTGGCGCGGTACCCCAATTTGCAACCGCGGTGCTGGTGGTGGCGGTGCCGGCCGTGATCTCTGTCGTTCTGATCGCGATGTTCGGCCGCGAATCACGCGGCCGGGACCTGCGGGAGCTCGACGCCATCGCCGCTAGAAGTGCCACGCCCGCCGCGCCTGAGGGGGCCGGCTCGATGTAACGAACGCGGGCGAGCGAGAGCGGCGCGGGAAGGTAGAATGGAAAGCTTCGGAAACTAACGCGGCGTAAGTGGAGTACCGACACGATGCAACCCGGAAAATCCGATGTACGAGCCGCGTTAGTGGCGGTCACCACCCTGTTTTTTGCGTGGGGCTTCATTACGGCCATGATCGATCCGCTGATCCCGTCCGTACGGGCGATTTTCAGGCTCTCCTACGCGCAGTCGATGTTGACGCAATTCGCGTTCTTCCTGGCCTACGGCATCGTCTCCATGCCGGCGGCCGCCCTGGTGGCCCGGTTGGGATACGGGCGGTCGGTGATCTGTGCCCTGCTGGCCATGATCGCCGGCTGTCTGATCATTCCGCTTGCGACCAAAGTCGAGCATTATGAAGGGGTGCTGCTGGCCCTGTTCGTCATCGCCAGCGGCATTACCGTACTGCAGGTGGCCGCCAATCCGCTGGCGGCGGCACTCGGCCCTCCCGACCGGTCGCATTTCCGCCTGACCTTGTCGCAGGCTTTCAATTCGCTGGGCACGGTCATCGCGCCGTATCTGGGCTCGATGCTGATGTTACGCGGCGGCGTGTTTGCCGCCGACGGCGGCGCGGCCAAGGCGGCGAACGCTGCTGATGCGGCGGCGGTGCGTGCCGTGTCGCTGCGGAACATCGACACCTCTTTTCTCCTGATTGCCGGCATGATCGCCGTGCTCGTGCTGTTCATCTGGCGCTCCCAGCGACGCCTCACTGTCGCGCCGCCTCCGGCACAGGCGCATGACTCGGTATTCGCGGCGCTGCAGTCCCATTGGGCCGTGTTGGGCGCCGGTGCGATCTTTCTGTACGTCGGGGCGGAAGTCTCGATCGGCAGCACCCTCATCAACTTCCTGCACCAGCCGGACGTGCTCGGAGTATCGCTGGAAAGGGCGGGCAAACTGCTCAGTCTCTACTGGCTGGGCGCGATGGTAGGGCGTTTCGCGGGAAGCGCGCTGTTGACCCGTTTGCGTGCCGTCCGGCTCCTGAGCATCTTCGCGTTCGTTGCCGCTCTGCTGTGTCTGACAGTCAGCCAGGGGGCGGGCGTCCTCGCCGCGGGTTGCGCACTCGCGATCGGCTTATTCAACTCGATCATGTTTCCCAATATCTTCACACTCACGCTGGAGCGGAGCACTGCCTCGCCCGCTGCAACGTCGGGCCTGCTGTGCATGGCGATCGTCGGTGGCGCAGTACTGCCGCCCATCACGGGACTGATCGCTGACTCCGCGGGACTGCACACGGCTTTTCTGTTACCAATGGCCGCCTACGCGTTGATTTGCGTATTCGCGATAACAGCGGCGCGGGCGCGCGTTGCGCCTGTTGGTCAAACCGCCGGAGGCGTGGCGCATTGATGCAATCGCGGTGCCTGCATCGCGGCGATCGCTCAAAAGTCCGGGGTGTTGGTTTGGACGCCTCGCGGGAGGCGCGGCCGCGTCACTTGTACGGTGCGGGCGTCGCGGCAGAGAGCAGGGCGATTTCGCGCCAGTGGTCCTGCGCGCTGGGAGGCTCGAGGCCGGGGAAGTAGGTGCCCAGACAGGTGTCCTGGGTATAGAGCGAGCCTTCGGCGGCTCGTACGAAATCGTAGGGACCGGTCTGCGCCATGCCGCCGGCGCCGGTCTTCACTCGAAGGTACACCGGACCTTCGCAATCGAAGGAGCGGAAGCGTCGCGAGCCGAGCAGCCAACAATGATCCGCGTATACCGCGGCGACCGTGTTGTCAGGCCCGCGCAGTGTGGCGTCTTCGCAGATACGGAAATAGGCGGCGCGAGTCAGCACCATGGCCGCTTCGCCGTGAAGCGCTCGAAAGGTGAGTCTGAGCATGCTCGAGCGGCCTCATTAAGGACGCGCAGGTCCAGCCAGCGCTGACCAACGGCCTAGCGACGAGCGAGTCGCATGGGCTCCGGCAGCAGTGCCGCCGGAGCCCATACTTTCAACTTAAAACAGGATCAGTAACGACGTCCGCCGCCGCCACCAGGTCCGCGGCCGCCGCCACCGCCGCCGCCACCGCTCTCACGAGCCTTGGCTTCGTTGACCTTGAGCGCACGGCCCTCAAAGTCCTTACCATCGAGCGCCTGCATGGCGCGCGAAGCATCTGCGTTCGACATTTCGACGAATCCGAACCCACGCGGGCGCCCGGTATCACGGTCGGTGATGAGCGCCAGCGACTCGACGGTGCCGTGCGGAGCGAACAGCGCTCGCACAGAATCTTCGGTCGCGGTGAAGGGTAGATTGCCGACAAATAGTTTGGTCACTGCACGTACTCACTTAGAACAGAACAATTGGCAGTACGAGGCTGCCTCCCCGGATCGGGATTCTTTTGAGGTGGCAGGCTTTGGCAGGAAGACACACCGGTGAGGCGGACGCGGGCCAGAGTTAGACAGAACGAAAGATCACGAACCGGCGGCCACCTTACAGCAATCTCCCGCATCGTGCTCAAGTTTCGTCGAAAGAGCCCGTATCGGTGCAACAACGATTGCGTCGCGCGGCGAGAAAGCGCACTGTGGGGCCGTATACACGGCGGGGCGCATGAAGCTGGAGCTTAGTACGCGATGAATCTCAGTCTGGTCGATGCTTTTGGTAAATTCGGCGCGAAGCCGACAAATCGGTTGCGGGCGCTGTCCGCCATGGCGGCCGATGGTGCGATGGTTCTCAACTGTGCACAGCCGCAATTCGGACACCCGGCCAAGGGAGTCCTGCGTTACGAGGACAAGCTCTCGCGTGAATCGCCCGATTCCAAGCTCACGGAGCTCCTGGGGCAGCACCTCGCGCTGGCCCGCGACGGGGAATTGCCGATCCGGATGATCGTGACGACGCTGCCTCCTGCCGGCAGCGCGAAAACCGCCCGGAGCTTTCACGTGCGTCCCGATCTCATCGGAAAATTGGTCTCGTTCGACGGCGACCACTACATCATCGACTTCACTCGCTTGGTAGAGCCGCCAGAGATGGCAACGGCAGGCCGTCGGAAGTGACGGCCGCTTAGACGCCGCTCAGGAGCCTGTCTGCAGGCTCCTGGCCTGCTAGGGCCGAAACTCGGCCGTGAGCTTGTAATCCAGATGCAGGCTGCACGTCTGCTTGCTGGCATGGTCGCGTGCCCGCAGGCCGACGCAGTCGAGCGCCCCCTCGGTGAGATGCACCGCTCCGCCCAACGCCGCAGTCGCGATGGCGCTGAGGTCGAAGTGACCGTCGCAATCCGCATAAGGGCACGGAAAACCAAAGAACGCCCGTGCGGGCGGATGCAACACGTGCGATTGGGATGCTGGCGTGGTCGGGCCCGTACCATGGAAGGTGAGGTCGACACGCAACTGCGCGACCTTCGGAAACGCGGAGCGCAGTGTCTGCGCAGCGTTGCGATCGCGACGCCAACGCTCACGCCGTTCCTGCCTCGCGGCCTCCGGACTCAACGGGGAAAGTCTCATTTGCCGCTCAATGAGTTGGGATCCTGCGGGGCGATTCCATCGAGCGCTGCCGCGGGCTCGACGTTGTCCGTAGCAGTGGGCTCACGGGCCGCCGCACGCTTTTGCTGCTTCTCCTGCTGCTTGGTCTTCCGTGCAAGTTCTTTCTGCCTTCTGGCGTGATGATAATTCGGCTTGGCCAAAGGGACCTCCGAGTATGGATGTGTTCCACTGTACTCCACAATGTGTCCTACCATCGAAGTAATTCCCAATGAATGCCTATGAATTCACGCTGTCTTTGCGCATTCGGCACCCAAGTGTCGATCCCGCCGAGATCACTCACGCGCTGGCGATCGAGCCGCAGCACACGTGGAAAGCCGGTGAGCCTCGCCGTGGTCCCGCGGACGAAACACTCGCGGGCGTGTATCGCGAGAGTTACTGGATGGGGCGGCTAACAGAAGGCCCGCAGCTGTCTTCGGACAGCGTGACGGTTGAAGGAGCGTTCCTGGAAACGCTGGTGCAATTACGGCGCGTCGAGCCGTTTCTGGCGATCATTCGCGAGGGCGGTGGAGAAGCCGAGTTCCACGTCAGCCTGTATGCACGGGAGAGTTTTCGCCTCGAGTTGGCGTCGAGCCTGCTGTCAGTGTTGGGTCGCCTCGGGGTGGCCGTCGCGTTCGACGTGTACGCACAACCGCACGATCCTGCCTGATTCTGAGGAACCGCCGACCCCGGAAAATGGGTCAGCGCGCCCGTCCGTGTGTCCCGAGCTGCCGCTTCAGGGACGCAATCTGGGCTCTCAGGCCCGCGTTTTCGTTCTTCGAGTCGCTCCAGCGCTTGGCCAGGTAGAGCGCCACTGCTGCCAGACATGCAATGAGTGTCGTGACGAGCATCGCCTACTTCGGCGCGCTGTCGGACGGTTCCGGCGTGCCCGCCGGCTGCGGTCTGGCGGGTACGAGGGTGATTCCGCGAGCAGGAGGCGCTGGCAGCGGCCCGGACTCATGAGCCGCGAACGCTCTCAGGCAGGCAGGTGAGCACACTATCGCCGGGGGGTCCTGGTCGTCCATGGCGCCGAGATTCGGATGCCGGCTGATCTGGTAGTGCGCTTTCGGTCGCCGGCCATCCTCATGACCGATGTCGCATTCGCAGACATCGCACGTCATTACGACGATTTCCTGCGGAGGATGGAAGGTTGCGGTTTTGCGCCAGGCCATGAACCCAAACTACAGCAGTGGGGGTCGGGACGCTTGGCATTCGTAACCCCCTGATTTGACGTGCCTGCGAAAGGACGCAGGAGACCTCCATCCGGGCGCAACTTCAGCTTCGCCGACGCCACGCGGGCGGCTTTCGGGCTCGCCGCCGCAGCCGCTGTCCGCTGCGGTGTCAACAGTCAGCTGTCGTCGTGTTGCAGGGCTTCGCGCTCCAGCTCTTTGACGAAATCGCGGATTTCCGGGCGCGTGCACAGGTCGCGTTCCAGCAGTGTCCTCAACAGGGTCTCCAGATGCACGCGCATCGCCACCGCGAGCATCGTAGGCGGGTAGCGCCCGAGCGTTGCGACGAAATCGTTGATCTCGTCCAGGCATTCTTCGATCGTTCCATCGTCCGCTGTTGGATTCTGCAGTGCCATCGCCGCCAACCTGAGCCTGAAGGGGTGAAGCGACGATACACGATTTCAGCCCGTCGGGGCGCCGCCGCGCTGCGTTTCGCATTTCTAGACAAACACGCAGGCTAACGGGATTCTCTTCTCACCCCGCCTCATTAGACTGGCTCGCGAGGATTGCTCATTTTCCAACATCACTCGTCGAGGAGCATTGTGCATGAACAGTTTCACGCTGACCGCCGTCGGCAATCTCGCCCGTAACCCCGAGCTCGTCGCCAAGGGCGACACGGCCTACACGCGCTTTTGCCTCGTAGGCAACGATTATGCAGGCAAGGACGATGAGGGCGCGGCGCGCGAAATCGTGACGAGCCTGTGGTTCGTGGCCTTCGGGGCCCTGGGTGAGGCCATCGCCAGAAATTCCCGCAAGGGAGATCAGTTGATCATCGAGGCGCGGGTGCGCGCCAGCAACTGGACCGACAAGCAGGGGGAGAAGCAATACGACCACTCGTTCGTCGTACAGGGATTCCGATTCGGCGCGCCCGGAAAGACGAAGCGCGAAGAGCGTGAGGCGCGGCGGGAAGGGGAGTCCCAGAGAGACGACGGTGGGGACACCAATGGAGATGCTGCCGCCAGAGATTCGCGCAAGTCGACCTCGGTGGCCGCGACCTGACCGCCGACTTACGACAGGGGAAGCTAAGGAAATGTCGTGGCGGCTATTGCCAGGGAGTAAGGCACGTGATCAAACCAACTCGCTTCAATCCAATCGCTGTTGCACTCCATGCGGCAGCCGCCGCAATCGTTCTGAGCAGGACCGATGCGGTGCTCGCGCAGGCCTCGCCTTTCATGACGGGAGCCACCGCGCTGCAGTCCAACATCCTCGCATGGCTCACGCCGATCGCCATCATTCTCGTCATGGTCCTCGGGGCCATGGCGATGGCGGCGCGCATGTCGTGGGGATGGTGCCTGGGCGCGATCCTTGGGATCGCGGTGGCGTTCGGTGCGCCGCAGATCGTGGCCTGGGTGCGCGGGATGTTCGGAGTCTGAGAGGCGGCCATGAGCACACGCAATACCGGACTCAGAGCCGAGCCCCTCTTCGTGGGCGCCACGCGGCCGCCGATGCGCTGGGGTGTGGCCTACGCGGCCCTCCTTTTCAACCTGGTGTTCACCATGGAGGCGTTTCTGTTGACCCGGAATCTTCTGCTCCTGCTGTTGAGCGCACCGATCCACGGAGTCTGCATGCTGCTGTGCGCGCGCGATGCCCGTTTCTTCGACCTGGTTCTGCTCTGGGGCCGCACGCGCATGCCCGCCTTCCTGGGCAACCTGCGCGTCTGGAAAGCGAGCAGTTACAGTCCGCTGGCGATCGACCTGCACCGCCGTCGGGATCGCCGGCGAGGAATGCTCGTCGAGGTGCTCGTGGCGCCGCGGTCGAAGGGGGCATCGCCATGCTGACTTTGAACCGCGATTCCGCGCTACGCAGAGAGCTGACGACCGCCCGACACATTCCGTGTAGCGCGCACGTCTCGGAGCACGTCGTGAAGACGATCTTCGGTGACTATCTCCAGGTGTTTCGTCTCGCCGGGGCGAGTTTCGAGAGCGCCGACGACGAGCAGCTGAACGCCTGGCACGAGCGCTTGAATATTCTGTGGCGCAATGTTGCCAGTCCCAACGTCGCGTTATGGACGCATGTCATCAGGCGCCGCGAACGCTCCGTCCTCCCGGACGAGCACGCTTGCGGATTCGCGCGGGCGCTCGCTGCGAAGTATCGCGAGCGACTGGCGGGCGAGACGCTCATGGTAAACGAACTGTATCTCGCCGTGCTCTATCGGCCGGCGGTCGGTATCGCGACGGGGCTGGTAGCGAAGGTGCTGTCGAGAACGCAACGAAACGCGTCCCGTCTGGAACTCGCTGATGCGCTGGATGCATGCGAGAAACTGGGACAGACAGTGCGGGCCTCGCTTGCCCGCTACGAGCCGGAGTTGCTGGGTAGTTATAGAACACGGAATTTCTGGTGTTCGTCGCTGCTCGAGTATCTCGGCATGCTGGTGAACGGCGAGTGGCAACGCATGCCATTGACGCGGGGGCCGCTCAATGCCGCGTTGGCGACGACACGGCTCCTCTTTGGCACCGAGGCAATCGAGTATCGCACCGCGACCGGGACGCGCGTCGGCGCGATTCTGGGCATCAAGGAATACCCCACGCCCACTGTTGTGGGAATGTACGACCGGCTTCTTTCGGCGCCGTTTCCGCTGGTGCTGACACAGTCCTTCACGTTCCTTTCCAAGGCGACGAGCCAGAGCCTCCTGCAGCGGCAGTTCCACAGGATGGCAAACGCCGGCGATTTTGCCGTCTCGCAGGCCGCCGAACTCAAGGACGCGCTCGACGCCCTGACGAGTAACGAGTTCGTGATGGCGGACCATCACTTCTGTCTGCAGGTGCTCGCGGACATCACGGACGATGAGGCCGACCATGCAACGCCGAGGCGGCTTAAGGCGCTGAACGATCACATTGCGTTCGCCCGCAACCTGCTCGCAGACACGGGGATGACGGTGGCACGGGAGGATCTGGCGTTGGAGGCGGCGTTCTGGTCGCAGTTGCCCGGCAACTTCGCGTTGCGTCCGCGTAAAGCGCCCATCACCTCACGAAACTTCGCGGCGATGGTGCCGTTTCATAACTATCCGGCGGGCCGCCCAAGCGGCAATCACTGGGGTGAGGCGCTTGCCCTGCTGTCGACGAGTGCTCATTCGCCCTACTACTTCTCGCTGCATGCGAGCGATCCCATGGACCCGGACGGTGGCAGCCGCAAGGACACCGGGCATACCTTCATCTGCGGTCCGACCGGATCCGGCAAGACCGTCTTCATCGGCTTTCTGGTGACGATGCTGCATCGGCAAGGCGCGACGCAGGTGATATTCGACAAGGACCGGGGCCTCGAGATCCTGGTGCGGGCGCTGGGGGGCGAGTATCTGCCTTTAAAGAATGGGGTCCCGACCGGCTTCAACCCACTGCAGCTCCCCGCGACACCCACCCATCTCGAGTTTTTGAAAACCTGGCTTTGCACGCTGTCTCGACCGACGGGAACTCGCTCGCTCTCGGTGAAGGAGGTGGTGGACCTCGAGCAGGCGTTGCGTGGAACGCTGGCACTCGACTGTCGGGTCCGGCGTTTGTCGCGACTCATTGAGTTTCTGGACCCCACGGACAGCGAGGGTGTTCATGCGCGCCTGGCGCGCTGGTGCGAAGTCACGCAGGGGGATTACGCGTGGGTCTTCGATAACGCCGAGGACCGCGTGGTCCAAAGTCTGACGGGACAACCAGTGTTCGGGTTCGATGTCACCGAGTTTCTGGGCAACGAGTCGACGCGGCCGCCGGTAACACTCTATCTGTTCCATCTGGTGCGCCAGCTCCTCGACGGCCGGCGGCTCGTCTGCTGGATGGATGAGTTCTGGCGCCTGCTCGCCGATCCGGCGTTCGAGAGTTTTGCGAAGGACGGTCCGAAGACGTGGCGGAAGTTGAATGGCGTGATGTGCCTGGCGACGCAGAGCGCGAGCGACGTCCTCGATAGCCCTATCAGCCGCACCATCATCGAGCAGACGCCGACCAAGGTGTTCTTCCCCAACTCCGAGGCGAGCGCGGCGGAATATACAACCGGCTTCGGCCTCACTGAACGGGAATTTCGGCTCGTGAAGGAGCGCCTCGAGCCCGGTTCGCGGATGTTTCTGGTGAAGCAGGGGCACCACAGCGTCGTGTGCTGCCTCGATCTCAAGGGTTTCGACGCGGAGTTGGCGGTGATTTCGGGGCGTGCGAGCGAGGTAGAGCGCATGTACAGGCTCATCGCGGAACGGGGCCCCGACGTCGACAGCTGGCTGCCCGCCTTCATGGAGTCCCACGGCGCAGCCTGAAGGCTCGCGCGCACTGTTCGATGGCTTGATTAAAAGGAGTTCGTCATGTCCATGCGAAGAAGACCTCTGTCTGTCCTGGTGGCGATGCTGGTCGCCGGCGTGCCCGCGGCGCATGCGCAATTCGCGGTTATCGACGTTGCCTCCGTTACGCAACTCGTCTCGCAGGTAAAGACCCTGGAAGAGCAACTGGCGACAGCACGAACGCATCTCGCACAAGCGCAAGCGCAGTTTCAGTCGACAACCGGCGGTCGCGGCATGGAGACGCTTCTCTCCGGCACGGTGCGTAACTATCTGCCATCCGACTGGAGCGGTTTCGAGAACGCCCTGCCCGGCGCGCGCAACGCAAACTCCGCTCTGGCGACTGACCTCAGCACCGCGATCAACGCGAACGCCGTGCTCTCCGCGCCGCAGTTGGCCCGCCTGTCGCCCGTGGCGAATCAACAAGTCCAGTCGGAGCGCCAGTCCGTGGCCCTGTTGCAAGTGATTGCCCACCAGGCGCTGTTTACGACCAGCAACCGTTTCACGTCTCTGCAGCAACTGATCGACGCCATTCCACGGGCGGGCGATCAGAAGGCGGTGCTCGATCTGCAGGCGCGAATCGGTGCCGAAACAGGCCTGTTGCAGAACGAACAGACCAAGCTGCAGGTGCTCTACCAGAGCGTTCAGGCGCAAGAGTGGGCCAATGAGCAGCGCACCCGGGAGCGGATCGTGGCTGGCCACGGACAATTCAGTGGCCGTTTCCAGCCCACTCCGTGAGCTGCGCGCAACGAGGTAAACACCGTGGGCTTCTTTCAAACATTCTGGATCTGGCTGAATGAGCAGCTCGCGAGCTACATCGGCGCTACCACTGCCAGGGTGGCGGCGACCCTGGAGCCCGCGGTCGTGACGTTTGCAACGGTGTACGTGATGGTGTGGGGTTATCTGCATCTCACCGGCAAGATAGACGAGCCCTTCGTCACGGGAGTGAAGCGACTGGTGACGCTGGCCGTCGTCCTCGGGATCGCGTTGCATCTGTGGCTCTACAACACCCTGATCGTGGATACGTTTTATCGGGCTCCGACGCAACTCGCGGCGGCGGTCGTCGGCACGGCGGATCCGGTGGCGACGATCGATTCCATCTGGGACCATGGCGGCGCGGTCGCCGGCTATCTGTGGAGCAACGGCCCGCTGTTTCGCCTGGACCTCGGCTTCTACATTGCCGGCGCGATCGTCTGGTGCCTGGTCGGTCTGCTCTGCGTATACACCATGTTCCTGATCGCGTTGTCGAGCATCGCCCTGGCCGTGCTGCTGGCTCTGGGGCCGCTATTCGTTGCGATGTTGCTGTTCGACAGTACGAGAAGATTCTTCGAGGCCTGGATCGCGCAACTGGCGAATTACGCCCTGATCACGATTCTGACGGTCCTGGTTGCCGCTCTGCTGCTGCAAATCGTGGCGTCCTACGCGGTCCAGACCGCCGCGCGCGGCGCCGCGATCCTGACTGTCGATGCGTTGAATATGGTGTTGGTCTCCGTGCTCGTATTTCTCCTCATGCGCCAAATCATGCCCATCGCGGCAGCGTTGGCGAACGGAGTGGCGCTCAATACGTTCGGCACCGTGAGCCGTCTCGTGAACTGGAGCGCGCGTCTGGTACGCCAGTAACGCGCGCCGCCGGAAATTTGGAACACTCGAGACCAAGGAGGGATTATGAGGACACTCTGCATCATTGTTCTGTGCGTTCTGGCGAGCGCTTGTTCGGCGTACGGCGGCGGTGAGCGTGCGCTTCGCTGCGACAGCCACCTGCAGCCGATCAATGTGCCGCGCCCGCCTGTCGGAGCACCTGTCCAAAAGATGCCCGCGCTGAATTCCGGTAGGGCACTCGTGGAAAAAAAGCCATGAAAGTCGGGACGGCTGAGCAGGCGCTCGACGGCTACTTCAAGGAAGCTGCTTCATGGGACGACGATCGGGTTTCCGCGGCGTGTCGTAGCGCCCGGAATGCCTGGCGCGTTGCGGGCGCGGGGTGGATCTGCGCGCTCACCGGGGGTGCCTCGCTGTTGTTACTGATGCCGCTGAAGCGCGTCGATCCCTTTGTGGTGCGCGTTGACAACAGCACGGGCATCGTTGACATCGTCCCGGTGTATTCTGGAGATGCTGGCGCGGACCAATCGGTCACACGCTATTTTCTCACGCATTACATCACGATCTGCGAGCGATTCAACTTTGCGACCGCCGAAAGCGATTACGAGGAGTGCGGAGCATTTCACGCTGTGCAGCGTAATCAGGCCTGGTCGGTGCTCTGGAGCAAGAGCAACCCCGCCTCGCCCCTGAACGTTCACAAGGACGGCAGCACGGTGCGGGCGCAGGTGGAATCGGTGAGTTTTTTCCGGCGGGCGAGCGGCGTGTCGGATCTTGCGCAGGTGCGCTATGTGAGGGCCGAACGTCAGGGTAACGGCGCCGAGGAGCGCTTCACTCACTGGATAGCGACGATTCAGTACGCCTACGTCGCGCCGTCGAAGGATCCGCAGCTCCGTCGTTGGAATCCGCTCGGCTTCAAGATCGTGGAGGTGACCTCCGAGCCTGAAGTGCTCACGCCTCCGCCCGCGACTAAATAGGGATATTGAGGATTCGCACCATGATTACCGGATATCGGAGCAGTTCGCTGAGATGCGCCCGCACCCTGGCTCTGGCGATTTGCGCCATGCCCGTCACGGCGACCTTGCAGGCCGGGACGCCACCACCCGTGAATAGCGGAAGCGACGCCCGCATTCGCTTGCTCGCCTACAGCGGCGACAAGGTCTATCGCCTCGTCGGCTATGTGGGCTACCAGATCGATCTTGAGTTCGAGGCCGGCGAGGCGTTTGTGGGCCTCGGGGCGGGGGACGTCGAGGGATTGTCCTTTGCTGCTCAGGGCAACCACCTGTTCCTGAAGCCCAGGGCGGTCAGGGTGCGCACCAACTTGACTGTGCTGACCAATCGCCGCGAATACCAGTTCGACTATACGGCGAGCGCCGAACATCCGGATCCTGGAGATCCCGATGTGATCTACGCGTTACGCTTCAGTTACCCGCGGCTTCCGGGCGCCGACGTGCCCGAGAAAATCGAGCAGCAACTGGGAAACGCCACCGCGGCGCGCCCGCTCAATATTGATTACTGGTACTGCGGACATTCGGCAATCAAGCCTGTTGCCGCGTCGGATGACGGCGTACACACGCGGCTGCGGTTCGGCGCACGCGCGGAGCTTCCCGCAATATTCATCCGCAATGACGACGGCAGTGAGTCGCTGCTGAACTTCAGCATGGACGCGGGTGACGTCGTCATCCACCGGGTTGTACGGCAGTTCGTCGTTCGTCGCGGAAGGCTTACGGGCTGCATCGTCAACAAGAAATTCATTGGCGGAGGCGAGCGGCTCGAGTCTGGAACCGTCGCGCCCGCCGTCGAGCGAGTGACGCAAGGAGGGCACCCATGAATCGTCAAGGGAATCGCGACGGACGGACTTCGGAGGGCGAACGGCGTCCGGACGGCGAACGTGCCGACGACATTGTGCAGGGCGAGCGTGGACATCCAACTGTCAACAGCGCGAGTTCCCTCCAATCGCGCGTCAGTAGCGTGCTGGCCGCCGGACTCATGATCACCCTTGGGGCGACCGCCTTGTCCTGGTACTACGCAAATGCGCTGGGGCGGCAGAAGCGCGCTCGCCAGGCGGCGCAAACGGCGTCGACCAGCAGCGCGCAAGGGGAGATGACGCTGCCTTCGTTGGGACGGATCGAATCGCCCCGCATCGCGTCTGCGGTTGAACCGGGCGCCGATTCTGGAGAGAGCACACAGGCGGCGCCGGAAAGGCTATCCACGGGCGGGGAATCACTGTCGGCCGCAGCTCCCGCGCTGCCGCTCGAACAGGCACGCTCTAATTGGAATCCGACGAGCGTTGCTCCCGCACCCTACGCCACGCCCCGGCAATACGGCGCTCCGCAGCGGGAGGGACCGACGGATCGTCGTCTGTCGGGTCCTGCTTTCGCTCGTGAGTCCGCGCAACTCTCGACACCCGCTACAACAAGCGATGCGCCGGAGACCGATGCCACGGCGCTTCCGGCGAGCCGTGTCGCGCTAAATGAACTGACGGGCGAGAGTGGTCTGACGGCGCTTTTGCGGCCAGGGGTAATGCCCGCTGCGCGGGCGCAGACGCTGCCTACCCAAAGGCTTCTGCTGCCAAAGGGGGCGTTCATCGACTGCACGCTGGAAACGGCTATCGACTCGACACTTCCGGGGATGACAACGTGCGTCACCGCTACCGACACCTTTGGAGCAGATGGGAAGGTCGTTCTGCTCGAGCGCGGCTCGAAGCTGGTAGGTGAGACGCGCGGCGAAGTGCAAAACGGCGCAGCGAGAGTCTTCGTCGTGTGGACCGAGGCCCGCACTCCCACGGGCGTACTCGTGCCGCTCGACTCGCCTGGGACGGACGAGCTCGGACGCTCGGGCCTTCCCGGGCAAGTCAATCGACACTTCTGGGATCGCTTCGGTGCGGCGATTTTGATATCCGTGCTCGATGGAGCGATGCAGTCGGCCGTGCAGTCGTCGAGTCGTAACGGCGGCACGATCATCTTCAGCCCCTCGGCATCGCAGGATGTCCTGACCGACGTGCTGAAGGGCACCCTAAACACTGCTCCTACCGTCGTCAAACACCAGGGTGACCGCATCCAGATCCTGGTTGCACGCGATCTCGATTTCAGGCCGGTCTATGAGCTCCGCTCCGTCGCCGCCGGACGTTGATCCGGGCGCGCGGATGCCGGCCGCCGCGGAGTCGCAGCGTGCATCGGGCAACCCGTCGGCGCTCGAGCTCACGCTGCATGCGTTGCGTCCGCTTCTCGCCGACCCGACGGTGACCGAGGTCTGTATCAACCGGCCGGCCGAGGCCTTCGTCGAGACCCGCGGCGGCTGGCGGCGCCACTGTCTGCCGTTCGCGGATTTCGACTGGTGCCTCCGGCTGGCCAAGCTTGTTGCCAACTCGACGCGACAGCGGATCGACGAATCCTGCCCGCTGTTGTCTGCCTCACTGCCGAGCGGCGAGCGAATCCAGGTCGTCCTGCCGCCGGCGACCACCCGCGGATGTGTGGCGATCACCATTCGGCGGCCATCGGATGCAGTGTGGTCGATCGGCGAGTTGTCCCAACGAGGCATTTTCCGCACTACGCGCCACGCGATCCAGGTGCTGGATGAAACCCAGGCCGAGCTGCTGCGCCTGTTGGCGGCAAGTGAATACGAGGCGTTCATGCGCCTGGCGGTGAGGAGCCGTAAGAACATCCTGGTTTCCGGCCCCACGGGGTCGGGCAAAACGACCTGGACCAAGGCCTTGATCCGGGAGATTCCGGCCGACGAGCGTTTGGTGACGATCGAGGACGCGCAGGAACTGGTGCTCGACCGGCACCCTAATCACGTGCGGCTCTTCTATAGCAAGGATGACCAGGGGCTGGCCCGCGTGACGCCGAAGCAACTGCTCGAGTGCTGTCTCAGGATGAAGCCCGATCGCATTCTGCTCGCGGAGCTGCGGGCCGAAGAAGCGTTCGACTACCTGCGGAATGTGAATTCCGGTCATCCCGGCTCCATCACCAGCGTGCACGCGACAAGCGCGGAGCTTGCCTTCGAGCAGCTCGTGCTGCTGGTGAAGCAGAGTCACGGTGGCCGCGACCTCGCACGGCGCGACATCAAGAGCCTGTTGTATCTGCTGGTCGATGTGGTGATCCAGTGTGGCATGGAGAGACACGAACGGTTCATCAAGCAGATCTGGTATGAGCCGGCACGCAGACGCGGCGGTGTGCCGGCCGAGGAGTGAGTGGCCATCATGTCTCGAATGACCCAACTCGTGCCAGGAGGCACAGCATGGAAGACAAAACCATGGAATGCGGACTGCTGCTCGAAGCTGCGCGTGCGCAGCAGACGCTGGCCCAAACTGTTCTGGAGAAACTAACGGCGCACCTGTGCGCTCTGGATGATGTGGTTCGTGAGGAGATTAGCCGCACTTTGGTCGACGAGCTGCAAGTGTTGGGGAACGACAGCAGACGCGCTGCCGAAGCACTGCGTGTTTTGGGTCGTTCGGTAAATCTGCGAGTGGCGCTATGGAGCGTCGGGATTACCACGCTTTGTGCAGCGATTCCTCTGATTGCGGGGTGGTGGCTGCTGCCTTCGCGGAGCGAGGTTGCGGCCTTGCGCGCAAAGCGGGACGAGTTAGCGGCCAGCGTCGCCCGGCTCGAGCAGCGCGGTGCGCGGATTGAGTTACGACGCTGCGGTGGCGGCGATCGGCTCTGCGTGCGTGTCGACCGGAAGGCGCCCGTCTATGGAGAGGCGGGAGACTATTTCGTAGTGAAGGGATACTGAAGTCATGGACGAGACAACTGCGTTGCGTGCGGCATTTTTCGAATGGACCACGGGGTGGCGGGTCATCGTGACCGCGCTGGGTTTGCTGCTCATCCTTCTCTGGGGCTTTTTCGCCCTGAGACCCCTTTCCCGCGATGTACACAAGCGGGGCGCAAGGATCCAGGAAGGCAGGCGCGCGCAGCGTAAAGCCATCCGCCTGAAGAAAGCCTTTCGTGATCCGTCACTGACGCTCGCGAGCATTCGGATCTCGCCGCTCGATGAGGCCAAGCACTTCAAACTCATCGGCACGACCGGCACGGGGAAGTCGACCGCCATCCGCGAGCTGTTGCGTTGTGCGCTCGAACGCGGCGACCGGGCCGTCATCACTGACCCGGACGGCGGTTATCTCATGTCCTTCCACGATCGTTATCGCGGCGATGTCCTCCTGAACCCTTTCGAGAAGTACTCGGTGAAGTGGGACCCGTTCGCGGAGATCCGTGAGCCATACGACGCCGATCAACTCGCCGGCGGCCTGGTTCCCTTGACTGAGGACTCTTCCGGGAGGGAATGGCGCGGTTACGCGCGTACCTTCCTGACCGCTGTCATACGGCGCTGCCATCAGTCAGGACAGCACGATGCGGCTGAACTTTGGCGCCTGCTTGCCATTGCTCCCAGCACCGAGCTGCGGCCTATCGTCGCCGGTACGCCCGCGCAACCGTTCCTCGAGCCCGACAACGCGCGCATGTTCGGTTCGATCCGTTCGGTCGCGGGCTCAGCGGCCGCGGCGCTGGCGTACGTCAAGGACCAGCGGGCACTGCCGTTCTCGGTGCGGGACTGGGTGCGGTCGGGGCGGGGCGTGTTGTTCATCCCTTACAAGGCCGCTCAGATCGCGGCGCTGCGGTCGATCATCGCCACTTGGATGCGGTTGGCGATCTTCGAAGCAATGAGCAATCCCGAGGAGGACCAGCGTCTGTGGTTCGTAGTCGACGAGCTCGATGCGCTTGGAGCGATTGACGGACTCAAGGACGCCCTTGCCCGGTTGCGCAAATTCGGGGGGCGTTGCGTGCTCGGATTTCAGTCCATCGCGCAGGTGTCCAGCACCTATGGCGCGGGTGAGGCGCAGACAATCATCGAGAATTGCGGTAACACGCTGGTCCTACGGTGTTCGGGTAGCGAAAACGGCGGCACGTCGCGTTTCGCCTCGCGGCTCATTGGCGAGCGCGAAGTCATTCGCAGGCAGACCTCTCGCGGTCGTGATCGGGAGGGGTTCTTCGCCGCTCGTGGTTCGCGTCGCTCGACCAGCGTCAGCGAACAACACGTGACGGAAGCCGCCGTCATGCCGTCGGAGCTCGAGCAACTGCCCGACCTCACCGGTTACCTCAAGACAGCGTCCTCGAGAGAGTGGTTGCGCGTGGCCTTCTCTCGTTAAGCGCATGACTGTTCCAGGGACAGGTGAGGATCAGGCGGCATGGCCATGTTTCATATGGAGATTCAGCCGATACAGCGCAGCGCCGGCCGACAAGCCACTGCCGCTGCTGCCTACCGCTCAGGCGAGCGTATTCGCGACGAGCAAACCGGTGAGCTGCACAATTATTCGCGCCGTAAGGATGTGTTACACACCGAGATTTTCCTCCCCGCGAAAGTCGACGCATCGCAAATGGAGTGGGCGCTCGACCGGGCCACGCTTTGGAATGCCGCGGAGGCAGCGGAGAAGCGCTCCAATTCTCGCGTTGCGCGTGAGTATCAGGTGTCTCTGCCTTCTGAGCTGGCACCCTCTCAGCGTCTCGAGCTGGGACGGAAGTTTTCGCAGGAACTGGCTGATCGTTACGGCGTAGCCGTCGATCTGGCGATCCACGAGCCCCGGGCAGGCGGCGATCCTCGCAACTTCCACGCGCATCTGTTGACGACCACGCGCGAAGTTACGCCTGCCGGTCTCGGCGCGAAAATGGGCATAGACATGCAGTACCGCGAACGGCTGAAAGGCGGACTTCCGAGCGGGCGCGCCGAGTTCTTCGCGCTAAGAGAGCGATGGGCTGTTCTCACTAACGATGCTCTGCGAGAGGCTAATATCGAGGCGCGAGTCGATCACCGCACGCTGCGAGCTCAGGGTATTGACCGTGAACCGAAGCCGTTCATTCCGATCGGCGCCTACAAAATGGAAAGGAGCGGCGTTCGCAGCCCGGTCGCGGAGCGGTTGCGTGAGGATTACCGAGCCAGGGTGCAGGCACGCGAGGAACGCGCGGTTGAACGCGCGCGAACCAAACAGGCTACCTCACCGGTCATTGAGAGGGGCATACGTCCTTGGAAAGTCGACGAAAGCGCACGTAAGGCCGTGGAGGCTTGGCGGCGCTATCGGCAGGAGCAGTCCCAAAGGGATTCCGAAACGGGCCAGAGTGATGCCCAACGTGCCGTGGAGGCTTGGCGGCGCTACCGGCAGGAGCAAGCTCAAAAGAATCCTCAAGAGACCCAAAGTCGCGAACGCAATCGAGGGCACGATCAACAGCGTGCCGACGTTGGCGATGGCGGCAACGCCGAGCCTGCAGACACGCGTCGGCGGGACAATGACTATGGGTTGTGATGCCGGAGCGTTGACAGCGCGCTCCTCTGATCGCTTTGTCCCGGCGATCCGCAACGTCCTGTTTTGCTCGTGCTACGTCTACTCGCCACGGGGAGACGGTATAGCTTCCGAGAGTTCACGGCTGCTGTGCCTCAAGTTGAAATCGAGCGACTCCGGATGGTTGCCGAGTTTGGTACGGGAGGTCTACGAGCAAGGGCTTCGACGTGGAGCATTCGACGGGTTATTCGGGAAGGAAGTGGTCCTCGTTCCCGTGCCTGGCAGCGCGCCCTCGGCGGGAGCGCCGTGGGCCGCCGAGCGACTCGCCGTCGCCTTGCATGGCATAGGACTTGGGAAATCGGTTTGGCGAGGCGTCAGGCGCCGTTTCGCCGTCCGAAAATCCGCGACCGCGCTCAACGCCGAGCGGCCGACCGTACAGCAGCACTACCAGTCATTTTCCGTGGAGAGATCGCACATCGCACCGGAACGGATTGTCCTCGTAGACGATGTCATCACCAAAGGAAGGACGATCCTCGCCGCCGCTGCGCGCTTGCACGAAGCGTTCCCTAACGCGGACATTCGCGCATTTGGGCTGGTCCGAACCATGGGGTTCCTGCCCGAGGTGGTCCACCTCATGGAGCCGTGTCAGGGCTTCGTAAGATGGGCGGGAGGCGATGCTCGCAGGGACCCTTGACTGCGACCTGTTCGGGCCGTTGCCGCTACGGCAGGGTGAGGTTGTAACTCAGCATCGCGCCGCCCTCGACGGGGACAACGGTCAGCGCCGAAACCACCGAGTTGCCGTTCGTGTGGTAAGTCCGGTGCATCACGAAGCTTGCCGTGGACGCGCCCAGAGCGGCGCCGGCTACCGTATCGGACAGCCAGTGAGCGTTGTGCTTGAGCCGCTCGTAGCCTGTAAAACCGGCTATGCCGTAACCGACGAAGCGCCGCACCCAGCGATACTCGTCATTCCCCGACTCGGCCAGCACGGTGCCGATGGCGAACGCCGCCGCGGCGTGTACCGAGGGAAAGGAAGAGCCGCTCTTGCGCCAGCTGTTGGGGTCACTGGTCTGATCGGGACGCTGGCGGCCGGCGGCGTACTTCAGGCCATAGCTGGTGACCGTGCTCAGGCCAGCCGCTTCCACCATTGCCCACGCCTCTTTGCGTCCATCGTTGTCGTCGATCAGGTTCGCGAACAGCCAGGTGCCGGCCACAGCTGCGGCGGCCGGTAGAGCATCCGGCAGATCTTTGGTGTTGGTGCTGAGCGGGGGCTTCAAGTCCTTGGTGAAATGGGTGCGCACCTGCGTGTCGTAGTGATGGGCCGCGGCGATGGCCGCGAGCGATCCTCCGAAGTACGCCCAATCCCTGGCGTCCCAGTGCAGCGGTGCGGTGTAATAATCCTTGATGTCGAGCAGGAGGCCGTTGGGCTTGCGTTCCTCAGTCTGTTCGACCGCTGCGGCGGTGTCCTGCGCCTGTGCCGACACAGTGGCGGAGCTCAATATGAGACCCACTGTCCCCAGTACGATCGCCCATTGTCTTTGTAGCTGTCGCAACTTCCCTCTACCCCTGTGCCGGTGCGGCGGACGCAAGCAATTCATCAACACGAAAGACCGGATACAGATTGTACCGGGCATCCCAGGACGAGTGACGCCGCAAGAAGAACTCCAGGCGTGCGCTCGGGCTCGCGGCGAAGACCGCATCCTCCCGCAATCGGCGTGCGAATTCTGCTTGCAGCTCCGGGCTCCTTTCGAGCATTTCGCGCGCGATTTGTTCCGCGACGTACGGCTCCATGTGCTCTTTTTGCTCGAAGCACGCATTGAAGAAGCCCCAGGCGGCGAACGAGTCCGGCGCCTGCGGTTCCAGCAAGGCCATCAACAGACGCGACCGCGGCTGTGCAATTGGTACGAACAGGGCTCCGGCGGCGATATCGTGGGTCTCGCGGGCCCAATCGCCTTCGAGGCTCGCTCGCATGCGCCCCTCGAAGGGAGCCGTCGAGAATGCCACCCGTGTCGCGCGAAACACCTGCGCCCGAACTTTGTCCACGAGGGCTCGAACGGGCTCGAACGAAATTCCATGCAACGCCAGCTTCGCACCGATCTCCCGCGCGTAGCCCGGCGGTACTACGTAGCCGCCCAGCGGCGCCTGCACGACAAGCGAGGCCTCCACGCGACCGCGATACGGTACCTTCCAGATCTGCGGCGTGGTCGGATCGTAAACCGTGACCAGTTGCCCCGAGATCGGTGAGGGCTTGCGCGTATACGCATAGCCGCGAAATTCAATCATCTCGGCGCTGTCCGCGTCCGGCTCCCGCGACGTTGCGCCCGCCGTGGCCGGCTCACGCCATCGAGAGGCGTAGTCGAGTGTTACATTCGAGCCGCCGATTCGGGCCGCTGCGGCGTCCGCGAGCCGTGCCTGTTCCTGCCATCTGGCGCCATGTGACCCGACGAGCTCCGCAAGCCCCACAATCGTGTTACGGGTCACGCGGATGCGCCTCGCGTAGTCCTTCCACGAGTGAGTTTCCACGAGAACCGTGAAACGGTTGCGTTGTGGAAAATATCCCGTGGAAAAGCGGGGCGAGTAGACAGTCAGCAGAAATCCCGAGGACGGATCATCCGTCTTCGCGAGGTCCGGATAGAACGGCAGCGGCAGCGAGCCCTGCGCAGCGAGCTTGTCTATCAACGAATCGCGCAGCTCACGGCCGCTGGCATAAAGCTGGGGATCGCCTTGATTGAGCGGCTCCGCCTGCAGCGAGATGTCCGGTTCGAAGTCCGCGCCGTCGGTCACATGTATGTCGGCGCAGACGACGGGATCCCATTCGCGCAGCAGCCCGAGCATCGCCTGCATTTCCGGCGCGTCGGCCTTCATGTAGTCGCGATTCAGATTCAGGTTCTGCGCGGTGGTGCGCCAGCCCGTTTCCTCGGGGCCGTTCTGGTTCGGCCGGTTCCAGCGCCCGAAGCGGTCGTGTCCATCGACGTTGAACGCCGGCACAAAGAGAATGGCTATGCGATCGAGCACGCCGGGAGCCGCGGTCCCGCTCAGCAGCTCGCGCAGGGCGATGAATCCCCCGTCCTTGCCGTCACTCTCGCCAGGGTGGATGCCCCCTTGGATCATGAGCACCGGCACTTTGCGCGGATCGGAATGGGACACAATGAGGGCGAGCATCGGCCGTCCCTCCGCGGAACGCCCGAATTCGACGCATCGGACGGCGTTCGGCCACTGCAGCGCGAATGCCGCGCACAGGCGTTCGACCTCATCGGCTCGTCCGGTCGCGCGGAAGCCCGAGTCCTCCGCCACGGTCGTCAGGATCTGATCTGGCATAAGGGGAAGGATTCTACGGGAATTCGACCTGCGCCGGGGTCGCGAGTCCGCTTTAAAAAGCGGTGCGTTTGCCCCGCAGATCCGCAAGATCCGTTTCGCAAAAAAGGCGGATGCGCTCGCAGGCCACGTCAATCGTCGCTTCATCAGTAGCGAAACAGACGCGCACGAAGTGAGCGGTCTGGCGCCCGAAGGCGGCTCCGTCCAACACGGAAACCTTGCGGCGCGCGTACAACGCGCGCATGAACTCATATCCGGACAGGCCGGTGGCGCTCACGTCGACCAACATGAACATGCCCGCCTGCGGAGCGGAGGCGCGAATGCCCGAAATTCCCCGCAGGCCGGCGACGAAACGTGCGCGCCGGACATCGCAATACTCCCGGATGCGCCGTTCCGCCTCCGGCGCGATCGACAATGCGGTGAGCGCGGCGTCCTGGATGAAGCCGGGGAGGCCGAAGAGCATGCACATGGACAACGCCTCGGCGTGTGCGGCGAGCTCGCGGGGCCCCACGAGCCAACCGGCACGAAATCCCGGCATCGAATGCGATTTCGACAGGCTGCCGACCGTCACGACGCGATCGGGCAGGTGGGCGGCGAGGCTGGGAACGCGTCCGCCGGGCGCCAGCCCCGCATAGACCTCGTCCGAGACGAGCCAGAGGTCATGTTGGCGCGAGAGCTCGGCGATGGTGGCGAGCTCCGACTCACTCAGGATGACGCCGCTGGGATTGTTGGGCGTCGCCCAGAAGATGACCCGTGTACGGGGCGTGATGAGTGCTTTGAGCGCGTTCAGATCCGGTCGAAGCCCCGGCCCCGTGGGTGCTCGCACCAGGCGTGCCCCGGAGACTTCGATGGTTGCCGGATAGGTCGGGTACATAGGGTCGAACGTGATGACTTCATCACCCGGACCCGCCAGGCACAGCGATGCGACAAACAGCGTATTTTGCGCTCCGGCGAAAAATACGGCGTTTTCGGGTCCCACAGGCTGGCCGGTGCGTGCTGTGTGAGCTTTGGCGATCGCTTCCCGAAGCGCGTTCCGCCCCGGTGCGGGAGTGTAGTGCGTATCTCCGGATCGGAGCCGCTCTACGGCTCGCTCTATGACCGCCGCAGGCGTGGCGATATCCGGATCGCCGATGCTGAGAATGATTACGTCCTCACCGCGGTCGCGTGCCGCGGCGGCTTCGTAGTGGGTAAGCCAGGCGTCGGCACCCTCGCCACTGATCCGCTCTACGAGAGAAGAAAACTTCATGCGAAGACTTTGCGTGCGTTGTGCCAGTATTGCAACCGGATGAGCACAACCTCCTGGACAGTTGGCCGCTACGTCGTCGAGTTGCTCGCGGCTAACGGTATCGACACGGTGTTTGGCATTCCGGGCGTGCATACGCTCGAGCTCTACCGCGGGATTGCGGCTGCCGGTGTCCGGCATGTTCTCGTGCGCCACGAGCAGAATGCCGGCTTCGCCGCGGACGGATACGCGCGGGCGAGTGGAAGGCCGGCCGCAGCCTGCGTGATATCGGGGCCGGGGGTCACCAATATTCTCACTTCAATGGCACAGGCGTATTCGGATTCCGTTCCGATGATCGTCATCGCAAGCACGCCGGTGCGGGCGTCTCTGGGTAAACGCTGGGGCGTGCTGCACGAGTTGAATGATCAGTGTGCCCTGGCGGCCGGAGCGGCTGGCATGGCTCGCACCGCTCTTTCGGCAGACGACGTGCGGGACCACCTGCGGGCCATGTTCGCGTCGTTGCAATCGGGGCGGCAGCGGCCCGCCTATCTCGAGGTTCCGTTGGACCTGCTCGCGGAACCTACTGCGCGGCGACCGGAACGATTCGTGCATTTTTGTAGCACTTCGGACGCTGCCACCACGGCGATCGGCGAGGCGGTCGCGTTGCTCGCCACAGCGCACCGGCCGCTCATCATCGCCGGTGGAGGGAGTCGGGCGGCGGGCGCTGCGCTGCGCCACTTGGCTGAGAGATTGGATGGTTATCTGGTTACCACGGCGGCGGGTAAGGGCGTACTCGCGGAGAATCATCCAGCCAACCTCGGCGCGTCACTGCAATTCCGCGAGATCCAGGATCTCGTCGCTGCCGCGGACGTAGTGCTCGCTGTTGGCACGGAGCTGTCGGAGACCGATGTCTACACGACGACCCGGCTTGCCCTGACCGGAAAGTTGATTCGTATCGATATCGATGCGGCCAAACTCTCCGATCACTACGCGGCGGACGTCGTGATCCACGGCGATGCCCGCACGAGCCTCGAAGCGATCGCTGCCGCTACCGCCACGCGTTCCGGGTGGCGAACGCAAGCGGGCGCTGCCGCTGTGCATCGACAAAAGATTGAAAAGCTATTTGGCGCTGCCTCGCAGGCGGCTGTCCGAGCGCTGCGCACGATTCGCGCAACGCTGCCTGCGGACGGCGCCGTATTCACGGACATGACCCAGATCGCCTATCTAGGCAACTATGCGTTTCCGGTGGATCGTCCGGGCGCGTGGTTTCTGCCGTCCGGATACGGCGCTCTCGGGTATGCGCTGCCGGCCGCGATCGGCGCAAAAATCGCTTGTCCGGAACGTGCCGTCATCGCGTTGGCGGGGGACTTCGGCCTGCAATTCACTCTGCAGGAGCTCATGACCGCGGTCGAGTTGGAATTGAGCCTGCCCATCATCGTGTGGAACAACAGCGCGCTGGGGCAGATCCGCGACGACATGCGGGCGGCGGGGATTCCAGCGGTAGGGGTCGTGGCCCGGAATCCGGACTTCGTAGCGCTCGCTCGCGCCTGTGGCGCGGACGGCGTGCGGACCAGGGGACCCGCGGCGCTCGCGGAAGCGTTGCAAGTTGCACTGCTGCGGCGCGGTCCGACCCTCCTCGAAGCCGTTGACTCGGATTTTCTCGCAGCGACGTAATAGCGCGTCGAGTGAGTCGATTCCGGCATCGCTCCTTGGGCCGCGCTGTCTGCGTGAGTTACTTGAACGTCGAGAGCAGCAGGCTGGTCTCGCTCTGCGAAATGCCTTCCACCAACCTGATTCTCGCGAGCACACGGTCGAAGGCTTCGAGGCTGTCGGCACGTAACTCGACGACGATGTCCCAGCGTCCGTTCGTGCTGTGAAGTGTCGTTACGGCGGGATCGCCGCGCAGCGCTTTGATTACGCCATCGACCCGATTGCCCTCGACGGCCACCGTCATCAAAGCGCGGATGCGATGTTCTTCGACGGCCGGTTTCAGACGCACGGTGTAGCTGGCGATCGTACCGTCGGCTTCGAGCCGGGCCATGCGGTTCTGGACCGTGCCTCGCGATACACGGAGGGTTTTCGCGAGGGCGGCCACCGAAGTCCGGGCGTCGTTGCGCAGGATCGAGATGAGCTGGCGATCGATGTCGTCCACGGCGGGCTCCCCTTGGCTGCCTACATTGTAGACGAAATGCCATAAGTGGCTGTCACTTTGTACATTCCGATGGCGTTTATAGGCAGTTCTTTGCCTATTCTTTAGCTGTGCCGCGCAACACCATGCTCCCTTAGCGGCTCCGTCCACCGAGGCGGGCCGCTCCCACCGGAGCAAGCGATATGGTCGACTTCATTGGTATCGAGCGTGTGCAGGAGCTCGTGGGCCGTCTGGGCCCGGCGCGTTTCATCGAGGAATTGGCCGGCGAGATCGAGGCGGACTACCTCAGGTGGCGCGAATTCGACAAGTCGGCGCGGCATGCGACCCATTCGCCGGTCGGTGTGATCGAGCTCATGCCGGCGTGCGATGGGCAGTTGTACGCCTTTAAGTATGTTAACGGACATCCGAAGAACACCGCAGTCGGTTTATTGACGGTGACGGCGTTCGGTGTGCTGTCGGATGTCTCGACCGGGTATCCGCTGCTGCTGTCGGAGTTGACACTCACGACGGCCTTGCGTACTGCGGCAACGTCGGCGCTGGCGGCGCGCCGGATGGCGCGACCGGATAGCCGCGTCATGGCTTTGATCGGTAACGGCGCGCAAAGTGAATTCCAGGCAATCGCATTCCACCACATGCTGGGCATCAATGAGGTGCGCCTGTACGACACCGATCCGGCGGCCACGGAAAAGCTCGAACGGAATCTTTCAGCCTTGCGGCTGAAAGGTCTGCGTGTCGTACGGTGTGCGTCGATCGCCACCGCGGTACAGGGCGCTGACATCGTCACGACAGTTACGGCAGACAAGCGCAACGCCATCATTCTCACGCCGCAGATGATCATCCCCGGCATGCACTTGAATGCGGTGGGCGGCGACTGTCCCGGCAAGACCGAATTGCATCCTGACATCCTGCGCCGTCCCGATGTGCGTGTGGTGGTCGAGTTCGAGCCGCAGTCGCGGATCGAAGGTGAAATTCAGCAGATGGAGCCCGACTTTGTGGTTGCCGAATTGACGGACGTGCTCGTGGGGCGCCGGCCCGGACGGGTGAACGCTCGCGAGGTCACCATTTTCGATTCGGTCGGTTTCGCGCTGGAGGATTTTTCGTCTTTACGCTATCTGCGGCGGATTCATCAGGAGCAGCGCGGCTCGCAGCAGCAGATCGACCTCGTGCCGGATCTCGATAATCCAAAGAACCTGTTTGCGCTGTTGGCGCCTGAGCCCGCGGCTGCCGCGCGAACGGCAGCGGTGTTCGCTTGAACGCGGCACGGCAGGCGAGCCTCATCGGCGCGCCCACCGACATCGGGGCCGGCGATCGCGGTGCTTCGATGGGCCCGGAGGCGCTGCGAGTGGCGGGGTTGCAAGCGGCGCTGCAGGAGCGCGGGCTGGAGGTTTTCGACCTCGGAAACCTGAGCGGGCCCACAAATCCGTGGCAGCCGCCGCATGACGGCTACCGGCACCTGCCGCAAGTCCAGCATTGGAACGAGTCGGTGCACGCGGCCGTGCTCGCCGAATTGCGCCTGAACCGGCTGCCGATCCTGCTCGGTGGCGATCATTGCCTCAGCATTGGCTCCATCAGTGCGGTGGCCAGGCGGTGTCGGGAAGAGGGCCGCAAGCTACGTGTGCTGTGGCTGGATGCGCACGCGGATTTCAACACCTGCGAGCTGTCTCCGAGCGGCAATATTCATGGCATGCCGCTGGCGTGCCTGTGCGGCTTCGGGCCGCGCGAGCTGGTGGAGATCGGTGGGCCGGCCCCTGCAATCGAGCCGTCCTGCGTGCGGCAGATCGGCATTCGCAGTGTCGATACCGGCGAGAAGCGCTTCCTTCATGAGCAGGGGCTCGATGTCTTCGACATGCGTCATATCGATGAGATGGGAATGCGCCAGACGATGGAGCACGCGCTCGCCGGCCTCGATGCCGGGACGCATCTGCACGTCAGCTTCGATGTCGATTTCCTCGATCCGGATATCGCGCCCGGCGTCGGGACCACCGTCCCCGGCGGTCCGACCTACCGCGAGGCACAGCTGTGCATGGAAATGATCGCCGATACTCACCGCCTGGGGTCGCTGGATATAGTCGAGCTCAATCCGGCATTCGACGTGCGCAACAGAACGGCCGCACTGGCGGTCGACCTCATCGAGTCGCTGTTCGGAAAAAGCACCCTCGTGCGGCGGCCGGTCTGGCGGCCCGCCGAGCCGATGGTGCCCAGAAGCGCGGCCGCGGACGTGACCGTGTAGGGGCCGACCTGAGGTGGGCAATGACCGCCTTTGTCGCATGCAATGAAAAACACACGGGGGCTTGGGTAAACTAGGCCGACCCGGTATTGCGACGAGTGAGATTGAGGCATGAGCATGTCATTGCGCGACCAGCTGATCCAGGCTGGTCTGGGCACCAAGAAGCAGGTCAAGGGGACCTCCAAAGGGCAGCGGCCGCGATCGCGGCATCAGCCGGAGCAGGTTTCCGCGGAAAAGCTCGCCGCCAGCCAGGCGCAGGCAGCGAAAAACGCCCGTGACCAGGAGCTGAATCGCCGGCAGCAGGAGAAGGCGGCCGCGAAGGCCCGCCGCGCGCAGGTCAAGCAATTGATCGACCAGTGCCGTCTGCCCGCCGTCCAGAGCGACGAATATTTCAATTTCGCCGATGGAACGCGCCTGGCACGCCTGGCGGTGACGCCCCAGTTGCGGGAGCAGCTCATTCAAGGCAAGGCGGCCGTCGTCCGGTACGAAGGGCACTACGCCGTCGTACCCGAGGCAGCCGTGGAGCGCATCCGCGAGCGTGACGAACATGCGATCGTGCCCTATGTACCGCCTGCGGAAAGCGTCGATAAGGACGATCCATACAAGGACTTCGTGGTACCCGACGACCTGGTGTGGTGAGCGGGCTTATTTGAACAAGCTCAGCCTGCTGTTGGCGGCGACGATTGTGTCGGCGCCGGTCATTCCTGTGCTCGCTGCGCCGTTGCAGGCAGACCCGGCACGACTTTCCGTCGACGTGAAATTGCTCTCCTCGGACGCGTTCGAGGGAAGGGAGCCGGCGACGCGTGCGGAAAACAGAACGGTGCTCTTCATCATCGATCGCATGAAAGAGGCCGGATTGCAGCCAGGGGGAACGGTGGTCGACGGGCGGCGCGGCTGGACACAAGACGTGCCGCTGGCGAAATTTGCGATCGCCGGTCCGCTCAGCCTGTCGTTGACTGTTGGCGGGCGCTCGCTAACGCTGGCGCAGGGGCAGCAGGTGGCCATCCGCGCCGCGCAGACCAACGTCGACCAGGTGGCCATTCAGAATGCGCCGCTCGTGTTCGTGGGGTACGGGGTGGCGGCACCGGAGCGCAAGTGGGACGACTTCAAGGGAGTCGATCTCCACGGGAAGATTGCGGTCGTACTCGTCAATGATCCCGATTTCGCAACCGGCACGGGCGACTTCGGCGGCAAAGCCATGACTTATTATGGCCGCTGGACCTACAAGTACGAAGAGGCGGCCCGACGGGGCGCGCTCGGCATGCTCATCGTGCACGACACGGCTGCGGCATCCTATGGCTGGGCCACAGTCGTGAACTCAAACACGGATGCCATATACGACATCGTTCGCAACGATCCGTCGCAGGCGCACGTGCAGATGGAAGGGTGGATTCAGCATGATGCCGCCGCGGCCTTGTTCAAACAGGCTGGGCTCGACTTCGATGCTTTGAAGAAGCTGGCGCAGACGCGCGACTTCAAGCCGGTGACGCTTGGGAATGTGACGCTCAGCGCGGCATATCGCGTCAATCACGACGTCGTGAAGTCACAGAATGTCCTGGGCCGGCTGCCTGGGGCGACGAAGCCGGATGAGACGCTGATCTACAGCGCTCACTGGGATCACTTTGGCGTGCGCCCGCCGGATGCCAACGGCGATCGCATCCTGAACGGCGCGGTCGACAACGGCACCGGGGTCGCGGCGCTGCTCGAGCTCGGCCGCCTGTTCGGCTCCGCGCCGCGAACGGCGCGTTCGATAGTCTTCATGGCGGTAACCGCGGAAGAGAGGGGTTTGCTGGGCTCGGAGTACTACGCTACCGACCCGGTCTATCCTCTCGAGACGACCGTGGCTGATATCAACATGGACATGTTGGGCGTCTACGGACCGACGAAGGACGTGAGCACGTTCGGCAAAGCCGAGAATACCTTGCTCGACGACCTCGTGGAGCTCGCACGCGCGCAGGGGCGCTCCTACTCAGCGGATCCGTCTCCGGAAGCAGGCCATTTCTTTCGCTCGGATCATTTCTCGCTGTCAAAACGCGGGGTGCCGGCGATGTCGTTCTCGGCCGGCGATGATTTGGTGAACGGTGGTGCTTCTGCGGGCCGCGCTCGCCGCGAAGATTACAACGCACATCGCTATCATCAGCCCGGCGACGAGTGGACGCCCAACATGGATTTCCGCGGAGAAGCTCTCGACGTCACGCTTCTCTATGGTCTGGGACGGAAGCTTGCGACATCGGGTTGGCCGCAGTGGAGCGCAGGCAGCGAGTTCAAAGAGATCCGCGAGAAGTCTGCGAACCAGCGTCACTGACGAGAAGGGCGAGTTGGGCGAGCGGGGGTCACGCCCTGCTGCCTCGTTTTGAGTGAGGTCGCAGCTGCAGCCGGGAGGACTCGCGCGTATTCGCGCCGAGTACGGAGCTGAAATACTTCAGCGCAAGGCGGTTATCCGCGGCAGACGCGGCACCAACACAATCTCGCGGGACGATGAGCTCAAGATGCCGCAGGTGTGCATCGTTGGCCGTGAAGAGAACGCATTGATGCGCCGATACCCCCGTCAGGACGAGCTGTCGTGTGCCCGCCTGCTCCAGTATCGCTGCGAGGGGCGTCGCGTAAAACCCTGAATGCCTGGGTTTCAGGATCACCAGGTCGTCATCGCCGGGCGCCAGCCGCCGCACTACATCCGCTCCCGGCGCGCCGGCCGCCTGACAGTGGGCCAACAGTCCTCGAATGTCGGAACGCCACGGCCCGATGTTGTCGTTCACATAGATGACCGGCACCCGAGCGGCTGCCGCGCGCGCCTTGAGACGCTCGATATCAGGCACTATCCGCCGCGCCGCGCGCAAGACGGCGGGACCATCCGGAAAGTTGAAGTCGCTGATCATGTCCAGGATGAGCAGCACCCTCGGCGCTTTCGCCAGTCCTAGCTCAGGTGACGCATGCGTGACCATAGCAACCCCTCGTGTGATCCTGTTCCGCGGCTTAGATGTGTGTTATTCAAACGGGGTGCCCTGAATGTAGCAAGTCGCATACCGGCACGAAGGGTCTGATGGTTCTGAGGCTGTTCTGGCGTTGGACCCCACGCTGGCCGTCACGACGAGAACTCGCGCGTGACTTACGTGGACAATCGATGTCGTAATTAGAGGGCTTCAGAGATGGCAGCACTACTTCGCGCGTTGCGGGCGGATATTACGACGCTCGCTGTCGACGCCATCGTGAATGCCGCGAATTCGTCGCTGCTCGGAGGTGGAGGCGTCGACGGGGCAATTCATCGTGTGGCGGGACCGGAATTGCTACGGGAATGCCGGCTGCTGGGAGGCTGCGAGACAGGTGACGCGAAGATCACGAAGGGCTACCGGTTACCTGCCAGACATGTCATCCACGCCGTAGGACCTGTCTGGCGCGGCGGTACCAGCTGTGAACCGGCGCTCTTGGCGTCATGCTACCGAAGGTCGCTGGAGATCGGCTATCACCACGGTTTTGCGACGATGGCTTTCCCGAGTATCAGCACCGGAATTTACGGGTACCCGGTCGAGTTGGCAGCACAAGTAGCGGTCGCCGCGGTGCGTACCTCGCTGCCCACCGTGGTGGCAATGCGCGAGATTATTTTCTGCTGCTTCTCATGGAATGACCTGTTGGTCTACGAGCGCGTTCTCGGCCGCTGACACTCGCGTCCCTCCGTCCGGACTCATCGCTGATTCTCAAAAAGGGATAACGGAAAGTTGAAGCTCGTCCGTCTGCATACTGCCGCCAAGCCGTGGAAGGGAGAGGGGCCGGGAGGAAATCGCGATCCGGAATTCGAACTGGTCCGCGGCGCCGGGTTTGACGGTACTGTCGGGAAGCGGCATCGCGATCGGGCGACCTCGACTTTAGCTACGCCGTCCGCCGGGTCGATCCCGATTTCTGCGCCGTGGAGGGGGAGAGGTCGACGATCGGCCTTTCACGGAAGGAAGGGGGCGAGAGGTCGGTACGCGCTAAGGTGCGAATGATTCGCATTTGGCCGCGCGCGGATCATTGCCTCCGGCAAAGGTGCTCTATAGACTTGCCGCCTTCTCGAATGGGCGGTTAGCTCAGCGGTAGAGCACTGCTTTCACACGGCAGGGGCCACTGGTTCGATCCCAGTACCGCCCACCAGAAATCAAAGACTTACGTCTCTTAAGCCCTCGCTGCGCGCAAGGCGACGAGGCGCCTGCGGTGGTTCATGGCAGTAGTTACCCGATTCGCCCCCAGCCCCACCGGCCTGCTGCATGTAGGCGGCGTCCGGACAGCACTCTTCAGCTGGCTTTACGCTCGTCGCACCGGCGGCAAATTCATCCTGCGTGTCGAGGATACGGACCGTGAGCGGTCTACGGATGAAGCCGTCCGCGTGATCCTCGAGGGGATGGCGTGGCTCAACTTGAATGCCGATGAGGGGCCGTACTACCAGACGCAGCGCTTCGATCGTTACCGCGAAGTCATGCGCGGCATGCTCGTCGCGGGGACGGCATACCATTGCTATTGCTCGAAGCAGGAGCTGGATGCCATGCGCGAGCAGCAGATCGCGCGCAAGGAGAAGCCGCGGTATTCGGGGCTTTGCCGGAACAGGACGGAGCCGCGCCCGGGAATCGAACCGGTCGTGCGCTTCCGCAACCCGCTGGACGGCGCCGTTGTGGTGAACGACCTGGTGCACGGTGCCGTAACGTTTCAGAACAAGGAGCTCGATGATCTGATCATCGCGCGCTCGGACGGTACGCCCACCTACAATTTCTGCGTCGTGGTCGACGACATGGATATGGGAGTCACGCACGTCATCCGCGGAGACGACCATCTCAACAACACTCCGCGACAGATGAACATGCTTCTCGCCTTGGACGCGACTGTCCCAGAGTACGCGCACGTTCCGATGATCCTTGGGCCGGACGGTGCGAAATTATCAAAGCGTCACGGAGCGGTGAGCGTTCTCCAGTACGAGGAGGAGGGGTACCTGCCGGACGCGCTCCTGAACTATCTGGTACGCCTCGGCTGGTCGCACGGCGACCAGGAAGTGTTCACGCGCGATGAGATGATCGCGGCGTTCGATATTCACGACGTGAACAAGGCGGCCTCCGCCTTCAATCCCGAAAAGCTCCTGTGGCTCAATCAGCAGCACATGGTCCGGGCCGAGCCGGCGTCGCTGGTGCCCCACCTGCGCGCGCAGTTGCGCCGTCTGGGAGTCGACAGCGACGACCAGCAGCTGCTCGAAGGGGTGATCCTCGCGCAGCGGGAGCGCGCGAAGACGCTGAAGGAGATGGCGCAGAACAGTCGCTTCTTCTTCATCGAAGCAGTCGAGATCGATCCGAAAGCGGCGGCCAAGCATCTGGCGGGCGACGGGGTGCAGGTGCTCGCGAAGGTTCGTGCGCAGCTGGCGGCTTTGCCCGACTGGACGACCGCGGCGATTCACGCCGCGCTCAATGACCTCGCTACCAGCGTTCAGAGCGGCCTGGGAAAGATCGCGCAGCCTGTTCGAGTAGCAGTGACCGGAACCGCGGTCTCGCCTCCCATCGATGTCACGCTATTTTTGCTGGGCCGCGAGCGCACTCTCGCACGCATGGATGCAGCGCTAGGATCTTCGCCGGCTGCCTGAGGCGTTCAATGCCGGAACTGTGACACGGTTGCCGGACGATTTCGCCAGGGCATCGCGACATTGCGCGGCGCCCTGTAACCTACAGACGCTCCTTCCCGTCAGGCTTGACAATATAGGGAGGGATGCGTAGTTTCCCGCGGCTCGCGTGGGGCCATAGCTCAGCTGGGAGAGCGCTTCCATGGCATGGAAGAGGTCGTCGGTTCGATCCCGACTGGCTCCACCAATATCCCTCGCGTTTGGGGTAGTCCCGATTCCGGGGTACGCGCTACTCCAACGCCCATCGATACCGCACCTGGTGAAATAAGCCGTCTTGCCTGGCAGGTGCGCCGGCCGGCGGCGGAATCAAACAGCGACTGTCGTCCAGCGAGCGCGCTCCACGCGTAGAGCTTGCTGTCTTCCGGGAACACGACGTAGCCCCCGCTCGTCTCGTATTCAAAGTGCTCGCACCGAGCAGCGCACGATGCTTGTCACCACGAAGATCCTAAAGCCTCTGGCCGAACCGGTACCCACGATTGATGTGGTGGGAGCGTGATCGCAGCCGTGCTCGGCTGCTCCGGGAGATGCATGGCAAGATCCTGGCCCGCGGGCACTTGACCGGCCTGTTCGAGCGCAACTGACAGGATTCGGCCGGTGCGGTGACCACAGCGCCGGTACCGATGTTCCCGTCGGGTCGAGACGGGTGCGCCTTCGATGGCCGGTCTGAGAAAGGTAGACGAAAGGAACGCAGCACTCGTCCGTGGTCGCGCTCCATGGTGGTCCCGCTTCCCGGCGGGCTCGGCAGTGTTTTCGGATTTGCTTTCCGGGCGAATCGTGAGTACGTCATCGTCGAGTGACACCTCGAGATCCTCAAACATCTGTCGGCGTTGACTTGCATCAATTTTGGAAGGTCGGCGCGCCGGCGTAAAATTCAGCCGGCGGAGTCGCTGCGCTCCATTGGGCAACGGTATAAGCTTGCGGAAGTCGTCGTGTGGCGCGAGCTGGCTGCGACGTGTTCGCCTGTCGTGCAGCCCCCGGTGCTGCCAAGGACGTCTGCATGCCGCAAGAGACCTCTCATGGTCCGGCCAAATCGGGCGGCGGTACACGCCTGCGCGCACGAAAGCGCGGGTCGCTGGACGGTCGGAGGGCATCCGATGTGGATGAGACCGCCTCAACGCCGCTGCGTTCCGCACTGGAAGCACTTGGCGGAGTGCATGTGTGTTCCCTGTACGAAGCCCGACAGGACTGTCGGGAAATTCTCAAAGCCTTCCTGGAAGTCGGGATTGCGCGGGGCGAAAAGTGTCTGTGCCTGGTCTCGGGCGGCTCTGAAAAATCGCTTCGCGAAACGATGCGTGCCGCCAGCCCACGGATCCAGCGTGCGGTGGAATCCCATGTTGTTGATCTCACGACCATTGAGCGCGCGTATTTTACGCACCGAGGTCTTCTCACACAGCGCACTCTCGATTTCTGGCGCAAGGCCGGCGAACAGGCTGTCGCTGAGGGATTCTCGGGACTACGCGGGGTCGTACAAGCGGATGGGGTTCTCGGTGGCCCCGCGGTGCTCGCGCGTTGGATCGAGTACGAAAACAGCTTGACCCGGGTGCTGGTAGAGAGCGGCGGAACCCTGCTCTGTATGTACAATCGCTCGGCCCTGCCAGCAGAGTTCGTTCGGGATGCCTTCCAGGCTCATGAGATCGTGGCCCACCGGCGCGGGATCGGCAACAACACCTTTCACGTACCACCCGAAGAATACGCTGCTCCGGACAAAGCCCAGCGCGAGGTGCACAGAATGCTGCTCAGTTTGGGCGGCCGCCGGAGCAGCGAGGCGGTATCGCGGCCCCTCGCCGCCAAGACGGACCGACGCTTGAGAGAGGCGCAACGGACGGTGAAGGAGTGCGAGAGCGTAATTCAGGGCCTCGCAGATGATCTGCGCAAGCACGAGCGACAAGAACAAGAACTGCGGCGCAACATGGACTATCTCATCTTGGGTCAGCAGATCACGCGTACGGGAAGTTGGGCCTTGAACTGCTCATCCGGCGAGCTGTTCTGGTCGCGGGAACATTTCAGGATCTTCGGTCTGGATCCCATCCGTACCCAGGTTTCCTATCAGCTGTTTTTTCAGATGGTGCACCCCGACGAGCGGGCCCGCGTCGAGCGGGAGTTTCAAGAAGCGATTCGTGCCGGCCGCGACTTCGAGTCTGAATTCCGCATTGGCCGTCCCGATGGCCTGGTCAAGCACATCCACAGCCACGCCTATGCGGTATTCGGACAGCCCGAGGAACTCACCGAATACGTCGGCACGGTCGCGGACGTCACAGAGCGCAGGCACGGAGAGGAGTCACTGGGCAGCATGCAGGCAGAGCTGGCCCGCGCCTCGCGCGCGATAACTCTGGGTCAACTGATGGCTTCGATTGCGCACGAGGTGAACCAGCCTCTGGCTGCTCTCGTCGCCAATGCCAACGCGGCCCTCCGCTGGCTCGCATGGAAGAAGCCGCGAATCGACGAGGCCCAACTGGCACTGGCGCGCATCGTCAGAGACGGCAACAGGGCGAGCGGGATCATCACGCGTATCCGAGCCCTCGTCAGAAAGACCAGGGTACAGCGCAATCGGCTGAGCCTGAACTCCGTCGTCCACGAGGTGCTTGTTCTTTTGAAGACGGAGCTGCGTCGAAATGACATCACGGTGCGAACCGACCTCGCCGAGCGGCTCCCCCCCATACGGGGTGATCGAGTTCAGATGCAGCAGGTTCTGCTCAACCTCATCGTGAACGCGATCGAGGCGATGGGCACGGTTACGACGCGGCCGCGACTGTTGGTCATCGCCACGACAGCGGACGGGGCGGGGGTTGCGGTCTCGGTGGAAGATTGCGGCATCGGGCTCGCCGAGGGGGTGTTGGAGCGCGTCTTCGAGCCCTTCTACTCCAACAAGCCAGAAGGGATGGGAATTGGCCTCGCGATCAGCCGGTCCATCATCGAGGCGCACGGTGGCCGGCTCTGGGCCGTGCGCAAGGAGCCGGCGGGTGCCAGGTTTCAGTTCAGTTTGCCCTTTGCCGGAGCCGATGCGAAGTGAAGGCGGCCGATTCCGTTGTGTTCGTCGTCGATGACGACGCCTCAGTCCGCGAGGCGCTGGCCAGCCTGATTGGATCCGTTGCCCTGCGTGTGGAGTGTTTCGCGTCTCCGGAGGGGTTCTTGCGTCGCCGCAAGACTGAGAGCCCCTCGTGCCTGGTGCTCGACGTGCGCATGCCGGGCTTGAGCGGCCTCGATCTGCAACGCAAGCTGGCTCGAGGGGAACAGCAGATTCCCATCATCTTCATCTCTGCGCATGGCGACATTCCAATGGCGGTGGGGGCCATGAAGGCGGGCGCCATCGAGTTTCTCCCGAAGCCGTTCCGTGACGAGGATCTGTTGGATGCCATTCGGCAAGCACTGGACCGCGATAAAGCGGCCAAGATCCGCCGTACCGAGATGCTTGAAATACGCGACAGGCACACGCTGCTCACCGCACGGCAGCATCAAATCATGACGCTGATCGTCGAGGGGAAGCTCAACAAGCAGATTGCTGCCAAGCTTGGGCTCAGCGAGAACACTATCAAGGTGCATCGCCGCCGAATTATGGAAAGAATGGGCGCCGCCAGCGTCGCGGAACTGGTTCACATGATCGGCCGACTTAATTAAATCGTGGCGTCGTTCAACGCAACCGCCGCCTCCTTTGGCCGATCCTACACGTGCGGACACCTCCGTTCGCTCGTTGAAGCACGATCCTCGCGACGCGATGGCCAAGCGGAACCGACAATTTTTCATTGCAGTCGTGGACGATGACGCGGGCATGCGCGCGGCCACCCGGGACCTGCTCAAGTCGAATGGCTTCCGAACACAGGGCTTTTCGAGCGCAGAACAGTTCCTGCGATCCAGACATGGCCGTGAAGCAGCGTGTCTCGTTCTCGATCTGCGGCTCCCGGGGATGAGCGGACTGGAGCTGCAGCGCGAGCTGTGTGCCGGCGATCTGGCTATACCAACCATCGTCGCCACCGCTGAAGATGAGGGCGATGGCCAAGTGTACACACAGTTACTACAGGCCGGAGCTATGGCGGTGCTGCACAAGCCGTTTGACGCCGAGCAGCTCCTGCGCCTCGTACAAACCGCGGTCGAGGCCCGCCGCCCGCCCTGAGACTACTCGAGCCGGAGGCACACCGGAAAGGGTGTCCTCGTTAAACCTAAGGTGCACTGGTCCTCGCCTGCGTCTTGCCCCTATTGTTCCCCCCGCACAGCGATGCACCTACCAAACCAGGAACAGGGAGGACCGCGTGGAAATTTCCCCGTCAATGCCGATTCGCGAGCCCGTTGAAGGCATTCCTGGAGACCGGGCGCTGGGCGATCTGGAGCGGCTGGCGAGCGTCGCTCGATACGGAATCGGGGAGACGGTTTACCGCTTCAACGACCCGAGCGAATACTGGTTTCGGATCTTATCGGGTGCCGCCCGCAAGAGCACCCTGACCGGCGACGGGCGCCGCCACATCGTGGATTTCATCCTCCCCGGTGACATGTTTGGATTCGACGCTGCCGAGTGCCGCCAGTTCTGTGTCGAGGCGATCGCTCCGGGGACTCTCATCGCCCGCTATCCGTGTCGCAGCGCGGAGCGGCTTGCCGATTCCGACCCGCAGATCGCGCGGATCGTCCGCGAGGCTGCCTTCGAGTCGATCACCCGTTTGCAGCGGCGCATGGTGACTCTGGGGCGGACCAGCGCGCTTGAAAAAGTCAGTACGTTCCTGCTGGAGATGGCAGACCGCTACCACACGGCAGCGACTCACACGGTGCTCCTGCCAATGTCTCGATACGATATCGCCGACTACCTTGCCATGGCCGTCGAGACCGTGAGCCGGACCCTGACAGAGCTGCGCGCTCGTCACACGATCGCATTGGGGGCCGTACGCCAGGTGCGGATCTGCAATCGCGGCGCCCTGGAAGAGGTCGCGGATCGCCTCACCGAGCCGGGCAGCAGCGCGCCGCGAGACTTGACGCGAATCGCATCGTCGCCGATGCCTCCGGCGGCGAAGTCGCCCCGCGGGATCCACCACCAGCGATGCAACGATCGATGGGGTCGTTGAGAGGCGCAAGGACAACTGCTGTGCACCCGACGGAGACGCATTTTCATTGGCTGGCGGATTCTCTCGCGCAGCTCATCTGGGCGGTGGATGCGGGCGGACGGCTCTCGTATGGCAATTCAGCCTGGTATGCGTTTACAGCGATCGGTGCGGGAGCCCGGTTTCTCGACAGCTACCTGCCAGCCCTGCACCCGGCAGACCGACCCCTTTGGAGGCAGACCTGGGAGCAGGCGGTGCTTTCCGGGGAACCGTACGCATTGGAGCGGCGCATTCGATTCACACCGGACTCCAATTACGTGCGGCAGCTCGAATGGGGTAACCCAATGCAGAATGGGAGCGGCGAGTGGCTCATCATTGCGACCGACGCCGACGAAAACGAGCGTCTCATCGTGCAGCTGCGCCGCTCGATCGAGCTCAAGGACAAGTTTCTTGCACTGGCGGCGCACGAAATGCGCAGCCCGCTGGCACCGATTTCGACAGCGTTGCGATTGCTCGTGCAACACATGAACGAGCCGGCAGTCGTCAACCAGTCGTGCGCGACGCTGGCGCGCCAGGTGGCGCAGCTCGCGCGGCTCGTCGACGATCTCTTCGATCTCGCCCGCTCGCAAAACGCCCGGATCCTGCTCAGGCGTGCGTCGATCGATCTCGAGGCCACCATCGCCTCCGCTATCGAGACTGCCCAGCCGCTCATCGCGGCGCGCGGGCACCAATTGACGCTCGTAACTCCCCCCAACACGACGATGGTCGACGGCGATGCGGGGCGCTTGACCCAGGTGTTCGCGAATCTGCTGGTCAATGCCGCGAAATTCACCGACAACAGCGGGCGAATCTGCGTTTCAGTCGAGCCGGAGCCCGCTTGGGTGTTGGTCAAAGTGCGTGATTCGGGCATCGGGATCGCACGTGAAATGTTGCCACGCGTATTCGACGCCTACCTGCAGGCTGAACGCGGTTCCAAAGGCGGTTTGGGACTCGGCCTTGCGCTCACCCGGCACCTGGTCGAGCTGCACGGGGGGACGGTCGACGCGCACAGCGAAGGGCCAGGGCAGGGCAGCGAGTTCGTCGTGCGTCTGCCGGCATCACACGGGCATGAGTACCCGCGGCGCGAGGGCTTGCGAGGACAGGCAGCAGCCTAGCGTTTACGTGAGGCCCTGGCGCGAGTGTGACCACCCCCCGAGTTGACGACCTCTAAGCGCCTCGGGGGATCTCCGGCGAGGCGCTGCTCGTCCTGGAGGCGAGCGCGAGAGTCGTGTTCGTGATGCCACCGAAGATGAGGTTGACGCCGAGTAGCAGACCCGTTGCCCAGAGGGCAGTGCCGGGCCAGCCGAGCAAGAGAATGACTCCGACGAGGATGCTGGCGAAGCCAGCGGCGACGAGCCAACCCCACCCGGGAACAG
>JAQGOG010000004.1 GCA_028293765.1 Gammaproteobacteria bacterium
GCGATGACTGCTGTTGGCCAGCGTGTGGTGGATGACCGCGTCTTGCCGGCGCCGTTCGGACGGGCAATCACGATGCAAAGCGGTGGTCGTCGCTCCCGCTCAGCAATCCCGAAAGCATACGAGCCAAAGCCGCGCAAGCACTCGCCGAATCAAATCCCAGATCTATTGCAGCGCTGCAGATCGCAGTCTCAAAAGGACGTTTGGTTCGCCATGAGTACGCTCAGGCGCCGCACCTTGGTTAGTCGGCATTATTCTATTGACGCCCCGACGTCCTCCAGCGGCTTCGGCACTAAGCGAACTGCACTGCCGCGGCGCCGTTACGCAGCGCGGCAATGACACTGGCCCCAACATTCGCAGACGTCTTCGGATTGCTCGACGGGTTGCTGACCACGCTCAGCGTCAGCATGCCGAGGTCCACGCCGGCGAGGGCGGCCACGCGTATCTCCCTCAACTCCCGTAAGGCTTTCCCTGCATCCGATCCCGGTTTGCCGTGCTTGTGCCAAACAAGATCTCCTAATTTCCTGCCAGTCGTAACGAAGTCGTCCGGGAAGGGGGCGGCAGTCTTGCACGCACAGTCACCGCGCAAGTCTGTCGCGAATTGCACCGTTTGTATGCCAGTGCGGCGTATGAACCTCCATTCTCGTGAGAAGAATCGGGGCGTTCACGCTTCGAAACGCTCGAATGCATTCCGATGGCCACATCAACGTGTCCGCGTGCGACCGGCGGCACGGAATTTGCACCGGGAACAATCGGGCACTAGGATGCCTTAGGTTCGAAGTAAAAACAGCGGGGCGCCTGCCTGCACCGGATTCCTGCGGGGCCTGCTCCGTGGAGACAACTGCCTTGCATGACCTGAACGTGCGCTACTTATACGAAGCTGCCCGCCTCGGCTCCATGCGCGCGGCCGCGGATCAGCTGGGCGTCGCGGTCTCCTCGATCAGCCGTCAGATCTCTCAGCTGGAGGCGGAGCTGGGAGTGGCCCTCATCGAGCACGGACGGCGCAGCCTGCTGCTCACCGAAGCGGGGAAGCTTCTGATCGACTATTACAGCGAGCAACTGACGCATCGCGAGTCCTTCGAGGCGCGCCTTGCCGACCTCAAGGGCCTGCGTACCGGTCGCCTCAGCCTGGCGATCGGGGAGGGCTTCATCGGCGCCCAGCTGGCGGGGCTGGTCTCGCGGTTCGTTGCGAAACATCGCGGTATTCTGTTGGACGTCAGAGTGATGGCTTCCTCGAGCGAAGTCGCACGTTCGGTGTTGGAGGATGAAGCTCACCTGGGCTTGGCGTTTCAGGCGTCGGATGATCCGCGCATCCGCGTGCTCGCCTCCGTTCGCCATCCCTTGTGCGCGATCATGCGGCCAACGCATCCACTTGCAAAACAGCAACGTGTGACGCTTGCGGAGCTGGCGCTGCACCCCATGTGTCTGCCTGAGTCATCATTCAGAACTCGCCAGCTCATCAAGGTGGCAGAGGTGGCCGAGCGTGTGTTTCTGCAGCCCAGCGTGACGTCAAACTCGCTTGCGTTGCTGAAGACATTGCTGTGCTCCGGTGAGCTCGTGACTCTGCTCCCTATGCTCGCCGTGAGTGAGGAAGTCGAGCGCGGGGCTTTCGTGGCCATACCGGTGCAGAGCGCGGCCCTCGAGGACACTTCAGTTCACCTGATCGGCCGTCTCGGGCGTCATCTGACTCCCGCGCCGTTGCGACTATTGAACAATTTGATGTCCTACCTCAATGGATACGAACGCTGCCTCGAACGATCAAGGTTGTCTACAGCCGCCATCTCGGATCCTGGGAGGCATGATCTGAGCCACGCGCCGCGCGCCGACACCGGTTAGCCGTCCGCGCCGCTTACATCGGTGTGTGCGACGGGTTTCCCCGGCGGGTGCAGACGCGAAGCTCTCGATTGCGGAGCCCGCAATCATTCCAGCGTGCGGTGTCATTGAAGCAGCGCGAACGCTGCCGCATGCTCCAGGAATGATCCTTGTAGCCGGAAACCCTGCCCCGCGATGATTCCCCGCGTCGAGATAGCTCCCGGGTATGACATTTCCCGTGTCATCAAGGGCGGATGGCAACTCGCGGGCGATCATGGAGCCGTTGATCGGGAGCAGGCGCTTCGCGACATGGCTGTGTTCGTCGAGTCGGGAATCACGACGTTCGATTGTGCCGATATCTACACGGGCGTCGAGTCGCTGATCGGAGCGTTTCGGGCACGATATCCGCAGCTCGCCGCCCAAACTCAAGTTCACACGAAGTTCGTACCGAATCTGCATTCACTGCAGCACGTGGATGCCGGATACGTCGAGCGAGTCGTGAATCGCTCCCTCGAGCGCTTGGGCACCGATCGACTCGACCTCGTGCAGTTTCACTGGTGGGACTTCGCGGTGCCCGGCTATGTCGAAGCGGCGCTCGCGCTCGCGCAGTTGCGCGCGAAGGGTAAGATCGCGCACCTCGCGCTCACCAATTTCGATGTCGCGCATCTGGTTGAGGTCGCGGCCGCCGGCGTGCCGGTGGTCGCTCATCAATTGCAGTATTCACTGCTGGATGGCCGTCCTGAGGGCGGGATGATCGAGAAGTGCCGGTCTTTCGGCATCTCCCTGCTGTGTTATGGCACGGTCGCCGGCGGCTTTCTTTCCGATCGCTGGCTCGGCCGGCCGGAGCCCGCGTCCGCACCGCAGAACCGGTCTTTGATCAAATACAAATTGATCATCGACGATTTCGGCGGCTGGGCGCTTCTGCAGAGATTGTTGGCCGTCCTGCGTGAGATCGCCGACCGCAAGGGATGCGACATCGCTACTGTCGCCTCACGTGCCATGCTCGAACGGCAGGGCGTCGCGGGAGTCATCATAGGGGCGACCGATGCCGCGCACGTTGCAGCCAACGTACGGATTGGAGACATCTCGCTCGATCGTGAAGATCACGATGCCATCGGGGCCGTAGTGGCCCTACGGACAGGCCCGCCGGGCGACGTATTCGTGCTCGAGCGGGATCGTGAAGGACGGCACGGCCGCATCATGAAATACGGATTGAACGATTGATGGCGGCAGCTGCGATCTTCGCCTCGGTGGGTGCGCCGCTACTTGAAACCACCCCGCCCGCAGCGTTGCGCGCAAAGCAACGATTCCCCGCCGCGCGGTCATTGAATGACCGGACCGTCAGTCGATAATCGAGTCGCTGTCGGAGCGGTTTGCCGATTGCCTGGCGCAGCGCCTCGCATGCTGCAGGTCCATTCCTCTCCAAGAAGGAAATCGCATGACTGTTTCGAACCGTAAGGTCGCTGCCACCCTTGCTCTTTGCCTCCTGCTGCTGCCTTGGGGTCGTTGCCCGGCGGTAGCCCATGGCGACGTGCTCACCGACATGTTCGTATGGTGGAACTCGGCCTACAAGCGTCCTGATGGCTTTACGGCGGCCGCATTTGCTCAATATTTCGCCCCGGACGCAGTCTTGCGTGTCAACGGCGTTGACCGGTGCAAGGGACTTGCAGAGTGGGCAGCCCACTTCCGCGACATCCAGGCGCGAACGGAAATGGTCGAGATCGAATTGCCGTTCATCGATGAGTTCGAGTCCCCTGGCGGCGATCGGATCTTCACCCATCATTTCGTCAAGGCGCGCGAGCACGGCAAGGAGAGTCGGGAGCGCGTCATGGGCTTTGCCGCAGTCAGGAACGGCAAGATCTCGTTGATCAACTTCGTGAGTGTTCCCGATCCCGCTGTCAGCGGCGCCGGGAAAAAGCAATGATGCTGCGCCGGATCTAGGGGGCTGGCGCAATCGCCGTACGCCGCCAGCCATGCGGCGTCGGCCCGTCGGATACCAAGAAATGGGAGAGACCTGTATGACACCAGCCCTAAAGAGGCCTCGGCGCACTGGCGCCAGGCTGATCCTGTGCAGCACCACGGCCATGTTTGCTGCCTCGTATGCGGCCAGCGCAACTGCCGAAGACACTACCAAAGACGGCTCGGCCCAGGTCGGCCTGGAGGAGATTACGGTCACGGCCCAGCGCCGTGAGGAAAATGCCCGCGACGTGCCGATAAGCCTCACCGTATTCAGCGGTACGCAGATCGCCCAGGACAATTTCCAGGGCGTCGAGAGTTACTTTTCGCAGACGCCCAACGTGAGTTTCACCAGCCAGGGCACCCGCGACCGCAAGCAACTGGCGTTGCGCGGCGTCAGCGACCAGCTGTCGGCGGACAACAACATCAAGGAGGGCAGCTTCGGGTTTTACATCGACGAGTTCAACGTAGCGCAAGGCACCTCCAACCCCGAAATCGTCGATATCGATCGGATCGAAGTATTGCGCGGTCCACAGGGCACGTATTTCGGCCGCAATGCTGTCGGCGGCGCCATCAACATCAGCACCATACAGCCGACCAACGATTTCTTCGCGGAAGCGAGCGCGCAGTACTCCAGCTTCAACACCGTGGACAGCCACATCATCCTGAACGTTCCGCTCATCGACAATATTCTGGCCGTACGCGTGGTCGGTCGTGACGATACCAGCGACGGCAACATCAAGAACATCAACCTGATCGGCGGCGGCAACAATAGCAAGTACACCTACGGCAAGGCTATCGTCCGGTATACACCCACCAGCCAGCTGACCATTGATACCACGGCGACGGCGACCAACGAGCGTGTCGGAATGCGCAACGGCGTTCCATCGGGCGTTCTCGGCGACTTCTCCCGCAGCGTGCTGTATAGCGGGCCGCCCTACAACGGCGTCGCGATTCCCGACGGCGTCGGCTTTTGGCCGAACAACACGAGCGCCGTGAATTTCAACCGTCCGCAGAATGACGGTACGCGATTCAACTACGTTGCCAATCGCGTCAAGTACAATGCCGATCAATTCACTGTCACGAATGTGATCGGCTATCTGCGTGCGGACGAATTCGAAGGCGGAGATATTGACGGCTCGAGCCTCGACCTGTTCTACGAACAGGAGTCCATCAAGCGCAGCTCCTTGAGTGAAGAGCTGCGCGTGCAATCGGCGCCGGGGCATGCGATCGATTGGACCGGTGGTTTCTTCTACGGTCACGACATCGGTCATACGACGCAGTACACCTATACCGGCGGGGATAATCCCTTCGGTCTGCCGAACGGATTCCAGGTCACTTCGTCGTTGTCCGATTCAGCGGACACCAGCTATGCGGTGTTCGGTGAGGCAGCCTGGCACATCGATCCGCAACTCGCACTGACCGTCGGCGCGCGCTATACCCATGAGAGGGTCTATAACGATGGGTACAACACATCCGGAGCTCTGGTAAAGAACTACGTGAATGGTGTTGCCACCTTCAATAACTTCTCGCCGCGCGTGTCCCTGCTCTATACGCTGTCGGAGCAGGTGAACCTGTACGCGACGATTTCGCGGGGCTTCAAGGCGGGTGGCGTGGAGGCGCAGAGCCTCGCGAAAGGGGGCACGCAGGTGTACAAACCCGAAACGTTGACGAACTACGAATTCGGGGTGAAGAGCGAATCCGCGGACAAGCGGCTGCGCCTGGACGCCAACGTCTTCTACATGAGCTGGAAGGACATCCAGGCCAATTACTCGATCGGTGAGCAGCTCCCTAACAACGGCGGCGTCTTCTTTCTCACCGGTATCGCGAATGCGACTGGCGCACGCAGCTATGGATTCGAAACGGAGGCGACGGCGCTCGTCCTGCCTGGGCTCACCGCCGGCGCGGGTGCCGGATACGATCGTGCGTACTACCTTTCCTATCGCGACGCGCAGACGGGTACCGGAGGTCAAGGTGATCTCAGCGGCGCGACATTGCCGAACTCGCCGAAGTGGACGATACACGCCGATAGTCAGTACACGCACAATTTTTCGCCCGGAGTTTCCGCCTTCACACGGCTGGAGTGGTACTACAAGGGCGGTATCGTGCCGGATCAGAACTCAGAATTTCACACCGGATTTCCATGGCGCGTTCCGGCCTACAACGTGTGGAATCTGCGAGCTGGCATCACACGGGAAAACTGGAGCGTCACGGCCTTCGTTGAGAATCTCTTCGACAAGAAGTACTACACCAATGCGTATGAAAAGGCCTTCGCCACGGGCATGTTCCTCGAGCCTTCCTATCGCAGTGCCGGCGTCAGAATAACCGTTTGGACGAACTAGGCCGATGATCGGCGCCCCCTGCACTCGACTGGCGGCTTTTCGTCTGTGGGTGGCTCTGGCGGCTGCTGCGGTGTCGGGGGCGGCGAACGCGGATGGCTCGGAATCGCAGCGCTTCGCCGCCTTCCTGGAATCGGTTTACCAGCAGAATCTGGCGGGCAGCCCGCAACTGGCGACGCAGCTCGGTTCGAAGGCGGGCTACGATCGTTGGAATGACACTTCGGAAGCCGCGTTGGCGAAAGACGCGGCTCGAGTTCGAGCCAATATCCGCGCGGCCGAAACGCGGTTCGATTACGCCAAGCTCGCTGCTTCCGGGCAGCTGCAATATCGGGTCTTCACGGACGAGCAGCAATTGCTGCTGAACCGGTATCGCTGGCGGGATCATTTCTATGCGCTCAATCAAATCGTCGGTCTGCACATCGACATTCCCGGCACGTTGACGGGGGCGCAACCGCTCGAAACCGAGGACGATGCTCGTGCCTACGTGCGACGCATCTCGGCAGCAAGGCCAGCGCTGCACCAGCTTGTACGGCGTATGCAAGCGCAGGCGGAGCACGGGATCTTCATGCCCAAGACCGTCTACCCATTGCTGATCGAAGGGGCGCAGAACGTCATCACCGGCGCGCCGCACGACGGAGGCCTGGACAGTCAGATCTTCGCCGATTTCAAGCGGCGCGTTTCGCGGCTCGATATTGCAGCCGATCGCAAGTCGCGCTGGATCGAAGCGGCGCGCGAAGCCTTACGCAGGAATCTGCAGCCGGCTTACGAAGAGTTGATTGAGGTGCTGAAAGATCAGGGCAAGCGTACGCCGATCACGGGCGGCGTATGGCAGCTGCCCGATGGTGATGCCTTTTATGCGTTTCTGGTGCGGCAGTTCACCACGTCCACCATGACGCCCGCCGAGGTGCACGCTCTGGGAATGCGACAGGTCGCGACCGTCCATGCCCAGATCGCCGCCGTGATGCGGACCCTCGGATTCAACGGATCTGTCCGGGAATTCATGGCGAAAACCAAGACCGACCCGCGCTTCTACATGGCTGACACGGACGCCGGCCGCGAGGAATTTCTGGCGCGCGCGCGAGAGATTGTCAGGGCCATGCAGGCGCACATTCCGCAGGTCTTCGACTCCGCGGCGCCCTCGCAGCTCGAAATCCGCCGCACCGACCGCTACAAAGAGGCTTCGGCTCCCAGCGGATTCTATGAGCCCGGCACCCTGGACGGCCGTAGGCCGGGCGTCGTATATCTGAATCTGTCCGACATGCGCTTGCAACCGACCTACGAGCTGGAGGATCTGCTCTATCACGAGGGGGTGCCGGGCCATCACATGCAGATCGCGACGATCCAGATGGACGCAGCGATTCCCAAACTTCGCAAGGTCAACGAATGGTGGCAGGACACCGCCTTCGTGGAAGGATGGGGCCTTTACGCGGAACGGCTTGGAAAGGACATGGGATTTTATCAGGACCCGTACGCTGATCTCGGCCGTCTCACCGGAGAGCTGTGGCGGGCGTGTCGCCTCGTCGTCGACAGCGGCTTGCATTACAAGCGGTGGTCGAGAGACGAAGCGATTCGTTACCTGCAGGAGAACTCCGCGGCGCCGGATGGGACGATCGTACGAGAAGTCGATCGCTATATCGCGGTACCTGGTCAGGCGACTGCATTCACCGTCGGGATGCTCAAGTTCGTCGCAGAACGGGAGCGGGCGCGGCAGGCGCTGGGATCACGGTTTGATCTGCGCGAATATCATCACGTCGTGTTGGAGAGTGGTTATCTGCCGCTGTGGGCGCTGGAGGACCGGGTGAGTCGATGGATCGCCTCCGAACAGGCCGCGTCGAAATGACCACCGCGGCAAGCCGCTTGAGGCTGCATGCCAGCCGTCAGAGGCGGCTCGCTCATCGCGCCGGAAAGGCGCCGGCGGGGAAGTCCTGTGGTGTCAGCCTCCTGGCTGCCGTTACGCTGTGCCTGGGCGTCCCGAATGGCTCAAACGCCCTTGAGCATCAGGTGAGGCCCTCTGCCACTTCCGCTGCCCAGGATTCTCAACGGCAATTCCACGCGCTTCTGGAAGCCTACTGGGCCGATTTCCTGCGACTGAATCCGGCAGTCGCCCTTTCCGCAGGTGACTATTCGTCACAAGAACTCTTCGATGACTCCCTCGAAGATCAGTGGCGGGCACGGTTGCTGGACATGCTGAAGCATTACTCAGCTGCGCTTGCCACCTTCGATCCAGCGCAATTGTCCGCTGACGATCGCACCAGCTACAGTATGTTGCGCTATCGGCTCGACACGGACCTCGGCTTTTACGGGAGCCGCCTCTTTGAGCTCGCGCGCATGCTGCCGATCGACCAATTCCGGGGGCTGCACGTCGGCTATGCGGCGGACGCCGCAGGGTCGGGCTCCTATCCTTTCAAGACGGTTGCGGATTACGACAAGGCTCTGATCCGCGCGGACAATTATTCCCGCTGGACGGACGATGTCATTCAGCGGCTGCGACAGGGAGTTACAGAGGGTATCGTCCTTCCACGCATCGTCGTTGCAAGGATGTTGCCGCAGCTGCACGCCCATTTGGCAATTGCCCCCGACCAGACGCAATTCTGGCATCCAATCGAGTCGATGCCCGCCGCTATCCCTGCGGCCGTGCGCGCACGTCTGACGGTGGCATACCGGCAGAAGATTGCGACTGTCATCCAGCCGGCCTATCAGCGTTTGTACGACTATCTTCGGACTGAATACCTATCTCACGCCCGCCAGACTGTTGGCCTGGGCCAGATGCCGAACGGCGAAGCGCTCTACTCTTACTACGTGCGATACCACACGACGACCGACATGAGCCCGGCGCAGATTCACGCGCTTGGCCTGGCTGAGGTGCGTCGCATCACCGCGCAGCTGACGGCCGTGCAAAAGACGGTCCATTTCAAGGGAACACTACACGACTTCCTGGCACACGTACGCAACGATCCACAGCAGCACTTTGAGCGCCCGGAGGATGTCGTGCCCTCCTTCCAGGCAGCCCGTCAACAAATCGTGGAGAGGCTACCCGCCCTGTTCAATGTGCTGCCCAAAGCGGCATATGAGATCCGCGCGCTGCCGGCGTCTGCGCGTCAGTCACAGGACAACGGGTACTACGCTCCTGCCGCGGCGGACGGCTCCCGCCCGGGCATCCTTTGGATGAACATATACGCCCCCGGTGTTCGAGATAAATTCAATGTCATGACGATCTCTCTGCACGAGGGTCTGCCAGGGCATCACCTGCAGACATCGGTGGCGCAAGAACGGACGGATCTGCCTTCGTTCCGCCGGTTCGATTCGACCAACGCGTATGTTGAAGGTTGGGGGTTGTACGCCGAATCGCTCGGCCTGGAGATGGGCTTCTATAGCGATCCCTGGCAATCCTACGGACATCTCAACTACGCCATGTTGCGAGCAAACCGCCTGGTGATCGATACCGGTATTCATGCTCAGGGATGGAGCATCGAGAGGAGCGTCCGCTGGATGACCGATCACTCGTCAATGACCGAGGCGCAGGCCGCAGCAGAAGTAGAACGGTATGTTGCCTATCCAGGGCAGGCGCTTTCTTACAAGATCGGGGAAATCAGGATCCTTGCATTGCGTACCCGCGCTCAGGAGGCTCTTGGCTCCCGCTTCGATATCAAATCCTTCCATGATCAGATCCTGCTCGGCGGCAGCATGCCGCTCACGACTCTCGAGCAGAACGTTGAGCGCTGGCTTGCATCCCGTGGGGCACACCAAGCGGCGAGCCGCTCGGCCGATCGTTCCCATCGCTAGCTGACACTTCCAGGAGACCACATGAAACTCGTTCACCGGATTCTCGCGAGAATATCGATCGTCGTCCTGCTCGGCGCCGTATCGAACTCGTGGGCGGCCGGTCAGATCAAGGCGATCGTGGGCGCAACAGCCGTCGATCTGGCCAATGGACATTCGATTCCCAATTCCGTCCTTCTCATCGATGGCGATCGCATCATGGCTATCGGCCCCGCCGGCGCGGTGTCCGTGCCCCAGGGAGCTGACATCATTCACGCCGACGGCAAGTGGCTTCTACCGGGACTCATGAACATGCATGTCCATCTCGGTCTGAAGCTGCCGGGTGCTGCCGGTGATTCGCTTTCGAACGAGACGGATGTGGAGGAAGTGCTGCGAATGGCCGGCAACGCCCGGCTGTCGCTGCTGTCGGGTGTCACGACCTTGCGGCTGGTCGGCGAGGATCACGGTACAGACTTCGCTTTGCGCCGCGCCATCGAGAGCGGCGAAGTCATGGGCCCGCGCATCAAAACAGCGGGCGAGGTCATCGTTCCAACCGGCGGGCACGGCTCGCTCGAGGCCGATGGCCCGTATGGATTTGCTCATGTCGTCCGTGAACAGATCAAACAGGGTGCGGATTGGATTAAAATCGCCGTTTCCGGCGGTATCTCCGATTCACACGGCAGCATTTCCGCCGCCCCGATGACGGACGAGGAGATGTCCACGCTCATCGAAGTGGCTCATCGCAACGGCATCAAGGTCACCGCTCACAACGGTTCGAGCGAGGCCGCGCATCAGGCGCTGAAATTCGGTATCGACTGTTTCGAGCACGGCTATCACCTGGACATGGCCGTCCTGAAGGAGATGAAGGTCAAAGGCGTCTGGCTCGTGCCCACCATCGTAGTCACGCAGCCCGGAGCGCTCGAGTTCTACCGCAAGATCGGCTCACCGCCTTGGTATCTGGAGCGCGTCAAGAGCACGGGTATCGACCATTGGGCCATGCTGCAGAACGCTATTCGTCTGGGTATCAACATCGCACTCGGGACTGATCAGTTTCCCTTCGAGCCCAATGACGGTACTACCGCCACCATAGCGGAGGCAGAGCTCTATGTGGCGGCCGGAATGACGCCGTTGCAAGCGCTGCGCGCGGCTATGGTCAATCCCGCACAGTTGATCGGCATGGAAAAGGACCTCGGTGGCCTCGAGTCCGGCAAGTACGCCGACGTCATCGCGGTGAGCGCCGACCCGCTGCAAAACATTCGGGCACTGCGCACGATAGGGTTTGTCATGAAAGGCGGTACCGTCGTGCGAAACGACTGGACCGCCAAGGCTGATTGATCGCCCGGGAGCTGGCCGGCACCCCGGCCGGACCGTTCTTGGAAGAGGGGAACGAGAAAATTTTCGGATCGGTGCGATCCGTGACGACCTCTGCCGTTCGCGCGCTCCAGTACACCACGCGGCAGCAGGGGGGCCTTCTCCGTGCGGAAATCGGTGAGGTAGGGAGCGGCACGACACGCCGGCGGCCATGGCGGCGTGCTGTTCTTTCCCTACAAGCCTGTGTCGCTTGGCCGATGACGTACGTTCATCGCTCGAATGCCTCGGCGGCCTGACTTCAGCGCACGACGGATACCCCGGATACCGACGCCGGACCGATGCCTGTGACAGGACGGCAGCAATCCAAACCGCTGTATTCGACCCTTTTGAACGGTTCGAAGGGCAAGCTCGCCTTGCCACTATTTTTAGCCAGGACCTGATTGGCCTTTGGTCACCAGGGGCTGGGAACACTGGCATTGGCGGCCGCTACGGCTGAGCTTCGTGAGGTTGTAGCGGAGTATTGTTGGAGTGTCGCCCTCCTCCTATTGTCAATGTCATTGTCGTTGTCATTGACTTAAACCTCGTCGTGACGGTTTGGCACTGGCCGATCCCCTGCAGTTTACGGCACCGATCAAACGGGGGCGTGGCCGCCGGTATCGTGTTGTAATCAGATTGCCATACGCGGTGTGTTGGTTTTTCCGCGTCGTCAAGTGTTCCATTTGGTTAGTCCTGGATCCTCGACCAGAGGCGCAACTACTCTTACGCGTCCTGCAACTGACCGGGCGCGCTCTTAAATGACAGGGGCACGATCGATGCGCAATAAAATGCGCACTGCGGCCGTCTCAGATCAGCCCAACGGTGTCGATTCGGTCCCGCCCGGCACCGCCAGCCATGGCTGCAGCCACCAACCCGAAAGGAGACGCAGATGCACATCCGAACCATATTGCTTGTGGCCAGCACGAGTGTCGGTTTCGCAGTTGGCGTTCCCGACGTGGTCTGCGCCCAGGCTGCCGCGCCGACGAATTCATCGAGCGCCCTTCAGAGTGAAGCGCTGCAAAAGCAGATCCAGGCACTGAAGACGCAGATCGAGAATATGAAGCGGCAGCTTGATCCCATGCAACAGCAGAACGCGCCGAACGCCAAGCCCGCTGCAACAGTGGTGGAAAGCGGCCTACACAGGTTTGCTCTCGAAAGCGCTGATGGGCAGTACTCGATTGCGGTCACGGGCCGTATCCACCTCGATCTGGGCGGCTACTTCGCTTTCAAGCCGGATTCGACGCTGGGTCCCATCAATGGCGCACCGGGCACGCTATCGAATGGCTTCAATGCACGCCGCGCCCGCATCGGGGTCACCGGCAAAGTGGCCGGCGATTGGACTTATAACTTCATCTATGAGACGGGCAATTCCCAAGATACGACCCCGAGAGGCATCCAGTCGGCACAGCTTATTTATAACGGCATCAAGAGTATGGCGTTCGAGCTGGGCTACTCGGACACCTACTTCACGCTCGATGAATCCACCAGTTCCAACGACACCATGTTCATCGAGCGTTCTTCGGCAGCCATTGTCGCAACAACTCTGAATGCGGGCGATTACAGGTCAAACGCGGGCGCGCGGTTTTTTGGCGAGCGCTATTGGGTTGGCGCCTATTTGACCGGCCCGACGTCCGGCGACAGCCATACTCTGACCGCCGAACGGTTCGGCGCCTTCCAACGCGCGACCTACCAGGTGCTGCAGGCTCCCGACTACACGCTGCATATCGGGGTAGATGTCTCCGAATTGATCGAGCCCCCGAACACCGGTCCTGGTACCGCACGCTCCGTGACGATCAACGATCCACCAGAGTTGCGCATAGATCCGACCTCGTTCCTGACTACCGGAGGGCTCGGAAGCACAGCCCATCCCGTTACCGGCGGTCTTGTCTACGGCGCCGAGGCGGCCGCCAATTACAAAAATGTCTACTTCCAGGGCGAGTACTACCATTTCAAAGTGGATCGCACGGGGCTTTCGTCTGCAAAGTTCGACAGCGCCTATGGTGAAGTAGCCTGGACCTTCACCGGCGAAAGCCGCAGATACATTCCGGGTATTGGCGCCTATAGCACCATCGTGCCGGCGCATCCTTTCTCGAGGAAGGAGGGTACCTGGGGTGCCTGCGAAATTGCGGTGCGGGCCAGCTATGTCGATCTGATCAGCGATTTTGCGCCGGGCTTGTCAGCAGCCGCTCAACCTAACGCAGTCGATGGCGGCAGGGAGACGCTTTTGACTGCCGGGCTCAATTGGTACCTCAATTCCCAGATACGCTTCATGTTCAACTATGTGCATACGGATTTCACAAAACTGAATTTGAACGCCAGCGGCATCGCGCCGGGCACTCCGATCGGCGCGAAGATCAACGGACTGGCGCTGCGCACCCAGGTGATCTGGTAAGTCGGACTTGTAAGGCTTTCGGCCAATTTTTTGAAGTGGGGGGTCTCGTACGCCAGCCGCGAGACTTCCCCGCTGCATAGTCACCGCCGGTGACTCGCCGCTCTGGCTGGCGGCGAGAGCGGCATGATGTGTTGATCGAGCTCTGATTGCGTGATAAACCAGTTGCGGGTGTCGATGGCGCAACGGCGACGTTGATAGGTTCAGGTTGGTCGGGCCGCCAGCCAGCCCCGTCACGGAGTTGACCCATGCATCGACACTCATCTGCGGCTGCGAAGCCTTTCTCTGGAAGAATCTTCAGTTCCCTCGAGCGATTCCTGCACGTCGAGGCGGCAAGCGGGATAGTGCTGCTCGCCGCGGCGGTGCTTGCCCTGTCGTGGGCAAATTCCCCGCTCGCAAGCTCCTATGAAGCGTTGTGGCATACGCCGTTCACGATTGGCTTCGGTACCCTGATCGTCGCGCAGCCGCTGCACTTCTGGATCAACGATGGGTTGATGACCGTCTTTTTTCTGGTGGTGGGACTGGAGATCCGTCGCGAAATGCACGAGGGCGCGCTTTCGAGCGTGCGGCTCGCGGCCCTGCCGGTCGCGGCCGCGCTTGGTGGTATTCTGGTACCGGCTCTCATTTATCTCGCCTTCAACACCGGGCCGCTCTTGCGCCGGGGCTGGGCGATTCCCACGGCGACCGACATTGCGTTCGCGCTGGGAGTTCTCGCCATCCTCGGGGCGAGGGTTCCGCCAGCACTGCGTGTCTTGCTCCTCGCACTCGCGATAGTCGATGACCTCGCCGCGATCCTGGTGATCGCGTTCTTCTACTCGGCGGGTCTCGCACCGGCGGGCTTCATCGTTGCCGGCCTTGGCGTGCTGGGCGTGCTCGCATTCCGGTGGCTCGGTTTCAGGCATGCGCTGGCGTACACGTTGCCGGGCTTCATAGTCTGGTTCGGCTTTCTGCAAGCCGGTGTGCATCCGACGCTGGCAGGCGTGGTTCTTGGACTGCTCACGCCAGTCGCAACCTTACGAGGCCGGCAGGTGCTGCTTACGACCGCGAACCAAGCATTAGAGGAGTACCGCGAGCGCTCCCAGCTCGCAACGGGAAATCCGCACGAGCTAGTTCAGCCCGTTCAACAGCTCGGGCGCGCCCAGCGGGAAATGTTGGCGCCCGTCTTAAGAGTCGAAGCGACGCTGCACCCGTGGGTCGCCTACGGCATCATGCCGCTCTTCGCCCTCGCCAATGCGGGCGTCAGTCTGCAAGGCCTCGCGTTTGGAGATCCCGCCAGCCGTGCGGTCTCCGCAGGTATAGCGGTGGCCCTTGTTGTTGGCAAACCGCTCGGGATTGTTCTCGCCGCGTGGCTCGCGGTGAAATCAGGGATCGCTGCGCTCCCTGCCGCCGTCAATTGGCGCGGGCTTCTGCTCGTGGGCCTGCTGGGCGGTATCGGCTTCACGATGTCGATCTTCATCGCGAACCTGTCCTTCGCAGATCCTGGCCTGGTGGCGAGTGCGAAGCTCGCGGTCCTCATCGGATCCGCCGTTGCGGGCCTCAGTGGGCTGCTCATCGGGCGCTGGATCCTGCAATCCGAAGCCGGGAAATTGCCGCCGTGAGCCGAGGGTATTCGGTTCGACCGGCTGGCTCGCTTCGGCCCGGACTATATAGGAGCTTGCCGATCTCATCGGAGCGGACGAGGAGACACCGGAGAAGTGTAGATCCGTCGCAACGAGCCTTGGACAATTGAGGTGTTGTAAGCAAACTGACCTGTCATCTCAGGCCGGCTACATCGGTTCCGATGACAACATCGCGACAACATCACGCCTGAGTCACTTCTCTTCCTGGGCCGCTGGAAGCTCTCATCCACGTCATCCGGGGTCGGCGGGTGATGTTCGTTGCCGATTTGGCTGCCCTGTATGAGGTCCCTACTAGAGCACTGAACCAGGCATTGAGGCGCAACCTGGAACGCTTCCCAGAGGATTGCGCCTTCCAGCTTTCGAAGCATGACCTCGAAAATTGGAGGTCACAGATTGTGATCTCCAATCCGTCCGCCAAAATGGGGCTACGCCGTCCGCCATATGGCTTTACTCAGGGGGGATTGCAATGCTGTCGTCGGTGTTACGCAGCGAACGCGCGATCCAAATGAATAGCGCCATCATGCGAGCTTTTGTACGCTTGCGGGAACTGATGGCCGCGCACAAAGACATCGCGGCGCGCGTCGAGAAACTGGAACGAGGCCAGGAGCGGACGGCTTCGGTCATCGAGGTGCTCGTGGAGGATTGGCGCTCAGATAACGCGATGCCGGCTTGCCGGACTGAGAGGCGTCGAACAAAGCCAGACGTGCCGCATCATAAGTCGCCTGCAGCGATTTATCCTCGAGCGAGGGCATCGTCACCTTCTCGCCCAGGTCAAGACCGGCAAGCGCCGCAGCGACGCAATTGTCGATGGACATGACGATGGCCGGGTTGAGTGCCAATGACGCCGCCGTTATCGGCCCTGAGCGGCGGCCGACGGACCATTCCAAGCGCGCCTGACCCGAGTCCCGGCTTTTGTCGGGGCGGTCGCCCCGACAAAAACAACACTAGCTTGCCAGGTTCGTATTGTCCCGCCGCAAAGACGGTGCCTCCGGCAGGTGAGGTCGTGCTCACCTGCTGCGATCCAGAGCGGGCGACTAGAGTGACTCCAGAAAACTGATGAGTTGCTGTTGATCAGCGTGTGGCAGCTCCCGGAACCGCCTGATTACGTGTTCCGCCTCGCCTTCGTGCCGTTCGATGGCCTCTTGCAGTGTCAGCGACTTGAGGTCATGCATGAACCGGGGACGCATGCGCAGGCCCCAAAGAGGCGCTGTGCGCAGCTTGTTGGCTGTGTCCTGCGGCCCCGCCTGTACGATTCCATCACCTGTTTCGATGTCATGCAGCAGGAAGTCGCTATAGGGATGAATGATCTTGTTGCCCAACGCCTCGGGTACGCCGAACGTGCCACCGTTGATGACCGTTCCGGGACGGGCCGTCGTGAGCGAAGAAACATGGCACGTACCGCAGCCGATGCTGTCGAATAGACGCTCTCCAGCGATAGCAGGCCCGGTTTTCGCAAGGGTTGCATCGCGCGGGGGCACCTTCGTGCCGCGGATGAACTGCGCGAAATGATCGATATCGGCGAGGCCGAGATTGTCAGGAATGTCCTCGGGGTCGGGCGTTACCTTGCCGACGGCCGTGGTGTCCTTCGGGCGCAGCCGGTTGGTCACGCCCATTTCGTTCAAATAGGCGTCGCCGATGAAGGAGAGCAGACTGCTGTGCTGGTCCTTCCACCCGAAGCGCCCGATACGCGACTCGCCTGGCGCCTCCAGAACCGGCACTTCGATGGCTTCGCCGTGGATTCTCCCCGCACTGACTTCCGGCTGGCGTGCGGCGATTGCCAGCAGCGTGCTGTCGTCAATCGCTTCGACGAATCCATCCCCCAGGGTGTTGAGCGCTGCACGCAGTGCCCGGACATTCTCGGTGACTGGAATGTGCTCCTGCGCCTCTGGGATGACGGCGCGATCATTCACTATGGACCGGCCGGCAATCTGCTCAGCGCCACCGTTTATTGGCACCGTTGGATTCACGAAGTTGCCGTTTGCGTCGCGATGGCCGACCCGCAGCTCGGTGAATTGACTCGTTCCGCCGCTTACCGGGTTTTGATGGCACTCGGCACATGCCCGGGCGTTGTACACCGGACCGAGTCCGCTGTTCACATCGTGCGCGGTCTCGTAGATCTGCTGATCGAGTCCAAACGTGTCGCCGGGCGGCTCGGCGATCCCATTACTCGAGCTCTTCGAGCCTGGACTCTTCACGAGAGTCGGCGTGTCAAAGCCCGCGGGCGCCTCGGTCGGCCGCGGTAGCGCATTTTGCGCTGACAGGGGCGCCTGCAGTCCTAGCAAAGAAATGAGGACAAGGGTGGATCCGCGCATCATGAGTTTAGCCTCCCGAGTTTCCGTTCCGGCTCCCACGTACCACATCACCTGTCGCACGCGGGAGCGAGCGGTATGCCTTCATGCAATCAGTAATCGTCTGCGTCGTCTCGTCTTTGGACTCCGGTCAGGAGGTGGCCGACGACAAAGTCGGCCACTGCGCTGCCGAGCCTTTCGCCGGCATTCTCATCTGAGCGGAAATGCTGGCCCGCATAGACCCGGCTCAGGCTCGCCTCGTTCTCAACCGCGGCAAAGCTGTCGAAGGAGCGGACGACTCCGGGAAGCACTTCAGACGTGACGTTCAAATGAAACGGCTGGTTGCCGAAGACGGCGTTCAGCACGAACGCGCCGCCCGCGCTGATCGTGGCGTGTGCGCCGGGGTACGATGGATCAGCCGCGGTGTTACCCGCTTGTGGAAGCCAATTCGGGTCCGCCGCCGTCTGGGTGTTGTCGTCCGTAGCCGCGGCTCGAATCGCGGTCACCGGCCGCCATAAGGTGTACGTGTACTTGGCGTCGTAGAATGCGATCACCTCATCTGCAAAAGTGAGATTGAGCAACGCGAATACACGAGCGCTCTGTGCGGTCGTCAGGTGATGCGCCTGAACCGCTGTCTGAGCGATCTCATTCCAGTAGTTCTGAATCGCGCCGTTCCAGAATCGGCCGATCAGCGATTGGTCCGCAGTAGCAGCGCTGCTGTTGGCGACGCCCAGCGACTTAACTTCGTTGAAGACGGCCGCGTACTCGGCGCTGGTCAGTGCCGGAGGCGGACCAGGGCGGAATTGCTTCGCGCGTTCGAGAGCAAAAGGGGTTACTCGAGACCAATGCGTGAACACAGGTTGCTTCGGGAAATTGGGTGGTGTGGACTGGTAGTCTCCCGGGGCGTTGCCAAAGACAAAAGGGAGCGGTGTTGCGGCTGATCCATCGTCGCTCCGCAGAGCCAGGGTGGCCAGCGCTACCGCCCTTCCGACGTCGATTCCCGTGGTTTTGTCCACACCATCGGGGATTTGTGCCAACGCTTGGTCGAATTGCTGATCGAGCGTCGTTTGAAACGCCGGATAAAGCGAGATGAGTGTTTCGTGGGCCGCCGCCGCGACCGCCGCCTCCTGTGAGGCGCGCGGCGATACGTGCTCAATGCGCACGAAGTAAGGCTTGTGGGTTGCGTCGATCGCGTTCACTGCGTCATAGATCGCAGCGTGCATGATGGCGAAGCCATGTGTCGGGTGTACGGTTGCGGGTTGCGCTGCCGGCGTGCGGACGATCGTCAGAAGCGTCTTGTTCCACTGTATTACCTCATCGACCGATCCCGCTGCATCGTCAGCGCCCGAAGAAGCGCTGCCATACACGAGCGGGGAGGCGCACAATAGTGCTAACGGGATCCAGAATCGCAGCATGGCTTTCTCCCTCCAGTGCAGTTGGGTGAACCGCTCGAGCGTGATGTACGCTGGAGTCTTGTCGCATGCGTGAAGACTTCGGCCCTGAAGGATTTATTCCCTCGCGCGATGGAGCAGCCGTTCCCGACACTTTCCGAATGTGCGCGCTCGGCGCACCCTGCCACGCTTCATCTGCGGACGCGGGCCTCTACTTGCTGCGGACGGACGTCGGCCACTTTTCATCCCGGGAGGCGTACTCTTTAGCTGCTCGTAGAGTCTCTACGTTGAGGCGGCGAGCTGCGGAAGCCGGCGCCCGCTAGTGAACACAGATGCAAGCGATCTTTCGCGCAAAGCTCCTGAATGGCGTTTGGGGCGACCCTGGTGTCTGTATCGACCTCAAATTCCAGCGTCGTGCCATTTTGTTCGACCTCGGCGATGTCACGTCGCTCTCGACACGGGTACTGCTGCGTGTCAGCGATATATTCGTCAGCCATACCCACATGGATCACTTCGCGGGGTTCGATCATCTACTGCGCGTTTGCCTGGGGCGTGACACGGGCGTGCGACTGTACGGCCCGCAGAACTTCATTTCTCAGGTCGAACACAAGCTGGCCGCGTATACCTGGAATCTGGTGCAGAACTATGCGACGGACTTCGTCGTCGAAGCCCACGAGCTGCAGACCGACGGGCGAGTAGAGCGCGCGCGGTTCCCTAGCCGCGAGCAATTTCGTCGCGAGGCTCTGCACCCCTCCTTCGCTGAGGGCGGGTTGCTGCTCGAGGACGAACAATTTCGGGTTCGCGCCATGGCGCTCGAGCATCACGATATTGTTTCGCTGGCCTTTGCCTTCGAGGAGACCACGCGCATCAACGTCTGGAAGAGCCGGCTCGAAGAACGCCGCTTGCCGACGGGGCCGTGGCTCACGGACCTCAAGAAGCAGGTGAGAGCGGGCGCGCCGGATGAGGCGCCAGTTCGGGTTCGGTGGCGTACCCGCGACGGATCGCGTGAACAGACGTTGTCGTTGGGCGAGCTCAAGCGGGACGTTCTGCAGTTCGTGCCGGGCCAGAAGGTATGTTACGTAACTGACGCAGCCGGACACGAGCGCAACAGGAGGTTGATCGAGGAATTCGTCCGGAACGCGGATCTGCTGTTCATCGAAGCGGTGTTCAGGGAGGGGGACCGGGACCTTGCCGCACAAAAGGCACACCTGACGACGACGCAGGCCGGCGAGATCGCTCGCGCTGCAAGCGTCAAAGCGGCGGAGCCCTTTCATTTCTCGTCGCGATACCGTGGCCACGAAGAGACGCACCGCGCGGAGTTCCTGCGCGCGTGGCGGAG